>NZ_JBKBHV010000085.1:0-508 GCF_046299635.1 Thermosynechococcus sp. | reverse complement strand
CTGCCGCGATAGGTAGAGAGTCGTGCCCATATCAGAGGTAGCGAACACTTTCAGAGGACCAACACTGATGAATGATGAATAGTTCTCTGTTCAGTAGAAGAAGAATAGGTCACCTGTTGCCGCACCAAGCGTCCTAGTATCAGTGATAAAACTTGGTCAATAACAACCCCTGTGATAAAGCTGCTAGCAATTATTAATAGCGTTGTCGTAATGACTGCTGCCAATCCCAAGGGGGCAATCAACAGGATAATTAAGGCAAAAAAACCGTTGCACAAGGCAATTGCAGCGTTACGGATGCAAACAAAAGTTAAACTCTTTACCATCATTCATTGTTACTCGTCATCGTTCTCAATTCTGGCAAATTTGCACAAAAAAGATCGAAATAAATCTTAAAATTGTTGTTGTTTTATGACAATTGAGTTTCGTTTAGTGTTGATTTTTCTCTGTCGACGGATCTATTCAGGTGGGCAAACACCTGATTCTTGCGTTGGATCCCTCGGAGTTGCTC
>NZ_JBKBHV010000084.1:0-511 GCF_046299635.1 Thermosynechococcus sp. | reverse complement strand
ACTGCCTTTATGGGAGGGCTTTCCTTTTTTGGGGTAGTATCAACCACCATAATGCTGAGTCCAACACCTATCTGGTTTGCAGCAAGGCCCACACCCTCCGCATGGTACATGGTCTCAAACATATCCCTTATAAGCTCCTTTATCTCCTTGTCTATAACCTCCACCTTGCTGGTAGGCGTCTTTAAAATCGGATGGGGAAATCTCACTATATCTCTCACCATAAGGTTAATAGTTTATTCCTTATGCCGTTGCTTTCAAGGGCTATACCTTATTTTAGGTGTGCGCCGCGTGCCCTGCCAAATTTATTAGACTTCTATTTTGGGATACCATAGAGGTAGTGGACATTTTCTAATCTTCCCACATGTTGCAACACATATTGCAACATGCAACACATATGCACTACACCCCCTCTCTTAAAACCCTTTATTAAAGCCATTTTGAGAAGATAAGGGATATGGCATCTTTTTTGCATGTAAATAAAGTGAAAACCTTTAAAGGAGGTGTAAAGATG
>NZ_JBKBHV010000083.1:0-512 GCF_046299635.1 Thermosynechococcus sp. | reverse complement strand
CCTTCACGTCTTCAGTTGCAGGATGCACGGACTCAGAAGCTACCGGAAGAAGATCAAGGAAGATTCGAGTTTACCTAAGCTCTGAACAAAAAGCATTACTTAAGCAATGGTTTGGTGTGAGTCGTTACGTCTATAACAAAACTATTGAATACTTAAAAGAGCCTAGAACGAAGGCAAAATGGATGACAGTTGCTCGAATTATTATAGATAATTTGCCAGAGTGGGCAAAATCTGTTCCTTACCAAATCAAAAAGATTGCCGTCAAAGATGCCTATATAGCTTTCAGGGAGGCGAAGAAGAAGTTTAAGCAGACCGGTAAAATACACGAGTGTCGTTTTCGTAGTCGGAAAGACAAGCAACAAACAGTTTTCATCCCGAAAACAGCAATTAGTGAATCGGGAATCTATCATACGATATTGGGTAAAGCTCAGTTCAAGGAGCGATTACCGAAAAGTTTCAGCGACGGTCGGTTAACGCTTGCCTATGGCGAGTATTATCTGATTGTTTCTGAA
>NZ_JBKBHV010000082.1:0-514 GCF_046299635.1 Thermosynechococcus sp. | reverse complement strand
GCTATCGCTTTGACTCCATTGAACTCAAAGAAACCGCCTTTCGCATTGATGGCGTCTTTGTACCCCCTGACTCCTCAGGAGTGGTCTATTTCTGCGAAGTCCAGTTTCAGCGCGACAACACCTTCTATGAGCGCTTCTTTGCAGAGATTTTTCTCTATTTACGGCTCAAGCGCCATAAGTTCTCTGATTGGCAGGCGGTGGTGATTTACCCTGACCCTCAGACAGAGCAGAGAAACATTACCCCCTATGCTCCCCTCATAAAGAGCGATCGCCTGCGGCGGGTCTATCTGAACGAACTTGGGTCACCAGAGCAGTTGCCCTTGAGTCTAGCGTTGATGAAGCTGATGACGTTATCCAGAGCAGAGATGCCAAAAGCAGCCAAATTTCTCGCACAGAGTGCTCAGGGTAAAGCCGTCGAGAAGCGGGAGGTCATAATAGAGTTAATCACGAGAATCATGTTGTATCGGTTCACCACGCTGAATCGCGAGGAGGTGCTGCGCATGCTGGGGTTGAC
>NZ_JBKBHV010000081.1:0-529 GCF_046299635.1 Thermosynechococcus sp. | reverse complement strand
ATAAGATTGCCAGACTATACGAGTATCTTAATAATCTATCTGCTGAAATTATTGCCTATGAATCAACAGTACTTAGGGCGATGAATGGCAGAATAATGGATCAACTATCAGGGGCTGTGGAAGCCTATGCCTTAATGCGCAATGTCCAATGTCTAGCTATATCCCCTACCGCAGTCCGTAAATCCTTATTAGGAAAAGGAAATAAGAAGAAAGAAGATATTCAGGAATATATCAAGGGCAGATTCCATATACCCTGCAATTCCTCGCATCATGAACTCGATGCCTTAGCTGTTGCCCTTTGTGCCCAGAATCTTCTGTAGGATACTCTTCTTACTATGCTCATCGTCCTCATCCAATCTATCCTTTAAGGCTCCAAGTCCTTTGCTTATGGCGATTTCCCCAATGCTACCTAAACCTGCCAAGGAACCAGCATAGACTAGGTTTCCTAACGTGTTCCCAACCTTAGCTGCAAATTTAATCTTCTGACCTCTATCAGTATTATATCTATTGGCGATGGGATCAAGTTCTC
>NZ_JBKBHV010000080.1:0-538 GCF_046299635.1 Thermosynechococcus sp. | reverse complement strand
CGAGCATAAAGAGATGCCTCCCCTATATCTATCTGCGCAGGTTAATGGGGAATACGATATCCGACTGAACATTTCTCGTTTTTATAAAGGCATTGCAAAAATGAAAGGGTCGTTATGGCTTGCCATTTCCAATAAAGAGCTGTACGACGGCAAGCATGCCATAGTTGTCAGGGAAATGGGAAATCCTGACTTCCTATACATGCAAGTTCCTCTATTAGCCTGATAGTATAACGCGCCCGGTTGGACTCGAACCAACGACCAATCGCTTAGAAGGCGAGTGCTCTATCCGCTGAGCTACGGGCGCGTATTTAGTACCATTATAGCAGTCTTAGATAAGAGACAAAGCGTTAATTCTGGAATCAATAAATTTCTTACCGATTTCCCTTATACACATATCCTCATTATCGAGTACATGCAGAATAACCGATACCAATAACCCATCCAGCTCTGTAGAAAACTCTTTAATCATTAATTCGTAGGCAGAAGTAATCCAGTTCATAACAAACTTAACCAAACCAACATTTTTACTGCGCTCCAG
>NZ_JBKBHV010000079.1:0-543 GCF_046299635.1 Thermosynechococcus sp. | reverse complement strand
TTACTTCTTATGATTCCAGATAACTACTATCAAAGTGCTGGGAGCCTTTCCCAGCCGAATCAATGGAAACGACCTAACATTTGCAGATTCCATACCGAATATGACTTAGTGCTGGGAGCCTTTCCCAGCCGAATCAATGGAAACTTATCAGGATTGTTATTACCATCCTGAGGCAGATAGTGCTGGGAGCCTTTCCCAGCCGAATCAATGGAAACGGGCGATGTGGGCAAACGTATGTCCGAATTCTTATTGTGCTGGGAGCCTTTCCCAGCCGAATCAATGGAAACTCGTCTAAAATAGCTTGTCTTTGTTGCACCAATTCCGTGCTGGGAGCCTTTCCCAGCCGAATCAATGGAAACTTATACAACTCTAAGTCCTTTTCAACAGGTGGTGTGCTGGGAGCCTTTCCCAGCCGAATCAATGGAAACCCTGCTCGATTAGCTCCTTATCTCTACCCTCTAGAGTGCTGGGAGCCTTTCCCAGCCGAATCAATGGAAACAACCCTGACTTTGGTTTGGAGAGCTTTATCCTGTAGTGCTGGGA
>NZ_JBKBHV010000078.1:0-554 GCF_046299635.1 Thermosynechococcus sp. | reverse complement strand
TCTACCTGAAAAGTGCCGCAGTGCTGGTGAAGCGGCAGACGACCAGCGGGAGGAATTACTCAATTTCAGCTTGTTGCTGAATATACTGGACAACGACGGAAAGAGGTGCTCCACCACAGGAAATTATGCAGTATGAACGACTCCAGAAAACAGGTTTACCACGATAGACTTTACTTAGATGTTCTGCAAACTCCTTACGAATCAGGCGACTCGAAACAGTCTTCAAGTTATGCTTAAGGATGATGACATCACAAGCGACTAAATGTTGTTATCATTTCACCATGATAACCATGACGTATGAGTACAAGCTAAAACCGACCAAGCAACAAGCAGAACAGATCGACCACTATCTGGAGGTTTGTCGCCAGGTTTGGAATTATGCGCTAAAGGAGCGCAAAGACTGGATTGCTTCTCGGAAGTGTTCAGTCAATGCCTGCTCTCTGCATAGGGAGTACATCATCCCAGCGGACGCACCGTACCCTGATTTCAAGGTGCAGTGCCAACGGTTAACTGAAGCGAAGCGTCGCAACCCTCACCTAGCTTCGGTTAATGCC
>NZ_JBKBHV010000077.1:0-558 GCF_046299635.1 Thermosynechococcus sp. | reverse complement strand
ACCCTGATTTCAAGGTGCAGTGCCAACGGTTAACTGAAGCGAAGCGTCGCAACCCTCACCTAGCTTCGGTTAATGCCTAGGTATTGCAACAGGTTTTGCGGCGATTAGAACAAGCGTTTGAGCGCCGTAAAGAGTTAGGGGCTGGGTTTAGCCCGGTCGAATGCGATCCTTCTTATTCCCACAGTTGGGCAAGGCTCCTCTGAAAAACGGGGCGGTCAAGTTGCCAAACTTAGGGTGGATTGCTATTCACCAGTCACGGCCATACCCAGATGGGTTTGTACTCAAACAAGCTAGGGTTGTCAAACGAGCCTCTGGCTATTACGTCATGCTTATTTTTCAGGCTGACATTGCCATTCCAGAACCGCCGTTGGCGGGTCATGTGGTTGGAGTAGATGTTGGACTGGAATATTTCTTATCCACCTCAGATGGGCTTCAACTAGAGCGTCCCAAGTTTTTCGTGAATCTGCAACGCAAGCTTAAATTGCTGCAACGCAGACTAAAGCGGAAACAGCCTGGGTCTGCTAACTGGAAGAAAGCTCAATTTAAGGTGGCAAGGCT
>NZ_JBKBHV010000076.1:0-583 GCF_046299635.1 Thermosynechococcus sp. | reverse complement strand
AATTGGCGCCTGCCGAAAGGGAAAAGGGTTAAAATTCCCGTGCCGCGGGGGTAGGTTTGCGGCAACGCAGGCCCCGCCTCCGACGCCTCGGGATAGGGCGGGCGGGACTGCCGTCTCGTTTAACCGTTGAAGGCCGGGGAGTGCCGTAATGGCGAGAACTGGCCGAAGGCGGGAATAGCCGGGGGTTTCCCCGGTCCGCCTGACTCCTGGGGCCCGTGAAAAGGAGGCGGGGAACGAGCCCCCGCGTCCGTACCGAGAACCGACGCAGGTGTTCCTGGGTGGAAAGCCCAAGGCGGCTCGGGTGACCCCGGGCCAGGGAACTCGGCAAATTGGCCCCGTAACTTCGGGAGAAGGGGTGTCTGCGGCCTTTGGGTACACCCCAGGGGCCGCAGATCGCAGTGGCAAGGGGGACCTGACTGTTTAACAAAAACATAGGTCCCCGCGAGCCCGTAAGGGTGTGTACGGGGGCTGAATCCTGGCCACTGGCGGTACGTGAACCCCGGGTACAACCGGGCGAAGCGCCGCTGAAGGCCGGGGGTAACTCTGACCCTCTTAAGGTAGCCAAATGCCTTGCCGGGTAAGT
>NZ_JBKBHV010000075.1:0-597 GCF_046299635.1 Thermosynechococcus sp. | reverse complement strand
ACCTTGAAAACTTTGAAAGGCTTCCAAGAAAGGGAAGAGAGCTAAGGTATTACTTAGCAGGCTTTGCAGACGGAGAAGGGTCCTTCAGCGTATCCATAAAAAGAGTTCCAACTGCCAAGTTCGGATGGGTTATAGACCCCGAGTTTAACGTATACCAGCATAAGGATAATGAGGTTATTCTAAAGCTCTTTCAGAGGGTTTTGAACTGCGGGAGGATACATCCAAAAGCAGATAATCCCGATGTGCTCGTATACACCGTCTCCAACAGAAGGCACTTGAAGGAGAAGGTAATACCCTTCTTCCAGAAGTACAAGCTTCTTTCCAAAAAATGGGAAGACTTCCTTAGGTTTAAGGAGATAGTGGAGGCCTTGGAAAGAAAAGAACACACAACAAAGGAAGGTTTTGAAAGGTTGGTAAAGTTAGCCATGGAGATGAACAAGGGTGGAAAACAAAGAAAATACACCCTTGATGAAGTCCTCTCGGGGATCCTCAGAGACCGTACGCAAGGGGCCGAAGGGTAAAAAGCCCGTAGGTTAAGATACGGTCCGTCCCAAGAAGGGATGCCTAAGGTAGCGAAATTCCTTGTCGGGTAAGCAT
>NZ_JBKBHV010000074.1:243-615 GCF_046299635.1 Thermosynechococcus sp. | reverse complement strand
CGACTCTTGGAAGAAGCTAATCCTTCTTTCATTAAGCAACTGCTTGAATTTGTTTCACTGCCTTTAGGAGTATTACAACTTGGGTTATATTCTAAGAACAAGGAAATAGTTCAACAATTTATAATACAGCAAACAACACGCCAGACTTTGCAAATAATTGCAGAAAAGCAGAGAAGTGAAACTTCTTGATAAGTTGAAAGATATAACTTTGCTGGATGTATACTGGATAACTTTTTCCCCCTTCACGGAGTCTTGGCTAGATGTCCCGAAGCGCTGTGGCACTTTTCCTTTTCAGGTAGGAATTTGTATGGATGAAAGATTGGGGTTATGGGGTTAGCCTTCAGCCTTCACCTTCACAGGATTGACAGGGGA
>NZ_JBKBHV010000074.1:0-233 GCF_046299635.1 Thermosynechococcus sp. | reverse complement strand
AGCTTTAATTAGCAACCAAACTGAAGGTGATGGTTAATGGATAAAGCGCTGGTCAAAACCAAAATATTGCTGTTTGGTTTTTCTCGTTCTTTCGTTCTTTTTCTTGTTTCTTTGAATTTTTTGTGTTTAGGTTCTAATATTGCATTTGCTCAAGAGTTTCGAGGGAGAGATCCTTTTAAAGTTGAGCTTGATTGTTCTCGCGGTATTATCAATTACAATTCTGCGGAATGTAC
>NZ_JBKBHV010000072.1:0-620 GCF_046299635.1 Thermosynechococcus sp. | reverse complement strand
CGGTACCATTTTGCCTAGTTCCTTCAGCAGAGTTCTCTCAAGCGCCTTGGTATTCTCTACCTGACCACCTGTGTCGGTTTAGGGTACGATTTGTTTATGACTATCGCTTAGAAGCTTTTCCTGGAAGCAGGGTATTTGCCACTTCGCTGTACAAGTACAGCTTGCTATCAGATCTCATTAATAGTCTAGCGGATTTGCCTACTAAACCTAACTACATCCTTCCACTTGGACAACCATCGCCAAGCTGGCATAACCTTCTCCGTCCCTCCATCGCATCATAAACAAGTATCGGAATATTAACCGATTTCCCATCGACTACGCCTTTCGGCCTCGCCTTAGGGGTCGACTCACCCAGCCCCGATTAACGTTGGACTGGAACCCTTGGTCTTCCGGCGTGCGAGCTTTTCACTCGCATTGTCGTTACTCACGTCAGCATTCGCTCTTGTGATACCTCCAGCATGCTTTACAACACACCTTCACAGGCTTACACAATGCTCCCCTACCACTTAATTGAAACAATTAAATCCGCAGCTTCGGCTCCTAGTTTGAGCCCCGTTACATCTTCCGCGCAGGCCGACTCGACTAGTGAGCTATTACGCTTTCTTTAAAGGGTGGCTGCT
>NZ_JBKBHV010000071.1:0-635 GCF_046299635.1 Thermosynechococcus sp. | reverse complement strand
AGATAAATGTTTGCGGATGTTATTCTTAAAAAAATTAATGAGATGAGCGATGAATATGTCGCTCATAGCGATATAGTAGCTGAAGTGTATAAACTTATAAAGTTTTATGGAGATGATTTTGGCTACAGTCTAGTATTGCACGATATCAAACAAAAGATAATGAATAGCTTAGAGGACGAACCTTCTCTATACTATGTTGCCAGTCCGTTGATGCAGCTTTTGGATGTTGTATCCTTAAGCAAAGAGGCTGTGAGAGACTTAATTATCTGTCTATCCCTTCTAAAGTTTTCGATAATAGTGATGGATTTCAATCCATCCAATGTCAGATATGTTATGGAGCTAACGATATCTAAAGATTGGGATATTCTAAACGAACTAAATTTGACTACTTTCAGAATGTTTATAATTCTAACCTGTCTACGATTTGCAGATGATAATGAGTATCTCGATATAGTGGATAGTTATGCGCAGGAATCAGGATTTTTAGAAGCCTTAAGCAGGAATAGGCTAATCAGGGTTAGACAGATACTATCCTCCGATATCAAGAACAAGGATAGGGTTATTACTGTAATAAATAATGTTTCCTCTATAGAAATTTTGGATAGTTTGTGATGGCTGTTAGGGAAATACAGGCT
>NZ_JBKBHV010000070.1:0-653 GCF_046299635.1 Thermosynechococcus sp. | reverse complement strand
TCGCGGCCGAAAGCCATGTCGATCGGTCGATCACCGGGCCCGACGCTTTCATCGACACCAACATCGTCGGCACTCACAGCTTGCTGAAAGCGGCGCGCAAGGCGTGGCTCGACAGCGGAAGCGGCCAGCCGCACCGGTTCCATCATGTTTCCACCGACGAGGTTTTCGGCTCGCTCGGGCCGAACGATCCCGCGTTCAGCGAGACCACGCCCTATGCCCCCAACTCGCCCTATTCGGCTTCCAAGGCGGCGTCAGATCACCTCGTCCGGGCCTACCATCACACCTATGGGCTGCAGGTGACCACGAGCAATTGCTCGAACAACTACGGCCCCTACCAGTTTCCCGAAAAGCTGATCCCGCTGTTCCTGATCAACTGCCTGCACGGCCGGCAGTTGCCAATCTATGGCGACGGCATGAACCTGCGCGACTGGCTCCACGTGTCCGATCATTGTCGCGGCATCGAGCTTGTCATCGAGCGGGGACGGGTGGGCGAAACCTACAATATCGGCGGCGGCGAAGAACTGCCCAATCTTGAGGTGATCGATCGGATCTGTGCGGCCGTCGACGTGGCCTTTGCCGCCGACCCTTCCCTCGGGGGCCGGTTCCCCGATGCACCCGCGGCGCGGGGTGAGCCGACCGACACGCTGAAGACA
>NZ_JBKBHV010000069.1:0-665 GCF_046299635.1 Thermosynechococcus sp. | reverse complement strand
CCACGACGGCGCCACCGCCATATTCGTGGCGATCGACGGAAAGGCGGCCGGGGTCATCGGCATCGCCGATCCCATCAAGGCCACCACGCCGGCTGCGATCCTCGCGCTGAAAGCGGCCGGTCTGCGGCTGGTGATGATGACCGGGGACAACCGGACGACGGCCGAAGCGGTCGCGCGGCGCCTCGGCATCGACGAAGTCCAGGCGGAGGTTTTGCCGCAGGATAAGGCGTCTGTGGTTCAACAGCTTCGTTCGCAGGGTCGGATCGTCGCCATGGCGGGGGATGGCGTCAACGATGCCCCTGCCCTCGCCGCAGCCGATGTCGGCGTCGCCATGGGGGCGGGTTCGGACGTCGCCATCGAGAGCGCCGGCGTCACGCTGCTGGGCGGTGATCTGCAAGGCATCGTGCGCGCACGGCGTCTGTCCCGCGCGGTGATGGGCAACATCCGCCAAAACCTCGTTTTCGCCTTCGGCTACAACGCCCTTGGCATCCCCGTGGCGGCTGGCCTGCTTTATCCCGTCTTCGGCTGGCTTCTCTCGCCTGCCCTTGCGGCGCTCGCAATGGCGCTCTCCTCGGTCAGCGTCATCGGCAATGCGCTGAGACTGCGCGCGGTGAGGCTTTAGCCAGGATAGGCAATCAACAGTCCGCCCACCCACCCAAGGGAGG
>NZ_JBKBHV010000068.1:0-671 GCF_046299635.1 Thermosynechococcus sp. | reverse complement strand
CGTAGGGGAACCTGCGGCTGGATCACCTCCTTTCTAAGGATACGGCCGAAAGCGCCGGGACTTGCTCCCGGAAGTGCTTCGTCCATTCCAAAGAACACTGCCGTCGTCCTCATGTCCTTTCATCACTGGAGATCGCCGCGCGGGCCTTGGCTCGTGCAGGCGAAACGCCTGAGCTGGCTCACGCCCTCCGCGGCCTCATGGCCGTTCGGGTGAGGTGTGGGCCTGTAGCTCAGTCGGTTAGAGCGCACCCCTGATAAGGGTGAGGTCAGAAGTTCGAATCTTCTCAGGCCCACCACTCATTGCGCACTGACGGGGCCTTAGCTCAGCTGGGAGAGCACCTGCTTTGCAAGCAGGGGGTCATCGGTTCGATCCCGATAGGCTCCACCAGCGCACTTCTCTCCAGGATGAAACGAAAGCGGATCCGGCTTCATGCCGGTCAGGCGATTTCGATCGCCGTCTTTGACATTGTGAATGGGTTTTTAATCGATGCCGTGGCGCATGACGCCGCAGGTCTACGGACGTGCGGAGTGGTGCGACACTTACAGATGTATATCTGGCTGAGATTATCTTCCGCACCTATCCCAGCGCGGGCTTTATGCAGGCCTGTCGTTGATGGTGTGGATTCTCAAGCGTGAGGTAAGAGCATTTGGTGGATGCCTTGGCATGTACAG
>NZ_JBKBHV010000067.1:0-706 GCF_046299635.1 Thermosynechococcus sp. | reverse complement strand
ATTCAATTCACATACCAAAACGCTTGATTCAGTTAATTTCGCTAGTAACTCATTTCTTTAATCTCCATCATCCAGTAATAAATCACTGTTAATGTCGATCTTAAAAACGAGTATGAACAAATTATTTCAACTCAAATATATTCTGTTAATGATTTTTCCAGCCTTCGTCAGGTCAGGAAACTGTGATAAATCACAGAAGTTAATAAGCTTTAACTTACTAAGTTCTATAATCTATGGTGGAGACTAGGAGAGTCGAACTCCTGACCTCCTGCGTGCAAAGCAGGCGCTCTACCAACTAAGCTAAGTCCCCAGCTTTAATCATAATGAACGACATATCTTTTTATCTAGCAGCTTGTGATTATTCATCACTTCGTCAGTAGTGGTGGGTCTGACAAGACTTGAACTTGTGACCCCACGCTTATCAAGCGTGTGCTCTAACCAACTGAGCTACAGACCCTCAGATACATCTTCGAAGAACAACTTGTTGTGGATTCTTACCGGTCACCAATCTTTCGTTAAGGAGGTGATCCAGCCGCAGGTTCCCCTACGGCTACCTTGTTACGACTTCACCCCAGTCATCGGCCACACCGTGGTAAGCGTCCTCCTTGCGGTTAGACTACCTACTTCTGGTGCAACAAACTCCCATGGTGTGACGGGCGGTGTGTACAAGGCCCGGGAACGTATTCACCGCGGCATTCTGATCCGC
>NZ_JBKBHV010000066.1:0-755 GCF_046299635.1 Thermosynechococcus sp. | reverse complement strand
GCTGGGACTTGCTCCCAGCCGAATCAATGGAAACATGTAATCTTCTAGATTGATAAAGTACTTTTGTGCTGGGACTTGCTCCCAGCCGAATCAATGGAAACGCATCGGCAGCTATATTATACAAGAGAGTGTTGTCGTGCTGGGACTTGCTCCCAGCCGAATCAATGGAAACACTGCTTCTTTAGGAAGCAAATTGTTGTTGTATAACGTGCTGGGACTTGCTCCCAGCCGAATCAATGGAAACTTTTAAGGAGTACTATCAAAACAATATAGCTTCCCCGTGCTGGGACTTGCTCCCAGCCGAATCAATGGAAACTTGTTTCTTGTCCAGAAACAGGATCAATAACTGTGTGCTGGGACTTGCTCCCAGCCGAATCAATGGAAACTCGTAAAAGTGACGGAAGCATTCTTCGCTACCGTCTGTGCTGGGACTTGCTCCCAGCCGAATCAATGGAAACACCTCCTCGCAGAATGGCTGGGAATAGCCTAAAGTGCTGGGACTTGCTCCCAGCCGAATCAATGGAAACTGGGTTGCCATGAGGTCTCCAAAAATTCCCACAAAGTGCTGGGACTTGCTCCCAGCCGAATCAATGGAAACTTGACTCTATGGACTGTCTCTACCGATCTAGAGATGTGCTGGGACTTGCTCCCAGCCGAATCAATGGAAACACCACTTGGTCGTCTGCGTCTTCCGTGAATTCCTCGTGCTGGGACTTGCTCCCAGCCGAATCAATGGAAACAAAGCGGGTTGTACA
>NZ_JBKBHV010000065.1:0-790 GCF_046299635.1 Thermosynechococcus sp. | reverse complement strand
GCTCACTGGTCTAGACAAGCTGTCCTGCGGCGAAGATGTAACGGGGCTCAAGCCACGAGCCGAAGCTCAGGATGCATAGCAATATGCGTGGTAGCGGAGCGTTCTGTGATATAGAACGCTGTCTCTTTAACGCCAAACCAGCAATGGGGCGGGTGTTACGGAGACAATGTTCTTTCTGTGAAGCCAGGCCGTAAGGCAACTGGTGGAGAGATCAGAAGCGAGAATGTTGACATGAGTAGCGACAAAGGGGGTGAGAGACCCCCTCGCCGAAAGTCCAAGGGTTCCTGCTTAAAGCTAATCTGAGCAGGGTAAGCCGGCCCCTAAGGCGAGGCCGAAAGGCGTAGTCGATGGGAACACGGTTAATATTCCGTGGCCAGAAGGAAGTGACGGATCTCGACGGTTGTTCTTCCTTATCGGATTGGAAGGGCCGCTTAGAGGTTCCTGGAAATAGCCCTCCACAAGACCGTACCCTAAACCGACACAGGTGGACTGGTAGAGAATACCAAGGCGCTTGAGAGAACCACATCAAAGGAACTCGGCAAAATGCTCCCGTAAGTTCGCGAGAAGGAGGCCCCACTTTTACGCAAGTGAAGGTGGGGGGCACAAACTAGGGGGTGGCGACTGTTTACTTAAAACACAGGGCTCTGCGAAGCCGTAAGGCGACGTATACAGTCTGACGCCTGCCCGGTGCTGGAAGATTAAATGATGGGGTGCAAGCTCTTGATTGAAGTCCCAGTAAACGGCGGCCGTAACTATAACGGTCCTAAGGTAGCGAAATTCCTTGTCGGGT
>NZ_JBKBHV010000064.1:0-796 GCF_046299635.1 Thermosynechococcus sp. | reverse complement strand
CACTTTGTTATTGCCTCTTTGTGAATGAAAAGAATTTCCATTTAATCGGCTGGGGACAAGCCCCAGCACCCCCAACGTCACATCGGAGATCCTCGCCCAGTTAGCGTTTCCATTTAATCGGCTGGGGACAAGCCCCAGCACATCACAGGTTGCTTATCGGTTTTCCAACTGGATTCGTTTCCATTTAATCGGCTGGGGACAAGCCCCAGCACTTAAACACGACCTACAAAAAGCCCTAGGTCGTGAAGTTTCCATTTAATCGGCTGGGGACAAGCCCCAGCACTTGGAGCGACGCGTGGTACCGATCCCACGCATTCTGTTTCCATTTAATCGGCTGGGGACAAGCCCCAGCACACTACCTAGTCCATTTAGGGATGCCCCCACAAGTGGGTTTCCATTTAATCGGCTGGGGACAAGCCCCAGCACGCGCATTTCTTAGAACGGCTGGCAAACGACAGCTCGTTTCCATTTAATCGGCTGGGGACAAGCCCCAGCACATGCTGTAGTCAAACATGTAGTAGCCTCCTTCGAGTTTCCATTTAATCGGCTGGGGACAAGCCCCAGCACTAAAGCAACAAAAAATTGTTTCTGAGATCCCGTACTGTTTCCATTTAATCGGCTGGGGACAAGCCCCAGCACATATCATCCGCGCACTGGTCGCGGCGAACCCTGCCAGTTTCCATTTAATCGGCTGGGGACAAGCCCCAGCACAAAAATCAAAAAATTAATGAGGCTCTCTTGCAGCGTTTCCATTTAATCGGCTGGGGACAAGCCCCAGCACACGTAGAACATCCTC
>NZ_JBKBHV010000063.1:0-891 GCF_046299635.1 Thermosynechococcus sp. | reverse complement strand
GGATGACGTCAAGTCCTCATGGCCCTTATAGGTGGGGCTACACACGTCATACAATGGCTGGTACAAAGGGTTGCCAACCCGCGAGGGGGAGCCAATCCCATAAAGCCAGTCGTAGTCCGGATCGCAGTCTGCAACTCGACTGCGTGAAGTCGGAATCGCTAGTAATCGTGAATCAGAATGTCGCGGTGAATACGTTCCCGGGTCTTGTACACACCGCCCGTCACACCATGGGAGTGGGTTGCAAAAGAAGTAGGTAGCTTAACCTTCGGGAGGGCGCTTACCACTTTGTGATTCATGACTGGGGTGAAGTCGTAACAAGGTAGCCGTAGGGGAACCTGCGGTTGGATCACCTCCTTACCTATATAGAACGATTCATAAGTGTTCACACAGATAATTGATTGCATGAGATAGAGCAAACGGTTTTAACGTTAAATGTGAGTTTAACGCAGGATGTTTTGCTTAGTGCGAGCCGCAGAGCGAGCGAATGAGGGAGTGTACAAGTAGTACATGACCGAATAAGTGAGTGAGCAGCGAAGCAATAAGGAAAACAGACCAGTTAAAATTGGTCTGTAGCTCAGGTGGTTAGAGCGCACCCCTGATAAGGGTGAGGTCGGTAGTTCGAGTCTACTCAGACCAACCAATTTCGCACCATGCGGCGTTATTTTAAAGCTCGTGTACCTAAGTACACTTCGCTTCAAAATGCCTTGCCTGGCACGAAATTACCAGAGAAGACTTAGAGCGAGAAGTTTAAGCTTAGGCGAGCCGACTGAGGAATGAGCAAAGGAGTGTACATCAGGTACATGACTGAGTGAATGACGAACCAAGGCGACGCATAAGGTTAAAATGCGAAGCTATAAGATGGGGTTATAGCTCAGCTGGGAGAGCGCCTGC
>NZ_JBKBHV010000062.1:0-896 GCF_046299635.1 Thermosynechococcus sp. | reverse complement strand
ACCACCTTTGTCACCTCTTGGTACACCCACGGTCTGGCCTCCAGCTACCTCGAAGGCTGCAACTTCCTCACCGTTGCCGTTTCCACCCCCGCCAACAGCATGGGGCACTCCCTCCTCCTCCTGTGGGGACCCGAAGCCCAAGGGGACTTCACCCGCTGGTGCCAACTGGGGGGTCTGTGGACTTTTATTGCCCTCCACGGCGCCTTTGGTCTCATTGGCTTCATGCTGCGGCAGTTTGAAATTGCCCGCTTGGTAGGCATCCGTCCCTACAACGCCATTGCCTTCAGTGCCCCCATTGCCGTCTTTGTCAGCGTCTTTTTGATCTATCCTTTAGGGCAATCCAGCTGGTTTTTTGCCCCCAGCTTTGGGGTAGCCGCCATCTTCCGCTTCCTACTGTTCTTCCAAGGGTTCCACAACTGGACGTTGAACCCCTTCCACATGATGGGGGTGGCTGGTGTGCTGGGGGGTGCGCTGTTGTGTGCCATTCACGGTGCAACGGTGGAGAACACCCTCTTCCAAGATGGAGACTCGGCGAGCACCTTCCGCGCCTTTACGCCAACCCAAGCGGAAGAGACCTACTCGATGGTGACGGCGAACCGGTTTTGGAGCCAAATTTTTGGGATTGCCTTCTCGAACAAGCGCTGGTTGCACTTTTTCATGTTGTTTGTGCCGGTGACAGGGCTGTGGATGAGTGCGATTGGCGTGGTGGGTCTAGCGCTGAACCTGCGGTCTTATGACTTTATTTCGCAGGAGATTCGGGCAGCGGAGGACCCTGAGTTTGAGACGTTCTACACGAAGAACCTGTTGTTGAACGAGGGCATCCGTGCTTGGATGGCACCTCAAGACCAACCCCATGAAAACTTTGTCTTCCCAGAAGAGGTACTCCCCCGTGGTAA
>NZ_JBKBHV010000061.1:0-942 GCF_046299635.1 Thermosynechococcus sp. | reverse complement strand
AGTGCAGCTAATGGTATCCCGTATCTAAAGTGCTGGGGCTTGTCCCCAGCCGATTAAATGGAAACCTCTCTTCTTCCCCGACCATAGGGATGGTCGGGAGTGCTGGGGCTTGTCCCCAGCCGATTAAATGGAAACCTCTGCAATTGAAGGATCTAAACCTAATGCTCTTGAGTGCTGGGGCTTGTCCCCAGCCGATTAAATGGAAACCGGATTCTCTGCCACCGCTGCGCGCACATCCGAAAGTGCTGGGGCTTGTCCCCAGCCGATTAAATGGAAACATATCACTGTCAATACCTTTGCAGGATAATATTAGACGTGCTGGGGCTTGTCCCCAGCCGATTAAATGGAAACATTAGGGCTTTGGCAATATTCCAACTTATTCGACCTGTGCTGGGGCTTGTCCCCAGCCGATTAAATGGAAACAAATTAACATTGGGGGGATGTTTAGAGAGTATGAAAGTGCTGGGGCTTGTCCCCAGCCGATTAAATGGAAACATGTTGTTCTTTACCACCGGCAGGGAGGGGCGGAAGTGCTGGGGCTTGTCCCCAGCCGATTAAATGGAAACCTTGGAAGAATCTACCTTAAACATTCTCGTCGAAAAAGTGTGCTGGGGCTTGTCCCCAGCCGATTAAATGGAAACGTGTAGGTCTCCGAGGTATTTGTCGTAATCGTCGTGTGCTGGGGCTTGTCCCCAGCCGATTAAATGGAAACGCCACCTCGGCTCTAACTAGCCAATGCGGATTATTGGTGCTGGGGCTTGTCCCCAGCCGATTAAATGGAAACATTTCTGGTGGCGTGTTAATATTGCGCGCCACACGTGCTGGGGCTTGTCCCCAGCCGATTAAATGGAAACTCTTGGAAATCGTTCAAGATGTGTGAGTCTTGGGGAAGTGCTGGGGCTTGTCCCCAGCCGATTAAATGGAAACTAACGCCTCATCAGG
>NZ_JBKBHV010000060.1:0-948 GCF_046299635.1 Thermosynechococcus sp. | reverse complement strand
GCCGACGAGCAAACCCCCATTGTGCTCATCCGACCCTGAGGTTTCCATTGATTCGGCTGGGAAAGGCTCCCAGCACTTTATCCTCTATCCCATCCCGATAGAGGGCTTTATCGTTTCCATTGATTCGGCTGGGAAAGGCTCCCAGCACCCCCAAGCTACACTTTTGTTGTAGCTATCCATAACGAGGTTTCCATTGATTCGGCTGGGAAAGGCTCCCAGCACATCCTCAGGTTCGGCGAGCGATCGCGCTGAACCCTAAGTTTCCATTGATTCGGCTGGGAAAGGCTCCCAGCACTTGTATCCAACTTCAATTTCCTCAAGTTAGTCCTTGTTTCCATTGATTCGGCTGGGAAAGGCTCCCAGCACACTTCCATGAGGAAATCAAGGGTACTTTCGCTAATGGGTTTCCATTGATTCGGCTGGGAAAGGCTCCCAGCACGCAAAGCATTGCGCAACAAGCTAGATAATCTGAATGGTTTCCATTGATTCGGCTGGGAAAGGCTCCCAGCACGAACAAAGATGTAAGCCCAAAGCAGGTGTTAAAGATGTTTCCATTGATTCGGCTGGGAAAGGCTCCCAGCACGCTGGAACTCAGATTGAAATGCTCGTAATGTAGTTCGTTTCCATTGATTCGGCTGGGAAAGGCTCCCAGCACCTGGATACCGATCTTACTATGTCGGAAGCCATTAGTTTCCATTGATTCGGCTGGGAAAGGCTCCCAGCACAAAACTGGTTAAGTACTGCTTTGCCTACCTGTCTTAAGTTTCCATTGATTCGGCTGGGAAAGGCTCCCAGCACGCTATGGGCTGGCGACCGTATGGTCGTCACAGCCGAGTTTCCATTGATTCGGCTGGGAAAGGCTCCCAGCACTTTGTATAGGCATTAATAGCCTGTATTTCCCTAAGTTTCCATTGATTCGGCTGGGAAAGGCTCCCAGCACGGAGGAGC
>NZ_JBKBHV010000059.1:0-992 GCF_046299635.1 Thermosynechococcus sp. | reverse complement strand
CTACCTTAGGATGGTTATAGTTACCACCGCCGTTTACTGGGGCTTGAATTCTCAGCTTCGCCTTGCGGCTAACCGGTCCTCTTAACCTTCCAGCACCGGGCAGGAGTCAGTCCGTATACATCGTCTTGCGACTTCGCACGGACCTGTGTTTTTAGTAAACAGTCGCTTTCCCCTGGTCTCTGCGGCCCTTCACGCTTCCCCCAGCAAGTGGGTTCACGATCCGGGCCCCCCTTCTCCCGAAGTTACGGGGGCATTTTGCCGAGTTCCTTAACCATAATTCTCTCGATCGCCTTAGTATTCTCTACCTGATCACCTGTGTCGGTTTGGGGTACGGGCGGCTCGTTGCTCGCTAGAGGTTTTTCTCGACAGCATAGGATCACCCACTTCGCCATACGGCTCCGCGTCACGTCTCAGACTCCACACTGAAGTGGATGGTGCGGATTTGCCTACACCACGTCCTACACGCTTGCCCACAGACAACCATCGCTGTGGTTGGGCTACCTTCCTGTGTCACCCCATCGCTTGACTACTACCAGCTCGGGTCCCACGCTCCACCCACCAGCCTCGCCCCGAAGGGTCCGGTCCGATGAGCTTCGGGTGGTTAGCATCACCAGGTTCGTCATGGGCGCAACTTCGCCGGTACGGGAATATCAACCCGTTGTCCATCGACTACGCCTGTCGGCCTCGCCTTAGGTCCCGACTTACCCAGGGAAGATTAGCTTGACCCTGGAACCCTTGGTCTTTCGGAGCACGTGTTTCTCACACGTGATTCGCTACTCATGCCTGCATTCTCACTCGTGTAGGCTCCACCGCTGGTTCACACCGCCACTTCACTGCCCACACGACGCTCCCCTACCCATCCAAACGCCTGAACCACAAGGGCTTAGCTAATATTTGAATGCCACAACTTCGGCGGTGTACTTGAGCCCCGCTACATTGTCGGCGCGGAATCACTTGACCAGTGAGCTATTACGCACTCTTTCAAGGATGGC
>NZ_JBKBHV010000057.1:0-1154 GCF_046299635.1 Thermosynechococcus sp. | reverse complement strand
TCGGAACTTACCCGACAAGGAATTTCGCTACCTTAGGACCGTTATAGTTACGGCCGCCGTTCACCGGGGCTTCGGTTCAGGGCTTGCACCCCTCCCCTTGACCTTCCGGCACCGGGCAAGCGTCGCTCCCTATACCTCCTCTTACGAGTTCGCAGAGAGCTGTGTTTTTGGTAAACAGTCGCCAGAGCCTGTTCACTGCGGCTCCCCATCAGCACCGCACGCGGCACCAACAGGGAGCACCCCTTCTCCCGAAGTTACGGGGCTAACTTGCAGAGTTCCTTGGCGAGGGTTATCCCGCGCGCCTGAGTGCTCTCGCACCCGCCCACCTGTGTCGGTTTCCGGTACGGGTTCCCATGGGTTGTGCTTAGAGGCTTTTCTCGGCTCCCTGGCTTCGGGGGGTTGTCACCCTCACGGGCTTCCCCACCACGCAGAGCCCACGGGAGGCGGATTTGCCTACCCCCCACCCTGCGCTTCTGGCCGGGCTCGTCCATGGCTCCGGTCCCCCTAGCCTAAAGCGTCCCCCCATCGCACCCATGGGAAGGGCCGGAATATTAACCGGCTGCCCTTCGGCTACGCCTCTCGGCCTCACCTTAGGCCCCGCCTAACCCTACGCTGACGACCATTGCGTAGGAACCCTTGGGCTTACGGCGACAGGGATTCTCACCCTGTTTATCGTTACTCATGCCGGCATTCGCACTTCCCTTACCTCCAGCCGCCCTCGCGGACGACCTTCGTTGGCATCGGGAACGCTCCCCTACCGCCTGAGGGTTGCCCCCAGACCCGCAGCTTCGGCGCTGGGCTTAAGCCCCGATCATTTTCGGCGCAGCGTCACTCGACCAGTGAGCTATTACGCACTCTTTAAAGGATGGCTGCTTCTAAGCCAACCTCCTGGCTGTCTCAGCAACGCCACATCCTTTCCCACTTAGCCCAGACTTCGGGACCTTAGCTGGCGGTCTCGGTTGTTCCCGCGCTCGGACACGGACGTTATCGCTCGCGCCCTCACTCCCAGGCTCCACCTGGGACCCTTCGGAGTTTGACAGGGTTTGGTAGGCTGGTGGGCCCCCTAGCCCTATCAGTGCTCTACAGGCCCCAGTCAGCACCTGAGGCTGACCCTAAAGTCATTTCGGGGAGAACCAGCTATCTCCGGGCTTGAT
>NZ_JBKBHV010000055.1:0-1231 GCF_046299635.1 Thermosynechococcus sp. | reverse complement strand
GGGTAGACCTTCACGGGATACGAGTGCCCGTCTTAAAAAAAATCCCGCGAGAAGTTTTCACCAAGTTCCGCGAGGGCGAAAAAACCGTTTACAGGACCTCGCGAGAAGCAAACTTGGTTTTGCGAACCGGGTTTGTGTTCAAGTATTGCTGCCCGTACGTGCTCGTGCTGGAGAGGAGCACGGGTCTAGAGAGGCGGCCACCAAGACCACCAGAGGGGTCGGCCAGATCTTCCCATCCAGAATTCGAGTTTTCTGACCTTCAAAGTCAAGGGGGTTAAAGATTCTCCCCTTTCCGTCTTAGCGACTTCAAAACCGACCGGCAAGGAAAGTCCTTGGCGTACGAACTCCCAAATCGCCTCCAGATTAGGAAGACTGTGGCCCAGAAGCCTCAGCCTTTTCCCGTCTTGAAACCTAATTAACAACTCGTTACGGAGCCCCTTTTCCCAGCGAAGGGAGCTCCAATCTAACGCTAGCGACTCTCTAAGTCCCAGTCCCCAGTGGGGGACTCGGAAGTAGTAGTATCCGCGAACTCGTGTGATGGGCACCCAAATCACTTTCAAATGAGGCCCAAAAGGAGGACTCCATGGAGCCTCCTCCTCAGGGGAGGCCGCAAGAACCGGCTCGACCCCCCACAGCTTATAGGCTTTTGCTGCCGTTTGGCGGATCTTCTCTGCCTCAGCCGCCGAGATAGCGGCCTGAACCTCCTTAGTGCTGGGACTTGCTCCCAGCCGAATCAATGGAAACAACTGCTGGGTAAAGAGAAACCCCTTCAAAAGGATCGTGCTGGGACTTGCTCCCAGCCGAATCAATGGAAACGGATCCACCGCTAATTTTCTGAGTGTCCGTAGCGGTGCTGGGACTTGCTCCCAGCCGAATCAATGGAAACTTATGGTTGAAATCTATACTATCGTAGGTTGCTAGTGCTGGGACTTGCTCCCAGCCGAATCAATGGAAACTTGGCCATCAGAAAAGACTAGTGCGACTCTGTCGGCTGTGCTGGGACTTGCTCCCAGCCGAATCAATGGAAACAACTAGCTTAGTGCTTTTTTGATTGCTCTGTCGAAATGTGCTGGGACTTGCTCCCAGCCGAATCAATGGAAACTGGTACCGCACTTCCCACGCAGGGTCATTAGCTAGTTGGTGCTGGGACTTGCTCCCAGCCGAATCAATGGAAACTAATGGAAACTAATGGAAACTTTCAAGGAGACATCGTTCGTTTATGCTAGAGATC
>NZ_JBKBHV010000054.1:0-1229 GCF_046299635.1 Thermosynechococcus sp. | reverse complement strand
GTATACTGGGGCAGCGACTTCATGTGTCGAGCAAGCTTAAGCCGTTAGGTGTAGGCGCAGCGAAAGCGAGTCTGAACAGGGCGCTAAGTTCGACGTATGACGACCCGAAACCAGGTGATCTATCCATGAGCAGGTTGAAGGTTGGGTAACACTAACTGGAGGACCGAACCCACTGTCGTTGAAAAGCCAGGGGATGACTTGTGGATAGGGGTGAAAGGCTAATCAAGCCTGGTGATAGCTGGTTCTCCCCGAAAGCTATTTAGGTAGCGCCTCGGACGAATACCATTGGGGGTAGAGCACTGTTTCGGCTAGGGGGTCATCCCGACTTACCAAACCGATGCAAACTCCGAATACCAATGAGTACTATCCGGGAGACAGCTAGGAGGTTGGCTTAGAAGCAGCCACCCTTTAAAGAAAGCGTAATAGCTCACTAGTCGAGTCGGCCTGCGCGGAAGATGTAACGGGGCTAAAACTATGTGCCGAAGCTGCGGATTTGACATTAGTCAAGTGGTAGGGGAGCGTTCTGTAAGCCGATGAAGGTGTATTGAGAAGTATGCTGGAGGTATCAGAAGTGCGAATGCTGACGTGAGTAACGACAAAACGGGTGAAAAACCCGTTCGCTGAAAGACCAAGGGTTCCAGTCCAACGTTAATCGGGGCTGGGTGAGTCGACCCCTAAGGCGAGGCCGAGAGGCGTAGTCGATGGGAAATTGGTTAATATTCCAATACTTCTGTGTAATGCGATGAGAGGACGGAGAAGGTTAAGTCAGCCTGGCGTTGGTTGTCCAGGTGGAAGACCGTAGGCATGCATCTTAGGCAAATCCGGGGTGCTCTATGCTGAGAGTCGATAGCAAGCTGTACTTGTACAGTGAAGTGGCTGATACCATGCTTCCAGGAAAAGTCTCTAAGCTTCAGTTACACAGGAATCGTACCCGAAACCGACACAGGTGGTCAGGTCGAGTAGACCAAAGCGCTTGAGAGAACTCTGCTGAAGGAACTAGGCAAAATGGTACCGTAACTTCGGGAGAAGGTACGCTGCTGACGGTGATGGGACTTGCTCCCTGAGCGGTTGGCAGCCGCAGAAACCAGGCCGCTGCGACTGTTTAATAAAAACACAGCACTCTGCAAACACGAAAGTGGACGTATAGGGTGTGACGCCTGCCCGGTGCTGGAAGATTAAATGATGGGGTGCAAGCTCTTGATTGAAGTCCCAGTAAACGGCGGCCGTAA
>NZ_JBKBHV010000052.1:0-1352 GCF_046299635.1 Thermosynechococcus sp. | reverse complement strand
TGCCGACGAGCAAACCCCCATTGTGCTCATCCGACCCTGAGGTTTCCATTGATTCGGCTGGGAAAGGCTCCCAGCACTGGCTGGGCGGCACATAACCAAAACATGCCGCTAGTTTCCATTGATTCGGCTGGGAAAGGCTCCCAGCACAGTTTGAATTCCTGCGGAGCATCTGGAATAACCCGTTTCCATTGATTCGGCTGGGAAAGGCTCCCAGCACAAAAAATTACCGCTCAAATGTTAAAAACTGGGTTGAGTTTCCATTGATTCGGCTGGGAAAGGCTCCCAGCACTCGCTATTCTGCGGTGCGTGAAGCGGTGGCGAAGAAGTTTCCATTGATTCGGCTGGGAAAGGCTCCCAGCACTTGGTTAGTGCGAAAAGCGGTGGGGGCTAACCCCAAGTTTCCATTGATTCGGCTGGGAAAGGCTCCCAGCACAAGGTTGGGGATGTTCTATTAATGCCTTTTTCGGTTTCCATTGATTCGGCTGGGAAAGGCTCCCAGCACGACATCGTCGAGATCTTTGTATGTGATCAATGCAGTTTCCATTGATTCGGCTGGGAAAGGCTCCCAGCACAGTACACCATTAGCGAGAGCACCCTCGATTTCCTCTGTTTCCATTGATTCGGCTGGGAAAGGCTCCCAGCACGCCGACTGCTGATTGAGTATCAGCTCATAAACGCAGTTTCCATTGATTCGGCTGGGAAAGGCTCCCAGCACGCGCACGAATCTGTACGCGCGGCAGTAGCAAGTAAGTTTCCATTGATTCGGCTGGGAAAGGCTCCCAGCACTTCTGCTGCATCAGCAAACCCAGCTTTGGTTAGTTTGGTTTCCATTGATTCGGCTGGGAAAGGCTCCCAGCACTCGCAAAAAACCCCAACGCTCCTGCTAGCTTATTAGTTTCCATTGATTCGGCTGGGAAAGGCTCCCAGCACCAACCAAAAGTTACATTTGCTGGAGAAATCTCCAGGTTTCCATTGATTCGGCTGGGAAAGGCTCCCAGCACACAAGTTGAGGAATATAAAAAAGCCCTAGAGGCGAAGTTTCCATTGATTCGGCTGGGAAAGGCTCCCAGCACGATACTCCTTCTGTGACCTTATCGTTTAGCGTTTCCATTGATTCGGCTGGGAAAGGCTCCCAGCACTCGTGGGCAATAAATTGAGTGTAGCTGGAACTCAGTTTCCATTGATTCGGCTGGGAAAGGCTCCCAGCACTTGACGGGCAGGTAACTGTACCCGTCCTCTAAAAGTTTCCATTGATTCGGCTGGGAAAGGCTCCCAGCACACGTATTGAAATAGATACCAGCCGCTTAACTCGAAGTTTCCATTGATTCGGCTGGGAAAGGCTCCCAGCACTT
>NZ_JBKBHV010000051.1:0-1459 GCF_046299635.1 Thermosynechococcus sp. | reverse complement strand
TGTATGTGCCTCTACCTCTGATGCCGTAAGGCGTTGAGCACTTGGCGAAAGTGATCTGCCTATCAGGATGGCTGATGTGCCTCTACCTCTGATGCCGTAAGGCGTTGAGCACTCTTATGCAGAAAAGAATTTACCGAAATAAATGAGTGCCTCTACCTCTGATGCCGTAAGGCGTTGAGCACGCGGATCTAGCTGAGACCTTCGTCGCCCCGCGCTGGGTGCCTCTACCTCTGATGCCGTAAGGCGTTGAGCACTTCTCGCGGCTGTTCCGGGTGCTCAGGTGTCTCCTGTGTGCCTCTACCTCTGATGCCGTAAGGCGTTGAGCACTTTCGTATTTTCCATTGTACAAGCCAGTCGTCCTGTGCCTCTACCTCTGATGCCGTAAGGCGTTGAGCACCCGCATATGGGGCGATTAGAAATGTCTTTAATCGTGTGCCTCTACCTCTGATGCCGTAAGGCGTTGAGCACAAATATGGACAGTAATAGATAGTATTCCTGTACTGTGCCTCTACCTCTGATGCCGTAAGGCGTTGAGCACGCATCGAACTGCTCTAGTTGCCACTGACGAAAGTGTGCCTCTACCTCTGATGCCGTAAGGCGTTGAGCACTTAGCGCTGAGAGAATTGGAGTTATCTGTAGGGGATGTGCCTCTACCTCTGATGCCGTAAGGCGTTGAGCACTCTAATGATCAATGTTTTCATATCCACTCCCGGTGAGTGCCTCTACCTCTGATGCCGTAAGGCGTTGAGCACTAGCCATTTACGCATTTTCCCTAAAGAGCTAACTCGTGCCTCTACCTCTGATGCCGTAAGGCGTTGAGCACCAGTCCTTAAAAGATTATTCGTGCAGAGTAGAACTTGTGCCTCTACCTCTGATGCCGTAAGGCGTTGAGCACTTTAATCTTGTCCGATGACGAATATGCCGTTTATTAGGTGCCTCTACCTCTGATGCCGTAAGGCGTTGAGCACTCATCTTTTTCAAGCCCAGTTTCTAGCTTCGTTTCCAGTGCCTCTACCTCTGATGCCGTAAGGCGTTGAGCACAATTCCTAGAAGCTACCCTAACTGGCAAGAAAAAACGTGCCTCTACCTCTGATGCCGTAAGGCGTTGAGCACACCGAAGGGCAGTCAAGGCCGCGCGAAGCGCGCCGGTGCCTCTACCTCTGATGCCGTAAGGCGTTGAGCACGCTCAAGTATGGCTTAAAGATTTTTACGTTATTAGCGTGCCTCTACCTCTGATGCCGTAAGGCGTTGAGCACTCTTTCGCCAGTTGTTGTAAAATCTCTGGCGATGTTTGTGCCTCTACCTCTGATGCCGTAAGGCGTTGAGCACCTATATTTTGGTATTGCTATGAAATAAGGGCAGTGTGCCTCTACCTCTGATCCCGTAAGGCGTTGAGCACGTGGCTTTCAAAGGCACCGCCAGTAGTTTTCTACCTCTGATGCTGTGAGCTAGCCTAACG
>NZ_JBKBHV010000050.1:0-1513 GCF_046299635.1 Thermosynechococcus sp. | reverse complement strand
TGCTTTGCAAGCAGGAGGTCGTGGGTTCAAGTCCCACCATCTCCACGTTATCTTGGCAACTGAATAGGTTTTCCTTCCTTGTAGGTGTGCAAGTTAGTAAGGGTCCGGGGTGGATGCCTTGGCTGCCCGAGGGGATGAAGGGCGTGCTAAGCTGCGATAAGCCGGGTGGAGGCGCAAAAAGCCGTTGAGGCCCGGATGCCCGAATGGGGAAACCCGGCAGGGTGTTGAGCCCTGTCATCCGCGTAAGCGGAGCCGATACGGGACGAAGTAAAACCTTCTAGTAGTCCCAGGAAAGGAAATCAAACGAGACTCCCCGAGTAGCGGCGAGCGAAAGGGGACCAGCCCAAACTATGCGGGTGCCATGGTGGCAGCCTTAGCCCGCATAGGGTTGTGGGACATACACGGAGAGGGCTGCCAACCTCTCAGGGAGTTACAAAACTGCCACCTAGCCGAAGTGAGCTGGAACGCTCCGCCATAGAGGGTGAAAGCCCCGTAGGCGAAAGGTGAGCAGTCTCCCGGGTGTATGATCCCAAGTACCACGGCCCCCGTGGAAGGTCGTGGGAATCAGGGGGGACCTCCCTCCAAGGCTAAGTACTACGGGCAGACCGATAGCGCATAGTACCGCGAGGGAAAGGTGAAAAGAACCCCGGAAGGGGAGTGAAATAGAACCTGAAACCCCGGATCCACAAGCCAGTGGAAGGGTCTTTATGGCCCGACTGCGTGCCTTTTGCAGAATGAGCCAGGGAGTTGTCCTCAGCGGCGAGGTTAAGCCGTCAGGCGAAGCCGGAGCGAAAGCGAGTCCGAATAGGGCGTTAAGTCGCTGGGGGCAGACGCGAAGCGGAACGATCTACCCATGCCCAGGGTGAAGGACGGGTAACGCCGTCTGGAGGCCCGAACGGGTCGGTGCTGCAAAACCGTCCGATGAGGTGTGGGTAGCGGTGAAAAGCCAATCGCGTTCCGTGATAGCTCGTTCTCCCCGAAATAGGTCGACGCCTAGCGTCCTACGGTCCTTCCCGGAGGTAGAGCCACTGGTTGGGCTAGGGCCTCGAAAGGGGTACCGAACCCTGCCAAACTCCGAATGCCGGGAAAGGTAGTAGGGCAGTCAGTCCCCGGGGGATAAGCTCCGGAGGACAAGAGGGAAACAGCCCAGACCGCCAGCTAAGGTCCCAAACTCCGGGCTAAGTGGGGAAGGATGTGCGGCTGCTAAGACAGCTGGGAGGTTGGCTTAGAGGCAGCCATCCTTTAAACAGTGCGTAACAGCTGACCGGCCGAGCGGCCGTGCGCCGAAAATTTAGCGGGGCTCAAGCCCGGTACCGAAGCTGCGGGCTCGCGTAAGCGAGCGGTAGGGGAGCGTTCCCTGTGGGCTGAAGTCTCACCGTAAGGTGGGATGGACTGCAGGGAAGTGAGAATCCTGGCATGAGTAGCAGCGAAGACAGGTGAGAAACCTGTCCGCCGGAAGCCCCAGGTTTTGGCGGCAATGTAAATCATCCGCCAGTTAGCCGGGACCCTAAGG
>NZ_JBKBHV010000049.1:0-2256 GCF_046299635.1 Thermosynechococcus sp. | reverse complement strand
CGATTGGTGTGCGCCGCAGCAGGTCAAGGTCAATATCCATCTCCCGCACGGCCATCTCTTCCCGACCGTTAAAGAGCGTGTTGTCGAGGAAGGCCACATTGTAAGCATTGCCATCAAAGCCAATGATTTGATTCAGGCGGTTCGGATAGCGGATATTGTTCACAAGGATGCCACTAGCGGCCTCAGTCGGGGTAAGGAACGCACTTGGATTGGCACGTGGACTTGCCGCAATACTACTCGGATTCACAGCTGGTCCTTCCGGTGGATTGAAGATCGCCCGCAGAGCCGGGTATTTGATCACAGTGTTGAATGTGCCTCGAGTGAGTGCGTCTTGCCCTTTCCGTGAGAGGACAACTATTGTGTAGCCTTCACGAATGATGTCTAGCGTACCAGAGACACTGCATAGTTCGGGATCGATTTCTTCGGGATTGATTTTTTTGACTGTTGCTTCTGCTACTGTGCCTTCAGGCCCTTTCTCCACAACCTTAAAGCAGCCTTCCAACCGACCCAAGTTCGGCCCTGACCCAGTGGTTGGACGACGAATCTGAATAACATCTTCTTTGTTAAGGAAAGTCTTAAGGGAAGGGGTTAAACGGTACGTAATCGTCACTGTGGAGTTGTTATTCGGATCAAAGCTAGCGTCACGCGTAATGGTACCTGTTTCCATGATTGAAGCCGAGGCACCTGCTTGAATTCTCCTTTGTAGTGCATTACCTCCGGCGGGGTTTTCCAAAGTTACTGTGAGCACTTTGCCCGTTGTTTCATCCTTCCGAAGGTCTCTCAAGATCATCTGCCCTACGCCGGTCACATAGACATAACTACCTCTATCCGACTCACGCACGTCAAAGTTGTAGCCGGGCGCATCCTCAACCTTCACAGTCACTGTCGCATTAGGAGCAGGTACATCGAAATCCGCACCAATCACAAAACCCCGGCGGTCTTTTCCTAAGCAAAAAACCTTCTTCAAATTGGGATACAAATTGGGAATCCCACAGTTGTACCCATCTGGATTAAGGTCATACTCTACCTGCTCTTTGAGGGCAATGAGCCGAGCTAGGCGGGCATTAACATCCGAATTGGTCTCTTGAAGAGGGCGCTGCCTCCATCCGTCTCTGGAAATTAGGGCAGTGATGTAAGCATTGGGATCCAAATAGCCCCCGCGATAGGCAAGTGGGTCAGAAAAACCTTTACGATAGATGCGAATGCTGGGAGTTGTATCGCTTTCGGAAGGGGGGATGACTTCACCGTTGGTCAAGAAATCTGGAGGAGGAGGAACACTCGAGTACTCGTTTAACTCAGAGATAGCATCCTCCAGCCTATCCAGTTGCGGCTTGAGAGTGGGAGTTATCAAGTTCAAGTCTTGTCGAAGCGTCTTCACACTATGCGCCAGCATCCCCAACATGCAACCTGCCGTGTGTATCGTACTTTGATCCGCCAAGCTAAGATCCCTCAATCTGCTGCTATTTTCCCAAAGCAAGAGCGCGCGGGCTAGGTTAGAGAAGTTCCCGGCACGGGTTTTCGATGGGTCGGGGTGAATCTGCGTTCCGCCGGTTTCTTGTTTGGGCGGGAAAGCTCCATATACGCCATCACTCGCATAGGCGACAAGGTTTCGCATTGCTTGCCGCATCTCCGGGCTATCGAATTCCGGCGGTGCAAATTCCCAACCGTTGGTGCCTCGCCCTGTGAAGAAATCAAAGAATTTGAAATCAGAGGGCAAACCTTGAATGCCGCTGTACTGATTAAACATAATGCTGCGCAGCACTGTCTGCGGCGTGCCGTGGTGGTGGGTTGTGGCAAGGCAAGCAATGGGTTCATACCCCCCTTGATCCTGACCCGGATAAGGATCGGTAAAGGGATCGGGAATTGAAGAGTTGATCTCTGTTCCATTTGCCTTGTAGTGGTAAACGGCCGTTGCCTGAACTGCCGCCAAATCGTCCCGCAGCGTGCGGTGCTGATAAAACTCGTTGCGACGGTTGGGGTCAGCAGGATCCCCTGCGGGTGGGTCTAGCGGTTTGCCCAGCTCCAGACGCTCACCCACAATGATGCGCAAGCCCTCTTGGCGTGCCCGCCGCTCCCAGTAGCCATCTAAACCTAATCCTTCCCGCTTGTTGCCACTATCAGCAGTATTCCGAGTGAGATTCGGCATGCCAATAATTTGCTGACCCATTTGCCCCGGCGGCACTATTCCTCCATAGCTCGGCTTAGGACCATAGCGATCATCGGCACGGTAAGTATCATCCACGTCGGGCTTGCGCC
>NZ_JBKBHV010000048.1:0-2353 GCF_046299635.1 Thermosynechococcus sp. | reverse complement strand
TGCCGACGAGCAAACCCCCATTGTGCTCATCCGACCCTGAGGTTTCCATTGATTCGGCTGGGAAAGGCTCCCAGCACGAATTGGCCGACGCAGAACCCTTCCTCAGCAGGGAGTTTCCATTGATTCGGCTGGGAGCAAGTCCCAGCACATTGAAAAACTCCTCAACGAGTCTTATCTCGTGGAGTTTCCATTGATTCGGCTGGGAGCAAGTCCCAGCACATGGAGCCAACGGGGATCTTCGATAACTACGACAGGTTTCCATTGATTCGGCTGGGAGCAAGTCCCAGCACTTTTTACCAAGTTTCGGGAGGGACAGAGAACGGTTGTTTCCATTGATTCGGCTGGGAGCAAGTCCCAGCACTCGTCAGACTTGCCGCAGTGAAAAAAGCGGAAAATGTTTCCATTGATTCGGCTGGGAGCAAGTCCCAGCACACCCCTGTCGATTTGTTGTATGAACTGGCATACGAGTTTCCATTGATTCGGCTGGGAGCAAGTCCCAGCACTCCTGTTTTCTCCAAACATTGAAGAATTTATCTACGTTTCCATTGATTCGGCTGGGAGCAAGTCCCAGCACCTGCAGAGCCTGTTGTACCTGCAGAGCCTACCCCTGAAGTTTCCATTGATTCGGCTGGGAGCAAGTCCCAGCACGCGGAGTTGCCGCAAATCCATCTACTCCTCCAAGGTTTCCATTGATTCGGCTGGGAGCAAGTCCCAGCACTTGATTTCTCTGGGCGTTATGCCCTTTTTCCTCCGCGTTTCCATTGATTCGGCTGGGAGCAAGTCCCAGCACCTGCTAACGGGCGATTAATTTGATACCACGGCGTCAGTTTCCATTGATTCGGCTGGGAGCAAGTCCCAGCACTAGCCGAAAAGTCTAGTTTACTTGCCTATGAGTGAGTTTCCATTGATTCGGCTGGGAGCAAGTCCCAGCACGGCAGAAGTGCGGGAGAGGGTTGCAAGCAACCCCGTTTCCATTGATTCGGCTGGGAGCAAGTCCCAGCACGCGCAAAGAGGCAGTTTATGCTTCTGCTCTCTTAAGTTTCCATTGATTCGGCTGGGAGCAAGTCCCAGCACATCTGAACAAGCAGTATTTTGGGTTTCTGGGCGAGGGTTTCCATTGATTCGGCTGGGAGCAAGTCCCAGCACGACCAGTGTTTGCAGGCAATGATGAAGTTATACAAGTTTCCATTGATTCGGCTGGGAGCAAGTCCCAGCACGTACGAACTCCCAAATCGCCTCCAGATTAGGAAGGTTTCCATTGATTCGGCTGGGAGCAAGTCCCAGCACGTTTTTTATTTTATGCATACTTCCCAACGAAACCCGTTTCCATTGATTCGGCTGGGAGCAAGTCCCAGCACAAGCAAGCAAGTCTAACAGCCCCCCTTTGTCAAGTTTCCATTGATTCGGCTGGGAGCAAGTCCCAGCACAGCCAGAGGTATTCCGCAGATTATTACATTTGAGTTTCCATTGATTCGGCTGGGAGCAAGTCCCAGCACACCATAAAAACAAATCTGAAGTAGGCGGCCTGAATTCGTTTCCATTGATTCGGCTGGGAGCAAGTCCCAGCACCTTCTAACCTACAACAGAAATCGTGTAACTGAAAGTTTCCATTGATTCGGCTGGGAGCAAGTCCCAGCACGAGCTATATCTAGAAATGCTCGGCCTTTTGGGATCGTTTCCATTGATTCGGCTGGGAGCAAGTCCCAGCACCTGGAAGGGTGTTTTGTTCTAAATCTCCCCATGAGTTCGTTTCCATTGATTCGGCTGGGAGCAAGTCCCAGCACTCGCCGTTGGTTCGATGCCTTTGATCGAATCGAACGTTTCCATTGATTCGGCTGGGAGCAAGTCCCAGCACGTAGAAGCAACAATTGCAAGTAATTGGTCGGAGAAAGCGTTTCCATTGATTCGGCTGGGAGCAAGTCCCAGCACTCCGCCCCTCTGAAAGGTGCTCTAGAAGCACTATAGCACAGATCATTTTCAAGCACCTAGAGGAGATGATTTTTTTGTTTGTGTAAAATTTTTAGATCGGCGGTGGTATGGTTGGCCAAACTCTCTTTGGAAGCCTGTTTCGGGAAAATTCAAGCACCTCTAAATCTGTTAGAAATTCCTCAAAGCCTTGAGGAGAGAAGATTTGAGAAAATTGCCAAGCTGAGAGAATATTTTTGTCCAGAGGTGCTTGCAAAAAAAATCCGAAGGCGCGCGATCGCTACAACCGAATGGCCAACGCAATGACCCCAAAGGCAATCAGAAATACGCCGCTCAACGTCGTGATCCAGCGTGACCACCGCCGCAGCGCCAGTAGCTTTTGCAATGCCCCACTAAACACCCCCACCAAGATCAGGGGCACCACGTA
>NZ_JBKBHV010000047.1:0-2447 GCF_046299635.1 Thermosynechococcus sp. | reverse complement strand
CAACAAGCTGAAATTGAGTAATTCCTCCCGCTGGTCGTCTGCCGCTTCACCAGCACTGCGGCACTTTTCAGGTAGCGTGTTTTGGCAAAAGTTGCGCTGGCGGCGCCATGGAGTGTATCTGCTGCTGTTTCTGCTGGGGCTATTGATTGCGGCTGCGATGCTCAGCCAATGGCGATCGCCCCTGTTAATTCGCCCCTCCCTCGACCCGCTGCCTCAGCATCCCCAGATTAAAGTCCACATGAATCACTCCCAAGCCCACCGTTACCCAGAACCCTATCGCCCCTATACCCGTGAAGGGGAAGACCTTGAGGCAATCATGATTGCGCAGATTGCCAAGGCGCAGCAGACCATTGATGTGGCGGTGCAGGAGTTTCGCCTGCCGAATCTAGCCAAGGCTCTGGCCGCCCAGCAGCGGGCAGGGGTACGGGTGCGGGTGGTGATGGAGAATACTTACACTGCTCCTTGGGCAACCTACAGTGCCGCTCAAGTGAGTGCCATGGATGCCAGGATGCGGGAGCGCTATAACGAGTGGAAAGCGCTGGTGGATACCGACGGCGATGGCCAACTCAGTCCTGCCGAATTGAGCGATCGCGACGTGCAGACAATTCTCAACGAAGCCAAGATTCCTTGGATTGATGACACTGCCGATGGCTCTAAAGGCAGTCTGCTGATGCATCACAAGTTTATTGTGATTGACAATCGCCAAGTAATTGCCACAACGGCGAACTTTACCCCCAGTGATGTCCACGGCGACCTAGGGCGCCCCGATACCCGGGGCAATGCCAACTCCCTCTTGGTGATTGATAGCCCCGCCGTAGCCCGCCTGTTTACGGAAGAATTTAACCTCCTGTGGGGCGATGGTCCCGCTGGTCAGCCCAACAGCCGCTTTGGGGTCAAAAAGCCGGTGCGTCCTCCCCAACGGGTAGCGGTGGGGGATGCCATGGTGACGGTGCGCTTTTCCCCTAGCCCGGCCTCTGTCCCTTGGCCGAACACCACCAACGGCCTCATCGCCCAGACCCTGAGTCGCAGTCGCCGCCAAATTGATTTGGCGCTCTTTGTTTTCTCCGATCAGGCATTGTCCGACGTGCTCGAAGAACGCCACCACCAAGGGGTGAGCATTCGCGCCCTCATTGACTCAGGCTTTATCTACCGTGACTTTAGCGAAGCCCTCGATATGATGGGGGTGGCGATGGCCAATACCGCCCAAGCCCGTCGAGGCCAGTGTTCCTACGAAGCCGGCAATCGCCCCTGGCAACAGCCCCTTCAAACCGTGGGTACCCCCCTCCTGCCAGAGGGGGATAAGCTGCATCACAAGTACGCCGTTGTTGACGATCGCACCGTGATCGTGGGTTCCCACAACTGGTCAGAGGCGGCCAATCACGGTAACGATGAATTCTTGCTGGTGATTGAGCATCCCACGGTAGCAGCCCACTATAAACGGGAGTTTGAACGGCTCTATCGCAATAGTCGGCTGGGACTACCGCAGCAGGTTCGCGATCGCATTCAAGAACAGTTGACCGCCTGCGGCGGTAAGATTGCTACTCGACCGGCGCCCGCGTCCAGACATGCGGCCAAGACGCCTACGGCACGGGTGAACTTGAATACAGCCACTGCCGCCGAACTGCAAACCCTGCCGGGGGTAGGTCCCAAGCTGGCGGCCGAAATTATCCGTGCCCGCGAGCAGAAGCCCTTTCAATCCCTAGCGGATTTAGATGCCGTGCCGGGGGTTGGGCCAAAACTCCTCGAACGTTTGCGCGATCGCGTGACGTGGTAGCGTCCTAAAATTAAGTCACACTTAATAAGTTACAAGGGTGGTAATCGGTACATCGGGAAGCTTTCGCCGCCCCCCTAAGTCCGTCAGCTCGACAATAAAGGCAAAACCATGGAGTTGGGCTTGCGCTTGTTGGATCAGACCCGCCGCCGCTGCTGCTGTGCCCCCCGTGGCAATCAGGTCATCGACAATTAACACCCGCCGACCCGGTTCGATGGCATCTTGGTGCATCTCCAGGCGATCGCGCCCATACTCCAACTCATACTCAATGGAGTACACCGGCGCACAGAGTTTCCCCGGCTTGCGCAACGGGATAAAGCCTGCCCCCAAGCGATAGGCCAAGGGAGCGCCGAAAATAAATCCCCGGGACTCGATGCCGGCCACATAGTGAATGCCATCGTTGGCGTGTTTTTCCACCAATTGGTCAATAACGTAGCGCAGGCCCGCCTGATTCTGTAGCAGCGTTGTTAAATCCCGAAACAAAATGCCCGGCTTAGGGAAGTCTGGGACATCGCGAATCAGGGATTTGAGATCCATAGGTAATGTATTTCCAATCAGTTCAGAAGCATCCTATCTTAGATCCTGCCGGTCTAACGCCAAAATTGACGCTCATCCCGCTAACGCTTCTCGTATAGCGGGAGATTCCCCCTTCACGGAGTCTTGGCTAGATGTCCCG
>NZ_JBKBHV010000046.1:0-2787 GCF_046299635.1 Thermosynechococcus sp. | reverse complement strand
TATTCCCAGACCCAAAGGCGTGATTTTGGGAGTTGACACCATCAACTATGTTTTGAATACCGACAGCGCTATTTTCAGGATTGGCATTTTGAAGCGTGTTTTGAATACCGACAGCGATCGCTCTTTGTAGACCGGCCAGAGCAGAGTTCCTTGACCCGCAGATGAGATTATCGTTGGTAGTGCCAAGAGTTGAGTCAAAATAGCCAGCACCACCGGGATTTCCACAATCGTTTGTTGCCTGTCCTAGGGCAATTTCGGAAGGGAGCAAAACTTGACCGGCTACGGCAAGCATCAGAACCAGCAGGGGGTGGAGAGCACGTTTCATGGTAATACCCTCTTTATCTCAAGGAGGCTTGATTTGCCCCAGCAATCCTAGCAACGTGATAATAGGAAGTCAATTAAGAGTTATGAAATCTTCAAGGCAACGCCGCAGTGACGGCAATAAGGCAGGTGGCGATAGGTGAGCTGCTGACAATTGGGGCAGGGCATCCACTGAAAATAACCACAGTGGGGACAGTGTTGATCGCCCTCCCGCAGGCGTTTGCCGCAACGGACGCAGCGGTGTTTTTGAACGCGCCCTGCCGCCTGTCGCTGGGGATTCAGGAAAAGGGCCTGCGCCACCTTGATGATGCCAAAGCCGACTGCCGGGGTCAGCAGGATATAGACATAGTTCACCAAAAAGGCCAGCCGCCCAAAGAGGTCGAAAATTAAATTAGAAAGCCATTCAAAGAGTGCTCCTACCTGCAACAATTCAAAGATCTTCAGCACCAGGGGAATCAAGAAGATTACCAGGAGGTGCCAACTCATCAGCGCCAGCAGGCCATACCGGCGGCGATCTGCAAAACGATGCACCAGCAGGGCAATCCCAATCAGGGGTAACAAAAAGAACGCTTGCAGAACAAATTGCAGGCTGGGATACCAAAACTGCGAGCGCTGATACTGATTCTCAAGTTGGGTAAATGTGGCCTCCTCTGCCAAAAATTTCAAGAAGGCTTGGCTATCAGCTTCTTCGAGAATCGCCTGTTCAAGGGCGGCAATCTCAGTTTTGAGAGCAGCAATGCGGCGATTATTGGCCTCAAGGGTAGCTTTGGCCTTGGCGGCTTCTACTAAGTTGATCGATTGATCCGGGGGTTGCCCCGCGAGCTGCTCTAATAGGGTTGAATCATACTCTTTGCGAATCCGAGCATTGGCGGCCTCAAGGGTTTGAATTTGAGAGTGTTTTTCCTGTCGTTGCTTGAGTCGCTCCCGATGGGGGGGGCGGTTGACAGCATCCTGATACTCTGCATAGGTAAAGCAAGTGGCTGAGATTGTTCCCAATCTTCCTTTGCTGCTCTCCTGTAAGTGTTCGACAAAGGTTTGAGGTGGGGAATCAAGGGTAATTTGCTGCTCTAGAAAACGAATCTCGCGATCGCTCCCTCTATCTTGGCGATAGGCTTGCCAAGGGGCATAGCAGGGGTGGGCTTCATTCGGACTCAAAGGCCAATTGGCGATTTCACCGAGGCCGCCCAAGACATTGATGAGGATAAAAATATCCACCAAGATAATGACAATCAGACTGACCCGATTGAGGGGTTCGTCATTGACAAGACGCGATCGCCAAGCCCCCCTGAACCATTGCCGTATCCTCATGGAAGAGTAAACCCAAGGGCTAATTTGACCCGCTCTAGGGTGGCATTGGCGACCCTTGCGGCCTGTTCTTTGCCTTGTTTCAGCAGATCCTTGAGGTAGCCCGGATCCGCCATAATTTCGTTGTAGCGCTGCCGAATCGGTTCAAGGGTGGCAATCACCGCATCGGTGAGTAGGGGCTTAAACTGTCCCCAGCCCATCTCGGCACATTCTGCTGCCACTGCCTCTTTGGTTTTTCCTGTGAGCACCTGATAGAGGGTGAGCAGGTTATGGGCTTCAGGGCGATCGGGATCATCAAACGTCAGACCCCGAATGGAATCCGTCTTGCAGCGTTTGATCTTCTTGCGAATCTCATCAGGGGCGTCCAACAGGTTAATGCGACTAAGTTCCGAAGGATCCGACTTCGACATTTTCCTAGTGCCATCGGTAAGACTCATCACCCGTGCGCCTTCCTTGGCAATCAAAGGCTCTGGCAGTTTGAGAAGCGGCGGTTGATTGCGGGCAAAGAGGTAGTTCACCCGCGCAGCAATATCGCGGGTGAGTTCCAAATGCTGCTTTTGATCTTCTCCGACGGGCACCAAGTCGGCATCGTAGAGTAGAATATCTGCTGCCATCAGCACCGGGTAGTCTAATAAACCCACGGCCACATTTTCCCCTTGCTTGACGGCTTTTTCCTTGAATTGGATCATGTCCTCCAGCCAGTTGAGGGGAGTAATACAATTGAGCAACCACGTGAGTTCGGCGTGGGCACTGACGTGGGATTGGACAAAAATGGTGGCATGGGCCGGATCAATGCCACAGGCCAAGTACAGCGCCGCAACGGTATAGGTATTGGCAGCGAGTTCTGCCGGATTGTGGGGGACGGTGATGGCGTGTAAATCTACCACACAAAAGTAGTTTTCGTAGTCGGCTTGGCAGGCAACCCATTGGCGAATTGCCCCTAAGTAGTTGCCTAAATGGAGATGACCCGTAGGCTGTACGCCCGATAGTACTCGCTTTTTGGTCACGTTCCTTGTGTCCGTGGTGTGGGGTTGACGCTCATCCCGCTAACGCTTCTCGTATAGCGGGAGATTCCCCCTTCACGGAGTCTTGGCTAGATGTCCCGAAGGACACCCCCGCCAGAACCTCTCCAGGGGCGTTTTCAGCACTGGCCGCCCGACA
>NZ_JBKBHV010000045.1:0-2948 GCF_046299635.1 Thermosynechococcus sp. | reverse complement strand
CAACAAGCTGAAATTGAGTAATTCCTCCCGCTGGTCGTCTGCCGCTTCACCAGCACTGCGGCACTTTTCAGGTAGGCCGCCACCACATCAACTGTTTGACCACCCACCTCTTGCCACTTCATTGCAGTGAAGTGCCGAATCATCGCTTTCAGCCAGCCATGAAATCGCTGCCGCAATGTTGACCCCCGCTTGCCCCCTTTCGGTCGCCACGCCTTCAGATGCTCAAACACAATTGCTTGAGCATTGAACTGTTGGGGAATGGCCACAATCCGCTTCGAGACATGGTGGGCAATGTGGCGGTTAATCTGACAACACTTCCAATAGGTTTGAGAGCAGAATCTCTTGTGGAGTTTTCCACCCTTTCCCATCGTTTTCTTGGCTCTAGTGGATACGGATTTCAGTGGCTTGTCCCGACGGTCTATGTCTCTTTCAAGGTGAATGAACGCCCTGTGAATTACAGTGCCGTCAAAGGTCACCACTGAAACCGTTGCTGTGGTGTTGAGGCCGAGGTCAACGCCAACTACATTGGTATTGGGCTGCCGCTGTTCAGGAGAACACTCAAAGAGAACCGACAAATGCCACCGCTTGCCATCGGTCATGAGTGAGGGAGATAACCGCTGGTTGGTCTCGACTCGATGCCGCTTCCCTCGGCAGGTGATGGCCACCGTCGTCCACACCCAATCCCTGCCCGTGCACACTTTCACTGTGGCTTGGTTTTCCCCATGAAGTTTGTAACACTGTCCTTTGTACAAAACGGGGTAGCATCGAGCCTTGGGATTGAGTGTCTGCGGTTTCTCATCCCGTCTTTTGCGCGTCCCTGATTGCCATTGCTGATAGCGAGTGACAAAGCTAAACCTTGACCGTTTCAGCGAACCATTGATGCGGCTCAGCCGTTGGGTCGAGGTACCATTTGTCGGTGCGAATGATCCCATTTTGGGTTGGCATAGGATAAGTATATCAGGGCTACGACCGTTAATCTATTGGCCACTCCGCTTCGCTGAAGCCCCACCTGCGACGCGAGGAGGGGGGAGTGCAGGCTAAATTTGTTCAAGCAATGAAGGCGCGATCGTAGGCGGCATTGGAGCCAACAAGCATTGAGCCAATGCCCGAGTCGGTAAAAATTTCTAGTAAGAGGGCGTGAGGCACCCGACCATCAATAATGTGCGCTGCTTTCACGCCTTGGGCGAGCGATCGCACGCAACAAGTGACTTTAGGAATCATGCCCCCAGAGACAACCCCCTCTTTAATGAGTTGCCGCGCTTCGGCAATATCAAGGCGATAAATGAGGGTACTGGGGTCACGATAATCGCGCAAAATGCCTGCCGTGTCCGTCAGTAAAATCAGCTTTTCAGCCCCCAAGGCCGCGGCAATCTCGCCGGCAACCGTATCAGCATTGATGTTGTAGGCTTGCCCTGTATCATCGGCTGCCACACTGGAAATAACGGGAATATACCCTTTCTCTACAAGCGCCGTAATCACGCGGGTGTCCACCCCCTGCACTTCACCGACAAAGCCAATGCTATCTTCCCCTTGAGCGCGGGCACGAATCAGGTTGCCATCTTTGCCGCATAACCCCACAGCTTTCCCGCCGGCCCGATTGATGAGGGTCACAATTTCTTTGTTCACCCGACCCACCAAGACCATCTCCACTACATCCATCGTCGCGGCATCGGTAACGCGCAGCCCATTTTTGAATTGGGGTTCAATGTTGAGCTTGCCGAGCCAAGTATTGATCTCTGGACCACCACCATGGACAACCACCGGGCGAATGCCAACATAGGAGAGAAAGACAATATCGCGAATGACGGAATCTTTGAGCTGCTCCTCCTTCATGGCGGCGCCACCGTATTTGACGACAAAGGTACGCCCGGCAAAGGCTTGAAGGTAGGGCAGGGCTTCACTGAGAACACGAACGCGATCGCTATCGCTGAGCATAGAATTCTCTCTCGTCAGTCTAAAAACCTAAACAGGGGTCAATAGGGGGCTTAGCAGAGGGGGGTTCCTTCTCAGCGGCGATCGCCAAGCGGGCGGCCAACACTGCCGCATAATCCCGAATCAGAGACCAGATCAGCGGCGCAAGCCATCCCCGCAACATCACTGAGCAGGAAATCTGACTCCCACAAACGGTTGATTCTAAACGATAGGTCACCCGTTCCTCTACCCCCGGCAGAACCAAAATGCGGATACTCAACAGTTTCCCCGGTGAGACACGTTCGACAAAAATCTGAATCGGCCAGGGAATCCAACGGGTCATTGCTTGGAAAATAAACCCCGGCTTGGGGACGAGGCCGTAGGGCACATTTGTGCGCAAAATCAAGGGATGCCACGACACATCGGCCAAATTCACCACTTTGCGCCAAATCAAGTCCACCGATGCAGAGCTAAGGGCTTGATAGGTGCCTGCCAACGGCCAACTGTAGGTCATTTGTTGTTTTTTCTTGTGTTGAGGACGGCGATCGGCCACAGTCTCGTTACCCTGATATTCCTGACGATTTGGACACCAAGAAAGAATAACAAAGTGAGCATCTGACGGACGCTTTTAGAGCGAATTTTTCGACGACTTTTGCTGACCATTTGAGAAGTTTCAAACGATGGCAAAAGAATTATGTCGAAATGCTCCTGCACCAAGTGTTGGATTTTAGCTCTTATCCGAACAGCGGCTTTCTTGAGGCGTCTTTTCTGCGCACTAGCGGCTTGGCTGATTTTGGAAACCAGTTTATCCAGCTTGAAGCACAGCTTTTGAATCTGCAAATTGGCATCAATCCCAAGCCATCCATAGGACGACTCGGAAAAGAACGTGAGGAAGGTGCGGACACCGGGGTCTAAGGCAACCACTCGACCTTGGTTCTCAGTCTGACGCGGTTGCACTTCTTCAGAAACAATCAGATAATACTCGCCATAGGCAAGCGTTAACCGACCGTCGCTGAAACTTTTCGGTAATCGCTCCT
>NZ_JBKBHV010000044.1:0-5171 GCF_046299635.1 Thermosynechococcus sp. | reverse complement strand
GTCCGCCGCTGGCACGAACAAGATCGCAAGTGGGAGGAACAAGTCCGCCGCTGGCACGAACAAGATCGCAAGTGGGAAGAACAAGTCCGCCGCTGGCACGAGCAAGATCGCAAATGGGAGGAACAAGTCCGCCGCTGGCACGAGCAAGATCGCAAATGGGAGGAACAAGTCCGCCGCTGGCACGAGCAAGATCGCAAATGGGAAGAACAGAATCGCCGCTGGTATGAGCAACTTGCGGAAATTCGGCGGCTGGATAAACGGTTTGAGAGTACGATAGGCGCCCTAGGAGCCCGCTGGGGCATTGCATCTGAAACGAGTTTTCGGAATGCCTTGGCCGGCATCTTGACGGAATCCTTTGGGGTTGAAGTGCTGAACTTGACCCTTTATGACCGTGAGGGCGAGGTGTTTGGGCGTCCGGATCAGGTGGAACTAGACCTAATCATCAAGAATGGTCTAACCATCGCCTGTGAAATTAAATCTTCAATTGACAAAGCCGGGATGTATATCTTTGATCGCAAGGTGAATTTTTATGCACGGCACCACCAACGCCAAATTGACCGTAAAATCGTCATCTCTCCGATGGTGGATCCTCGAGCTCGACCGGTTGCTGAAGCACTGGGAATTGAAATTTATAGCTACGCCGACGCCGTAGAGGGTCTATAGGGTTTCCCGGCGATTAACAAGAGGGTGCAGAGTTGTTGTGAGGATGGGGAGGACTGGGCACAGGGTCATAGCCGCCCACGGCAAAGGGGTGACAGCGCAGAATACGACGAATGGCTAAGTAGGTTCCCTTGACCGCTCCAAAGCGGGCGATCGCCTCAACGGCATAGGCTGAGCAAGTGGGCGTGTAGCGACAGGTGGGCAAAAATAAGGGCGAAATCCAACGCTGATAACAGCGAATCAAAAAGATCAGTGCTTTGCTCAACCGGTTGGCCATCGCCTTTGCCTAGAACGTACCCCCATTATAGGCAGAATTAACGGGGGCGAAACAGATGGGGATGTTCGGGGTTATAGAGACAAGAGCGCAAGGAGTAATTGCCTTGCTGCTGTGCCGCCAGTGCCGGGCTAATCAAATAAAGGGTGGTGCGCGTCAAGCGCTGTTGCTGACTAAACGCGGCCATTTCGGCCAAGGGAACCAGCCACAACCGCTCATCGGGCCATCCCAAACGGTAACCCACAGCAACCAAGGTTTCGGGGGGATAATGCTGAAGGAGATTCCGCTGGGCACGCTGAACACAATTGGCACTCAAATAGAGGCAGAGGCTGGCCTTGTGTGCCGCTAGACTGGCCAACTCCTCCGTTGGTGGCACTCGCGTCCGGCCAGTGGCACGGGTGAGAATAATCGTCTGGACCAATTCGGGGAGGGTGAGTTCGGCATTGAGGCGGGCAGCGGCCAATTGATAGGCGCTAATGCCGGGGATAACTTCAACGGTAATGCCTGCTTCCGCAAGGCGGGCAATCTGCTCGTGAATGGCGCTGTAGAGGCTGGGATCCCCTGATTGCAAGCGCACCACCGTTTTACCCGCGTGCACGGCTGCCACCATCAGCGGAATGATCTCTTCTAGGGTCATTGCAGCGGTGGGAATACGGCTGGCGGCTGGGGACGCAAACTGCAAAATTGCCGTTGGCACTAGGGAATCGGCATAGAGAATCACATCGGCCGCTTGAATGAGGCGTTGCCCCTTGAGGGTGAGTAGTTCTGGATCGCCGGGGCCGGCACCGACAAAGTAAACCCCGGCAGTAGTCTTGCGTTCTGTCATCAGACCCTTCCTGACCATACTGCTTTTTCAGCGTAACTTTTGGCGGGGACCCGATTGTGTCAGGATCAAGACAGGTCAACTTAAGAGGTAGCGCATCATGAGTGGCAAACGCATTTTAATGCTCGTGGGTGACTATGTGGAAGATTACGAGGTGATGGTGCCTTTCCAAGCGCTGCAAATGGTTGGTCACACGGTGCATGCCGTCTGTCCGGATAAAGTTGCCGGCGACAGGGTTTGCACAGCCGTTCATGATTTTGAAGGGGATCAAACCTACAGTGAAAAACGCGGGCACAATTTTATCCTCAATGCTACCTTTGCCGAAATTGACGCCAGTACCTATGATGCCTTAGTGGTGCCGGGCGGGCGATCGCCAGAGTATTTGCGTCTCAATCCACGGGTACTAGAAATCACCAAGCACTTTGGCAAGACCCAAAAACCCATTGCCGCAATTTGCCACGGTCTGCAACTTTTGGCCGCAGCGGGGGTGCTTGTGGGTAAAACCTGTACCGCCTATCCGGCCTGTGGTCCGGAGGTGATGAATGCCGGTGGCAACTTTACCGATGTAGCGGTGGATGCTGTTGTGGTGGATGGCAATCTGGTCACAGCACCCGCTTGGCCGGCTCATCCCCGTTGGTTGGCGGCATTTCTCGAGATTTTAGGAACGAAAATTAGCCATCAGGAAACCGTTTAGGATGGCGGTGGCATGGCGATCGCCCTCAGCCAAATTGCCCAATATCTGCAACGGCACCAACTCAACTATCGGTTGAATGCAGCCAATCACCAAATTATTACGGGCGTTAACGGCGATTACCTAGAGCGATTTATCGTCATCATTGAGCTAGAGGAGGGGGGCGAGTTTTTTAAGCTGTATGCTCCCGATCTTTTGCCGGGGATTAAAACCCACCCTTTTCGGGATGCCATTTTGCAAACCCTACTGTGTATTTCGTGGCAAACCAAAATGTTGCAGTGGGAGTACGACCCCGATGCAGGTGAAGTGCGGGCGATGATTGAATTCCCGATTGAGGACAGTACCCTCACCGAACGGCAATTTTTTCGCTGCTTGGGGGCGCTGGTGGAAATCGTTGACAATACGGTGCCTCGGCTGCGGGAGTTGGTTCAAGAGGACTCTCTCCCTCCAGATGCGGATCTGGCCATGGGTGAACGTCTCCTGCTGACGATTCAGGAAGAGGCACCTGGGCTATTGGATCTCATTGCTCACGCCCTTGAAGCTCGTCGCCAGCGGGGTCAGATAAATTTAGATTTGGGTTAGGGTGCAGGGGGGGTTGCCCGCGCATAGAAGCGGCCATATTTCACTTCAATCAATCCCTGACACTTCTCACAACTAAAACGCCACAGCTTACCCACAGGAATTTTTAGCGGCTGATGACAATGCGGACACTCACCACTCCACACTTCTTCATCCCCCAGCATCCACATACTGCCCACGACCATCGGCAGACCAATAATAGTTCCTAACCCTGTGGCACAAAAGCCTAAACCCATAACTATACCGGCAATACCCGCCACCTTTGACTGATCATCGCGGGGTATTTTTTCAATTGTTGGCGTGGTGTAAATTTCCGATTCACAAGGGGACTGGGGGGGGTCTGTCGCGGCTTCAGGAGGTGGTGTCGTCTGCGGTGTCTCCTCTGTCTGACCCTGTGGCGCAGGCTCCGCCTCTAACCAAGGATCACGGAGGGGGGGATAGCTAACGGATTCTGGAGCTTGGGGAGGAGGTTCGGCGGTGGGTGCAGTGGGCAATGTGTCTGAGACGACCCAAGGATCCTCAACAATGGGTGCAGGGGCGATCGCTCCCCTAGGCGAGGATTCAGCTTCAGGAGTCATCTCGACTTGTGTGCTGATCTCAGTCTCTACGGCTTCTAGGGCGGCAATGTCCTCAGTCGTCGGTTCAGGGAAGTCGTCTTCTTCACTCTCTAAGGTCGCTTCAGAGAGTTCAGGGATCTCAGCAACACTTGCTTTTGCTTCTGGTGTTGCAATGTTCTCTTCTATTGAGTCAAGCGGTTCTTCAACTGGGCTGGACAATGGTTCAGCAGCGACCGCTAGAACTGGCAATTCCTCTGAGAATCCATCAAGGGTATCGGATTCAATGGGTTCTCTTTGGAGGGAGGGCAGATCAGATGTGGGTTCCTCACTATTGGAATTTGCCAATGCTGTGGGTAGGTTGGGGTCAAAAGCAGCCGCCAAATCGGCCAAACTGATGTCCTTCTCAGGATCACTTTCCGGGACTTCATCTAGGAAACTTTCCTGCGGCTCATTGATGGATTTTGCCACTGTCCCATCCTCAGCATTTTTAGTGACTTGCTGTAGGAGAGTGGCTGCTTCAGGGGCAACAATATCGCCATATTCAGGCGTGATCTCTACTGGAATGGGTTGTTCCTCCTCTTGGGGCGATCGCGTCACGGCATCCTGACGTTCAGAGGTGGAAGATTCCTCGGAGGTCGTAAAAGCGGACATCAAATCCAGCAGGGTCGGTTCAGGAGGGGATGGCTCAGTGACCTGCGGATCTGCGATCGCTGGCTGAGGGGGTTGAACTGCGGGCATGAGTTGTAATGAAAAATGACTTTCCCAGAGGGGAACGCCCAACACCCGTGACTCAATGAAAACCCGTTGAATCTCCGGCAAGTGCAATTTTTCCAAGGCCGTACGGATTAGGGTTACGGCTGCCCCTTGGTTGAGCATTTTTTCTGAATGCAGGGTAATCATTAGCTCCTCGGCCTGACGTACCACGGTGGCTTTTACCCGCTTGGACAGAAGAACCGCATTCAGCAGTGTACCAATGGCACGAGGGTCGCCCTGCCGCGCAATATCGAGCAAACGGGAATCACTCATAAACTAATAATGAATAGTAATGAAAGGGGGTGCCGCTAGTTCTAGCCTACAGCGATTTCGAGAGAGTGATGGGGGACTGCTGGCGATCGCTCCACTATCCTACCTAATCAAGAAGCAAGGTAATCTAAACTCTAAGTTTAGAGCTGTTGAAAAGCTTGAAAAAATCCCTTCGGCATCAAGGACATCCATACCCTTTTCTGAAGCGGCGGCTACAGGATCCTTGATTTGTGCGTTACCCTTTCGGCGTAACTTACCTTTTCGGGGATTTTAGTGGGGCTATGCGGGGGATTGAATAGCCCGAACTATTCTTAGTCTAGCTAAGGAATGGCTAAATGACAACTCCCACAAGCGTGTAAATTGTTACAAACGATTACAAGCACCCACTAGACTGGGTTTGCAGCAGTAATCTATAAGTTATTCAAAATTATACATATTTATAATTTTATCATGTATAATAATTGTTATGAGTAAACTATCCATCTCTCACGCCCTTCATAAGGTCACCAGTTACTTGGCCAAGAACCACGGCGAGGTGATCATCGAAGACCTGACTGTATCGGG
>NZ_JBKBHV010000043.1:0-5774 GCF_046299635.1 Thermosynechococcus sp. | reverse complement strand
CGCCTCAGGACAGCGCAGACGGGGGGTATAGGTACCGCCAACCCGCCACACAGAAATATACCGATTGTCCCGCACCCACTGAATGGTAACCTCGCCACTACAGCCAAAATTGCCGGTGCGATCGCGATCGGTAAACCAGCCCCGTATCCAACCGTTGCCAACCGCTCTCACTGTAATTGCGCCATCATAAACCCGTCCCTTGACTTCCGTCGTGTAGGACAAAACATCTCCCGGAAAGTGGGTATACTGATAGTCATTAATTTCCGTCATCCCGCTATCGGAGATGAGGGTTTCTGCTGCTACTGGCAAAACAGGCGCCAAGCTCAGCACCACTGCGCCTAGCCACCGCCGGAGAATGGTCATAGCCTTACCCCCCTACTGACCCGTGCTACTTTGAGACCAACGACTTTTTGCCAATACGGCGAACTGCTTACAGTCCTTAGGAAGATTTTAGAGGAACGCGCGGACATCCGTAACTTCGCCCGCGATCGCTGCCGCTGCAACCATGGCCGGACTCATGAGCAGGGTGCGTCCTGCTGCGGAGCCTTGGCGTCCTTTGAAGTTGCGATTCGAGGAGGAAGCACTGATCTGGCGTCCCTCTAGCCTGTCGGGATTCATCGCCAGGCACATGGAGCAGCCGGGATGGCGCCATTCAAAGCCCGCCGCTTGAAAGACGACATCGAGACCTTCTGCTTCTGCTTGCGCTTTCACCCGTTCTGAGCCGGGAACGACAAAGGCTTTGACACCGGGTTTGACTTTGCGTCCTTCGACGACTTTGGCCGCCTGTCGCAGATCACTGATGCGACCATTGGTGCAACTGCCGATAAAGCAGACATCCACCTTTGTGCCTTGAATGGGCTGCCCCGGTTTTAGATCCATGTAGGCATAGGCTTCCGCAGCGATCGCTCGCTCTGCCTCTGGCAAACTCTCGAGGGGGGGCAAGGTCTCATCAACGGCAACGCTCTGGCCGGGGGTAATCCCCCATGTTACCGTCGGTGCAATCTCCGCAGCCGTAAACCTGACCACATCATCGTATTCGGCATCGGCCTCACTGGCCAGCGATCGCCACCAAGCCACTGCCTGATCCCAGTGTTTGCCTTGTGGTGCAAAAGGCCGACCCTGCAAGTAGGCAAACGTGGTTTCATCGGGGTTCATGTAGCCGCAGCGGGCACCCCCCTCAATGGCCATGTTGCAGACGGTCATCCGCTCTTCCATAGACATCTGGGCAAAGGTGGTGCCGCCAAATTCGTAGGCATAACCCACGCCCCCTTTAACCCCCAGTTGCCGAATGAGATAGAGAATCACATCCTTGGCATAGACGCCGGCTGCCATGGAGCCGTTTACCTCCACCTTGCGCACCTTCAGCTTATTGAGGGCAAGGGTCTGCGTAGCCAAAACATCCCGTACTTGACTAGTGCCGATTCCAAAGGCGATCGCCCCAAAGGCACCGTGGGTCGAAGTGTGACTATCCCCGCAGGCGATCGTCATCCCCGGTTGGGTCAACCCCAGCTCCGGGGCAATCACATGGACAATCCCCTGACGGCCGGAGCCAATGCCAAAAAAGGGAATATTGTAGGTGCGGCAATTCGCCTCAAGGGCTTGCAGCATCTCTTCGGCAAGGGCATCTTGGAGGGGACGCGCCACCGTATCTGTGGGCACAATATGATCCACCGTGGCCACGGTTCGCTGTGGATACAAGACAGGCAACCCTCGCTCCCGCAGCATTGCAAAGGCTTGGGGACTCGTGACTTCGTGAATTAGGTGCAGGCCAATAAGTAGTTGTGTTTGCCCTGAAGGCAGTGTAGCCACTGTATGCTGTTCCCAAACCTTATCGAAGAGTGTGCTGCGACTCATAGACTTGTGCAAAAATCCAGCTTATCAATTATAGGCAAAAGCAAGGGAGTCACATCACAGATGGTCAGACCCATGATGTCAAGGAGTTGATGTTCTAGCAGGTGTTCTGCGCGGGGGCTTCTAGGGTCTTGGAGTGGTTGAGCAGACGGCCAGAGGCATGGTGGCATTCCCACAAACGATTGGCTTACTTTATCTGTTTTCTAGTGTTCTAGTGTGCGATCGCCTCCGTGTCCTAGGCGTTTTTTTCACTTTCTCTGCCAAGATTGATTCAAGATGAAAATAGAGTGTTCAGGGGAGATGGTAGATGAGCGAGCAGGAGTTTCAAGCCAAAGTACTTAGCGAGTTGCAAGCCCTCCGCACAGATGTGGAGAAGCTGGGCACCGACGTGGGAAAACTACAAACCGATGTCGAAAAGCTGCAAACAGACGTTCACAAGCTCCAAGGGGATGTGAACAAGCTCCAAGGGGATGTGAGCAAGCTCCAAGGGGATGTGAGTGAGTTGGCCACCCAAGTCAAAAATCAAGAGTACAAATTTGAGGTCTACCAGCGGGGCACCGATGCCATGGTGCGGATGGCAACCACAATAATTATTGCCGCAGCATCTGTTGTAGTCCTTTCCAGTCTTTCGCCGGCAGTGACGGCACTGGTGAGCGCGATCGCCCACCAAGGGAACTGAAGGTAGATGATCATCCTAGAGTCTGCTTCAAAATTCGTTAAAATTTTCTTATTTATCGGCTTAATCCTCTTGAGTACGAGTTTGGCTGTGATTTTTCCCCTGAACCCGGTAGAAGGCCTAGGCAGTGGTGTCAGCAAAACGGTTTTAGACAACGGCCTGACGGTTCTCATCAAAGAGATTCCCACCGCCCCCGTAGTGAGTTTGCAGGTTTGGTATCGGGTGGGGTCTCGCCATGAACCCAAGGGCGAAAACGGCATTGCCCATCAACTAGAGCACCTGATGTTTAAGGGCACCCAAAGCCGCCCCGTCCAGTTTGGTCAGTTGTTTTACGCCCTTGGCAGTTCTTCCAATGCCTTTACCAGCTATGACATAACGGCCTACCACCACACGGCGCCTGCCGACCAACTGGAACCTCTGCTGATCCTCGAAGCCGATCGCCTGCGCAATATCCTGATGACACCCGACGCCCTTGAGAGTGAAAAGCGAGTGGTGATCTCCGAGCTGCAAGGGTACGAGAATAGTCCGGAATATCGCCTCAGTCGCGCCGTGATGGCAGCCCTCTATCCCCATCATCCCTACGGCTTGCCGGTGGGGGGCACGGCAAGAGATGTAGAGCAGTTTACGCTATCGGCGGTGAAGAATTTTTATCACCAGTACTATCGTCCCGATAATGCGGTTGTGGTCATTGCTGGCGATGTGCGTCCCCCAAGGGCACTGGAACTGGTCAAGAAAACCTTTGGCCAAATTCCGCGGCCAACCGCTCCCCTAAAGTTTCCCGCCTTGCCGTCCCCAACGGCGGGTTCATCCCAGCGCATTCGCCTCACCGAACCGGGAAGTGCGCCGCTCCTGCAACTGGTGGTACCGATTCCGGCAATGACCCATCCCGATCAGGCAGCCTTGGATGTGCTGGATATGCTCCTGAGTGGTGGCCGCAGCTCCTACCTCTACCAAAAACTTATCGAAACCGGCCAAGCCAGTTCTATCCATTCCTATGCCATGGCCTTACAGGAGGGGGGCTGGTTTGAAATTGGCGCGATCGCGGCACCGCAGCAATCCCTCGAAACCATTGAGCAAACCATCGGCCAGATTCTCGACCAACTGGCGCAGCATCCTTTAAGTGGTGCTGAACTCCAGCGAGCCAAGCAACAGCTGAAGGCCAATTTTGTTCTGCGCAATCGCGACATTGATGCCCAAGCCAGTCAACTGGCTAATGATGAAACCCTGACGGGAGATTACCGCTTTAGCGATCGCCACCTTGCGGCCATTGAACAGGTCACCGCTGCCGATGTGCAACGAGTGGTGCAAACCTACTTTGGGCGCGATCGCTGGATTGTGGGGGAGTTTATTCCCAGTCAATTTGCCGAGGTTGAACTCTCAGGCCGACCGAGCACCCAAACCACGGCCCATGAGCTTGTCGGTGAGCCACCGGATCCCCAAACCATTGCTGCCTACCTACCCCAAGGGAGTGGCGACAGTGCTGCTGCCCTCAGACCCACGGCAGTGGAAACCTTGACACTGGAAAATGGCCTGCGGGTGCTCTTACTGGTGGATCGCAGTACGCCAACGATAACGCTGGCAGGACGCATTGATGCCGGCACCGCCTACGATCTCCTAACGCAGCCGGGGGTTGCCCATCTAACAGCGGCAAATCTCCTCAACGGCACCCGCCATAAAACGGCTCTGACCTTGGCCCAAACCCTTGAAGATCGCGGCATTAGCTTAGAATTCAGTGCCTTCCGCGATGGGGTGGACATTGAGGGCTATGCCTTGGCCGATGAACTGCCTACCCTTTTGGAAACCCTTGGGGAAGTGCTTCAGGAGGCCACCTTCCCGGAATCCGAATTGCAGCTTAGCCGGCAGCGCTATCTCACTGCCCTGCGTTTGGAGGCCGATGATCCTGCCCGCTGGGGACGCCGCGTTTTGCAACAAACCCTTTACCCGCCCAATCACCCTTTACATCCCTTTGCCACGCCAGAATCGGTGCAGGCAATTCAACGCCAAGATGTGGTCAATTTCTATCGGGCGGCCTATAGGCCGGAGCGCACGATTTTGGTTTTGGTCGGTGATTTTGACCCTAAGGCGGTGCGATCGCGCCTCAACGACATTTTTGGTTCATGGCAACCCCAGACCGCTCCCCTTTCCCTAGCCTTTCCGGCGGTTTCTCCGCCGCCTCAACCCCTTTTTAAGAATGCGGTGATTGCCGGCAAAAGCCAAGCCATAACCTATCTGGGAGCACCGGGGATTGATCGCCGCGATCCGCACTTCTATGCCGCAATGCTAATGAATCACATTCTGGGGGGAGATACGCTGGCCAGTCGCTTGGGCACCGAGATTCGCGATCGCCAGGGGTTAACCTACGGCATCTATAGCTTCTTTAGTGCCGGTCGCCAGGCCGGGCCTTTTGTCATCCAACTGCAAACAGCCCCTGAGGACACTGCCAAGGCCATTGACGCCACCCGTCAACTGCTGCGCGAAGCTCGCCATCAGGGCTTGACCGCTGCTGAACTCGATGCCGCCAAGCGCAGCCTCGGCAATACCTACATGGTGGAGTTGGCCGATGTGGATGTGCTAGCCCGCGCCTTGGTAGCCAATGCTAGCGTTGATTTGCCGCCGCAGGAACTCCAGACTTTTGGCGATCGCCTGCAGGCCGTTACATTGGATCAAGTGAATCAAGCCCTGCAAGACCTGATTGATCCAGACCGCCTTGTAATTGTCACTGCTGGTTCCACCGTTTCCTATCGCCCCTAAAACCATGGCCAGCCTCAGCCTAGGACTCTACCAACTGGAACAGTGGGCCAACCAATGGGTGACGGCTCAACTGAATGATTTGACCATCCTCAGTGTGGGGATTGTCTTTCTTGCCGGACTCCTCACCAGTCTGACGCCCTGCACCCTCTCGATGCTGCCGGTAACCGTGGGTTACATTGCCGGCTACGCGGCCAAGCAAAATAGCTCCGTCCTGCGTCAATCCCTTTGGTTTGCCTTGGGGCTTGCCAGCACACTCACGGTTCTGGGCATGGTGGCGGCTATTGCCGGCCGCATTTACGGTCAAGTGGGGTGGGGGTTGACCCTGCTGGTGAGTGTTGTGGCAATCCTCATGGGCTTAAATTTGCTCAATGCCCTACCGCTGACATTTCCCCGCAGTCGCTTCTTAGAGGAATTGCCGCATCGTGTCCCGGCGGGCGTGCAGGCCTATACCTTGGGGGCTACCTTTGGCTTGGTGGCTGCTCCCTGTAGCACGCCG
>NZ_JBKBHV010000042.1:0-8362 GCF_046299635.1 Thermosynechococcus sp. | reverse complement strand
GGGTGTCCTTCGGGACATCTAGCCAAGACTCGGTGAATGGGGAATCTCCCGCTATACGAGAAGCGTTAGCGGGATGAATGTCAACGCCCGCAATTACCGCCATGCAACCAACGGATCCAACAAAGTTTACGGATAAGGCGTGGGAAGCCATTGTAAAGTCCCAAGACGTGGCACGGGAATACCGCAGCCAATATCTGGAAACAGAGCACGTGATGATTGCCCTACTGCGGGAAGAGGGTCTAGGGCAACTCATTCTTGAACGGGCAGAGATTGACACCGACTGGGTTCTAAGACGCCTGATGGACTTTGCCAAGCAACAGCCCCGCGTTCCCGCAGGGAGTGAACTGTACTGTGGCCGCAGTTTGGATGCCCTCCTTGATGAGGCAAATCGTCTGCGCCAAGAGCAACAGGATCAGTTTATTTCCGTTGAGCATCTTTTGCTTGCCTTTGTGGGCGATCGCCGCATTGGGCAGCGTCTTTTCCGCGCTTTGAATTGCGATCGCGAGCAGCTAGCTGCTGCTGTTAAGGCCATTCGCGGTGCCCAAAAGGTAACCGACCAAAACCCGGAAAATAAATACGCTGCCCTTGAAAAATACGGTCGCGATCTCACCGAGGCGGCTCGCCAAGGCAAACTGGATCCGGTCATCGGCCGTGATGAAGAGATTCGCCGGGTTATTCAAGTCCTCTCGCGCCGCACCAAAAACAATCCCGTGCTCATCGGTGAACCCGGTGTCGGCAAAACCGCCATTGCCGAGGGTCTGGCCCAGCGGATTATCAATGGGGATGTGCCGGAATCGCTGAAAAATCGGCGACTGATTGCCCTTGATTTGGGGAGTTTGGTGGCGGGTGCCAAGTTTCGCGGTGACTTTGAAGACCGCCTCAAGGCCGTGCTCCACGAAGTGACCCACTCCGATGGTCAAATTGTCCTCTTTATTGATGAGCTGCACACGGTGGTCGGTGCCGGGGCCAATCAAAACTCCGCCATGGATGCCAGCAACCTCCTGAAGCCGATGTTGGCGCGGGGGGAACTGCGCTGTATTGGAGCCACCACCCTAGACGAGTACCGCAAATACATAGAAAAGGATGCAGCCCTTGAGCGACGCTTTCAGCAGGTGTATATCGGCCAACCCAGTGTCGAGGATACCATCTCGATTTTGCGGGGGCTAAAAGATCGCTACGAGATTCACCACAATGTGAAAATTACCGACTCGGCGCTGGTTGCCGCAGCAGTCCTCTCCGATCGCTACATTAGCGATCGCTTTTTGCCCGATAAGGCCATTGACCTTGTGGATGAAGCAGCGGCCAAGCTAAAAATGGAAATCACCACCAAACCCGCCGAACTAGAAGCCCTAGAACGGCGCCTGCGGCAGCTGGAGATGGAAAAACTCTCCCTCCAACAAGAGGAAAGTCTGCCCCTCAGCCAAGCCCCATTGCAAGCAACTCGCGAACAGACGCTCCGCGATCGCCTTCAGCGCATCGAAGCAGAAATTGCCCAACTGCAACCGCGACAACAGGCCATGCAGGCCCGCTGGCAGGCAGAGAAAGCCCTCCTAGAGCGCATCAACAGCCTCAAGGAAGAAGAAGATCAAGTCAAGCTGCAAATCGAGCAAGCGGAGCGCGACTACAACCTCAACAAAGCCGCTCAACTCAAATACGGTCGCCTTGAAGCTCTACAACGGGAATTGGAAAGCACCGAGGCGCAGCTTTTGGAACTTCAGGCCGAAGGGGGCACCTTTTTGCGCGATCAAGTCACCGAAGCCGACATTGCCGAAATTGTTGCCAAGTGGACGGGCATTCCCCTGCAAAAACTGATGGCTTCCGAGCGGCAAAAACTCCTGCAACTCGAACAGGTTCTGCATCAGCGGGTGATCGGTCAAACAGAGGCCGTGGCCGCCGTAGCCGCAGCCATTCGCCGAGCGCGAGCCGGCATGAAAGACCCGTCCCGTCCCATTGGTTCTTTTCTCTTTATGGGGCCTACGGGAGTCGGCAAAACGGAACTTGCCCGCGCCCTTGCTGAAGCCCTCTTTGACGATGAAAATGCCTTGGTGCGCATTGACATGTCCGAGTACATGGAAAAGCATGCTGTCTCGCGCATGATCGGTGCCCCACCGGGGTATGTGGGCTTTGACAGCGGCGGGCAACTGACGGAGGCAATTCGCCGTCGTCCCTATGCGGTGGTTCTTTTTGATGAGGTGGAAAAAGCGCACCCGGAAGTCTTTAACGTGCTCCTGCAGGTGCTCGATGATGGCCGTATCACGGATTCCCAAGGGCGAACCGTGGACTTTCGCAACACGGTGATCATCATGACCAGCAACCTAGGCAGCGAGCATATTCTGGATTTAGCCGGGGATGACAGCCGCTATGAGGAAATGCGCCAACGGGTGCTGCAAAGTGCGCAAAAGTATTTTCGCCCTGAATTCCTCAACCGCATTGATGATCTGATTCTGTTCCATGGGCTAGGGCGGGCTGAACTGGCACAGATTGCCCAAATTCAACTGCGCCGGCTAGAGCAACTGCTTGCGGATCAAAAAATTCGCCTGCGCCTTACCCCGGCAGCGCTGGATCATTTGGTGGCGGTGGGCTTTGATCCCGTCTATGGGGCACGTCCCCTCAAGCGCGCCATTCAACGGGAATTGGAGAATCCCCTAGCCGTGAAGATCCTTGAAGAGGTCTTTGTGCCGGGTGATACAATTCTGGTGGATTTTGTGAACGGTGAGTTGACCTTTAGGACGGCCAGCTTCGCAGAGGCAGGCGATCGCGACACCGTCACCGCTTCCTCAGCCCTCGGTAACCTCTAGACAGGAGAAAAGCATGAAAGTTATTACCATCTATCACAACAAGGGTGGTGTCGGAAAAACCACTGTAGCGGTCAATTTGGCGGCTGCCTTTCGCTGTCAGCGAAACTGAGTTTTGATCATCGACATGGATTCTCAAGCCAATGCGACCTTTGCCACTGGCTTAATGAATTTTATGTTTGAGGAGGAAGATACACTGCGTGATGCCAATATCTTCCATGTACTTAGATACGCTGATGAATATCCCATTCAAAAAGTTGTAAGAAGCTCGAAGTCTTTTAATAGGCCAGAAATCGATGTTGTCCCTGCCCATATTGATTTGGTGAGCATTGAAGTTCGCGATCTGCTGAGGGAGATTGATGCCATTCATTTGCAGCTTTTAAGGAAGTTGCAAGCGATCAAAAATCTCTATGATATTGTGATCATAGATGCTCCACCAGCGTGGGATCTCTACTCTGAAATTGCCCTTATTGCCTCAGACTATCTAATCATTCCCTCAGATTTTAAGCCCTTTGCAAATCAAGGCTTAAAGCATGTCATGTCTTTTGTTGAAGATATTAACCGACGATTTGCAGACTTCCGAGTAAAGTTGGGTAAAAAACCCTTAAGGATTGTGGGAATATTACCCTCAAAAATTGATGGTAGAAGTAAAAACTCAAGGAAGTTTATCGCCATTCAAGAAGCAATTAGACGTAAGTATCCTCATCTCAGAATTCTAAAGACGATTATCACAGAGTACGTCGATTTATCCAATAGTCTCAATCGTGTGATTGAAACTAGTGATGGTCAAATACCAGCGCCTCAATCTATTTTTCTCTTTAAGCCCAATTCAAATTCTGCTTATGAATTTAATGATTTAGTAAAAGAACTCAATTGGCTCACTAAGTCTTAATCAGTTCTCAAAAGCAATGGTTAATAATAAGCGTATTCAGTTGACAGCAATTGAACTTGAGCCTGAAGTTGCTCACCAAGATCAAGTAACTATCGAGCAACTGGCTAATTTAGTTCTTAAAGCAGGTGTCTGTTTTCCACCGCTAGTAGTACGACGATTGGGCGATCGCTTGGCTTGTCATCGCTTCAAACTGCTGTCTGGCCATCTCCAGTACTACGCTGCTCAAAAAGCCAATCTCAGAGAAATCAATGCCCTAATTCTTGAGGAATGTGACACATCAGAAATAGAAGATGCCATTCTTCGTCAAATTCGACTTCATTACTTAAATTCTGAGATGACAGAAGAACAAAAGGAGGAACACCCTAAAGAGTCTTTAGCTCTTGTCTCCAATGAAAACCCTATTGAGACATCTCATCTCTTGCCTTCACAAGTGTCTCCGTCCCCAGCAGCAAATCAAAATCAGCTTGATTTACAATTGCGCTTGCTTAACGAAGGAACAGAAGAACAGATTAGAGAATGGTTCAAAAAAGCAGGTTTCAGTAGTAATTCTAGAGAACGTTATCTTGAGTGCATCTTAAGCTATCGCCGCCAGAACCGCTTTGAAACTCTTGGGGATTTGCGAAAATGCTGTAGTCGAATGCAGCTTAAAACCTTGGAAAAACTTGAAAACTGTCCTGTCCCCGCAAGTTTTTTCCACTAAACGGTGTACTTAACCATTGGTTGCCCAACAATTGCTCCCACAGCAAAGGCGATCGCCGGGTTCTGTTTGACGCTGACTGGGAAGATAAGACCTAAATGATGTTGCCACTACTGCGAAGGCTCTTGAACTCCTGTGACCGAATCGAGTTTGATGAGCTGAACTGTATCTCCTACTTTCAGTCCCAGTTCAGCGGCGCGGCCGCCCGCCAGCTCTAAAACAGCATCCACCGCCACCCCCGATTCATAGGTGGGGCAAGGGAGGGCTGGGCAAGGGGGGGCTTCGGGGGCGATCGCCACCACTTTACCGTCCCTTAGGAAAATCAAGTCGAGGGGAATGAGGCAGTTCTTCATCCAGAAGCTGGCCACCTGTGGCGGAGACAGGGGGAAAAGCATACCCCGATCCTTTGGCAAATGGGAGCGAAACATCAGGCCCAACTGCTGCTGTGCCGGCGTGCGCGCCACTTCTAGTTGAATCCATGTATTGTGGATGCGCGCCTTGGCCGTAATGGGGAGATATTGGGGAATGCCGCGGACTATTTGAGGTGGGGTTGCCGGATCCCCTTGTCCGAGGCCTTGACAGCCCAGCAGTAGCCCCAAGGTGAGCAACCCCAAAACCGCCCAACGTAACCTAGGCTTCGCGGAGAACATAGCCCACCCCTCGCACGGTGTGAATCAGTCGTTTTTCACCCTCAGGTTCGATCTTCAACCGCAGATAGCGAATATACACCTCTATGACGTTAGATTCTCCCAAAAAGTCATAGCCCCAGACATTTTCTAGAATTTGCTCACGGGTGAGGACTTCGCGGGGATGCTCCATGAGAAATTTCAACAGCTCATACTCCTTCATTGTTAGATCAATCACTCGCCCTCTGCGTTCGGCGCGACGGGTGACCAGATCCAAGGTCAGATCTTCAAACCGAAGCACCTCGCTTTGGGGGGTCGGTGGCTTCAGGTAAAGCTGAATCATATGCAAAAAGGGCTTGGGACTATAGGGCAGCAGCAGGTAATCATCGGCACCTGATTCCAGCACCGCCACCCGATCCTCTAGGCGATCGCTCTCCAGCATCAACAGAATCGGCCAACTAACCCCCTGCTGACGTAACCGCTGGCATAGCTCCAAACTACTGAGACGCCCCAAATAGCGATCCATAATGATCAAAGCAGGCTGCCATTCAGCACAGGCCAAGTGACATTCCTTTTCCGTTGTTGCAATCACAGGGTCGTAGCCTGCTGCTTGGAGGTCTTGCCCCATGCGTTGCGACAAGTGGTTGTCAGCACAGACCAAAAGCAAACGTGGAGGGGGAGAAGTTATTTCCATCTCAGTCGTCCTCAGTACCCAAGATCTTACCTTCAGCTTATTCCTTGTGGGAAAATGTTCAAAAATGCGCCCGTAGCTCAGCGGAATAGAGCACTCGCCTTCTAAGCGATTGGTCGTTGGTTCGAGTCCAACCGGGCGCGTCTAACCTGCTATCGTTGATGGGGAGCGTATTGGAGTGCAAGAATCCTCGCAATGAGTCCTAAATATCGCCGCGTGTTGCTCAAATTGAGCGGTGAAGCCCTGATGGGCAACCTGAACTATGGCATTGACCCGAAAGTGGTGCAATCGTTTGCCAGTGAAATTGCTCAAGTCGTGCAAGCGGGCGTGCAAACCGCCATTGTGGTTGGAGGTGGCAATATCTTTCGGGGAGTAAAAGGCGCAGCCGCGGGGATGGATCGGGCAACCGCAGACTATATCGGCATGATTGCCACCGTGATGAATGCCATGACCCTGCAAGATGCCCTCGAACAAATGAACGTGCCCACCCGCGTACAGACGGCGATCGCCATGCAGGAGGTGGCCGAACCCTATATTCGTCGCCGTGCCATTCGTCATCTGGAAAAAGGACGGGTGGTGATCTTCGGCGCAGGGTCAGGGAATCCCTTTTTTACCACCGACACCACGGCTGCCCTGCGAGCTGCTGAAATTGATGCTGAAGTAATCTTCAAAGCCACTAAGGTGGATGGTGTCTATGACGCTGATCCCCACAAAAATCCTAACGCGCGTCGCTACCGCAGTCTCACCTATACCCATGCCCTCACCCACAACTTGGCGGTGATGGACAGTACGGCGATCGCCCTGTGTAAAGATAATGATATCCCCATTATTGTGTTTAGTTTGGAAACTGCCGGTAACATCTACCGCGCCTTGACTGGGGAACCCATTGGTACGATGGTTGGAGGCTCCTGTGAAATTAGCTGATGTCGAAGAGCGGATGCAAAAGTCAGTCGAAGCAACCCAGCATGACTTTAATAGTATTCGTACGGGTCGCGCCAACGCGGCCTTGCTGGATCGGGTGATGGTGGACTACTACGGCACCGAAACCCCCCTGCGCTCCTTGGCCAATATCTCAACGCCCGATGCAACCACCATTTTGATTCAGCCCTATGATCGCTCGACGTTGGCCAGTATTGAAAAAGCGATTCAACTATCGGATTTGGGTCTGACACCCAACAATGATGGTTCCAGCGTCCGCCTGAACATTCCGCCCTTGACCACAGAGCGACGCAAAGAACTCGTGAAAACTGCTGCCAAAATTGCCGAAGGGGGCAAAGTTGCCATTCGCAACATCCGCCGTGATGCCATCGATCACATTAAAAAGGAGGGTAAAGCTGGCGAACTCACCGAAGATGAAGTGAAGGACTTGCAGGAAAAGGTGCAAAAACTCACCGATAAATACATCGGCAAAATTGATGCTCTGTTCGCCGAAAAAGAAAAAGACATCATGACGGTATAGACTACGTGCCCGGCAACTGTCGCAGCTCTGGACTCAGGTGCGATCGCTCCGCAAGGGCAAGGAGTAAGGGGCCACGGGAGGTATACTCAACAATACTGACACTGGCAACCGGCGCAGCAATGCGATCGCGAAACCGCCCCACATCAATTCCAAGAAGACCACAGAGCATAATCCGAATCGTGGCCTTGTGAGAAACGATCAAGATATTGCCGTCGGGATACTCCCGTTCAATTTCTAAGAGAACGGCATTACTGCGGTAGTAAATGTCAATCCCCCGCTCACCCCCGGTGGGGGCATTCCAGCCCGGATCGGCCAGCCAGCGCACATAGTCATCGTGAAACTTGGCATTGACCTTCTCTGGGGAAAGGCCTTCCCACTGGCCATAGTATATTTCCTGCAAACCATCGCGGATTTGCATCTGGAGACCCACGCGATCGCACAAGGGTTGTGCTGTGGTTCGAGTTCGCAACATTGGACTGACAAAGACTGCCTGCCACGGCAATTGGGCATAATGTTCGGCAAAGGCCTCAGCCATTGCTAGACCCGCATCTGTCAAGGGTGGATCTAATTCTCCACAGTAGGCATTGGCGCGACTAAAGCTAGTTTGCCCGTGGCGCAAGAAATAGAGTTTTAAGACCACAACCTTTACCCCATACCGCTAGGGGGCAGCATAATCGAGGGCAGCAAGGCTCGTCAACAGTAGGTACAGCCCTTGTTATCCAAGTATGAGAGGCTGGTCTATGCAGGCTTTCATTGGGCTGAGCGTGTTCTACCTATCCCACCTATCTCGAACTCAGGTGTCGGTAGAAGCACAAGTACCGCTGCATGGGCTAGGTGGAGTGCTCCAGCCAAGAAACCACTTCTGCTAGGTCAGTGAAGTCTAGGAGGGCTTCTGCCAAGGCTTCAATTTGATCAGGAGAGAGCTGACGGATGCGTTCTTCAAGGTCATTGGGCACACTGGCAAACCGCCGCCTCAGGAGACGTAGGACAACGGCTGTCTCTCCTTGCTGCAATCCTTGCTGTAATCCTTGTTGCAATCCTTCTTCTCGCCCCTCCTGCAACCCTTCCTGTCGTCCTTCTGCGTAAACCTCCTGATAAAACCGTGTCTTCTTCAGTTCGTCAGTTGTCAACCCCAGCATGCGCAACACCTCCTCGCGATTCAGCGTGGTGAACCGATACAACATGATTCTCGTGATTAACTC
>NZ_JBKBHV010000041.1:0-12140 GCF_046299635.1 Thermosynechococcus sp. | reverse complement strand
CTTGAGGACAAGTGGGCGAGCCATGAGAGTCTCCTATTGAGGTGACTTCAGTTTTAGGATAAGCAATCCTCTCGCTTATGACTTATTTTTTATTAATATTTTATTTATGATTAAGGTTACAAAGAACTGGTATTAAAAATACTTTCTCCACGAGTAACCTAAGCCACCTAACAATTTACTCAGGAGTGGGGTTGAGCTTTCAAACAATTGTCAGCACCTGTTTCATGCAGACTATTCTATGATTTAGGCGAAGAAAGTAGCAACTAAGGTTGCCTGAGAGACTTTCCGCCTTGCAGTAAAGTGATGAAGCTTCCAGTCTTATCCTTGGCGAACAGCATTAAGCAACATCTTGCTTTTCAAGCATGCAGCAGGGGAATCATGTCGGTGGCTGCCCCTTGGCCAATCACTTTGCCGCGATCTAAAACAATGGCACCATCCGCTTGCGCCAGTTCATCGAGACGATGGGTAACCCACAGTGCTGTCATCCCTTGGGTATTGACCAGTTGCCGCACATAGCCCAAGAGTTCCTGCTGGCTATCGGGGTCAAGGAGGGCTGTGGGTTCATCGAGCAAGAGCACCCGACAATGGCGAGCGATCGCCCCGGCAATGGCTACCCGCTGTTTTTGGCCACCACTGAGGGCATAGATGGGACGGCGTTCTAGCCCCTGTAAATTTACCGCTTGGAGAGCCGCACTGACGCGCTCGCGCACCTGCCAATAGTTGAGCGCTTCGCCATTCAAACTAAAGGCAATATCTGCACCCACGCTGGGCATCACCAGTTGGTGATCGGGGTTTTGGAAGACAAAGCCAAGGGGCTGCTCCACATAGACTTCTCCCCTTTGGGGCTGCAACAGCCCCCCCAAAATCTTCACCAGTGTTGACTTGCCACTGCCATTGCGGCCAAGGAGCATCCAGAGTTGCCCCCGAGGGATTTCTAGGGACACCCGATCCAGCACCGGAACCTCTGGCGACCAGCCAAAAGAGACCTCTTTGAGATGAACTGCTGGGGGGATTGCCGCCATGGCTTTTTGGACAATGCTCATGTTTTTCGGTAGGGTGAGGATGACCCCCAATTGGGTTATCGTGCGCCAAGTAAGGGAGCAGCTATGCAAGAGGGATTATACATTGTCCTCATTAGTATTCACGGTTTGATTCGGGGCGATCGCCTTGAACTGGGGCGGGATGCCGATACGGGAGGACAAACCCGCTATGTGGTCGAATTGGCCAAAACCCTTGCCGCCCATCCCCGTGTGGCTCAGGTGGATTTGGTGACGCGTCTGATTGCCGATGCCAAGGTCAGTCCCGACTATGCCCAGCCGATTGAGCGAATTGGCGATCGCGCCCGTATTGTGCGTCTGGCCTGTGGCCCTCGCCGCTATTTGCGCAAGGAAGTGCTTTGGCCCTATCTAGACGTATTTGCCGATGAACTGTTGCGCCATCTGCGCCAAGGTGGCTGCATGCCGGATGTGATCCACAGTCACTATGCCGATGCTGGGTATGTGGGGTGTCGCGTGGCCGGCTGGCTGGGGGTTCCCTTAGTGCACACCGGGCATTCCCTCGGACGGGTTAAGCGGCAGCGCCTCCTTGCCCAAGGCAGTAAACCTGAGGCCATTGAGGAGCAGTTTCACTTTACCACTCGCATTGAAGCTGAGGAGCAAACCCTTGCCAGTGCCGCCCTGATTATTGCCAGTACCCATCAGGAGGTGGAAGAGCAATATCGCCTCTACGATCAGTACGACCCAGAGCGGATGGCGGTGATTCCACCGGGGGTGGACACTAGCCGTTTCTATCCCGCCCCTGTTCCAACAGATTTGCCTTTTCGCAAGGAATTGCGTCGCTTTTTGCTGGAACCGCAAAAGCCCTTTATCTTTTGCCTCTCCCGACCGGTGCCGCGCAAGAATGTGGCCGCCCTGCTTCATGTCTATGGTACTGATCCCTTTTTGCAGGAGCGAGCGAACCTCCTTTTAGTTCTCGGCAATCGCACGGATATTAGTAAGATGGAGGCCAGCCCTCGCCAAGTACTGACGGAACTCTTTTTGCTGGTTGATCGCTACGACCTCTACGGCAAAGTGGCCTATCCCAAAACCCACACCAGCGATGAAGTCCCCGATCTGTACCGTTTAGCTGCGCAACAACGGGGGGTGTTTATCAATCCCGCCCTCACCGAACCCTTTGGCCTGACGCTCATTGAAGCGGCTGCCTGTGGACTTCCGGTGTTGGCGACAGCGGATGGCGGGCCGCAGGAAATTCTTCGCCACTGTCAGAATGGCTTACTCTTTGATGCCCTTGACCCAGAGGCGATCCGCAGGGCACTCCATCAAGCGTTTCAAAGTGATAGCCAGTGGCAGACTTGGGCAGAAAACGGTCTTAAGGGAGTCCAAGCCCACTACTCTTGGCACAGCCATGTGGAGAGGTATCTGCAAGCCCTTGATCAACTGGCAGAAAAACCCGTATTGCCAGCCTTGAGCCTGCAACGCCAACCTACCCAATACCACAGTAATAAACTGCCAAAGACTCTGACGCGGAACCGTCTGCTGACCCTTGATCGCCTGCTGATTAGTGATATTGACAATACGCTGATTGGCGATCGCCCTGCCCTAGAACGACTATTGGCGCTTCTGCAACGCCGTCCTGAAATGGGTTTTGGCGTGGCAACGGGGCGTCACCTAGAAATTACCCTAGAGGTACTCCATGAATGGGGCGTGCCGATTCCCGATGTTTTGATTACCTCTGTCGGCAGTGAAATTCACTATGGCCCTCACCTTGTGCCCGACACCAGTTGGCAGCAGCACATTAGCTATCGCTGGGAACCGCAACGGGTGAGAGATACCCTCGCCAATGTGGCCGGCCTGACGCTGCAACCGCCGCAAAATCAACGCCCCCATAAAATCAGCTACAACGTAGATACCACGGTTCTTCCCAACATTACGCCGGTTCTGCGTCTTTTACGGCAGCAAAAACTCCACTGTCGGCCGATTTTCTCCCACAATCAGTTTTTGGATATTTTGCCCCTGCGTGCTTCTAAAGGGGATGCCCTGCGCTATCTGGCGCTCAGGTGGGGCTATCCCCTGCAAAAACTTTTAGTGGCCGGCGATTCCGGTAATGACGAGCAAATGCTGACCGGCAATACCCTTGCTGTGGTTGTGGGCAATCACAGTCCCGAATTGGAAAAGTTGCGCGATCGCCCCCACATTTACTTTGCCAAAGGCCACTATGCCCAAGGGATCCTCGAAGCAATTGAGCACTATGGCTTCTAACGAAAAGCCTGCGATAGCGTCAAACTAGAAATGCCTTTGCTGCGGTAATAGGAAAGAATTTGATCCAGTGCCTCTACCGTCGGTTGCCGACTGGGATTGAGTTGGGGGTTGTTTTGCATCGCCGAATTAAATTCAGTGCCATCGTGCATTATCACCAGTTGGCGATCGCCCCCCTGAATCACACTGTTGGCAATCATGGTTGCCGTTGTTTCAATATTCCAATCTTGAGTATCCAGCGACCAAAGGGCAGAATTCATCCCCAAGGCCTTGACATAGGCTAAAACTTGAGCATTCTGATCCCCATAGGGAGCACGAAACCAACGCGGGTAGTAGTTCACACCGATTTGTTGTAAGCATTGATGAATTTCCTGTTGGTTTTTCACTAACTGTACCCATTGAGACTGCGGCGATTCTTGGGTCAACAGCACATGACTATAAGTGTGGTTGCCGATTTCATGTCCCTCACGATAAATCTGCTGCAAGATGTCGCAATTTTGCGCTACGCGCCCACCAATCACGAAAAAGGTTGCCTTCATGCCATACTGGCGTAGCTTCGCAAGGATAGGCAGCGTGTACTCCCGTGTTGGACCATCATCAAAGGTCAAAGCCACAAAGTTGGTAGGAATTTTTGCGGCATAGGCTGCCGCATTCTCGTAGTTAATGTTGATAAATTCAGCAGCAGTCGGTGACGGTTGAGGCACGAGGGGAGATTGCTGAGGCGCTATTGGGGGTTGCCCTCGCCTTCTTGGTGGAGTCTCTACTTGACTGCTGATTGTACTTGCGGGAGTTGGTGTGGCCGAAGTTGTTGCTGGCCGATTTGCAGGGTTAGATTCATACAGTCGCAAGAATACAGTGGTGCACAATACCACCAAAATCGTTGCTACTGCAAAAGATAAAAATTTGATAACCTTTTGAGAGCGAGAATTTTGAGGCGTTTGAAGTATAGGTAGCAATTTAGATGGATCTCTGACGTTGTTTAATCTACCCATGTTGGTTCACCCACATAGAAAGAATAGCCACTCTCTTCACTCAGTAACTCTGCAAAAACTTCAGCTTCCTCCTTGGAGCGGAAACTGGCCACTTGAGTTTGGTCACCCACAATGATTGCATCACCACAGTAGCGTTCCTTCACAAGATTTAGGGCACCCTTTGGCCCTCGAACAGGCCACCAATAGGCTTGGGCAACATAATCAGAACCACAAGCAGCTTGCCAAGACAATCTTGGCAGAGTGGGCTCGACGGGGGGTTCTTCTTCTATATTTCTTTGTGCAACAGGTGTAGATGCAGGGCTGGGAGTTTCCCTAGGTGTAGGTGTTTCAGTAGGTGTCGGCGTCGGTTCTGGAGTGGCTGGGGGCAATTCTAGCTGTGGTGATGGCTCAGGTGTTGGCATTGATACTTGGCGGGATTCTAAGCGGTTCCACAGAAAAAGTAGGGCGATCGTTGCAAACATGCTCCCAAACATGATCAAGGGTACGGCAAGAATGACCCACGGAGCTACTGTTGAGGCTCTTGTCGATCTAGGCTGTGTATTAACGGATACAGGCTGAGTAAAGGAGAAGGGCTGGCCAGTAGATGGCGTCGAAGGAATGACAGGTTCATAGACAATATTTCCTGTCTCCACCATTCTCCAATGGTGATCTTGGCGTTCAAGCCGTACCGGCTTCAGAAGTTGGCCTGACTTTTCAGCGGGGTGCTGGGGTAAGGTGCGGCGAAATAAGTAGGAGTCGAACTCGCCTTTGCGACAAGGAAGAAGCCAGGACTGCTGCTGAACATCAGTGACAACAAGGTACATAGGCGTAGGGCTACGCTCAGAAAAAATAATTTCCTGAGCCTGAGGACTGGCGGGATGAGTCACTCCTACCAATGTGGCATACTTCTGGATTTCTAGCCAATCGCTATGCAAGTCACTGTTATACTTCTCAACGAGCCAATTGACGGATGGAATCAACTGCGGCGGTGCAGATTCTTCAACAATCGCTGTTGTTTTTAGCTCCTGTGGCTCTAATGCTTTGGCTGTTTCAGCTTGTAAGTCTTGGTTCTCTGAATTGCTTAAGGCAGCTTCGACTTCGCTGGCCGACTGATAGCGATCGCTAGGGACAACCGCCAACATTTTCATTAAAATATCTCGAAACTTTGGATTGATGGGACGCTGGTTTTGCCAGTTCCAAGTGTGATGATAGTGATCAAGTAATTCCTTGGGGTCTCGACCTGTGAGCAAGACAAGACAGGTGACGGCTAGGGAATAGAGATCGGAACAGGGAAAAACTTGCTCCCCTCTGACTTGTTCTGGCGCTGCGTAATTCGCCGTGTAGATTCTTGTGTGCTCCCTTGCCATTTCAGTCACCCGCGAAATGTCTTTCACGGCGCCAAAGTCAATGAGATAAAGGCGGCGCTGTCCGGGAAATTTACTGTTTTTTGCCGATTGGCGAATAATGTTTGCCGGTTTAATATCTCGGTGAATTGCTTTTTGATCATGGATGTACTGCAAAACAGGTAGCAGTTCTTTCAAGATACCTCGTACTTCCTCTTCGCTAAAATGGCCTCGGCTAGCCAGTTCCTCCTCAAGGGTATCGCCCTCAATAAATTCTTGAACCAAATAAAAATAATTTTCCTCTCCTTCTCCCGTGCTGCTGTTCACCCGCTCTTGAAAGAAAGCAAATAGGGTAGGAATTTGGGGATGTTCCCCCAGCTTTTCGAGGAGTCGTGCTTCTCGCTTGAATAAATCTTCAGCTTTCTGTAGGAGAGCTGGGTTAGAGGTTTCCACTTGCAGTTGCTTGATTACGCATTGGCGCCTGCCCGGCGTGTCCAAATCCCGCGCGAGGTAGGTGATGCCAAAACCCCCTTGTCCCAACACCTGCTGGGCAACATAACGCCGCCGCAACATTAAGGGCATGCCACAGTTGGCACAGTACTTTTGAGGGATGCCGTCGGTTGGAACCTCCCCGTCGAGTTCCGGCAAGTCATTCTGGGGGCGAGAACACCAAGGGCGGGTGCAGTAAATAAGCATTGTCCTACGTTGAATGGCACCAAGTTATTCACAATTAAAGCCGATCTAAAACCTGAGGGACAACTTCAGGGCTAACGGAGAGACTGTCAATGCCCAAATCAATTAACCAGGGCAGCCAATGGGGATAGCGGCCGGGGGCTTCGCCACAAAGACTACAGCCTAGATGGTGGGCTTTGGCTTGCTGAATGAGGTGCGCGATCGCTCCCCGTACCGCTGGATGATCTTCGTTTAACTCTGGTAGTGCCGTCTCCCGATCCATTCCCAACAGCAGTTGCGTGAGATCGTTGGTGCCAATGGTAATTCCGGCAACACCCAGCTTGGCCAAATCCGGCACTAAAAACAGAATCGCCGGCACCTCCGCCATGACCCACAGTGGCACCCCGGCGCTCGCTGTCAAGCCATGCTCGGCAAGAGCCGTTTGGCAATAGGTGACTTCACTAACACTGCGCACAAAGGGCAGAACAATACGCAGTGGGCAGGTTTCTAAACGGTGGGCGATCGCCAGCGCCGACAGTTCCAAGTGAAACAACTCCGGACAATGGGGATAGCGACTCACACCCCGCAGCCCCCCAGTCGTTTCGGGTTCAAAGCGGTGTCCGCCCAACAGCTGCCGGTAGTCCGCCGGCCTTAAGTCCAAGGTGCGATAAAAGAGAGGCCGGGGGGCGATCGCCCGCATAAATTCACGCAGGTGCTGCACCCAGCGATCGCGCAACTGCTCAGCTTCCCCCTGCTCCAACCAATGACAGGGGTGACGATGATCCAAAAAGGCCAACGCCATTAACTCGGAACGCAACAGGCCAATGCCATCACAGGGGAGCGATCGCAATAACCGCAGGGCACTGACTTGACTCACATTCACCATGATTTGCAGGGGCAACCGTTTCACCACGGGGGGTGAGGGCGTTGGCGAAGAGGGGGTCGCCACCACCGGCAATGGGTCTGGCGGCAGTTGATAGATACAGCCACGATGACCATCCAGAAACAGCATCATTCCTGAATGAATAGACTGGGTAGCCTTGGCCACACCGACAACGGCAGGCCGTCCCAATTCCCGCGCTAGAATCGCTCCATGACTGGTTAGCCCGCCTTGCTCACAGATCACCCCCACAGCCGCATTCACCAAGGGCAACCAATAGGGGGGAATACTTTTGCTGACTAAAATCCGCCCAGCCACGGCAGCGGGAGCGCAAGGGTCGGTGATCACAATGGCGGGGGCGATCGCCTGTCCCGGCGCAGCAGCAATGCCCTCAGCAATTAGCGTCCGTTCCAGCGGCTTCAGGGGAACGGGTGTCGGTTGCGGCTCTGGCAAGCACTGTCCCCACCACACCTGTGTCTGGCTGCGATGCCAAACCCATAGCCGGGACGCCGCCCCGCGACAGGCCTGCTGCAACTGTTCTACCTCGGCGGGTGTCAGTTCAATTCCCCTCGGTGGCAGGGGAATGCCTTGATGGGGGAGGGCTACACCGCCGGCGATCGCCCGAAACGTTGGATCAGTGCCTGTCCACCAACCTGAGGCCACAATCGTACTCAAGGGGTAGAGTAAAATCCCCGCTTTGAGCCGACAAAAATCCCATCCCTGCTGCCAATAGGTATAAAGATTCCTCGCCCGTACAAGCCTAGCAAAAGCATTTTCAATCGCCTGATGACACAGGGGTAAACTGGGATGATTTAATACAGTTCCACAACCTAGTCCCCAAGGTAAGTCCTGCGTTTCCTGCCAAAGATAGGTGGTGAGCACAAGATGACTCTCTCCCCCCTGGTGTTGCCAAAAGTGATGACACGCCGCAAAAACGGTTTCCAACTCCCCCACATCCAAAGGGGGCAATTCATGGGTCATCTCCAGCGCCAGTGCCTTGAGATCCGCCGTATTGGGAGACCTCTCCTGCCAGCGATCGCAGGCCGCTTGCCACAGCGGAATCACGCCAGAGCACAACTGTTGCCAGACACTGGTGGAAATCAACCACACCGGATGGGGTGGCGGCAAGATTTTTTGCGTCGCTTGCAGGGCAACCAATGTCGGGGAAAGGGCTTCTGCTGGGTACTGTTGGAGGAGTTCCAGAAGGAGTGATGTCACAAACGCTTTTCCTTCATCGGGAGTCACCGAGCGGACGATCACACCTAAGGAGAATTCACTTCTGTTTGCTGACGGCGACGAATGTTGAGGACATCAGTGATTTTTCTAATCTGCGCCAAGATATGATCCAATTGCTTTGCATTCACAATATCAATACACAAATCAATAATCGCTGTGCGCCCCGGATCCGTGTGGACATTCGCTCGCCGCACATTAATTTGATTATCGGTTAAACGGGTCAAAATATCCTTGAGAATGCCGACTCGATCAATCACCTCAATTTGCACATCCACCGGATAGGTTTGGGGACGGCGTTGATTGACCTTCGTATTCCAACTCACGGGAATCAGGCGATCGCTCGACACCGATTCGAGGTTACTACAGCCCTGACGATGAATGGAAATGCCACGACTGCCCAACGTCACCACTCCAATAATCGGTTCATCGGGCACGGGACAACAGCAGCCGGCAATGTGATAGACCAACCCCTCTACCCCAAGAATGGGGGAATCACTGGGTTTTGTAGTGGCGGGGACACGGTTGACAGGGGCAGATTCTGAAGGCAGTTCCGGTGTGGTTGTCTCTGGACGCGCGAGGGTAATTGCCCGCAGCCGATTCACCACGAGATTCAGCGTAATTTCGCCGTAGCCTAAGGCGGCCACCAAATCATCCACACTCTGGTAGTTGCTGCGCTCTGCCACCTGCTGCATTTGTGGTGATTTGAGAAGAGCCTCCAAACCCGCTTTACCCAATTCCTTCTCTAGCAACTCCCGTCCCCGTTGCAGGTTTTCATCGCGGCGCGATCGCTTGTACCACTGCCGAATGCGGTTGCGTGCCGTTGTGGTTTTAACAAAGTTCAACCAGTCCAGACTGGGGTGGGCGGTTTTCTGGGTAATAATCTCAACAATGTCGCCATTGCGCAGGGGCGTATCCAAGGGCACGATCCGACCATTCACCCGTGCCCCGGCACAGTGATTCCCGACATCGGTGTGAATATGGTAGGCAAAGTCGAGCGGCGTTGCCCCCTGTTGCAGGGCAAGGACATCCCCTTGGGGCGTAAAGACATAGACCTCCTTATCAAAGAGATCATCGCGAATGCTATCGAGATACTCTTGGGCATCCTTGAGGTCATTCTGCCAATCTAGGAGTTGCCGTAGCCAGGTGAATTTTTGATCGCGGGCACTCCACTGTTGCGGCAACGAATGACCCGTTTCTTTGTACTTCCAGTGGGCAGCAATCCCATATTCAGAGACATGGTGCATCGCCAACGTGCGAATTTGCACCTCTAGGGGGCGGCCACCAAGACCAATCACAACGGTATGCAGGGACTGATACTGATTGGGTTTCGGTAGACTAATGTAGTCCTTAAAGCGTCCTGGCACGGAGAGAAAACAGTCATGGACAACTGCTAGGGCGCGATAGCACTCATCCTTTGTAGCTACAAGAATGCGAATGCCCGCTACATCATAAATTTCATGGAATTCTTTTTGCTGCCGCATCATTTTTTGGTAGATGCTGTAGAGGTGTTTGGGCCGGCCACTAATTTCTAGATAGCCAAAGCCCATCCCCGATAGTCGTTCGTGAAGAAGTTGAATCGCCTGCTGGAGTTGTGCCTCACGATTAGCACGTTTTTCAGCCACCAGTTCCTGAATGCGACGGTAGGCCTCTGGCTCCAAATACTTAAAGGCCAAATCCTCCAGTTCCCACTTAATTCGCCAAATCCCCAAGCGGTTGGCCAAAGGGGCAAAGACATCGCGGGTTTCTTGGGCAATGGCACGGCGGCGATCTTCGGGCAGATATTCAAGGGTACGCATATTGTGCAGGCGATCGGCCAGCTTAACCACAATGACGCGAATATCCTGCGCCATTGCCAAAAACATGCGGCGGAAACTTTCTGCTTGCCGCTCCGTCTTGCTAGAAAAGTTAAACTTCGAGAGCTTGGTGACCCCCTCCACTAGGCGCCGCACCTCGGCACCAAACTGGGCTTCTAGCTCCTCTGCGGTAACATTGGTGTCCTCAATAACATCGTGGAGAAGCCCCGCTGCCAAAAGAGCAGATCCACCCCCTAAATCCCGCAAAATACTGGCAACTGCCACAGGATGGGCGATGTAGGGTTCCCCGGAAGCCCGCCGTTGTCCTTGGTGTAAGTCGTAGGCAAATTGAAACGCCCGACAGACCAAATCATCCCCATTCTCAGGATTTGGATTTTGCAGGCACGTCGCTAACCAATCGGGCAATTCAATATCAGTCGGTAAGCTAGGTGCAAAAGCGTTCATGGCAGCGGGCGATCGGGAGAGCAGCACAGTGGATTTGAGTACGTATATTTTAGTTTAATTTCCGGCTGATAGCCTAATTTACCAAGATGTCATAAGCTCAACGCGGTGAGAACCTTTTATAGATATTCCATCTCCCGGCAGATATTGATATTGCACAAAAGGGTTGACGCTCCCTTCTAACATGGGAAGTAGTCTCTTCATAAAGAGGAGGAAGGGAATCGTGGTGGCTTCGCTCACACCAATGACGCGCTATTATATTCTGCGTTTATTCGATCAGGAAAGGGATATTTTCGACCTAGCGGGTCAAAGTTTAGAACACGCAGTGGGCGATCGCTTTCAGCACGCCGGAGGAGAGCGCGAAAACCACATTCTGAATCGCTTAGAATCCCTTGCCCCCTCAGAATTAGCAGCCGTGGAGATGATTGTTCGTCTTCACCGCTCCCTCAGGCATAGCAGTGAAGAGGAGCGTCACCAAAGACTGCAATTAAAAAGTCTCGAAGAAAAACTATGGCGGATTTTGGGTATGGCCAATGCTCAAGATATTTCTAGGGCGCAAGTCATCCCTGTCAAAGAGCAGCCATCTTTAACGGTGGCTCAAGCCCTTGATCACTTGAACCGAGTCAGTGAACTAGCCCAAAAATACCTTGGCAAAGTCATCGTTGCGAATTATTGGCGAGCCTCTCGCCCTTCCACTAGTTGGTTTGCCGATTTTGTGGTTACTGATGACGGCTATATTAGCTATCACGGATCTTTGCCGGCTGCAAAAGTTGTTGTGAAACCAAACCAACAGCAGCAATTGGAAACATGGTTGGCGAGTTTTGTTGATGAATGTCGCCGCACTCTTCCCCTCTTTAGGCGTGATTTACAAAAGGCAAAGCTCTTAGGTTCTTTTCTAGAACCGAGGATCTGAATCAGGGATCACTGCTGTTGCAGATAAGCGCTAGCCCCTAGGGTTTGTAGTTTTTGATTCTTGGCGGTCACAGTAGCGGCCAACTCCTGACGATAGGCAATTACTTGCTCTAGCAGCTCTGGATCATGACTGGCCAATAGTTGGACAGCCAATAGGCCTGCATTTTGGGCATTGCCAATGGCAACCGTCGCCACGGGGATCCCAGCCGGCATCTGCACAATTGAGTAGAGGGAGTCCACCCCGTGTAAATGGCGGCTCGGCACAGGTACCCCAATCACAGGTAGGGGTGTTAGAGAGGCAATCATACCCGGCAAGTGAGCAGCTCCCCCCGCACCGGCAATAATCACTTTCAGACCCCGCTGATGGGCATTTTGGGCAAATTCTGCCATCGCAAGGGGAGTGCGGTGAGCCGAGAGGATAGCCACTTCATGGGGAATGCCAAAGTGTTCACAGATGGCGATCGCCCCCTGCATGGTCGGCAAATCGGAATCACTGCCCATGACAATGGCAACCAGCGGTGTCTCTGACATCTCTACTTTCTTACCGATACATTTTCGTTAACTTTTGCTAACAAATACATAGGTTAAGATTTTCTCTTAACCAAGGCGTATCAACC
>NZ_JBKBHV010000040.1:0-14674 GCF_046299635.1 Thermosynechococcus sp. | reverse complement strand
CTTCGGGACATCTAGCCAAGACTCGGTGAATGGGGAATCTCCCGCTATACGAGAAGCGTTAGCGGGATGAGCGTCAAGGCCTTAGACCGTCATTGATGCACACCGTTCCCTATTGTAGGGGCGTAGGATATTTTCAGGTGACGGGAAAATCAAGATGGCTGCTAACGAATCGAAGCAACAGGCTGAAGTGACTCAACCAACCCTGCGCGATCGCCTGCAAGCCGAGGTCAAAGCTCCCTATCGGGGATTGCGGCGCGTGTTTTATGCTGTGTTTGCCGCTTCCGGTCTCATGGGTGCTTTTATCCTTGGCCTCAAGGGTTTGGCGGGCACGGCAGGGGACGACTTGGCCCAGAATCTGGCCTTGCAGATTGGGGTGGTTGCCCTGATGGTCGCCCTCTGGCGTTGGGATCGCAGCTAAAGGTTTTGAGCAACCAAAAAGCGATCGTGGCCGCTGAGATCCTTGAGGATCTCCACCCGTCCATAGGCTTGGGTTGCCCTTGCTAGGGCTGCTACGGCTTGCCCTTGGGTGGCCATCAGTTCCATAAAGAGCCAGCCTTGGGGTTGAAGATACGCCGGCGCCCTCTCCACAATCTGGCGAATGGCCTGCAAGCCATCGGCGCCACCGTCGAGGGCCAAGCGGGGTTCATGGTACCGCACTTCAGGTTGGAGGGTAGTCACCAGCTCGGTGGGAATATAGGGGGGATTACTGACAATGCCCTGCACCTGCCCTTGGAGAGGGGCAAGGGGATCAAACCAACTGCCGAGGTAACACCGCAGGCGATCGCCCAAAGCGTACTTTTGAATATTCTCTTGCGCAACCTCTAGCGCCGCAGGACTGCAATCCACGGCATGAACTAGGGCAGACGGAAATAACCGCGTCAAGCCGATGGCGATCGCCCCGCTCCCCGTCCCCAAGTCCAGCCAATGTCCCCGTTGTTGCCCAGGGGGCACCGTGGCTGCCACAACTTCCAGTAACTCCTCCGTTTCCGGCCGCGGAATCAACACAGCGGGGGTGACGACCAATTCCAAGTCGTGCCAGTGAACCGTGCCAATGAGGTATTGCAGGGGCACTCGCTCTTGCCAGCGACGTTGCCAGCGCTCTTGGAGTTCGGCAAGGGGCAGTTGCAGCCGAATTTGGGGGGGAAAGCGGCGCAGAGCAATTTCAAGGGGACTCAACTCCGTGAAGGCACTGAGAAATTGTTTTAACTCCCGTAGGCCACTCTTGCGCTCAGCGGCCGGAATGATTCCCTGTGCCCAGTGCCACCATGCTTGCAGCGCCTCGGCCCGCACGAATATGCCTTGACCCTTGTTTTCTGGGGAGACTCGTACCAAAATAGCCCTAGAATTCTTAAATTGTGCCTTCTCCACTGTGGCAGATTTTCAGGAACAGCTTCAACGTCTGCAAGAGCAACTGCAACAGGCGCAGGCGCAATTGAATGCACTGCCGCCACCGGTTCCTGAACCGCCGCCCTCTGTGGCTGCCGCCGCCCCCGAACAGGCAGATGAACGGGCCCAGATTGAGGCTCGCGTGCGCAGCCAAACCTCGGTGGCAGAACTTCAGGCTCAGTTGATTGAGGCTCTTTTGGAAAATGAACGACTGCGGCGGACCCTAGAGGAAGAACGCCAAAACCATGCCCGTACCCGCGAAGGACTCATTACGGCCTTGGGGGATGCGTTGGAGACCCTCAAACAGCGGCGGCGATCGCCCAAATCCCCCTAGGGCTTCGGCCACAGAGCCACGCTTAAACCCACGAGCACAAGAGTTCCCCCTATGATCACGGCAGTGGTCGGCACCTCACCGAAAAGCAGCAGGGCAAAGAGACTGGCCACCATCGGTTCCGCCAACACCAGAAGGGTAACCCCGGTGGGCGAAAGCCAACGCATGCCCCAATTGAGGCTGGTGTGCCCCACCAACTGGGGAATCAATGCCAACAGCAGGATGGCAGCATAGAGCTTCGGCGGCCAACCTGTATAGCCAAGACCCAAAAGGGGCGGCAGGGGGAGGAGCACCGCCGCAGCCGTGGCATAGGCAACAAAGGCGTAGCGGTGAATTGACAGGCCTGCTTTTTGAGCCGCTTGCCCACAGATGAAGTAGGCACTGACCGCCCAGGCCGCCGCGATCGCCAGCCCGTTGCCCCACAGAGGGTTTCTTGCCCCCGCACTTGTCGGTTCGCCGGTTCCAATCAGTGCACTGCCCCCAAGGGCGATCGCCATGCCCACCCAAGTGCGGGGTTGGAGGGTTTGCCGCTGCCAAAGGTACCCCCCCAAGGCTGACCAGATGGGGGTTGTGGTCACCAGCGTCGTCGAGGCGGCCACCGAGGTGTAGTTGAGTGAGGTAAACCAGAGGCTAAAGTGCGCCGCTAGGGCAACCCCGGCCGCCAGTGCCCAACGCAGATTTTGCCGGGTCAGATCCGGCCATGGCCAAGTGGCAAGCTGCGGAATTAACAAGAGGGCGGCCACCCCTAGGCGACCGGCGGCCAAGAAAATGCTCAAAGCCACGGTGGTTTCCCCAGCATGGGTGGGTAAGCCGGCAACGCCCCAGCGCACCAAGACCGCAGCCGTCGAAACCGCCGCCACGCCCATGCCAAGCACCAGGGCAATTTGCCAAGGGGGCGGCCTATTTGCCGACATCGGGAATGGCGACGGGTGCCTCACCGTCCAGACCAAAAGCCGTATGCACCGCCTGCAAGGCTCGCACCCCCTCTGATTCTGCCACCACACAACTGATGCGAATTTCCGAGGTGGCAATCATTTGAATATTGATGTTTTCACGGGCCAGGGCAGCAAACATGCGCGCGGCAATCCCCGGTCGGTGGATCATCCCCACACCGACAATGCTCACTTTGGCGATCGCCGTATCCACGAGGATGTCGCCGTAGCCCAATTGGGTTTGAACCCCTTTGAGCAGTTCCACCGCTTGCTCGGCATCGGCAGAGGCCACCGTGAAGGCAATATCGCGGGTCATCACCCCCCCTAGGGCGCGCGATCGCTGGGACTGGATGATCATATCCACGCTAATGGCCGCATCCGCAAGGGTCTGGAAAATTGCTGCCGCCATGCCGGGGCGATCGGGCACATCCCGAATTGCAATCCGCGCCTGCTTCGGATCAAGGGCCACGCCCCGCACCGGTGGCGCATCAGGGGTCTGTTGGGGGACGCTGGTGGCAGCTTCCACATCAAAGGTTTGGGAGAGAATGGCGATCGCTCGACCCGCATCCGCGGCGGCCACCGTACAACTGACATTGATTTCCGAGGTGGAGATCAGTTGCAGGTTAATGCCCGCTGCTGCCAAGGCCGAAAACATCTGAGCTGCCACCCCCGGTCGGCCGATCATCCCTGCCCCCGTGATACTGACCTTGGCAATGTCGGTATCCACAAGCACCTCCGTCTCTTCCACGCGGGGATGCAAGCGGGGATAAAAGGCCGCGGCCACGGCTGCCGCTTGTTTGAGGGCGCTCTTTTGCACCGTAAAGGCAATATCGTTTGTTTGCCCTTCGTGAATGGATTGGATAATCAAATCCACATCGAGGTTTTGCTGTGCCAGTTCGCCAAACAGTTGGGCTGCCACGCCGGGGCGATCGGCCACCCGCAATAGAGCCACCTTCGCCTGATCCGTATCAAGGGCTACCCCATCCACGGGTTTGCCCAGTTCCAGATTTTCCACAGGACGGGGCGGCCGCGGCGGTGCAATGACCCGCGTACCGGGATCATCCGTCCAACTGGAGCGCACGACCAAATCCACCCCATAGTTGCGGGCAATCTCCACGGCGCGCGGATGCAAGACCTTGGCGCCGAGGCTGGCCAACTCCAGCATTTCATCGCAGGTAATTTCCCTCACCAGTTGGGCATGGGGCACCAGTCGCGGATCGGCGGTCAAAATGCCGGGGACATCGGTGTAGATTTCACAGCAGTCCGCCCGCAAAGCAGCCGCTATGGCCACCGCCGAGGTATCCGAGCCGCCGCGCCCAAGGGTAGTGACTTCAAAATCAGCCGCACCCGTAATCCCCTGAAAGCCGGCCACCACCACCACTTGGCCTTCTTTGAGGTGCCGTTCGAGGCGCTGGGTCTCAATGTGGAGAATGCGGGCACGGGTGTGGGCCGGTTCGGTGACAATGCCCACTTGGGCGCCGGTCAGGGAGATGGCGGGTTCCCCCAAGGCATGGAGCGCCATTGTCAACAGGGCGATTGAAACCTGCTCCCCTGTCGAAAGGAGCATATCCATTTCCCGCTGACTGGGGCGATCGCTAATGGCATAGGCCAGTTGCACCAAGCTATCCGTGGTTTTGCCCATGGCGGAGACCACCACCACCACCTTATGTCCCGCTGCCACCGTTGCTTTGACCTTGCGGGCTACGGCTTGGATGCGCTCAACACTGCCGACGGATGTGCCACCATACTTTTGTACAATCAGTCCCATGGGCGCTCTAAAGAGAATGTTGTCCTATTTTATATTCAGGACGATGATTCTTAGCTGTGGCTCGTCTATGGCGCTAGGGAACTGAAAAATCGCTGTTAAACTGGACATTAGAACTGAATTTCGGAAACGGGTGCCAATGAAATACGCTCAACGCCTTTCCCGACGGCTGAGTCAAGTGGCTTTGGTCGTGGGTCTCTCGTTAGCCCCCACCAACATTGGCCTAGCGCAGTCGAGCAGCAGCAACACCGTTTCCTACAGTCAATTTCTCAATGCCCTCAAGGCTGGTGAAGTCAGCTCGGTCGAACTCTATCAGGAACAGGGGCTAGCCAAATTTCGCCGCAAAGATCAACCAGAACAATCGCCCCCCCAAGAGGTACGGCTCTTTGATCGCAATCCCGAACTCATAGAACTCTTGCGTCAAGTGAGTCGCCGCTATGACACCACGGTGCGGGTGGTGCCCTCTAGCAGTGATGCGGCGGTGGTTGGCGTCATTTCTAACTTGATGCTGGGCTTCTTTCTGCTCATTTTATTCCTGATGATTTTGCGGCGGGTGAGTAATGCCCCCGGTGGCCCAGGGCAGATTCTCAACTTTGGTAAATCCCGCGCCCGCTTTCAGATGGCGGCACAAACAGGGGTGACCTTTGGTGATGTGGCCGGGATTGAAGAGGCCAAAGAAGAGCTTCAGGAAGTCGTGACCTTTCTCAAGAATTCAGAGAAATTTACCTCCATTGGGGCGCGTATTCCCAAGGGGGTGCTATTGATTGGACCACCGGGAACCGGCAAAACGCTCCTTGCCAAGGCGATCGCCGGGGAAGCGGGGGTACCCTTTTTTTCTATTTCCGGTTCTGAATTTGTGGAAATGTTTGTCGGCGTCGGTGCCTCCCGTGTGCGGGATCTCTTCAAAAAAGCCAAAGAAAACGCCCCCTGTTTAGTCTTTATTGATGAGATTGATGCCGTCGGTCGCCAACGAGGTGCCGGCATTGGCGGGGGAAATGATGAACGGGAGCAAACCCTCAATCAACTGCTCACGGAAATGGATGGTTTTGAGGGCAATACGGGCATTATTGTTATTGCAGCAACCAACCGTCCGGATGTCTTAGATGCGGCTCTACTGCGCCCCGGCCGCTTTGACCGCCAAATTACCGTTGATTTGCCCAGCTACAAGGGACGGTTACAGATTCTCCAAGTCCATGCCCGCAACAAAAAAATTGCGCCTGAAGTATCCCTAGAGGCGATCGCCCGCCGCACTCCCGGTTTTTCGGGCGCTGAACTGGCCAACCTGCTCAATGAAGCTGCAATTCTCACTGCCCGCCGCCGCAAACCTGCGATAACCAATACCGAAATTGACGATGCCATTGATCGGGTGACGATTGGCATGACCCTCACCCCTCTCCTCGATAGCAAGAAAAAGTGGCTCATTGCCTACCACGAAGTGGGGCATGCCCTGCTGATGACGCTTTTGAAACACGCCGATCCCCTCAACAAAGTAACGATCATTCCCCGTTCAGGGGGCGTCGGTGGCTTTGCCCAGCAGATTTTTGATGAAGAACGGGTGGATAGTGGCCTCTATACCCGCGCTTGGCTCCTCGATCAGATCACGATTCTGTTGGGAGGACGCGCGGCTGAAGTGGAAATTTTCGGTGAAGCCGAAGTGACGGTGGGTGCCAGTAATGACCTGCGAGCGGTGGCCAATCTGGCGCGCGAGATGGTGACCCGTTATGGCATGTCGGATTTAGGGCACTTAGCCCTTGAGACACCGGGCAACGAGGTCTTTCTCGGTCGAGATCTGATGCCCCGCGCCGAATATTCGGAGGCCGTTGCCGTGCAAATTGACCACCAAGTGCGCGAGATTGTAATGCACTGCTACGAGATTGCCCGCAAACTGATCCGCGAGCATCGGGTGGCTATTGACAAGCTGGTGGAGCTGCTCCTTGAGAAGGAAACCATTGACGGCGATGAATTCCGTGCTTTGGTGCGCCAATATACCACTCTGCCCGTCAAAGAACCCACTTGGAAGGCGACAGCGACGCCGGTGTCCTTTCGTCAGGATGCCCGGCCATCCTAGGCAAGGAGGCGACGGTGAGCCATGAGCGGCAGGCAGTCCGCCACCTATTAGTCCTCGAAGACAATGAGGGACGGCGACCCATTTTGCTAGAGGCAGCCACCTATTCCATTGGCCGTGATCCTACGAATTCAATCGTGCTCCACTCCAAGATGGTCTCACGACAGCACGCCATTTTGTTGCGGGTGACCAGTCCTGAAACCAATAGCTATCTGTTTCGCCTCATTGACGGTGATTTGCAGGGCAAGCGCAGTACGAATGGGACTCTCGTCAATGGCCAGCGGATTGTTGCCCATGATCTGCGCACTGGCGACATGATTGTGTTTGGCGGTGATGTACGTGCCCGCTACTTGACGCTGACCAACATGACGGATACGGAGTTTCAGGATTTTTGCCGCAGTACCGATGTCTTAGGATTTCTCTCCAAAAGCACGAATCCCTTTGCCACGCTTGTCCCCCTCAGTGAGGGCAATATCGAGAATTTTAGTGAAGCGGCTTTAGTGCGCTTGGCCTCCTATCCGGAGCTAACACCCAACCCGATTTTGGAAGTGGATCTCGAGGGGAGAGTGACGTATCTCAATCCAGCCGCAGTAATGCAGTTTCGAGATCTACAGCAACAGAAGTTGACTCATCCCCTGCTTGTGGGGTTGCCGGAATTGGCGCGCTACATGACACAAACTCAAGAAAAAGTCCATGTACGGGAGGTGGAGTACCAAGGGCGCATCTACGAGCAATCGATTCACTATATCTATGAAAGTGAGCTAATCCGCAGCTATGTCATGGATGTCACCGATCGCAAGCGAGCTGAGGAACAACTGCGCAACCAAGCTCGCCGCGAGGCAATCATTAACCGCATCATTCAAGCCATGCGCACCACCATGGTGGCAGCGGAAGTGCTGCAAATTACCGCTGATTTACTCCTAGAAGCCTTGGGATCAACCCTCTGTCTGATTACGCAAACCCATGCTCCCAATAGCCCCACCTATGCGAGCCATCCTCAATTTGTCAGTTTACCCAACCATTTGATTGCTCTGAACCAGGGGGCGATCGCCCTCTTTGAACCAGCTCTCAGCAACGGTGAACAGGTGGTCTTGGCGGCTAGTTGTATGGATTTACCGGAGCCACTGCAAACGGATCTCAGAACCTTCAACGTCAATGCCTTGGTGATCACCCCCTTGATTTACCTTGGCCAGCTCCTCGGGCAAATTACGCTCCTCGATTGGGAGTGGGAGCCCAGTGAAGCAACGTCCGTTTTGGCGAGCGATCGCCAGCTTTGGCAACAAACCCTGCCCAAGTCTTGGACGCCTGAGGATTTAAGCCTCGTCAAAACCATTGCCGATCAGTGTGCCCTCGCCATTCACCAAGCTCAGCTTTACCAACAGGTGCAGGAACTCAATGCCGATTTGGAGCGACAGGTACGGGCCCGTACGGCTGAACTGGAACAGAAAATGCAGGAGCTAGAGCGGCTCAATGCCATTAAGGATGATTTCTTGAGCACCGTTTCCCACGAGTTGCGTACGCCCATGGCCAATATGAAAATGGCCATCCACATGCTCAAGCAGCTGGTCACCGACGAGCGCCAACGGCGCTACCTTGAGATTCTGGCCCATGAATGTAACCGCGAAACCGAACTCATCAACGACCTCTTGGATCTACAACGCCTAGAGGCAGGCCGCAGCCAGATTCAACAGGAGGTGATTGATCTCGACAGTTGGCTGCCCTCGGTGCTCGAACCCTTCCGCAACCGCATGCAACAGCGGCAGCAATCCCTTGAGATTGTGCGCCCCCCCACTTTGCCGCCCCTCCTCTCCAACCGCCATGCCTTAGCCCGCATCTTGGCAGAGTTACTCAACAATGCCTGTAAGTACAGCCCTGCTGGAGCGCAGATTATTGTCCGTTTTGATCCAATCGGCGGCGATCGCCTGCAAATTCAAGTGAGTAATCCTTCCGACATTCCCAGTGAGGAACTGCCGCGCATCTTTGAAAAGTTTTATCGCATTCCCAATGCGGATCCATGGCAACAGGGGGGAACGGGTTTAGGCCTTGCGTTAACCCAAAAACTCGTGGAGCAATTGCAGGGTGAAATTAGTGCCAACAGTGAAGCAGGCATTACCACCTTTACCCTCAGCCTACCCACTGCGTCAGGTGATCCCGCTCCCTGATAAAATAGGGTGCTAACGTTCTTAGGGTGCTATGACCCTTTCGCGAGTCGCTTTAAGTAGCCTACAGCAAGACCTTGAACAGCTCATTCGTCGCTTGGACAGTGTGCCCCACGGCGACGTGATTTACCAAGCCCTGCAACTTTTTCTGGATATTGCCGACGAGGAACTGGAACGACTAGACTGGAAAATTCTGCGTTCCTGCCTACGGGATATGCACCAAGCCTTACGGGTCTTTGCCCCCTATCGCCATACCCGCAAAATCTCGATCTTTGGCTCTGCCCGCACACCTGCTACAGCACCGGTTTACGAAATGGCCGTGCGCTTTGCCCAAGCGGCTAGTGCCACGGGGTTTATGATTATCACAGGGGCCGGGGGTGGCATTATGGAGGCGGGTAATAAAGGGGCAGGCCCCAATAAATCCTTTGGCCTCAACATTGAACTGCCCTTTGAGCAGGGTGCCAATCCCTACATTGAAGGGGATCCGCGACTGATTCACTTTAAGTACTTCTTTACCCGCAAACTCTTTTTGCTCAAGGAAACCGATGCCATTGCCGTTTTCCCCGGTGGTTTTGGCACCCAAGATGAGGCCTTTGAATGCTTGACCCTCTGCCAAACGGGCAAAGCACCGCCTAAACCCTTGGTCTTGATGGATGTTCCCGGTGGCACCTACTGGCAACATTGGGATCAGTTTATTCGTGAAGAATTGGTGGCCAAGGGACTGATTAACAGGGAAGATCAGGAACTCTATCGCATCTGCACCAGTGTGGAGGAGGGCTTAGCCTATCTGAGTGGCTTTTATCGTGTCTATCACTCTAGCCGCTATGTGGGCGATCGCTTGGTGCTGCGGCTGAACCAAGACATTAGTGATGCTGCTCTAGCAGAACTCAATCGCGATTTTCAAGACATTCTCGTGTCGGGTCAGATTGAGCGCACAGAACCCCTGCCTCGAGAAGTGGAAGATGAGCAGCCCATTCACCGCCCTGCCTTGACCCATACTCTGCATCTGCCGCGACTGATCATGCACTTCAATCAGCGGGATTATAGTCGCCTCTACCAACTGATTTATCGCCTCAATGGCTTTGCCACGGCGGAGGCGGCATACCATCCTGAGCGCAAGTAGGCGATCGCCACACACTTGTTTGAATTTTTTGACCACGCTAGATCAACGTACGCCCATGATTGAACGCTATACCCTTGCCCCCATGGGGAATCTCTGGACCGATGCCTACAAATTCAAAACGTGGCTAGATGTTGAGATTGCGGTTTGCGAAGCCCAAGCCGAACTGGGTCACATCCCGGCTGAAACTGTGGCTGAAATCAAAGCCAAGGCCAAGTTTGATCCCCAACGGGTGCTGGAAATTGAGGCGGAGGTGAAGCACGATGTCATTGCCTTCCTCACCAATGTCAACGAATATGTCGGCGATGCCGGGCGCTATATTCACCTTGGGCTGACGAGTTCCGATGTCCTCGACACCGGTTTAGCCCTGCAATTGGTGGCCAGCCTGCGGCTCATTCAAGAGCAGTTGGAGCAGCTCATTCAGGCGGTGCGCCACCGTGCCCAAGAACATCGCTATACGGTGATGGTGGGACGCAGTCATGGAATTCACGCCGAGCCAATCACGTTTGGCTTTAAGCTGGCCGGCTGGCTGGCAGAGCTGCTGCGCCATCGCGATCGCCTGTGTCAGTTGCAACGCACCGTGGCGGTGGGCAAAATTTCTGGGGCAGTGGGCACCTATGCCAATGTGGATCCGCGCGTGGAGGCGATCGCCTGCCAAAAACTGGGACTGCAACCGGATACTGCTTCAACCCAAGTCATTTCCCGCGATCGCCATGCCGACTATGCCCAAACCCTTGCCCTTTTAGGAGCGAGCCTTGAGCGCTTTGCCGTTGAGATTCGCAATCTACAGCGCACCGATGTGCTGGAAGTCGAGGAGTTCTTTGCAAAGGGGCAAAAAGGCTCCTCCGCCATGCCCCACAAACGCAATCCCATTCGTTCCGAGCGGCTGACGGGACTGGCGCGGGTGCTGCGGGGCAATGCCTTGGCGGCTCTGGAAAATGTGGCCCTCTGGCATGAGCGGGATATTTCCCACAGTGCCGTGGAACGGGTGATTCTGCCCGATAGCTCGATTCTCACCCACTTTATGCTGGTGGAGATGACCGACTTGGTGCAAACGCTACAAATCTATCCTGAGAATATGCGCCGCAATATGAACTGCTACGGCGGTGTCATCTTTAGTCAGCGGGTGCTCTTGGCGCTGGTGGAGAAGGGGCTGAGTCGCGAAGCTGCCTATGCCTTGGTGCAAAAACACGCCCATGCCGCTTGGAATCAACCCAATGGTGATTTTGCTGCCAACCTGAAGGGGGATTCCGAGATTCAGCGCTACCTCACACCAGAGGAACTTGAGGCCTGCTTTAACCCTGAGCATCACCTCAGGCACCTAGAGGAAATTTACCAGCGCTTGGGCATCTAAGCCGACTTCAGATAGGCCTCAAGGTCGCTTATCCGAAAGAGCGATCGCAGGGGGATTCCCTGAGCCGCAAAGGCTGCTTCCCCGCCCGCTTGACGATCCACAATGGCGAGAACCTCATTCACCACATAGCCCGCCTCTTGGAGCCGCAGAACCGCTTTCAGAGCCGACCCCCCCGTTGTGATCACATCTTCGAGCACTGTGACCACCGCCCCTTGGGGCAAGGGAGGGCCTTCAATAAAGCTCATCGTGCCGTGGCCTTTGGCTTCCTTGCGCACAATCAACGCCGCCCGATCCTGCCCCTGCAAATTGGACAGCACACTCACGGCCACGACCAAGGGATCGGCGCCAAGGGTGAGACCGGCCACTGCCACCGTTTCAGAGGCCAACTGCGCCAAGAAGAGCCGACCCACAAGGTAGGCGCCCCGCGCCGATAGGGTAACGGGTTTGCAGTTGATGTAGTAGTGACTTTTTTGGCCGGAGGAAAGGATAAACTCGCCGGCACGGTAGGCATCGCGGCAAAGAAGCGCCAAGAGTTCCTGACGCAGGTCAGCAAGGGAATTGTGCATAGTGTTCTCCAAAGTTAGGGGGTTGAGCCAGCGGGCAGGCGGAACCAATGGGTGGTACCGTCCTTTTGATCCACAAGTTTCACCCCTTGAGCCAACAGCAGATCCCGCAGGCGATCGCTCTCGGCATAGTTCTTGGCTTGACGGGCAGCAGTGCGAGCCGCAACCAGATTTTGAATCTCCTCATCAGTTAAACCCATCGTTTGCGAGGTTTTTGGCTCCTCTTTGGCCTCTAGACCCAAGACTTGGCTAAGGGCAACCAAGGTGTGCCAATCGCGACTCACCTCAGCGGGCGATCGCCCCAAGTCTCCCCCATGGAGATAGCGATGCTGCTCCCGATTGAGGGTTTTCGCCAGTTCAAAGATCACTGCCAAGGCAGCGGCGGTGTTCAGATCCTCATCCATAGCCTGGCAAAAGGCTTGGGTACTAGCGTGGCTCTTCACCTCATTTGCATCCGTGGGAGAAAGGGGAACCTGCTGATTCAAGCGCAGTGCTTCCGCCAAGGTTTGCCAGCCCTTTGCAGCGGCGGTAAGTGCCTCTGGTGTAAAATCCAAAGGTTTACGATACTGCGCCTGCAAAACTAACAGGCGTAACGCCATTGGATCGACCCCTTGGGTCAACAAGTCACGAATTGTCGTGAAATTCCCCAAGGACTTGGACATTTTCTCAGTGTTGACGGTGACAAAGCCGTTGTGCAGCCAAAATCGTGCTAGAGGCTGTTGCGTCACCGCCTCCGATTGGGCAATTTCATTCTCGTGGTGGGGGAAAATTAAATCCATACCGCCGCAGTGGATATCCACCGTTGCCCCAAAGGCTTGTCGCACCATGGCTGAGCATTCAATGTGCCAGCCGGGGCGTCCTTTGCCCCAAGGCGCTTCCCATGGGTCATAGACACCCATTTCCTCGGGCTTTGCCGCTTTCCAGAGGGCAAAATCCAATGGGTGGCGTTTGCGTTGCTCTTCTTCTTCCTCAATGCGGCCGCTGGCACCGGCCATCAGTTGCTCAAGCTGCCGTCCCGAAAGCTTGCCATAGCCGGGAAACTGCACCACGGCATAGTAAACATCCCCCCCGGCCACGTAGGCATAGCCGCGATTTAGCAAGCCTTGGATCAGATCAATAATTTCTGGAATTACCTCTGTCGCGCGGGGATAAGCACTGGCAGGCAGAATATTCAAAGCCGCCATGTCCTCGTGGTAGGCAGCAATGTAGCGATCGCTAACCGTTGCCATGGTTTCGCCATTCTCATGGGCACGGCGGAGAATTTTGTCATCAATATCGGTAAAATTCTGCACATAGTGCACTGAATAGCCCAAGAACGTGAGATAGCGGCGCAGCACATCCCAAGCCACGTAGGAACGGGCGTGTCCTAAATGACAGTAGTCATACACGGTAACACCACAGGCATAGATGGTCACTCGCTCTGGGTGCAGCGGTGAAAAAGGTTCAAGGCGGCGAGACAGTGTGTTGTACAAATGTAAGGGCACAGAAACACCCCGCAAGGATCAACAGTTGCAGCAGCAAATCGCTCTTTGATAGGATATAGGATACCAAATTCACCATTATCGAGGACAAACACACCCCCATGGCCAAAAAAAGCATGATCGAACGCGAAAAAAAGCGGCAACGGCTCGTTGCTAAATATGCCAGTAAGCGCCAAGAACTCAAAGCCCAACTGGCCAGTGCTGAAACCCAAGAAGAGATCATGAGCATCCATCGTCAACTACAAAAGTTGCCCCGCAACAGTGCCCCTTCGCGACTGCGGAATCGTTGCTGGCTGACGGGTCGTCCTCGTGGCTACTATCGCGATTTTGGCCTCTGCCGCAATGCCCTGCGGGAAATGGCACACCAAGGGTTACTGCCGGGGGTAGTGAAGGCCAGTTGGTAGATTAAGACTGCTACCCTAGAACTCATAGGGTTGAGGCAAAACTATGGCGGAGCGATTATCTCCCGCTGAGATTGAGGCACAGTTAGCTAGTCTGCCGGGGTGGAAAGTAGCGGGCGATCGCCTTGAGAAAACCTTTACCTTCAAGGACTTTCTCGGCTCTATTGCGTTTGTTAATCGCCTTGTGGATCCCGCCGAGCGAGCAGGGCATCACCCTGATCTAACGATTTCTTGGAATCGGGTGACAGTCTGCCTCACCACCCATGATGTGGGCGGGATTACCCAAAAGGACATTGACCTAGCCAAGGTGATTTCCGATCTGGCAGCGGCATAAATTTTACCGGTAGTGGCTAACATTTGAGAACTGGACAAAACGCAGAACTACGATAGGGCGATCGCCCACCCGAATGACTCGTAAAATGCCTTGAGAATGAAGGGATAGAATAAATCTTTGATCTGCCGGGAGAAGAAAATCGCGACGTTTTACATGCGCTGTCTGATAACCACAGTTCGGTAAATCTGCCTATAGCCACCTTGGTACGCCAAATTTTATAAGTTGGCCGAAAGCGCGGGACTCAAAGGTTATCGCATTCAAGTAACTGCTGACTTTAGCAAACCCTCAAAACAGCCGTAGCGCTCTCTGTCTCTAACCCTATTGATGTTCCTGTGGACTACCGGATCTGCGCTTCAATGACCGCCTTGGTAACTAATACCAACTTCGAGGTCAAGATTAATAAAGCCGGATGATAAACAACCAGCCTTCTAGGGAATCGAGCACTTCACTTTCTCTCCCCTTTGAGGCCTGTTTATTAAGCTCAATCTTCCAAAGAACCGGTGCTAGGCAAAGCAGCGCAAAGTTGAAGTGGGTTGACCAGCCGGGCTGTGTCTTGAGAAAAGAAGTTGGTGAATGATAATGAGCACTGTCTGTTATGATGTCAAAATATACAGTAGAAGTTATCGCTGTTGTTGGCAAAGTCGGTCAGCCTTGGCGTAAGTTTCAACAACTCTTGTTTAAGCACACAGGCCGACGTCAAGCGGCCAGTCCACCCAAGATTGGTTCAGAGAGATGTCGACACAAGTCATCGGCGGGATGACTTATGGCCTAAAATTAAGTTTA
>NZ_JBKBHV010000039.1:0-17379 GCF_046299635.1 Thermosynechococcus sp. | reverse complement strand
GGCAAGCCTAGAAATTTGCCGGCTTTTCTTAAGTGGAACGTATGCCATAATAGTAGCCTAAGTTAGTGATTGTTAACAAATTGGCTCCTGTTAGTCAACCCCTTATTGATCCAAGAGCCTTATCTATATTAGAACGGAATTTTCCGAGCAGGGGTTTCGTAACCCTGTGTAACGATTATTTTTCTAAACGCACGGCGTACCACTGAAGGTAGCCACCATTCGCCAATGGTAGTTCGCAGCCTGTGGTCATGAGGTACTGGGCGCGACTTTCCACATCGGGCAAGGCAAGTAGATCCGGCGTTAGGGAAACATCGGTTCCTGTTAAATACTCCACCAGCTTGGCCTGTAGCTCTAGGGGCGTCAGAAAGGCCTCATCGCTAGCAGTGGATTCAAGGACAACGTACATCTCTTCGCTGAACATGGTTAGTGAGGTTGACTTGACATTGATTACATTAAAAATTATTCGCCCACCAAAGCTCTGCCTTTATTGGGGTGGCAGTGTAAACATTTTGTAAACATTTGTACAGCATAGACCTCACCCCGTGCTGAATTCAAAGCAATGCCAAAACCAAAACGGCTAAATTCAGGGCAGAAGATATTTTGGCGATGCCCCTCACTGTACATCCACCCTTTTTGGAAGCGATCAATCAGCTTATTGTTGAGCACCAATCCGGGGGTGTCCTTCTGCTCTATGATGTTTTCACCCACGCCGCCGCGCCCCCCTAGGGCGATAAAGGGATCCATGGGCGATTACCCTTCTGGGTTGGTGTGGCTAAAGTATTGGCGTTTAAGCATATCTTCGGCGGGGCGTTGTGCTACCTCTGTGAGTAACTCATCGGCAATGAGAGGAGGCAGTCCATTGAGCTGGCGATCGCGATTCACTAATTGCAGGGCCAAGACTGGTATTTCCGCAAGGGAGCGTTTTGGCTGAGCCGCAATGACATCTGCCAGTGTACGCGAGCAAGTGCGGAATCCACTACATTTCCGTCTATTGCCCTGAGCTTGTTCTCCAGAGTATTGTGAACAATGGCTAGAAGTCTGCCCCATTTGCAGTCCCTCAATTATTACCTCCAAGTTACTAAAGGATAGCCACCCATGGCAAAATTAGTCGCATTTCATGAAGAGTCTCGGCGATCGCTCGAACGCGGAATTAATGCCCTTGCCGATGCTGTGAAAATTACCCTTGGCCCTAAAGGGCGGAACGTGGTGCTCGAGAAAAAGTATGGTGCACCACAAATTGTCAACGATGGCGTGACAATCGCCAAGGAAATTGAACTGGAAGATGCCTACGAAAATACCGGTGCCCAACTGATTCGGGAAGTGGCTGCCAAAACCAATGATGTCGTCGGCGATGGCACCACTACCGCAACCCTCCTTGCCCAAGCGCTAATCCGCGAAGGCCTGAAAAACGTGGCTGCCGGCGCCAATCCCATTGCCCTCAAGCGCGGCATGGAAAAAGCAATCAAAACAATTGTCGAGGGCATTGCCGAAGTCGCCAAACCCGTGGAAGGGGACATGATTGCCCAAGTGGCAACCGTCTCCGCCGGTAATGACCCAGAAGTGGGGGCTATGATTGGTGAAGCCATGGCCAAAGTCGGCAAAGATGGCGTGATCACGATTGAAGAGTCGAAATCCCTAAATACAGAAATGGAAATTGTCGAGGGGATGCAATTTGATCGCGGCTACATCTCCCCCTACTTTGTCACCGATCCAGAGCGGATGATTGTCCAGCTTAACAATGCCTATCTGCTCCTGACGGACAAAAAAATTAGCAGCATTCAAGACCTGATTCCCACCCTAGAAAGAGTGGCTCGCAGTGGTCGCCCCCTTGTGATCATTGCGGAAGATGTGGAAGGAGAAGCTCTCGCCACCCTAGTGGTGAATAAACTGCGGGGCGTCCTCAATGTTGTTGCCGTGAAAGCCCCGGCCTTTGGCGAACGCCGTAAAGCGATGCTCCAAGACATTGCCATTCTCACGGGCGGTCAAGTCATTTCTGAGGAAGTGGGTCTAACCCTAGATGATGTGGAAATCACCATGCTGGGAGAAGCCACCTCCGTCACGGTAACCAAAGACACGACCACCCTTGTGTCGGAGAAAGGCAATAAAGCTGATATTCAAAAGCGTGTCGAGCAGCTCAAGAAGCAGTTGGCCGAGACCGACTCCGAATACGATAAAGAAAAGCTACAAGAGCGCATTGCCAAGCTGGTGGGCGGCGTGGCGGTGATCAAAGTGGGTGCCGCCACCGAAACTGAATTGAAGGATCGCAAACTGCGTCTCGAAGATGCCCTCAATGCTACGAAAGCAGCAGTGGCTGAAGGCATTGTGCCTGGCGGTGGGGTGACATTGCTTCACTTGGCCAGTCGCATTGATGCCCTGCTCCCTAGCCTCAGTCCTGAGGAACAAACGGGTGCACACATTGTTGCTAGTGCTTTAGCAGCGCCAGTGGCTCAAATTGCGGATAATGCCGGTGTCGAAGGAGCCGTTGTTGTGGAAAATGTCCGTGCCGGTGACTTTAACTATGGCTTCAATGCCGCAACCGGCACCTATGAGGATCTGGTCAGTGCAGGGATTATTGACCCCGCTAAAGTTGTCCGCTCTGCCCTGCAAAATGCCGGTTCGATCGCTGGCATGGTACTGACCACGGAAGCCCTTGTGGTCGAAAAACCGGAACCGAAACCCGCAGCCCCCGCTGATGGCGGTATGGGGGGCATGGGCGGCATGATGTAGGCCCACTGCCTTAATCGTTTGCCATTTCCTCTCCTCCTGATTTAACCAGGGGGAGAGTTTTTTTTATTCGTGCCTAAAATTTCAGGGCATTCTGCGTCACTTGGGCGATCGCCTGATCGGTGGCCTTGGGCAAATGGTAATACTTGCCTCCGGCTCGCTGCGCCAATTCCTTGCCCATCCCCGTGGAGACGAATTTATTTTCGGTGTCAATCACCAAGAGCTTCAGACCCAAGGCTTGAATTTTAGCAGCAATGTCCAACACCTCGGCTTTAACGTCGGGTTTAGTCTCCGGCGGAAGGGTTTGCCCTAGGGAACGACTCAGGGGAACATTGCCCCGCCCATCGGTAATCGCCACGATCATCACCTGACCGATTTCCCCGCTTTGCCGCGCATTTAAGCCCACCCGCACTGCTTGGGTCAAGCCATGAGCTAGTGGAGAGCCACCGCCACAGGGCAGGGTTTCAAGGCGCCGCCGTGCCGCTTCAATGGATCGGGTGGGGGGTAGGAGCACTTCCGCTTGCTCACCACGAAAGGGAATGAGTGCCACCATATCGCGGTTTTGGTAGGCTTGGGTGAGTAGGCGTAAGACCGCCCCCTTAGCAGAATTCATGCGGTTCAGTGCCATGGAGCCGGAGGCATCAACCACAAAAATAATCAAGGCACCTGCCTTGCGCACCAAGCGCTTAATCCGCAGATCACTGTTTTCAACAATGACGCGACGTTGGGGTTGACGCAGGCGACGGGATTTTTGGTAGGGAGCGGCACTGCGCAGGGTGGCATCCACGGCAATGCGACCCCCTCGGCCACGGGGCAAAATTGGGCGGATATAGCGACCGCGATCTTGGGAGTAAATCAGGCTACGGCTCCCCGATTTTCCTTGGCGTTGGGTCAGTTGGGCAAAGTAGAGTACCGATTCATCCAAGACCGTGCCATCAGCCTCAAAGACAAATTCCTCGGGAATGGGTGGCGTCTCCTGCTGCTCTTCCGGTGGCGTCTCTGGCTCATCGGGTTCTTCCTCGGGGTCAGACTGCTGATTCTCTGGGGGGGGCGGTTGATCCGGCGGCGGTTCGAGTTGAGTGGCTCGCGGCACAATGACGAGTTCAACAGCGCGGCGTAAGTCTTCGGCATTGACTTCACTGCGGCCATGGAGAGCTGCATGGGCTTTGGCTACCCGCACGGCAAAGAGTTCTGCTCGATGGCCTTGGACACCTCCCCGGAGCGCTTCCGTGACGAGATAGGCAATTTGCTGCCGTTGAATTTTCACCTCCTTGAGCCATTCCCGCGCCAGAATAATTTGGGTGCGCAGATCCTCTAGCTCGGCATCATACTGCTGCAAAAAGGCTTGGGGTGAATCGGCAAATTGTATAGCATGATCCACTGCCCTCACCCGCTCATCTAAGCCTAGAACCATATCCGCCGAAAGGGCGATCGCAAACCGATCCAGCAGATGGGGCGGCACTTCCCCCTCGTCGGGGTTAAACGTGGCAATTAGAAGAGGACGACAGGGGTGATCCAGACTAATCCCCTCCCGTTCAATTTGGTTACGCCCGGCACTAAGCACCGCCATCAGCACATTGGCCAGTTGCTCATCCAAGAGATTAATTTCATCCACGTAGAGCACCCCTCGGTGGGCTGCCGCCAACAGGCCGGGCTGAAAGACCGCTTCGCCCCGCTGCACTGATTGACTCACATCCACCGCCCCCAATAGGCGATCCTCGGTGACACCCAAGGGAATTTGCACAAAGGGCGCCGGAATAACTTTGGTGCTCAACTCGACATCGGGATGGCGTTGGCGCCAAGCCAGCAAGCGGCTATCCCACTCTTGAGGACGTTCCGGATCGGGGTTGGCAATGAGGGGTACCGGAATTTCCCCTTGCTCAATGACCTCAATGGGGGGCAACAGGGCATGAATACCTCGTGCAAGGACGGATTTGGCCGTACCCCGCCGCCCGGCAATGATCACGCCCCCCAAACCGGGATCAACGGCGGCCAACAGCAGTGCCAGTTTAATAGCCTCTTGGCCAATGATGGCAGTGATGGGAAAGGGGGCGATCGCGAGCGTCATTGAATCCCTGTTCTAGGTAAACAGCAATTATCATTCCCATCTTACCGAGGGGAGGAAACGCTTTCTCGCTTCTTTGGCTAGACTGGGGTCAGTGGTTGGAAAGCTTGCTGATGAAATACCTTTGGGAAGCGACGGTTGCCGTGATGCTGTTGATCCTAACCCCGCTGGCGGCGCTGGCACGTCCCCTCTCCTGTCGCTCCTATGAGAGTACGTTTGTGGCCACGGAGACCCGTAGTTACTGGGTGAACATCTGTGGGGGCGATCGCCCCGCCTACTATATGGCACGACACAAGCAGGATCCACGCCTATCAATCCGGCTGCCCCTGCGGGATTGGAGTCCTCAAGGGTACTATTTTGAGGCCGTTAATGGCGAGTACACGTATCTTTTGACCAAAACACCGCGAGGGATGTTCTTGACCGTGAGTCGCGGTACCCATGAGCTGCTGCGCGAACCTGTTTTGGAGCCGTGGTGAGCAAAGGAACCCAATTTGATGAACTACCCACTGCATAGGGAGATGGGGAATTCCACGAGAAATGTTAAAATTAGTTCTTGTTAGCTGAGGCCGCCCTATGGCAGAAGAGATTTTCAATACTGCGGTAATTACGTTTACGTTGGTTCTGGTTGGTTTAGGGGCAGGGTACCTGCTGTTGCGCTTAACGCCTGAGGATTAAACACCAAGTGTGCCCCTAGCCGGCAAAGAGTACAAGCCACAGGGGCAACAAAAGAATTAAGGCAAAAAGACTGGTCAAAATTAAGCTGGCGGCAAAGGTGCGGTCTAAGCGATACACATCCGCTAGGATCAGTGTCATAAAAGCGGGGGGCATCCCTGCTTGTAGCACCATCCCTAGGCGCGGCAGCCCCGTGACCCCGATCAAGGTTAACCCTATCCCTAGAAACAACGGTACAAGTAGCATCTTGATGGCCAGACAGGGAATGATCCGTTGCCACCGAAGTTTGAGGGGAGATTCCCCCAGGCGAACGCCCATGTAAAGGAGGCCGGCAATCACCATTAACCATGCCAAGGTTAGGAGTCCCTGTTGGGCGATCGCCGGTAGGGGATGTTGTCGCAGCAGCAGTCCCATGCCCACACACCAAAGGGTGGGATTACGGCCGATGTGCCACAGCAGTTTGGAGATGGAAATTGAGCGATGACCAAAACTCGCCGCCACGCCAACGCCAGCACTATAGGAGATAAGGAGCGTCCCCATCAGATCAAAAAACAACGCCCAGCTAAAGTACTCCTGCCCCAGCAGTCGCCACGTAATCGGAAAGCCGATGAAGCCCGTATTGCCCACCATGGTTGCCAAAAGAAAACTGCCCTGCTCCTGCCGACTGTGAGCGGGAAACTGCTGCAACCACAGCCAAGCCAAACCGAAACCGATCCCCATCCCTAGCCATGCCACTAGAGGCGCAAGCGTACTGTGATCCGTAATCGTAGTTGTGACAATAAAGCTAAACGCGGTTAAGGGCGTCCCCACCCAGAACAATCCCTGCGCCAGCCAAGCCCCCGTCGCCGGTGGCAAAAAGCGGCTACTGCCATAGCCAATACCCATGCACAGAAAAATCAATCCGTACAGTTCAGCAAGAGTCGGCAGTAGGGTTAGCAGAGCCTTCACACCAAAAGCATCTGACGGCAAAATTGCGGTTGAGGGTCAGCCTCTCATCCCTTTCTCCCCCATAGCTAAGGTACACCGAGCCGATTCTGATGGGAAAATCAGGAGGGGATAGTTGATGGAGAAATAGATGAAACGACTTTGGGGCTGGTTAGGCCTGATCCTCCTTCTGTGGGGATTCTGGACGGCGCCGAGTTGGGCGGGGCTACAGGACGATCACTACGACGGGAATATCTTTGCCCTTTATGCCGGCAATGGCTCCTTGGTGCCACCAAAAGTTACCCTAGAGAAATCCCGTCAGAGCGATCGCGCCACCTTGCTGCTGTTTTATGTGAACGATAGCCGCGATTGCAAGCAGTTTGCTTCAACCATCTCCCAGTTGCAGGGATACTATGGCCGCGTCACGGATTTCATTGCCGTCAATGTGGACGCCTTGCCCTTTGGGGCGCAGTTTTCCCCCGCTGAAGCAGGCTACTACTACAAAGGCCGGGTGCCGCAAACGCTAATTTTTGACCGCCAAGGGCAACTGCGGCAGGAATTCATTGGGGTTGTTCCCTTTGAAACCCTCGATGACACCCTTCGGGCAGTTTTTGATCTGCTCCCTAGAGCTGAATCTTTGGAACTGCGGCCTCGCGCCGTGAATGAAATCAATGTGGAACTGGTGCCTCCGACACCCACCAAAGGGGAGAATCTGTCCAAGGGAGCGGTAGAGTAAAAGTGAGCGTTGCAGCGAGGTCAAAGATGGAGTTACCCACCCTACAGGAGCGTCTGGCAATTGTTTTGGCGAAGCGGGAGAGTCTCAAAAAGCTCTTGGAACTTCCCGGCCAAGGCACCCTCACGATTGATATTGAATCCGCCCTTGCGGAACTCGATGAATTGATGAGCGACTTCAAGCGCACGTTTCCCGACCTCGACATTCCTGCTTAGGAGGTTCATGATGGTGGAGATAACCAGCCGCTGGGTCAAGGTGGCCAATGGCGAGCTGCTGATTGATGCCTACTTGGCAGAGCCGGTGCCCCCCGGCCGTTATCCGGCAGTGATTGTCTTTCAGGAAATTTTTGGCGTCAATGCCCATATCCGCGACGTGACCGAACGCATTGCCCGCGAAGGCTATGTGGCGATCGCCCCCGCCCTTTACCAACGCTTTGCCCCCGGCTTTGAAACGGGCTACACCGCGGCGGATATTGACCTAGGGCGACGGTACAAAAACCAAACCAAAGCCGAGGAACTCCTCAGTGACACCCAGGCCACGATTGCCTATCTGCGCCGCCGCGAAAATGTAGAGGGCGATGCCATTGGGACGATTGGCTTTTGCTTTGGCGGTCATGTCGCCTATCTGGTGGCCCAGCTGCCGGATATTAAAGCTACGGCCTCATTCTACGGCGCCGGGATTACCACCATGACCCCCGGCGGTGGCCTGCCCACCATTGAAATCACACCGAAAATTTGCGGCACGCTCTATGCCTTCTTTGGCGATCGCGACCAAAGTATTCCCATGGAGGAGGTGAAACAAATCGAGACCGCCTTACAGCAGCACGGTATTCGCCACCGTATTTTTGTGTATCCTGCCGACCACGGTTTCTTCTGTGATCAGCGGGACAGCTACGATGCCGCAGCGGCTCGCGATGCGTGGGAGCAGGTGAAAGAACTCTTCAACAGCATTCTGCGCCGGCAACACTAAAAAGCCTGCCACTGTCAACAGAATCCTAACTTTTATTTAACCGGCTTGGCTTTCAATGGGTTGACTTCAAAGGGCTATAGTATAGGTATCAGGCTCCATTTGCGTTCCCCTCTACCCAACAAATCCTGAAGGTCATGATTAAGACTTAGCCTTCAAAAATTGAGCCATAACCTTATCTAAGGGGCTGCGGTTTATGACTACTCCTAGTCACAAAGTCCTGCTGAAGCAGGGAGCGCTTGTTCTCAAGCAATGTAAAAAAGCGCTTCTTCAACAAGATATGGTGGTGCTTCAGCAGCAGGCACGCATTTTACAAGTCGCAGCAGTGGCCTCGCGACAAACACTAATTGAGGCGCAAGCACGCCTTTTGGAACAGGCAGCCCAGCAAAATCAACCCCGCCGGGCAGCGGAAATTCTAATGAAAATCAAAGAGTGCTTGGTTGCCCTAGCAGGAGATCAGCGCGACTTTGACAGCCTGCCGGGCGTGGCAGCAGAGGCTGAGGCACCCCCACAAAAGCCCCCCTTTATCCAGCGCCCTCAAGATGACAGCTATACGAAACGCTTGGGGAACTATCTGGTTGAGGCAGAATTAGTGACACCGGCGCAAATTGAAGTTGCCTTAGCGGATCAGCGAGCCACCGGGGCACGGCTGGGGGATATTTTGGTAGCACGGGGATGGCTGCGCAAGGGCACGATTGAGTTCATCATGGAGCGGGTGGTCTTGCCCGATCGCCGTCGTCAGGAGGCAGAAGCTTCCTCTTCGCGACCGAGTTCTGGGTCGGTTCAGTCCTCAAAAATACCTCCACCGACTGGTAGCTCAGTGAATGACCGCGCAACCTTTATTGATAGCATCTATTCGGAACTTCTGTAGAGACGTACCCTGTGGCGATCGCATATTCCCAAAGAGCCTTAGAACGGGGCGATCGCGCCCTGCGCTGTAGTCCCTTTTTGCCCCCCTTGTTTCAGACAATGCAGCAGCGGAGTGTGGCACTTTTAGAAATTGTTGGGGAGGCGGGTCTGAAATCTGGATTCACGCGATCGCCCTTGCCTGTGCTCTTTGCAGAAGCAGAATTGGACTGGTTGATCCGCGTGGGTTTACTGCGGCGGGAGGTGGATGGCCAAGGTCTGACCGATCGCTATCGCCTCACCCCCTTGGGGCAACAACTCATTCAACGCTATAGCCAACCTACATGGTCGGCCTCTTGGGGCGATCGCTGGCGCAATCAACTCAGCCGCTGGTGGGGAATGTAACGGTTCTGTAACGACCTGTAACGCATCGGTGATTTTCGCTACCATGCTTTATGAGTGCCGTTAGCAAGAGCGAGACGCAGCTTTTTATGGTCAATACCGTCGCCAAACCAGAGTTTGAAGAACTGCGGCCGGGCATCAAAGCCCCCGCAAAGGAAACCATCCTCACGCCCCGCTTCTACACTACCGACTTTGAAGCGATGGCCAATATGGACATTACAGAAAATAAAGCAGAGCTTGAGGCCATCCTTGAGGAGTTCCGCTGCGACTACAACCGCCACCACTTTGTGCGGGATGAAGAATTTGAACAGTCTTGGGATCACATTGATGGCGAAACCCGCCAACTATTTATTGAATTTCTGGAGCGCTCCTGCACAGCCGAATTTTCTGGCTTTCTCCTCTACAAAGAACTGAGCCGCAAGCTGAAGGATCGCAACCCCCTACTGGCGGAGTGCTTTGCCCTCATGTCTCGCGATGAAGCCCGCCACGCCGGTTTCCTCAACAAAGCCATGTCCGACTTCAATCTGTCGTTAGATCTCGGCTTTTTGGCGCAGCACCGCAGCTACACCTACTTTGAACCCGAATTCATCTTCTACGCCACCTACCTCTCTGAGAAAATTGGTTACTGGCGCTACATTACGATCTACCGCCATCTGGAAAAGCACCCCGAACATCGGATTTACCCCATCTTCCGCTTCTTTGAAAACTGGTGCCAAGATGAAAACCGCCACGGTGACTTCTTTGATGCCGTGATGCGTGCCCAGCCGCAAATGCTGGATCGCCCGCGCACCTTCTGGCAAAAAATTAAGGAAATTCCTCTGTCCTTCTCTGGTAAAAAATGGGCACGCTACTTCATGGTCTGCTGGCTGCCACCGAAACTCTGGTGCCGCTTCTTCCTGCTGTCAGTGTTTGCCACCATGTACCTCAACGATTTGCAGCGGGCGAAATTCTACGCCGCCATTGGCTTGGATGCCCGTGAGTACGATCGCGAGGTGATTGCCAAAACCAATGAAACCGCGGGTCGTGTTTTCCCGGTGATTCTTGATGTGGATCATCCAGAATTTTATGAGCGGCTAGAGCGGTGCGTTGAAAATAATGCCAAGCTCACGGAAATTAGCAAACAAAATGGCAGCTTCCTGAAGAAACTTCCCCTCTACCTCTCGAACGTGTGGCAGATGATCAAGTTATTCTTGATCCCCGCTAAGGAACCGACCCCGGCTGCGGTGCGTTAATTTTTTCTGCCACCTAAAAATACAGTGATCGCCATGGGTTGCGTCCGCGGACGTAACCTTTTTTTCATTTTTCCTACAACTGATGTCCGTATTATTACGGAGTGTTGCGAGAGTATGAAAAGAATCTAAAAGCACTTTTGAGTACTGGGGATCGCTAAAACTTGCTCCCTAGGCTTCTTCGCCCCTGTGATCGTGGAAAAAGTGGCCGAGGGGAATTTCATAGGATGAAAGGTAGAGAGTCTCAAGATTTTACTTCGGAGTTGATCCCCGCGATGGACAGCCCAATTGTTACTCCCACAACTTGTCGCTTTTGCCGCTTCTACCATTCCGAAGGGCGGCGCGGTGGTACCTGCGAAAAACTAAACGTCCCGGTGCGGGGATTTTGGCGGGCGTGTCCCTTGGTGGCAGCCATCCCTTTACACCGGGGCGAGCCTGCGATCGCGACAACCACCCCCTCAACGGCAGCAAGCACAGTTAGGGCGTCCGTATTTTTCTTTCAGGATGATCCCAAAGCCATTGAGTGACTTCAGCAAGGGTCGGTTGACCCGCGATCGCTCCCCGTTTTGTCGTAACCAAGGCACCCACCACCGTTGCAAATTCTAAACAAGCCGTCTGCCACTGGGGGTCACGGTAGTTTTCCAGTCTGCCTTGCAATAATTGAGCAATCCAACCCGCAACAAAACCATCGCCGGCACCGGTAGTATCCACTACTGGCATGGAGGGTGGCTGGAGTTCCCCTTGATTGCCGTGCCAGCAGTAGCGAATGGCTTGATCTCCATTGGTAATGACCACCGCATGGTCAGATGTCATGCCCCAAAGGGCGTGATAGATCACTTGGGGATCACTATCAGAGAAAAATAATTCTGCCTCCTCCTTGGCCAGTTTTAGGAAATGCGCCTGTGCCAGAAAAGAACGAATGCGTTCAGGAGCCGCACTCGGATCAGGCCAAAAGATGGGTCGCCAGTTGGCATCAATGAGAATAAAGGCACCTTTTTGCCGCAGTTGCTGAACCAAATGTTCAATCGTGGTAGCCGTGGGTTCACTGGCCAGTCCGAGCGTTCCGGTGACGAAAAATCGTGCCTCGGCCAGTAACGAGGGGGAGACCTGCTGGCCATAGAACTGCATATCGGCAAAGATGGAGGTTCCTGCCGGGGCAAACCCGACAAACCGGCGATCGCCCCCCACCAGTTGAATCCGCACTTGCCGCGTCGGCACCCCAGCTACCCGCTCTACCGCTTCGATATTCACCCCCAAGGCGGCCAATTCAGCACAGGCCTGCTCCCCCAAGGCATCCTCCCCCACCGCCCCCAAAAAGGCGGCACTGACCCCCAATTTCACCAAACCACAGGCCACATTGGCCGGGGCACCCCCCAGAAAACACTGGGGCGGATCAGGGGGCACTTCTAAACAGTCAAAGAGAACTTCGCCAGCACAGAGGACAGTGGGTTGGGACATTGCTAATGATTCGCTATAGGGCAATTTAGTTTTTTCTATTGATCCCTAGCCTAGCGATCGCTAGGGGAGTGTGTCAAAATGATAGCGATTCCAAGATCGAGGGACACTGCAACTGTGTTTGTTCTCAGTGGTTACGAGTATTTTCTCGGATTTTTGATTATCTGTGGTCTGGTACCGGTACTAGCCTTAGCTGCCTCTGCGCTATTGCGTCCTAAATCCGGGCGGATGATCCGCTTGACGACGTATGAATCGGGGATGGAACCTATTGGTGGCGCGTGGATTCAGTTCAATGTGCGCTACTACATGTTTGCCCTCGTCTTTGTCATTTTTGATGTGGAGACAGTCTTTTTGTATCCTTGGGCAGTGGCCTTCCATGAATTGGGCTTACTGGCCTTTATTGAAGCCTTGATTTTCATTGCCATTCTGGTCGTGGCTCTGGTTTATGCGTGGCGCAAACGTGCCCTCGAATGGTCTTGAGTGAGTGGATAGCAGTTTAGGTTGGAGCAACGAACATGAGTGACACCCCTGAAGCCCCCATTGTTGAAGCTGGCCCTGTGTGCCGCCTCCTACAGTCCCAAAACCTCAGTGTGGAATCCCTTGGTACCGATGCCTCCGGCGTAGAAATGATCAAGGTGGATCGCGATCGCCTACTGGCGGTGTGCCAGGTTCTCTATGCCGATGGCTTTAACTATTTGCAGTGCCAAGCCGCCTACGATTCTGGCCCCGGCCAAGACTTGGTGAGCACGTACCACCTGATCAAACTCAGTGATAATGCCGATCGCCCTCCAGAGGTGCGGCTTAAAGTCTTTGTCCCCCGTGATGATGCCCGTGTGCCCTCGGTCTATTGGATTTGGAAAACTGCTGACTGGCAAGAGCGCGAATCCTACGATATGTTCGGCATTGTCTATGAGGGGCACCCCAATTTGAAACGCATCCTCATGCCCGAGGACTGGGTGGGCTGGCCGCTGCGGAAGGATTATATTACCCCCGATTTCTACGAGTTGCAGGAAGCCTACTAAGCCCCCTTGGCTCCCCTCGATGCTGCCTACTGGTATAGCTGGTCACAGATTCCCGGCCTTGGGCCAGTCTTGCTCAAGCGCCTGTGGCAGTACTTTGGCGATTTGAAAACTGCTTGGGAAGCTCCCTTGGCCGCCCTTGGCGCAGTGGAGGGCATTGGTGCCAAACTTCAAGGGGCGATCGCCCACTACCGTCAGCAGTGTCAACCGGTAGACCTTTACGAACGCCACTGCCAGCAAAATCCTCAGCATTGGGTGCTGAGCGATCCTCGCTACCCCTCCTTGCTGCGGGAGATTCCCGACCCGCCGCCCTTACTCTACTATGGCGGTGCCCGCGTTCTTGAACTCCTAAGCCAACCGGCACCGACCGTGGCAATTGTCGGCACCCGTGATCCTTCAGAATATGCGCAGCGTTGGGCACACAAGCTGGGATACGCCCTTGGGCAGGCGGGGTTTATCGTCGTCTCTGGCATGGCCGCAGGCATTGATGGCGCAGCGCATCGCGGTTGTCTAGACGCCGGAGGAGCCACCCTCGCCGTTTTAGCCACGGGTGTGGATATGATCTACCCACCGGAAAATCGTTCGCTGTACTACCAAATCCGTGAACGTGGCGGGTTCTTGAGCGAGTATCCTAGGGGGGTGGGTGCCGATCGCCCCCAATTTCCTCGCCGCAATCGCATCATTGCCGGTCTATGCCGGGCCGTGATTATTGCCGAAGCTCCCTACAAATCCGGTGCCCTCATTACGGCCCGCTACGCCGCCGAGTATGGTCGCGATGTCTATGTGCTGCCGGGGCATCTCGATAATCACCGTGCCAAAGGTGCCCTGAGTTTGGTGAATCAAGGAGCACAAATTATCTTGGGGGAAGAAGCCCTCCTCGAACAATTGGGGCATACACCCCCCCTTGATCCAACACCGTTCTCGGCCCCACCCCCAAGGCTATCGCCACCCCAACAACAGATTCTGGAGGCTATTCAACAACTGAGCCGAGGTGGTAATAGTGTTGCCTTTGACGACATTGTGCAGCGCGTGCCTTTAGAAACGGGGGTGATCATGGCAGAATTGATCCACTTGGAGTTGACGGGTTGGGTGGAGCAGCAGCCGGGGAATCGCTATCGCAAAGTTGGAGGTTAAAGTTTCATCAATAAATTTTGGAGGACGAAATGACAAACTCGCAGAACCTGCAACATCCCCGCGAAGTCCAAGATCGATTAGTCCTCGAGCGCCTGCAGCAAGAGGGCATGAGTGATTACAATTTGGCGGAGCTAGGACGCCTGCTAATTCGCTACGATGGTTTCCCCGGTGCGGAAACGAATAAGAAATTAATGGCAGAGCTGTTAGCAAAATGGCAACTCACAGAGGAAGAACTTTTTGAGCGTACCCGTGCCATCCACGCGCGCGGCGGCGTTTACAAGGTAGGCAGCAATAAGCGAGAAGACTGGACTTAGAGTTCTTTGCCGTAGAGGCGATCAAGGGTACGAAAGTCCTTTTCGGCTTCTTGCCAAAGGATACGGTTATTCGGATCGGCTTTCAGCGCTCGATGCAGGTATTCCCGTGCCGCTTGGGGTTGGCGATCGCGAATGAGTTGCCGCGCCCAACACTGATAGGTGACGGCTTGCCACTGCCGTACTTCGGCATCTTGGGGCAGCCGACTGGCCAACCCTTCCACAAGGGAAATAGCCCGTTGATAGCAGCGATATTTGAGAAACTCCTGAAGTTGGCGATAGCTGACGTGTTTCAGTTCAATTTCAAAAGCAGAGAGGGGAGGGGGTGTCTGCGGCGGGCGAGATTGGGATTCTGATTTAACAGGGTTGGGGCGAAAGGTGGGCAGTACGCGCACCAGTTTTTCGTAGGCCTGTTGGAGGAGAATAAACTTTTCGTGGGCAGTGCGATCGCCGGGGTTGACATCGGGATGATAGCGTCGTGCTAAGCGTCGGTAGGCGGATTTGACTTGGGCTAAGGACGCCCCTTGTGGCAACTCCAGAATGCGATAGCACTCTTCTAAATTCATTCCCTAGGGTACAACATCACATCTGCTTTGCATTGTCGGCTGTTCACTGCGGTTCTGCAACCAATGTCCTACGCTGGAATCAAGTGAAACATGCGGAGTCGCCCCAGCGTGGAGTCAGCACACATTTTAGGGACACGGATTGATGTCACCACCTACAGCCAAGCCTGCGATCTCATAGCTGCATGGATTGGTCAAGGCAAGGGGGGCTATGTGGTGGCGGCCAATGTGCATGTGGTGATGACGGGGGTGTGGCGATCGCCCTTCCAAGGGGTGGTCAACGGTGCCCAACTGGTGACCTCTGACGGCATGCCCTTGGTGTGGGGCTTACGGCTCTTGGGCTTTCCTGAGGCAGAACGGGTCTATGGTCCTGATTTGATGCTGGCCTTGTGCGATCGCGCCCAGCAGGAAGGCTGGCGTATTTTCTTCTATGGCAGTGAACCACGGGTCTTGGAACGGCTGCAACGGAATCTGCGGGAACGCTTTCCCAACCTGCGGTTGGTGGGAGCCTACGCCCCTCCTTTTCGTCCCTTGACCCCGGCGGAAGAGGCCGGCGATCGCCAGCGCATCCTTGACAGCGGTGCCGATTTGGTCTTTGTCAGCCTTGGCTGCCCCAAACAGGAGGAGTGGATGGCTCGCCAAAGTCCTTTTCTGCCGATTGTCTTGGTGGGTGTGGGAGCCGCCTTTAACTTTCACAGTGGCGTTGTGGCGCAAGCGCCGCGTTGGATGATGGCGATCGGTCTGGAGTGGCTCTTTCGACTCCTTCAGGAACCCCGCCGCCTTTGGCAACGCTATCTGATTAACAATCCCGCATTTGTTGTGCTTTTTGCCGCCCAACTTTTGCGCCAGCGGCTAGGCCGACGGCAAGCCAAGAGAGTGCCCTAGGGTTTGCAGGGGAGAGCGCCCCACCTGTTGTTGTGCCCACCGAAGGCTTTGCTGCAACCGGGTCACTAAAGGCAAAGAGGTTGGCTGCGCAGCGGTCTCGAAGTAATGGATTAAGCTAAAGCCGCTCAAGCGCAATACATAGGCTGCCGTGGCCCCCTGTAAACAACTCCCTGCCAAATAGGTGAGGGAATTGCCCTTAAGCCACTGCCCTAGGGATTGTGTGCCCAGTTCCACCGCCCCCAACTGCACCATCAGCCGCAACAGCTCCTTGGCCAAGGGTTCGGCATCCGCCAAGCGAAAGGAGCGTTGGTAGATTTGCCCTAAGTCCCACGTGAGGCGCACCAATAGCCCCCCGGCCATAACGAGATCCAGAAGAGGGAGAGGATTCACTGCCGTTGCTGCTGCCGCCAGCCATTGGTAGCGTTCGATGATGGGGGTGGCTCGTTCTTGGCGATAGCGGTTGAGGGCAGCTTGCGCCTGTTGATGGAGGTCTTGGGCACGGCGATAGGTGCCGGCTAAGACCAGATTCACTCGCTCTTGGGTGAGACGCTGCTGCAAGGCGGAGGTGAGGGCTTGGGGATTGTCGGGTGTAAAGGGAATCGGTTGATCTTGCCCCATTTGGAGTTGTCGAAGTTGCTGCCGTAAATGCACTGCCAAGCGATCGCGCTCTTGCACCGTTTCTGGATAGCACACCACAAAAACGTGATAATGGCCGGCCTGCAACACCCGCAGCATCTCAAACTCACTGGCGGTGAGGGCACCCCTTACCGTCAAAAGCACCAGATCCGCTTGGGGAACGGTGGCTAGGGTTTGCCGCTGAAGTGTACACCCATCGAGGGACAAGGCGGCCACGGCCGAGTACACTTGATTAACAGCATAAGCCGATTGTCCTAACACACACACTTCAACCGCCGGGGAATCGAGGCGCTGCTGTAGGTGGCGGTGGGTGGCTTGCAAAGGGGCTTGGCGATCGGCGGGCAGTTCTTGCAAGAGGCGCTGGGTGTCTGCCAGTTGCTTTTCAACTAGTTGGGGATTGAAGGACAGTTGGAGGGAGTCCATCTTAGTCGCAGCGGGCGATCGCCGCCAGTACCAGTAGCCCCATCCTAGAGTCAAAATTAGTAGCCATACCCACGGATGGTCGTTTGCCCAGCCACTCAACAACAGCAAAGTAATGACGGCAGCAATAGCCATGTTCTTTACCCCCAGCAAGAACCTCTGTTTGTTAGCTTACCCTGACTCGTGAGCAGCACTCAAATGCCCAAAGCTCAAGGAGAGGCAGCTTGAATTTTGTCCCCACCTGTCCAAGGATGCAAGCACCTCTGGACTTAAATATTCTCCTGACTAGAAAATATTCAAAAGTAGCTTCTTGACTTGGTTTGAGAGTTTTTGTTAGATTTAGAGGTGCTTGAAAATCGCTGAACCTATTTCCCAGAGCGGGATTGACAACTGAA
>NZ_JBKBHV010000038.1:0-20395 GCF_046299635.1 Thermosynechococcus sp. | reverse complement strand
GGATAGTCAAGCAAATATACATGGTGTTGATTGCGTATTTAATTTTAGAGCTAGTAGATATTCCTGAATTCTTTGAGAGGAAACTGTTAGATAAGTTGCGATATTTGCAACTGGAACTCAGTCGGCGATGTTCCATCGTGAATTGGAGCTTTGATTGACAGCCAGAGCTACATGTGGCTTACAATGCTAAGTCTTGTTGCAGAATTCAGCACTTCTGGAATATAACATTTCTTCCTTTTTTTAGTCTCTAATTTATCGTTCAACACTTCTGGCTATAAGCAACGCAACTTAAGCCTAAAACTTCAGACCAAAGCTGGTGATAGAGCTCAACCATCTTCTCGATCCCAAACATTTGCTCAATGCGGCTTCGGCATGCTAATTGACGCCGCCGCCACTGCTCTGTTTTTTTCCATTCTTGCAGTGCACTGTGGATAGCTTGAGCTAAGGCAGTAGCATTTCGGGGTGGTACAACCCAACCGGTCTCTCCCACAATTAACGCAGAATCTCCAACATCAGTGGTTACACAAGGCGTACCACAAGCCATCGCTTCAGCAAGAACATTCGGAAACGCTTCTCCACTGAAGGAAGATAAAACATGTAAGTCAATAGCATTCATAATCGCAGGAATATCATCTTGAGATCCTAAAAGATGTAAATAGTTAACCAAACCCATTTTTCTTATACATTCTACCAGTTCTTGATTATCCTCGTTAATGCCCTTACCCACAAGTACAGCTTTAAAGTTTGCACCTATAGCCATAAGATGTGATAAAGCCTTAATCAAGTTCATGTGATCTTTTTGAGGATCAAATCGGGCTACCATACCAATGATAGGTATAGATGAAGAGATACCCCATTGATTACGCAACCGTTCGCGACTAACCAAGTTAGGAGAAAAATAATTCAGGTCATAACCGTTCGGAATTACAACCATTTGACTGCGGTTGTATCCCATTTTTAGATGAGTTTCTACTGCTGACTCCGCACAAACGATTATACGTGATGAAATTAACCAAGAAAGAGGTGCACAAAGCCGTGCAATCCAGATAGTGGTGAGCTTGTGCTCAGGGCGTGAAAGTATTGTGCTGCGAATACCCCATACAACAGGTATTCTCGCTAACCATCCCAAAATGCCACCAATCAAGTTGGCGTGATACATCCACGTCTGAAGTACATCAGCCTTGGACGATTTGATTAATCGCCAAAGATGTCGCAGGCCACGTGGTGTGATTTGACCGGAGGGCATTCCCAAAGCCGTAACAGATACTCCACTGTCGCGCAGCAAAGAACCGTATTTACCTTGACTAGTTAGGGATACTACTTCGTGGATATTTTTTGAATCATGAATAATCAGCCGGTAGAGCACTGCTTCTGCACCACCATCTTCTAAACCGGTGATAATATGCAAAACTTTCATGGGTTTCAAGAACTCCTAAGCGTGTAAGGCCAATCCCAATACCTTTAAGTACGCATCAATTGCACGTTCTTGTTCAAATTCCTGCGCTCGCTGGTGCACTTTTGGTAGAGAGTCAATAGGAGTAGAGAGCACTCTAAGTATAGCTTGAGAAAGAGCTTCTGCATCACCTACTGGTACCAACTGTCCCCAACGACCTCCTTGGAGAATTTCGGAGGAGCCACCCGCACAATTAGTACTGACGACTGGTACACCACAGGCCATTGCTTCTACTAAGACGCCGGGCAACCCTTCAAACCGAGATGAAAGCACAAACACTTTTGATTTGGCCATGTAAGCATAGGGATTGGCAACAAAGCCCGGCAGATCAATCTCGTCGCTTGTCAAGCCAAGTTGATGAGCTAACACCAGCAACTCACTACGTAACGAACCATCTCCTAAAATAACTAGGCGAGCTTGTCGCTGAGCACGTACCTTGGCGAAGGCATGGATAAGGGTTGAAAAGTCTTTTTCGGGTCCCAAGCGCCCTGTGGCTAGGATAACTGGTGGCTCCCTCGCTGCGAACCAAGGATGCGTAACTTGCTCAGTTGCCAGCTGCTTAATGTGATCCAAATTGAAGGGATTATAGATAGTCTGCACCGTACCCTGAGGCAAGCGAGCAAAGGCCTCTAAATCCCGTGCCACCCCTTCAGATACGGCGACAATAGCATTAGCTCCCGGATAAAACCAAGGTACAAGTGTGTAGATCAAGTGCTCCTGCAAGCTTTGACAATGATGAGCTGCTTGGCTGATAATAGAGCGTTCAGATATAACTAAACGGGTAGAAACTCCTGTCCAGCGTCGAGCAAGGATTGCAACAAGATTTGTATGGGTCATGATTGAAAGCATAGCTTTGGGACAGTTTTGCTTTAGATAGTGCCTCAAAGGCCAGAAACTTTTGCTCACCCGAACCGTTTGAAAATCAATGACACGGATTGAGGGTGCTACGTCTTGACGAAAAGGACCTTGGGCTGAGGCAACTATGAGGTCAACCGCAAATCCTCTTGCTGCGATCCCATTTGCTAATGTTAGCGTAGTTCGCTCCGCGCCACCTCCAGCAAAAGACGGAAGAAATATAGCAAGATCAGGAAGGTGCATACTCTGCATAGTCACGATAAACTATCCTATTAGTGAAGGTTAAGATTTAAGCTAGGCACAGTATAGGAGAAAAACTAGTCATGACGGAAGACGTAACCTCGCAGGCAGCACACTTTGCTTTTGGGAAAAACTGGGCGGACTATGCCACAAAAATTTCTGAGCAGCAGATTAATAAAGCCGAAAAGGGACTAGAGCGCCTTCTAGGCCGAGACGCAATTAGATACCGGCGATTTTTAGACATCGGCTGTGGTTCTGGTATACACACTTTGGCAGCACTGCGCCTTGGGGTTAGCGAAGCATTGGCAGTTGATATTGATCCAGATAGTGTTGCTACGACCCAAGCCCTCCTAGAGCAATGGGCGCCTAGTACGAACTGGCACACCCAAACAATCAGTGTCTTCGATCTGAAGCCTTCGGAGGTTGGCACTTTTGATATTGTCTATTCATGGGGTGTGTTGCACCACACAGGAGATATGAAGCGAGCCATTTGCCGTGCTTCTGAAATGGTTAAAGAAGGAGGCTTATTTGCCTTTGCTTTGTACCGTCGGACACTTTTTGATCTGTTCTGGAAATGGGAAAAACGCTGGTATTCGACTGCCTCACCAAAGGCACAAGATCTGGCTCGGAATGTTTACACGGCATTATTTCGGTTTCGCTTTTGGACAAAGGGACGCAGCTTTAAGGAGTATGTTACTTCTTATTCCCAAAACCGTGGCATGGTCTATGAGAACGATGTTCATGACTGGTTGGGTGGATGGCCTTATGAAACTATTTCACCCTCAGAAGTTGAAAAAGTAATGCATCAGCTTGGATTTACACTGGTTAGGGCTTTTACTAAAGAAGAAAGATGGATTGGAATCCTAGGCAATGGCTGTGATGAGTATGTGTATCAACGGAGATAGAGGATGTGCGGTATTGCCGGACTTTGGGCAAGTGATCTCAACCAGCAGGAGATTTCTTCAATTGTAGAGAGAATGGCCAACACCCTCACCCACCGTGGTCCTGACGATGGTGGCATTTGGGTGGATGAAACTGTGGGGATTGCTTTGGGACATCGGCGTCTTGCCATTCTTGATCTTTCCGCCGCTGGTCACCAGCCAATGGTTTCTGCTTCGGGGCGCTTTGTACTGGTGTTTAATGGCGAGATTTACAATCACCTTGAGATGCGGCAGCAGCTGGAGGCAAGGGGGTTGGCGCCTTCTTGGCGGGGGCATTCAGATACAGAAACTCTTTTGGCTGCATTTGAAGCTTGGGGGATTGAAAAAACGCTCCGAAAAACGGTGGGTATGTTCGCCTTAGCCTTGTGGAATAGGCAGGATCGTCAACTCACCCTTGCTCGCGATCGCATGGGAGAAAAGCCGCTCTACTACGGTTGGAGCAGGGGAGCCTTCGTTTTTGGCTCGGAATTAAAGGCGATCCGTGCCTATCCCGGATTTGACAATCCCATTGAACGGCGGGCATTGGCCCTCTATTTACGCTATAACTACATTCCGGCACCTTGGACTATTTATGCCCATCTTTGGAAATTGCCTGCGGGCAGTTGGGTACAGTTTGCTGCTGAGGAGATCACAGCCCATCGCCAAGATCGCGGGGCGGTAATGGCATATTGGTCACTCCGGGAGATTGCTAAAACAGGGTTGGAAACTCCTTTTAACGGCTCGGAACCAGAGGCGGTAGAAGCTCTGGAAGCCCTCCTGCGTCAAAGTATCAAGGGACAAATGGTTGCCGATGTGCCCTTAGGGGCTTTGCTTTCAGGAGGGATTGATTCCTCAACCGTTGTGGCATTGATGCAGACTCAATCGAGTCAACCCATACGCACGTTTACCATTGGTTTTTATGAGCGCGCTTACAATGAGGCGCAACACGCCAAAGCTGTTGCTCAACACTTAGGCACAGATCATACAGAGTGGTACCTTACGCCCAAAGAGGCGCTAGAAGTGATTCCTCAGCTCCCTTGGCTGTATGATGAGCCTTTTGCAGATTCCTCTCAAATTCCTACCCACTTGGTTTGCCGGTTGGCGCGGCAGCAGGTGACTGTTGCCCTTTCCGGGGATGGGGGAGATGAATTGTTTGGGGGGTATCCTCGCTATTTTCTAATGGTTAGCTTATGGCGTCGCTTGTCCTCGATACCTTTGCCCTTGCGTCGGGTCGTCGCGCGCGGCATTCGTGCCCTTTCTCCTCGCACGTGGAACTTGCTCTACCGAATCATCGAGCCTCTCTTGCCTAGGCGCTGGCACCAGCGCTTGGTGGGCGATAAACTCCACAAGGGAGCAAGGCTGCTGCCGTTATCGGCGCCGGAAGAGATCTATTTTCAGCTCGTTTCCCTTTGGCCTGACCTGACAGCTGTGGTTCTAGGGACTCAAGAGTCGGCCACCCTTTTGAGGACACCGAGTGAGTGGCTTAACTGCTCTAGTATTGAGCAGCGGATGATGTATCTTGATGCTCTTACCTATTTGCCTGATGATATTTTGGTGAAGGTGGATCGAGCGGCGATGGGGGTGAGTTTAGAAACCCGTGCTCCTCTTTTGGATCACCGCATTGTCGAGTTTGCTTGGCGGCTACCGCTCTCCATGAAGATTCAAGGGGGTCAGGGGAAACGGGTACTCCGTCAGGTGCTCTATCGGTATGTCCCCAAACAATTAGTTGAGCGACCCAAGATGGGATTTGGGGTACCAATTGAGGATTGGCTGCGGGGGGAGTTGCGAGATTGGGCGGAGGAGCTACTGTCAGAAGCAAGTCTCAAACAGGAGGGATTTTTGCATCCTGCCCCCATTCGTCAGGTGTGGCAAGAACACCTCTCAGGTCAGCGCAATTGGCAACATCGGCTATGGCCGGTGTTAATGTGGCAAGCTTGGTATCGGGGGATGAGTGCCGCCTGTTGATGGTTACACAGAAACAAGATAAATAGACGCTCCACAGATGCAGCACTTAGCCCATTCCCAACTGCACCTGAATCTCTTTCTTGAGCCGGTGGAGGAGTTGCTGCCGATCCAACCGATCCAGGATTTGCCGGACAACGGTTTTTGGACCATGGCTGCCCCAGCCGGCGCCGTTGGCAAAGTAGGTTTTGGCCACTTGCCCCACCGTGTAGGAGGAAAAGCCGGCGATCGCCCCCTGGGTCATCGCCACAGAAAGATAAGGGCCAAGGGCAATGCCACCGCTCATGGGCGTAGCCAGTCCCAACAGCCCCTTGAGGGAACTCAGGCCTAAATTGACGGCAAATTCCCCTAGGCTAATGCCGCCCATGGCAAGGGCAATGGTTTGCAGCAGTTCCTTGGCGCCTGCATCTGTGAGTTCAATGTCGTAGAGGCGGGAGAGCAGTTGAATTGTAGTCAAGTCAATGACAGCACTGCCGACCATATCCAAGACGGTTACAGGGTTAAGGGCGATCGCCAGCGCCTTGGTAACCGCCCCTTTCCAAATCAGTTGGTTGGCCTCCTGCTCCCGCAGTTGCAACTTGTAGCGGGCTAATTCTTCGCTTACCTTGTTGGCAAAGAGCATTGAATTGAGGGCAATCAGGGCTTTCCCTTCGCGCTCTAGCACCTCCAAGATCTTCCGTTTGAGGAGTTCCACTTGGGGAGCACCGACGGTCATTTTCACCTGCACCCGTCCAGAGGCATCGCGCTGCACTTGCGGCACAAGGGGGGCTGCCGACACCATAACAATTTCTTCAGGGGAGAGAAGTTCTTTGACGCGCTCATCGCGGATTTTGGCATAAATGGCTTCGCGATCTGCCTCGGGGTACTGATCCACTTTGTTAAAGACCAGCAGCATTGGCCTGCCCGCCTGTCGCAACTCACTCAGGGCTTGGTATTCCAAACGGGTCAAGTCGCCGGCAATCACAAAGAGAATTAAATCCGCTTGGGCAGCCACCTCCCGTGCCAGTTGTTCCCGTGCGACCCCATTGACTTCGTCTAACCCCGGTGTATCAATCAGGCGAATGGGATTGCCACGCCGAGCTTCCGAGATTTGCCAAAGGGCACTGGCTTCCCTTTGGGTCACGCCATGAATCGGCCCCGTTGCAAAATGGGGTTCCCCCAGCAGGGCATTGAGCAGGGAGGATTTTCCCCGCCCCACCAGACCGAAGACGGCAATTTGCACCACCCCTCCGTGGAGCTTGTCAAGCATTGCTTCAAGGTCGGCGATCGCCCGCGCAAGGGAGGCTTTTTCTGCCCCTGTGGCCCTGCACTCGTGCAGTAGTTTTTCTAGGGCACGCTTGGCGGCCTCATAGCTCAGAGCACTTTGATAGTCCTCTAGGTCGTGAATGGTGCTTTGAAGTTCCCTCAAGAGGGAGGGGTCTGGCGATCGCTCCATCACAGAGGCAACACTAACATCAACAAGATTTACCTTTTATTTTAAGAGTAAGAACGGGACTGGTGCGATTTGAACGCACGGCCTAGCGCTTAGGAGGCGCTCGCTCTATCCGACTGAGCTACAGCCCCAAAGGAATACCTTACGATTCTAGCGAGTTTCTGGCACAGCGGCTGTTGCCCCTTTAGCTAAGGCCTCAATCTCCAGAAACAGTCGCTCTAGGGGGGCATTGGGTTCTAAAAACGAGAAGAGATGCTTGTAACGCAGCTTGCCTTCCTGATCAATCAAAAACTGCGCCGGCAGCGGTGCGCCCAAGGCTTGACCCGTGCGGTAGTGGCGAAAGACTTGGCAACGGGGGTCATAGAGCAGGGGCATTTTTAAGCCCATATCCGCTTTGACCTTCTCACTTTGATGCGCATCGGTACTCGTGACCACCAGAACGGCCACCCCCTTGCCTTGAAACATTGCATAGTTTTCATTCAAGCCCTTGAGATAGGGGTAGCACAGCGGGCAGTATTGATGCTCTGTAAAAATACGGGTAAACACCAGCAGGAGGGGCTGCTCTTTCCACACCGTTGAAAGGCGCACGGGTGTGTTCAACCCCACGCCGGGTAACTCCACATCGGGGACAAGGGCACCCCGCTTCAGTTGATTCTGCGGCGGCACTGGCCATGCATTTTGCCAAAACCGCTCATTAAAAAGGCCACTGAAGTTGGTGGAGGTGAGGAACGGTAATTGCACAGCCATAGTTTCCTCGCTGGTGGCTCAACAGTTGCCTAGCGATCAACAGACCCCATGATCACGTCAATACTGCCAAGGATAGCAACGATATCCGCCACTTTCATCCCTTTGAGCAACTGGGGCAGCACTTGCAGATTGTTGAAATCCGGGGGTCGAATTTTCCAGCGCCAAGGGAAGACATTATCATCGCCAATTAGGTAAATCCCTAGCTCCCCTTTGCCCGATTCAACCCGCACATAGTGCTCCCCTTTGGGAATTTTGAAGGTGGGAGCCAGTTTCTTGCCCAAGTACTGATAGTCAAAGCCATGCCACGCTGACTTGGCACCCTCAAGCATCCGCTTGGCTTCTAGATTTTCGTAGGGGCCACCGGGCAGACCCTCCAAGGCTTGGCGAATGATCTTCACCGATTCGCGCATCTCCTGAATACGGACAAGGTAGCGGGCAAGGCAATCCCCCTCCGTGGCCACCGGCACATCCCAGTCAAAGTCGTCATAGCACTCGTAGTGATCTACTTTGCGCAAATCCCACTTCACCCCGCAGGCACGGAGCATCGGCCCCGATAGCCCCCAATTGATGGCATCCTCACGGCTAATTTTGCCCACGCCCTGTAAGCGGCGCACAAAGATGGGATTGTTGGTGATCAGGCGCTCGTACTCATCCACTTTGGGCAGGAAGTAGTCGCAAAAGTCGCGGCACTTCGTTACCCAGCCATAGGTGAGGTCGGCGGCCACTCCCCCGATGCGGAAGTAGTTGTTGTTAATAAAGCGCATGCCTGTGGCGGCTTCAAACAGATCGTAAATGTACTCTCGCTCGCGGAAGATATAGAAAAAGGGCGTCTGGGCACCGACATCCGCCAAAAAGGGACCTAACCACAGCAAATGATTGGCAATGCGGTTCAACTCCAGCATGATCACGCGGATATAGCTGGCTCGCTTGGGCACGGGAATGCCGGCCAACTTTTCGGGAGCGTTGACGGTGACCGCTTCGTTAAACATCCCTGCGGCATAATCCCAACGACTCACGTAGGGAATAAACATAATGTTGGTGCGGTTTTCGGCAATTTTCTCCATGCCGCGATGGAGGTAGCCAATCACCGGCTCGCAGTCAATGACATCTTCGCCATCCAAGGTCACCATTAACCGCAACACACCGTGCATGGAGGGATGGTGCGGCCCCATGTTGATGACCATGGGTTCTGTGCGAGTCTCTATCGTGGGCATAGACGGCAGTTTCGCTACAGGTTGGAAGGCTGAGACCTTACTCTTGATATGCTACACAGGTTTTTTCCGATTGCCAATTCAAATTTGCTTATGGCTTAGATAACGGTGCCATCGGGAATCACGGCATTTTTGATAATCACCACGACACCGCTACGAATATAAAATCCCTGATCCTCGCGGTTGGATTCTTCCACATGGTCTTTGTTGATGATTTTGACATCGTGACCAATGCAGGCATTTTTATCCACAATTGCGCCGCGAATCACACTGTTGGCACCAATGCCGATGGGAATTTTGTGTTGCAGCGTCAGCTGGTGGCGCTGCGCTGAGTCTTGGTAGTAGTCCGCTCCCATCAACAGGGAATGGTCAATGACACACCCCGATTCCACCCGCGATCGCACCCCCAAGACGGAATGGTGGACTTGGCATTCCTTGAGAATGCAGCCCTCACTGATGATCGACTCCGTGATTGTGCAACTGAGCATCTTACTGGGGGGCAAATAGCGGGGACGGGTGTAGATGGGGGCGTTTTCGTCGTAGAAGCTAAAGGGCGGCTGGGGTTGTTGGGTGAGGGCAAGGTTGGCTTCATAAAAGGAGCCAATGGTTCCAATATCTTCCCAATAGCCATTAAAGACATAGGTTTGGACAAGATGAGACCGAGCAGCAGCGGGGATAATTTCCTTGCCAAAGTCGGTGGCATCGGCCATCTGTTGCAGCAAATCAATGAGAACTTGCCGCTTAAAAACATAGATCCCCATCGAGGCAATGTAGGGTTTACGCTGGGCTTCCTCGGTACTGAGACCATAGCGGGTCGTATCCACTCGCATCTCCCGTAGCGCATCCCCCGTGGGCTTTTCACGGAAGTCGGTGACTCGGCCTGTACCATCTACTTTGATCAAGCCAAAACCAGAGGCGGCTTTTTCATCCACAGGCAACACTGAGAGGGTAATATCGGCCCCGGTATCGCGGTGGCGCTGCACAAACAGCCGATAGTCCATGCGGTAGAGATGATCCCCAGAAAGAATCAGGTACTCATCCACATCCCAGTCGGCCAAAAGCCAGAGGTATTGGCGCACGGCATCGGCAGTGCCCTGAAACCAATTGGGATTTTCTGGGGTTTGTTGGGCAGCCAAGACTTCGACAAAGCCACCCGTCAGGCCGGGGAAGGTATAGGTACGGGCAATATGGCGGTTGAGGGAGGCCGAGTTGAATTGGGTAAGGACGTAAATGTTATTGATTTCGGAGTTAATGCAATTGCTCACGGGAATATCAATGAGGCGATATTTTCCAGCAAGGGGAACCGCAGGCTTGGCTCGACGCTTGGTCAAGGGATAGAGACGTGTTCCGGCACCGCCCCCAAGGATAATTGCCAAGACTCGTTTCATGGAAAACTCCATCTGAATGGCCACATCAACAGTGTACGCCGTGCTGGTACTTGTCTTTGCAAAGGGGAGGCCTTTTGGTAAAGAAGCTACGCAATGGCATGATAATGATACTTGGTCGTTGATCCCAAGCGGGGAGTGGCAGCATGGGATTTGTGGATATTGCGATCGCCGATTTGGCAGCGGACTACGGCGTGTCGGTCGAAACGGTCTGTGCATGGTGCGATCGCCTCGGTATTCGCTATACCAGCCCACAAACGCGCTTGCCCCTTGAAGATGCCAAAGCCATTATTTTGGCCTTGACGACCCCTGCACCCGCCAACGATCAACCAGACACACCGCAATCGTAAGACCTGCTTATTGGGAGAACTATGTTAAAAAAATGCGTTTGGCTTGCGGTCGCTCTCTGCCTCTGCCTCTGGCAACTGACCACGGGCACAGCACTGGCCGCCGAACTGACCCCTGAAGTTCTGACTGTCCCCCTCAACAGCGAGGGCAAAACGATTACGCTGACGGAAAAGCAATACCTAGAGGGTAAGCGCCTCTTCCAGTATGCTTGTGCCTCCTGCCATGTGGGGGGGATCACCAAAACGAACCCCACCTTGGATTTGCGCACAGAAACCCTCGCCCTAGCCACGCCGCCACGGGATAACATCGAGGGTCTGGTGGACTACATGAAGAACCCCACCACCTACGATGGTGAGCAAGAAATTGCTGAGGTGCACCCCAGTCTGCGCAGTGCTGACATTTTCCCGAAAATGCGCAACCTGACGGAGAAAGATTTGGTGGCGATCGCTGGCCATATTCTCGTTGAACCCAAAATCTTGGGGGATAAATGGGGCGGTGGCAAAATTTATTATTAATGACCCCTAACAAGGATTTTCCCAACACCCATGTACCAACCTCACTTTTGGCAACGGTATGTTGGCTGGCTTTGCAGTGGTCTCTTGATTCTGCTGCTAGGCTGGGCGATCGCGCCCCCGAGGGCATTCGCAGCCGCCGGGGTAGATAACTACGTGATCCAATACCTCAAGGTCACGGACACGGTAGAGTTGCCCCTCAATGATCGCGGTGAGAGCAAAACCTTTACAGCAGCAGATCTGACCCGTGGCAAACGGCTCTTTGAGGAAAACTGCAAAAACTGTCATGTGGGTGGCAGCACGTTACCCAATCCTTTGGTGTCACTTTCCCTAAGAGATCTGAAGGGAGCAACGCCACCACGAGATACGATCGCCAGCCTCGTCGCTTTTCAGCGATCGCCCATGTCTTACGATGGCAGTGAAGAGAGCTATTCCTGCCGCCGCGTAAGTGAGGACTGGTTAACGACGGAACAGCTTGAGGCCTTAGCTGCCTTTATTTTGCGAGCAGCCGCCGTGGCGCCCGGTTGGGGCGTAGAAAGCTTTCCGGACAGTGCCCCCTAGGTTGGGAACTTTGCTACACTGACCTTTGGTGAATCTTGCACCCCTTGATTTTTGGGGCTTTATCCATACCCTGACGCATTCCATGAAAGGAGAACTCCGTTGAAAAAGCTATTCATTCGTGTTTGCGCGATCGCGATCGCTCTATTTATCAGCTTCACCCCTGCGGCCTTGGCAGCTGACTTGGCCAATGGTGCCAAAGTCTTTAGCGGCAACTGTGCCGCCTGTCACATGGGGGGTGGCAATGTGGTGATGGCCAACAAAACCTTGAAAAAAGAAGCCCTTGAGCAATTTGGCATGTACTCCGAGGATGCCATTATCTACCAAGTGCAGCACGGCAAAAATGCCATGCCCGCTTTTGCTGGTCGTCTTACCGATGAGCAAATTCAAGATGTAGCTGCCTACGTGCTAGATCAAGCTGCCAAGGGCTGGGCAGGCTAAAATTGCCACAGTCTGAAAATAACGATTGTGAAGGGTGTAGGCTTAGATTCTACATCCTTTTTTTGTCCTGTAGCTGCCCTACAAATTCTACAAAAATCGATGTTTTTATTCTGTATCCCCTAGGGAATCCTCTCTAGAACCAATGCAATTCCTATAATGATGAAAGACTTGCTCCTACAAAAAGGCGGTACACTTGGGCTATGCCTGCTGCCCCCTTGCCAGCAAATGAACCGGAACGGCAACGTGCCCTTGAGCAGTATCGAGTCTTAGATACGCCCCCGGAACTGATCTTTGATGAAATTACGAGTCTAGCAGCAGCGATCTGCGAAACCCCCATTGCGCTCATTAGCCTCATTGATCGCCAGCGGCAGTGGTTTAAGTCCAAAGTGGGGATTGAGATTTGTGAAACGCCCCGCTCCATCGCCTTTTGTGCTCACGTGATCTTGCAATCGGAATTGGTTGTTGTCCCCGATGCCCGTCTTGATCCGCGCTTTGCCGATAATCCAGTGGTGACAGGGCCGCCCTATATCCGCTTTTATGCCGGCATGCCCTTAATCACCCCTGATGGCTATGGTCTTGGCACCCTCTGTGTGGTGGACTACCAGCCGCGTGAGCTAAATGCGGTTCAGCAGCAAACCCTGCGCACCCTTGCTCGCCAAGTCATTAGTGAATTGGAGATGCGCCGTCACTTAGAGGTAGCCCATCAGCAACTGACCTACATTCGCCAAATGAGCAGCCTCCAAAAGGCGATACTCAACAGCAGTAACCACGCCATTATTGCCACCCGTACCGATGGGATCATCACATTGATGAATCGATCTGCAGAGGAATGGCTCGGATATACGGCTGCGGAACTGCTGGGCAAGGCAACTCCAGAACGTTTCCACGATCCGCTGGAGGTGGAGCGTTACAGCCAGATTTTGAGCGCTCAATTGGGAAAGCCGATTCCTGCCGGGTTTGAGACGCTGGTGGCACGGGCACGGCAAGGCCTTGCCGATGAGCAGGAATGGACATTTGTGCGGCGGGACGGCTCCCGCTTTCCGGTTTCCCTCTCGGTTACCCCCATTCATAACGGCCAAGGGCAACTCGTCGGCTTTTTGGAGTTGGCAATTGATATTACCGACAAGAAAAAAATTGAGGCGGAGTTGCGACTGCGGGAGCGGGCCATTATTGCTAGTACTAATGGCATTGTGATTACCGACTACCGTCAGCCCGATAATCCAATTATCTATGTGAATCCAGCCTTTGAGCGGATGACGGGGTACCGCGCCACAGAAGTTGTCGGCAAAAATTGTCGCTTTTTGCAGGGGCGCGATCGCCACCAAGCGGGGGTTGAAGTCATTCGCAATGCGATTAAACAAGGCCAATCCTGCCGTGTGGTGCTGCGCAATTACCGCAAAAACGGCCAGCCTTTTTGGAATGAACTTGCCATCTCACCGATTTATAACGAATTTGGTGAAATTACCCACTACATTGGCATTCAAAGTGATGTCACCGAGCGGCAGCGGGCACAGCTCTTTTTGCAACAGCAGGTAAAGCGCACCCTCTTACTGAACCGCATCACTGAGGAGATTCGCCAGCAAATCGAGCGGGAACACATCTGCCACACAGCAGTTCAGCAGGTGGGGGCAACTCTGAATGTGAGTCGTTGTCTTTTGTTTGTGTATCAGGAGAATGCCCCTTCCCCCATGGCGCTGGTGGCGGAGTATTGTGCCCCCGGAGTTCCCTCCGTCAATGAATGCGACCTTGATCTGGCACAGATACGCGGTTCTTTCTTGGAATCTGTTTTTGCTTCTGACGAAGTCTTTAGCTGCGATGATGTCACCACTGATGATCGTCTCGCTGCACTTCATGGGTACTGCGAAGCGCTGAATGTTAAATCTGCGGTGATTGTTCGCACCGCCTATCGTAATCAAGCGAATGGCCTACTTGTTTTGCACCAGTGCGATCGCCGGCGGCGGTGGACAGAGGCCATTAAAAGCTTGCTCAAGAGCGTGGCCGCCCAAGTGGGGATTGGTCTTGCCCAAGTGCAACTCCTTGAACAGGAAACCCGTCAACGTCAGCAATTGCAACAGCAAATGCAGCGGGCATTGCTCCTGAATCAAATTACCGAGCAGATTCGTCAGAGCCTTGATACAGAAACAGTTTTTGAGACCACTGTAACCCAAATTGGACAGGCCTTTGGGGTCAGTCGTTGTTTGATTTACCGCTACGCGCCGGGGCCACCGCCGCGGATTCCCGATGTGGCCGAATATCTGCAACCGGGCTACCCGTCAATGAAAGGGGTGAGTGTTCCTGTGGAAAATAACCCCCATGCCTTGAAGGTCTTAGAAAGCGATGCTGCCGTGGTTTCCCACGATGTGAGGCAGGATCCCCTCCTTGCCGGTGCAGAGAAACTCTGCCGCCAGTTTGAAATTAAGTCCATGCTGGCGATTCGTACCTCCTATAAGGGGGTGCCCAACGGCATTATTGGTCTGCACCAGTGCGATCGCCGGCGCCAGTGGATGCCTGAGGAAATCGAACTTCTGGAGGCGGTGGCCGCGCAAGTGGGGATTGCGATTGCCCAAGCGGAACTCCTGCGCCACGAACAGCAGCAGCGACAACTGCTGGCACAGCAAAACCAAGAACTCGAACAAGCGCGGCTCCAAGCAGAATTGGCCAACCGTGCCAAGAGTGAATTTTTGGCTACCATGAGCCATGAGATCCGCACCCCTATGAACGCGGTTTTGGGCTTTACCAATTTGCTTTTGGATACCCCCCTCAATGAGCAGCAGCGGGACTTTTTGCAAACCCTCCACCAAGCGGGCGAAGCCCTGTTGACGATTATCAACGACATTCTCGACTTCTCGAAAATCGAATCGGGCAAATTGGTCTTGGAGCAGCAGCCCTTTGACGTGCGTGAATGTGTGGAGGATGTCCTGAGCCTATTGGCCAGCAAAGCGGAGGAAAAGGAGCTAGAGTTACTTTACACCTGTACTCCCGAAACCCCTGCCCAAATTAAAGGGGACGTGACCCGGCTGCGGCAGATTCTTGTCAATCTCGTGGGCAACGGCATTAAGTTTACCCATGAAGGCCAAGTGGTGGTGCATGTGGGGGTGATTAGGCACGAGGGCAAGGATTTTGTCCAATTCCAAGTTCAGGATACCGGCATTGGCATTCCCCGCGATCGCATGGATCGGCTCTTCAAGCCCTTTAGCCAAGTGGATGCCTCCACCACCCGCGAGTATGGCGGAACCGGCTTGGGACTGGTCATTAGCAAGCGCCTCTGTGAGCTGATGGGCGGCGATATGTCCGTCGAGAGTGTCGAAGGCAAAGGGACGACATTTACCTTCACGATCTTGGCCGAAGAACAAAAGCCCTACGTGCCGCCCGCCCCCCATCCCGCTTTGGCAGGCAAGCATGTTCTGGTCGTGGACGATAATGCCGCTAGCCGTGAGAATCTCTGCACCCTACTGCAAAACTGGGGGATGGTGCCTATCGGCTATGGCAATCCCCACTTGGTTTTAGAGGCTCCTCCCCGCTGGGATTTGGCGGTACTTGATTTGAATATGCCCGAGATGAGCGGGCTTCAGTTGGCAGAGCGGTTGCAATCAGAGGATGGCTTCAAGCAGCAACCCATTGTCCTGCTCACGCCCCTGAGTTGGTTGGAAACCGCTAGCCGCAAGGAATTGATTACAGCGCACCTACCTAAACCGATTCGCCCCCTGACCCTACGGCAAACCCTGATTAAGACCCTCAGCAGTGAATCCGCGAGCCAGCCTGCCCTGACAAAGACGAGCATTGATCCCAACTTGGGCAGTCGCTTCCCGCTGCGCATCCTCCTTGCCGAGGACAATGCCGTTAACCAGAAGGTGGCACTGCATATCCTCAAGCGGATGGGCTACCGTGCCGATGTGGCTGCCAACGGCCTCGAAGTGCTTGAAGCATTGCAACAGCGCCCCTACGATGTCGTGCTCATGGATGTGCAAATGCCGAAGATGGATGGCCTACAAACCACCGAGCGCATCTATGCCCAATGGCCTCCTAGTCAACGCCCTTGGATTATTGCCATGACGGCAAATGCCCTTGCGGGCGATCGCGAGCGCTGTTTTGCGGCAGGTATGGATGACTACATCAGTAAACCCATTAAAATCGAAGCTCTTGCTGCTGCCCTCAACCGCTGCCGCTGTCTCAGTCCCAAGACCACCTATCCCCAACTGTGCGAGCAAATCAACGTTGATAATGATCAGAATACAGCAGAGTCTATGACCTAGAGATATTTGGCCAAGAGCAGATGAAGTTTCTCTTTAGTGGCTGTGGGTACTTTGTCAAGGGGAGTGAGAATGGCATTCTTTAAGGCACGGTGGGCTTTAGAGACGGGTGGATTGGCATGGAGACGTTTGACGGTTTCACAGATAATCGCTTGGGCATTTTTGACATTGCGCTGCAAGTTGCCAATAATCATCTCCACCGTTACTGAATCGTGCTCTGGGTGCCAGCAGTCGTAGTCAGTGACAAGTGCCAGTGTTGCATAGGCAATTTCTGCTTCCCGAGCCAGTTTAGCCTCCGGTAGATTCGTCATGCCAATTACCGTTCCGCCCCAAGAGCGGTATAGGTTTGATTCTGCCAGCGTCGAGAAAGCAGGGCCTTCCATGCACACATAGGTACCTTGGCGATGAAGGGTGACATCGGGCAGGTTCAACTCTGCAATGACATCGGCAAGAACTGCCGCAAGGGCGGGACACACAGGATCCGCAAAGCCAATGTGCGCCACAATGCCATCACCAAAAAAGGTGGAAATGCGGTTGCGGGTACGGTCAATAAACTGATCTGGCACCACCATATCGAGGGGTTTCACCTGTTCTTGTAGGGAACCCACCGCCGAGGCAGAGAGCAGGTACTCAACCCCAAGGGATTTGAAGCCATAGATGTTGGCCCGAAAGGGAATCTCCGTCGGCAGCAAATGGTGATCACGGCCATGGCGGGCCAAAAAGGCCACAGGAATTCCGTCAATCTTACCGCAAATAAAAGCATCGGAAGGATCGCCAAAGGGCGTTGTCAAGCGCACCTCCTCGACATCCGTGAGGGCGTCCATTTTGTAGAGACCACTGCCGCCAATAATGCCGATTTTTGCAGACATGGAGATTCCTAAAACACCCACGGGGAATAGCTTAGCATTAGCCGAAGGGGTTTAGAGGCTACTGAGGGTGTTGAACTGGTAGTTGGAGCCTTTAGGGCCATTGGGACCCGGTGCCGCTTGAACCAGAGGAACCCGCTCAAAGGTACCACTGGCGGTTTGTCCCTGAATTTGCACCCCTTGGCGCAGCAGTTGTTGGGTGCTGGCGCGATCGCCCCCCTGAGCCATCGCTTGAACAAGGGCTTGAGTGGCATCGTAGGCCGTCGTTGTCCGCCAACTAATCTGGCCTCGCCACGCCTGTGCTGCCTGCTGAGCAAAGGGATCATTGGGGTTGGTACTCCAAGGCACCGCCAGAATCATGCCATTGATGGCGCTATCCCCCTTAATCAATAAATCGGGACTGTAGAGTTGATCACTACCAAATAATTGCACAGGGGTTGTTTGGGTTCGATTGGCAATGGCAAGGGCAACGGCATCATTTACCCGCGCTCGACTCATCGCCAAAATTACCACATTGGCTCCCGCTTGCTGCGCTGTGGTCATTGCTGTGTTGGCATTAAAGCCGGCAGCAGCCACATCAATCTGTTGCACCACCTGAGCACCAAACCGAGGTAGGGCGGCCACCAATTTGGTCTTCAACTCATTACTGTAAGGGCTATCACTGTTGTACAGAACGGCTACTTTGGTATTGGTCACTTTTTTCGCAGCGGCTTGGGCGAGGGTATTGGCTGCATTGTCGAGGTAGGTATTAAGGAGTTGTTGCCCCTTTTCGTTCAGAGATAGGGTCTGCACCTGCACCGTACCGTTGCCTTGGGGGGTAACATTCGTGGTCAGGGGAGAAAGAGCGGCAATCCCCGCTTGTTCATAAACCTGTAGAGCCGCACGACTATTGGCATCGGTGCCATGACCCAGTACCCCTTGGATTGAACTGTTGATCAAATCCTCGGCTAAACTGGTCACACCATTAGGGCTGTTTTCATTGACAATAACGACTTCAAGGGCACGGCTGGGGCCACTGGCGTTAAAGCGCTCTTGGTACTGAGCCACCCCCCGCAGAATTTCCTTGGCGGTATCAGGGCTGGTGCCAATGGGAACAACGGTGGCCATTGTCATGGGGTTGCCGGCTTGGCGGGCACGGGCATTGTTGAGATAAATGCGTGCCTCTGGATCATTGGGATCGAGGGTGACCAGTTCTTGATACTTGGCGATCGCCTGCGCCCAATCTCCCTGATCAAAGGCAAGAGCCGCCTCCTGCTTGAGGGCTGCCCGTTGGGGATTTGGTTCATTGATGAGGATGCGCTCCCCTTGACTGATGTAGGCTGTGTTGCGGGCAGTGGTTTTGCTCACCAGCGAACGACTCTGACTTGACCCGCCGGTTAATGAGATAACACCGCCCCCCTCGCGCTGGGCAAATAACAGCCGATAACCGAGAAAGCCGATGCTGCCGCCAAACAGCAGGAGAACCCCAAGGGCAGCCACTAGCAGCGTTTTGGATTGTCCCGTCTTGGCGGTAGTATGACCGGTGGCCGGTTCGATGGCCGCACGAGGTAACCCGCAGATAATACAATAATCGCCATTGTTTTCTTGAGGGGGATGAGACCCACCGAGATTGGGGTAGGTCTTACCGTCTTTAGGTACGCCATCACATATCCAAGTTTGAGATGGTGCCACGATGCCCCCTTTGCAGATGCCTTTGAGTGAGGGTGATCCTTTAGGCGCGGGCAAGAACAGGGTTTTCGTCCTCTGCGTCTTCGGTGTCGGCCTCGTCTTCAAGGACAATTGTCATGAAGCGCAGAATGTTTTCATTGAGGCGCATGGCACGTTCAAGGGGGGCGATCGCCGTCCCGGCAGCGGTATAGGTCATGAGAATGTAGTAGCCTTCCCGCAGCTTTTTGATCGGGTAGGCAAACCGGCGCTTACCGCGATTTTGCACCTTGAGCTTTGTGGCACCTTGTTCCTCTAAAAGTGTCCGAAATTGGCTAATCGTTTGTTCCAGTTGTTCTTCGCCCACATCGGGACGAATAATATAAAGCGTTTCGTAGTTACGTGTGATCATTGAGGTCAACTCCCTTTGGACAAATGGCCTTTTGACGGATGCAAAAAGCAAGGCTTTATAATTCTAGCACCGCAGTTTGCCATTCTTGGCAAGGAGAAAAGGGGATCAATTCATGATGGTGGAACGGTTTGTGCGGGTGCAGACCACGGGAGGACAAATTCATTACGGCACACTGCAACTCAATCGTGAAGTGATTATTTGGGATGCAGCACCGTGGCTCCACGGCCAACCCACCAACCAAGTCCTCAGTCCCGATAGCTACCAACTGCTGGCTCCCTGCTCCCCCTCAAAAATTGTTGCTGTCGGACGCAACTATGTAAAGCATGCTGCGGAAATGGGCGATAGTGTGCCCCCTGAGCCGTTGATTTTTCTCAAACCTCCCACAACAGTTCAAGCCCCCGGCTGTCCCATTTGGTATCCGCCCCAAGTGAAGCGGGTGGACTATGAGGGGGAATTGGCGGTGGTCATTGGTCGTCGCACCCGTGCCTGCCCTGAAAATGAGGTTCTTGAGCATATTTGGGGCTACACGATCGCCAACGATGTCACTGCTCGCGATCTTCAGCAGCGGGAGCAGCAATGGACACGTGCCAAGGGGTTTGACACATTTTGCCCCCTAGAGCCTTGGATTGTGCGAGAAGTGCCTAGCGATGCGCGGCTGCAAACCTTTATTAATGAGGCAGCACAACCCGTGCAGTCGGCAACGATTGATCAAATGGTTTTCTCACCGGCAAAGTTGGTGAGCTTTATTAGTTATGTCATGACGCTCTTGCCGGGGGATGTGGTGTTAACAGGAACCCCCGCAGGAATTGGGGCATTGCAGGTGGGCGATCGCGTGCGTGTCGAAATTGAAGGCATCGGCAGCCTTCTTTCAATAGTCACAATACCAGAGACCCCTTGGACACCCCCCTTGGGTCGTACTTATTAGGAACAACGTGCTCAACGCCTTGCGGCATCAGAGGTAGAGGCACTTCTGGTATGGGGGACTAGTAATAATTAAATCAAAGTGCTCAACGCCTTGCGGCATCAGAGGTAGAGGCACTTCTTTATCCAGAGATATCTAATAGGCTACTTACTTGTGCTCAACGCCTTGCGGCATCAGAGGTAGAGGCACTTTATCTGCGCTTTCTGGCTTATTAAGCAGCTTAGTGCTCAACGCCTT
>NZ_JBKBHV010000037.1:0-20559 GCF_046299635.1 Thermosynechococcus sp. | reverse complement strand
CAACAAGCTGAAATTGAGTAATTCCTCCCGCTGGTCGTCTGCCGCTTCACCAGCACTGCGGCACTTTTCAGGTAGTGAAAGCAACGATAAATAGATTAGGAGAGATCGGCGACCATTGACAGACACAACCAAGGCATCCCAGAGGTCATTTAACAAGATGAGCTATAGTTTGACAAGAGCGGCATGTTCTGACAAGACTCTTAAGCTGTGAAAATCTTAATTGTTGAGGACGATAGAACTATTGCTGGCTTGATTGCGGAGGCGCTTAGGCAGCAGCAGTACACCGTTGAAGTTGCCCATGATGCCCAAGGCGCCTTGAACTATCTGGAAGCGGGCGCCATTGACCTTCTAATCTTAGATTTGGGATTGCCAAAAGTAGATGGCATCACCCTTTGTCGAACAATCCGCCAGAATAACTACAACCTGCCCATTCTCATCCTCACTGCGAGGGATACGAGTCTAGATAAAGTGATTGGCCTAGATGCCGGTGCCGATGACTATGTGGTGAAACCCTTTGATTTGGCAGAATTGCTGGCTAGGGTGCGTGCTTTGCTGCGGCGAAGGCAAACGACCTATTCACCTTGCCTCAATTGGGAAAAATTGACCCTGTGTCTCGACACCGCAGAAGTGCGCTACAACGGCCAAGTGCTGCACCTCACTCCCAAGGAATATGCCATCCTTGCGGTTTTGTTGCGCAATGGCAGCCGAGTTCTCACTCGCACCCAAATTTTGGATCAGGCATGGTCTTTTGATGAAACACCGGGAGAAGAGACGGTCAAGGTGCATCTGCGCAGTTTGCGGCATAAACTAAAAGCAGCAGGAGCACCCCCTCATTTGATTGAGACCGTTCACGGCTTTGGCTACCGCCTTAATCCCAATGTTAAATCGGCAATATAGCAGTTTGCGCAGTCGCCTGTTTTGGATCTATTTTTTGGCGATCGCCGGCATTCTATCTGCTTCTTCGGTGCTGTTGTATTCCCTGATCGTGCACCACCGTTATCAACAGTTCGATACCCATCTTAAGGAGGTGGCCATTTGGTCTGTCAATCTCTTCGATGTCATTGAGCATGAATACAGCGAACTTACTAGGGAATCAAAGTATAGCAGCTACGCTCCAAAAAATAATGAAGGCAAAATTGTTCCAATGACAATCTCGCAGTTAATGGCCAAGCATGAATTTAATTCCATTTATGAGGTGATGCCCAATCCTACACGCCACATTTCCCAAAGTGTTCAATGGTATGATCGCGATCGCTATCTTATTATCTATGAAGGCCAAAAAATCCCTGAAATTGAGTTTCCGCCGAACATTTCTCCTTCAGGGGTAATCATCAAAGGGAAACATACACGCTCTTTTATCTATCCAATTTACAAAGAGAGGGGTGAACATCTTGAACCAGCGCTGATAGGTTATGTGTGTGCTACAGATTCAACCGTTGACCTTGAGAATGAGCTGAATTACCTGAAAGTTGTTTTTATTCTTAAAACCTTGGGCGTGAGTACCCTCGCCCTGTTGGTGGCAGCGTGGCTCACCCATGAAAGTACACAGCCGATTGTGATGACTCTTAACCGCCTAAAACGCTTTACAGCGGATGCTTCTCACCAACTGCGGCATCCGGTGACAGCCATCCAAGCCTCCATTGCCATGCTGGCCGAACACTCCCAAAACTTAGATGCAGCTCAATTGAATAAGGTTGCTGTCATCTCCTCGGCGTGTCACCAGATGGGAGATTTAATCAACAAGCTGTTGCTCTTGGCACGCATGGAACAATCCCCCCTCGATCAAAGCCGCCGGCAAAAAGTAGATGTTGATGAGCTGCTAGAAGAAGTGGTTGACCTGCATCGCGATCGCGCCACTGCCAAAGGGATCATCCTTGAGTATTATTGCGAGCAAGCCGGTCAAGTCTGGGGTGATCCAGAGCAACTGTATGAGCTATTTGCCAATCTGGTGGACAATGCCATCAACTACACCCCCCCTAGCGGCACAATTACCCTTCGCCTCACCAAAAAGCTCAACACGGTTATTATCTCGGTTCAGGATACGGGCATCGGCATTGCGCCTCAAGATCTGCCCTATATTTTCGAGCGCTTTTGGCGTTCAGACGAAGCCCGTGAGCATCACAATAAAGGATCTGGCTTGGGCTTATCAGTCGTCAAGATGATTGTTGAACAACACCACGGCTCCATCCAAGTTGAGAGTCAACCGCATCAGGGGACTCGTTTTGAAGTCAAGTTACCCGCAGCCTAATCCCTCAGCTCTTCAGTTATTCTCCAAGCCACCTGACCTTCCCGAAATCTTTACCTTGGGTCGCCACCATAGGAAGGTGAGCGGGTAATCCAAGGAGGATGACTGAAATATGAAACACTCAAAAGCCGTCTCCCTGTTCTTGTCCTTGGGGATCGCCACCACTCTAGTGACACCGGCAAGTGCAACCTCCAATCAAACGAGTCAAATGCCAGAGGTGAAGGCCGATGCCCTGCGCCTTGAATCCTTAGGCCAAACGACCCACAGCCCTCGCCAGCACCTGTTACTGGCCGGCTCAGAGGAGGGAGGTGAAGAAGGCGGCTACGGTGAGCGGGGCGAATCCGGCAAACGGCGGCGCCGCTGGTGGTGGTAAAGAAACACCGTTTGACCCTTTGAATCGCTCGGAGAAGGGTATGTTCCTGCAAATTGATCAGGTGCTGACACTAGAAGAGCTGGAACAGCTGCACTCCCTTTGTAAAGCAGCTCCCTTTGTGGATGGCAAACTCACCGCCGGCATCTATGCCAAGGCCGTCAAGGAAAACCAACAGCTCCAAGGGGACAGTGAAGCATACGAGAGAGCCGCTGAAATTGTCCTCGCTGCCCTGCGTAGGAACATACTCTTTGAAGCCTTTGCGCAACCGCGGGCGATTCGGCCAATTCTCTTTAGCCGCTACCAAGAGGGAATGGGCTACGGCACTCACATGGATAACACCCTTATGGGTAGGGGGGAAGATTTAACCCGCTGCGATCTCTCCCTGACACTGTTTCTGAGCGACCCACTCACCTATGAAGGGGGGGAACTGCTCCTCGATACCACTTGGGGAGAGCAATCCTTCAAATTGGCAGCCGGGTCAATGGTGATCTATCCTTCAATTTTTTTGCACCGCGTGGCGCCCGTTACCCAAGGGGTGCGCTTGGTGGCCGTGACGTGGGTTCAAAGTCGCATCCGCGATCCTCTAGAGCGGGAACTCCTCTTTGAACTTGATACGGTTCGCCATTCCCTCTTTGAAAAATACGGCAAGACCGAGGAGTTTGATCTCCTCTGTAAGGTCTATGCCAACCTGTTGCGCAAGTGGGTAGAGGTTTGAGGCAGTTAGCCCCCTAGGGAGGACAATGCTCAATTGCCCTTGAGGTATGAAGGATGAAAGCACGCAAGCTCCATCGCCGGCTATCCTTGGTTCTGGTTTTGCCGTTTTTGCTGACAACAGCCACAGGAATGACCTATCGTCTGGGTCGCAGTTGGTTTGGTTTGTCAAAAGATTTTGGTGAATTAATGCTACTTTTGCACACCGGTGCCTTCCTCGGCGAAAGAGGGGAGTTGATTTACGTTGCAGTGCTGGGCTTGGGGCTGATCTTCTTGGCCTTTAGTGGACTGCTCCTTATACGACGCGAGGTTTTGATGCGCCCCCAACGCATTAAGCGCTTTAACCATCGGCTGGTGCACCACTGTCTGAGTGGGGTTGTTCTGATACCTTTGGCAGTAACTGCGGCCACGGGTGTCCTGTTCCATGTTGGGTACTATTACCTCGGCCTGCCCGAAGAGGTGGCCGATATTTTAATGATGCTCCACCAGGGGGGATTTCTAGGACGCGCCCTCAGACCGATGTATGTCTTGCTATTGGGGGTAGGGGTTGGCGTCCTCAGTTGGACGGGCGTGAGTATGCTGTTCGGTGGGCGCCGCAGGCGAGGCTCTGCGGCAGAGTCAATGTAATTTGGCCAGCAGTGCCCCTTCTAACTCCTGCCGCAAAATCTGAGGCTCAATATCGGTTAGCTGCTCAAGGGCAAAGGCTTTAACAATGAGGGCTCTGGCTTCCCTCTCATCTAAACCGCGACTGCGCAGATAAAACATCTCATCCGTCGCCGGTTGGCTAACGGTTGCACCGTGGGAGCATTTGACATTGTCGGCCACAATTTCCAGCTGGGGTTTGGTATCCACACGAGCTTTGTCGGAAAGGAGCAGGGTGCGATGGAGTTGAGCGGCGTCAGTAAGCTGCGCCACTTGGGGCACCACGAGGCGGCCATTAAAAATCCCGTGGGCGCGATCGCCAAGAATGCACTTGTGAATTTGTTGACCGGCACTGTGGGGCGCATTGAAGAACACGGCCGAGTGGGTGTCCATAATTTGGTTATCCATGGCGATCGCCAGCCCCTTTAGGGTGGTTTGGCTGCCCCTGCCTTGAACCTGCACCTGCCAATTGTGGCGGCTTAAGCCTCCCCCTAGGTCAATGGCGTGCCCTCTGTAGTCGCTGTCTTGCCCTTGATGAACCACCGTAGCCCCAATGTGAATCGCCGTTAGGGATTGGTGTTGAATTCGCACATGGTGCAGGCGGGCACCGGCTCCTAGGGAGAGTTCCGTGACGCTGTTGGTGAACTGGTGATCGCCCGTGAGGGACAAAAAGCGCTCAATCAGGGTGGCTTGACTGTGGGCTGCCACTTCAACGGAAAGGCGGGGGGAAACCACACTCTGCTGCTGCCGACTACTGACAAAGAACACTTCCAGAGGTTCAGCAAGGTGTCCCGTTAGGCGTAGGCACACCCGATCGGCCAGCATGGCAGTATTGAGATCACTAAACACTTCGGGGGGGGCGATCGCCGGCAGGGAGGGGGGCAATAACTCAACCCCATCGGCATTTCCACGGGAGAGTTCCCCACAAAAATAGCCGTCAATGAGGACAATGGCGGCAACGGTGGGAAAACTGCGCTCGCCTAGGAGATGGCGCACTTCGGCAACGAGGTCGGGATGGAGAGGGGCAATGGGAGCCTGCAGCGATCGCGTACGTAAAGCCGATAGATCCGTAAAGCGCCAGTCCTCATCGCGGGGGGTGGGCAGGGTTTGCTCATGGAGGCGATCGCGGGCGGCTTGCCGTAAGGGTTCTAGCTCAGCGTGGCGCAGGGGCGGGGCTAAGTCCAATAGATCCTTGAGTTCATTGCCGCGACGGCTCTTGGGCAGATCCGCTTGGTCGGAATTGGCGTTGACCATTATCGTCATGAGACAGCCCCCTCCTCTTCGCGAACCCAGTCATAGCCGCGCGCTTCCAGTTCTAGAGCCAGTTCCTTGGGGCCGGTGAGGATAATCCGTCCCCCCTCCATGACGTGAACATAGTCGGGCACAATGTAATCCAGCAAGCGTTGATAGTGGGTAATCAGGAGAATGCAATTATCAGGGCGGGTAAGCTGATTTACCCCATTGGCCACAATCCGCAGGGCATCAATATCAAGGCCGGAGTCCGTTTCATCGAGGATGGCCAAGGTAGGTTCCAAGAGCGCCATTTGCAGAATTTCGTTGCGCTTTTTCTCACCGCCGGAGAAGCCCTCATTCACCCCCCGATTGAGAAAGCCCTCATCCAGCTTCACCAGTTCTATTTTCTGCCGCACCAGATCCTCAAAGTCAAAGGCATCCAGTTCCTCAAGACCTTGGTGCTTACGTTTGGCATTGTAGGCCACCCGCAAAAAGTCGAGATTGCTCACCCCCGGAATTTCAAGGGGATATTGAAACGCCAAAAAAACGCCTTCGCGGGCACGCTCTTCCGGGGGCAATTCCAAAAGATTTTTGCCTTTGTAAAGGACTTCGCCGCCTGTGACGGTGTAATCGGGATGCCCCGCCAGAATTTTGGAGAAGGTGCTTTTGCCGGAGCCATTAGGCCCCATGATGGCATGGATTTCGCCCGCGCGAAGGCTCAGGTTCAAGCCCTTGAGAATGGGGGTATCCTCTACCTTGGCCGTGAGTTCTCGAACCTCTAAAATGACTTCGCTATCGGGACGAATCACCCCTTACCTCCTTGCCATCCTTCATAATTTTTTAATGTAGCGCAGCAGGGGGGCGATCGCGATTGAGTTTCTTGACAGAAAAGGATTGAGAACAGCAGCACGCCCCGCCGTAATCTTTACCCACAGTAGACCAGCCAGTATCTGACGATGACACCTTCCACAACTACGCTCCCCGAACTAGAACGCCTGCATCAACAGGCCGGCCAGTGGCAAGCCCTCTCGCCCCGTCAACGGATTCCCTACCTCGAAGCCATCAAAGCCCTTGCCCGTCGCCACGCCCCCGAATGGGTCAACATTGCCTGTGACATTAAAGGCATTGATCCTGAGGGACGTTGGGCAGGGGAAGAATGGACCACCGGCCCGCTGGGACTCCTTCTCAAGCTGGATCACTATGTCTATGCCCTGCGTCACGAGGCATCCCCCCCGGTACCCCGTTGGCGAACTGCCCCCACCGGTCAGGCGATCGCCGAAATTCTGCCGCGCAATTGGCAGGAGCGCTGGCTGTGGTTTGGGGTCAAAGCAGAAGTCTGGCTCCAACCGGATCAACCGACAAGCCAAGGCAGTGCCTACCGTCACCCACCGCCGCCGGGGGTTGCTGTGGTGTTGGGCGCCGGCAACATCACGTCGTTGTGCTTGGCAGATGCCCTCTACCAACTGGTGGTGGCCAATCGAGTGGCCCTGTTGAAAATGAACCCCCTTTTAGCTCCCTTGACGGCGTGTTTTCGCAAAATTTGTGCACCTTTGATTGAGGCGGGTTTCCTTGAGATTGTGACAGGCGATGCGGCAATGGGGGAGGCCCTCTGCCATCATCCCTTGACCCAGCACGTTCACATGACCGGTTCCCACCACACCTACAATCGCCTTGTTTGGGGAGAAACGGCGGCCGAGCAGGCCATCCGCAAAGCCCGCCAACAGCGCAAGCTGACCAAACCCATCACGGCGGAATTGGGAAATGTCACGCCCCTGTTGGTGGTACCGGGGGAATGGACAGAGGCAGAACTGACCTACCAAGCCCGCCAAGTGGCCAGTGCCCTTGTCCATAACGCCGGCTTTAACTGTATTGGGGCACAAATCCTTGTCACTGCTGCCGGCTGGTCGCAGCGAGAGGCGTTCCTCAAGGCTCTAAAAGCCCAACTGCAAGCGATTCCGCCCCGCCCTGCCTACTATCCGGGAGCGATCGCCCGCTATGAGTCCTTCCTAGCCGACTATCCCCAAGCCACGATCCTCAGTCCCGCCGTTGAAGGCACGATTCCCTGGACTTTGATTGAAGGCCTGACCCCCACGGCAAATCCCCGCATTTTCCAAGAGGAGGTCTTTTGTGGTCTGTTGGCAGAGGTGCCCCTGCCTGTGCCCGATGCCGCCGCCTATCTTGCCACGGCCGTGCCCTTTGTCAACGAGCGGCTCTGGGGCACCTTGGGGTGTAGTGTGATCATTGATCCGCGAACCGAGGCCGACCATGGCGAGAGGCTAGAGCGGGCGATCGCCCAACTGCGCTACGGTTCCATTGCGATCAATGCCTGGGTCTCCTTGGCCTATGGGTTAGGCTGTACCCCTTGGGGGGCTTTTCCCGGCCATACGCCGGCGGCCATCGGCTCTGGGGTGGGGGTGGTTCACAATAGCTTTCTGTTTGACTATCCCCAAAAAGCCGTGGTTCGCGTTCCCTTCCGGTTAGGGGTGACGCCCCCTTGGTTCTACGGCCATCGCACCCTTCCACAACTGGCCAAGGCGGTTATGGATATCTACACGGGGCATCCCTTGGCGTGGTTCTCCCTTTTAGGGGCGGCGCTGCGGGGCTAGGCTCACAGCCGCACGGTCACGGTGGTTCCCCCAGGGGGCAGTACGAACTCTTGGGTGCGGGTTTGGCCTTGGGCAGTCACTGTCAAGCGATAGCGCCCCAGATAGCCCCGTCCTTGCCATTGGCCTTGGGCATTGGTTTGGCCGCTGACCTTGGTCCACCACTCCTCAAAAAGCAGTTGGCGGTAGGCGATCGCCGCCGGCTTGGCGGAAAAGTCTTGGCGATACAGTCCCGCTTGCGGGCGCCAGTGGTTCCCTGCCCAGAAGCCCCAGAGCAAAATCCCCTGCACGGCGGGGTGGGCAAAACCAAGGCGATAAATCTGGCGGAGGGTCTGTGCCTGCTGCTGCTCGTCGGCAAGGCTCACACTCACCTCGGTAATTTTCAGGGGCAGATTGAACTGGGCAAGGGTATCGAGGGCGCGCTGCATTTTGGCTTCATCCAAAGGATGTTCCAAGTGGGCTTGGATGCCGATACCGCCAATGGGAACCCCTTGGGCCAACAGACGGCGAATTTGCTCAACGTACTCGTTCAGGCGATCGCCCTCAATGATGCCGTAGTCGTTGACATAGAGAACCGCCTCGGGATTGCCCTCACGGCACCATTCAAACATCTCCTTGACAATGCCCTCCCCAAGGCGACTGCGGAAAAAATTGCCATGGAGCATTTCGTTATTGACATCAAACTCATTGATGCGACCGCGATAGTGGCGACAGACGGTAAGGGCATGTTTTTTCACCGCTGCGCGCAATTGCTCCGGTGGCAGGGTTTTCAGCCAAGGGGGATTAAACTGCTCCACTTCCCAAAAGAGGGTATGCCCTCGCATCGGCCAGCCCTGCGCCTGCGCCCAGCGATAGATGGTGTCGGCCATCGTAAAGTCCAGCTTGCCCGGCTCCGGCTCCAACTCATACCACTTGAGGGCGTTTTCATGGACGGCGGCGTTAAAGTTTTCCTGAGCCGTCTGCTTGTACCAGTTGGCCGCCGGCGGGGGATTGGGGCGAAACATCTGGGTATCAAGGGCAACGCCAAAGGGAAAGGCATGGCTTTGCTGCACCAGTTGGAGGCGGGCATTGCGAATCGGACGGCCTTGGGCAGTCTCGACAACGACGGTGAGAGGCGCCTGTCGCAATTGCTCAATTTTCTGGCTGAGGGCATCGGTGGCTCCGGAGGAAAAGGAGGTGCCACAGGCAACCCCCAAAAAAGCCGCTAGGCAACTCAACCACAGAAAACGGCGCCAGTTCAACATGAATTATCTCTTGGGTGACTAAGGCTTCAGACGGATTCAGATGACGCCAAGCTCCCTAATGGGTAACTTGAATGCCCTGTTGGCGCAGTTGTTCCACAAAAAACTCTTCTAGGGTGGGGCGAGCAAGGCGCAGTTGCAGGATTTCGCCCCCCATTTCTTCAACGAGGGTAAGAAAACGTGGTAGGGGAATTTTGATCACTCCTTGCCAGCGATCGCCCTGAATCTCTAGGGAATAAAGCCATTCCTGAAGGCCATCCACATGCCCCCCTTTGCCCACCACATGGTAGGCTTCACTACTGCCCAGAAGTTCCTCCACACTGCCGGCGCAAATCAATTCCCCTTGAGCCAAAATGCCAATGCGATCGCAGATGGCCTCGACGTCCGCCAGCACATGACTATTGAAGAAGATGGTCTTGCCCTGCTGTTTTAAGGAAAGAATGATCTCACGAATTTGGTAGCGCCCAAGGGGATCCAAACCCGACATGGGTTCGTCCAAAAAGACCACTTCGGGATCGTTAATCAGGGCTTGCGCCAAGCCCACCCGCTGCACCATCCCCTTAGAATAGCGGCGCATTTGCTTTTTGCGGGCATCCTTAAGGTTGAGGCCGACCATTTCCAAAAGCAGAGGAATGCGATCCTTGCGGGTGGCGGCACTGAGGCCGAAGAGTCCCGCCGTAAACTCTAGGAACTCCCAAGCCGTCAAATAGTCGTAGAAATAGGGGTTTTCAGGCAGGTAACCAATCCGTTGCCGCACGGCGCGATCGCCCAAGGGATGCCCCAAGAGCGTACCGTGACCGCCACTGGGTTGCACCAGACCCAAGAGAATCTTCAGCAGTGTGGTCTTACCGGCACCATTGGGGCCAAGCAGTCCAAATGTTTCCCCTAGGTGAACTTGCAACGAGACGGACTTGAGGGGCGTGAGAACTGTCCGCAGCCAGAAACCGCTACGGTAGGACTTTTGTAAGTTCTCAACCGCCAGCACGAGGGGGCGATCGCCGGCAGCGTCAGTCACCATAGCGGAGATTCACCTCAGGAAGAACGAGAGCCATGGAAATGTAAACCCACCAGAGCATCGTAGAGAAAGGGCAAGAAATTGCCTGGTTCCAATATACCAAGGGTTTGTTTGCAGCCGTGGGCATCAAGAAGGGGTTTGACGGCGTAGTAGGCCGGCTGGACTTTGTACCAAGGGATATTGGGCCAGAGATGGTGGATGAGGTGATAGTTTTGGCCAAAAATAAGGATGTTCAGGAGGCGGCTGGGATAGACGCGGGCATTGTGCCAGCGATCGCGCTCCGTATGGGGACGATGCGGAAAATAGTCAAAAAATAGCCCCAGCATCAGACCCACGACCCCGGCGGGCAAAAACCAGTAGTTGAGCACGTAGTCTAAACAGCCATTAAGGGCGGCAAAGGTGACAATCCCCACCAGCGTCAGGCGGCTGAGAAACCACTCTAGGAGTTCATACTTCCGCCAAAGCTGCCGCTTAAAAAAGAAAACCTCATGGTAGAAAAATCGGGGGGCAATCAGCCACAGGGGCCCTCCCTTGGAAACATAATGATCGGGATCGTTTTCGGGATCGTTGACATGGGCATGGTGCTGCATGTGGACACGGGTAAACACCGGGAAAACAAACCCCAGCATTAGGGCACTGCCATGCCCCATGATCGCATTCATGATGCGGTTACTGTGGGCAACATTGTGGGAGGCATCGTGGATTACAGTGCCCATCAGGTGCAAGGCCAACATATTGGCGACAAATGAGACCCAGCCCGGCCAGTAGCCTTGAAAGTGCCCCCAAGTGGATAGAATGGCGATTGCAAATGCGGCAAAAAACATCACCAAGGTGGGATTAAAGCCCATCGGGGGACCTAAAAACTCTTTGGGAACCGTGGCCGGAATCGCTGCCTCCGTGATCATCCGCGCGGTTGCTCCTCACATTGTTGCAAAATGTTACCTTCTACTATGTAGGCTAATCAGCGGTACAAAATCAAGTCGCACAATCTCAAAAGCGGGTCGCAGCCCTTTTGCCAAGAATTGCCCTAGAACCTTTGTCCCAGTGGAGCCACAATGCTACAAACGCTGCGGATTCACAACTTTGCCCTTGTCGCAGAGCTAGAGGTGACCTTTCAGCCGGGCTTGAATGTTCTCACGGGGGAAACAGGGGCAGGCAAGTCGATCCTCCTCGATGCCATTGATGCGCTTCTAGGGGGCAAGCTCTCGGCAAGGCAGTTGCGATCCGGAACCGTGCAGGGCTGCATTGAAGCTATTTTCACCCTCACCCCCTCGGTGAGAGACTGGCTTGCCACCCTAGACATTGACGCCGAAGAGGAGGAGGTGATCTGTACCCGTGAGTTTAGTCTTAAGGGAGACACTTTTCGCAGTCGCAGTCGGGTCAACGGTGTACTCGTCAATCGCCAGCAACTTCAGGAACTGCGGCGGCACCTTGTGCGCCTGACGGCTCAGGGACAGGCAGTGCAACTGGCGAGTCCTTCCCAACAGCGGGACTGGCTTGATCTCTATGGGGGTGAGGTCTTGATGACCCAGCGGCAGCAGGTGGCAGAAGCCTACCGAGCGTGGCAACAACGGCAACGGGAATGGCAAGATTTTGCTGCTCAGGAACAGCAACGGCTCCAGCGACTCGATTTACTGCACTTTCAACTCCAAGAACTGCTGCCTGCGGCTCTAGACGACCCTGAAGAACTCACCCAGTTGCAACAGGATTACCAACGCCTCAGCCATGTCCAAGAGCTGCAAAGCCAAAGCCAACAGGCCTATCACCTCCTCTACGAGGGGGAACCGAGTGCGCTGACATTGCTGGCGCAAGCGCAAGCAGCCCTGCAATCCATTGCCGACTGGGATCCAGCGCTTCAGCCCGTGGGTGAATTGTTGGAGGGGGCGATCGCCCACACGGAAGAAGCCGCACGCCAACTGCGTAGCTATGTTGATCGCCTCGATGCGGATCCGGCCACACTAGATGCCCTTGGTCAGCGGATCCATCAACTCCAACGCCTGTGTCGCAAGTATGGTCCGGATTTGGCCAGTGTCATTGCCCATCGCGATCGCATCCAAACGGAATTAGCCGCCCTCAGTGGTGAGTCCACCAGCCAAGCACACCTAGAGGCAGAGGTTGCCCAACTGCGGCAAAGCCTTGAAGTAGCCAGTGCGCACCTCCACCAATTGCGGCAAGGGGCAGCAGAACGCCTAGAAGAAGACCTCCTTGCCCACCTTTGCCCCCTTGGACTCCCCCAAGCCCGTTTTACCGTGCAGTTGACGAGCATAGAACCCAGTAGTAGTGGCAGTGATGAGATTACTTTTCTCTGGAGTGCCAACCCCGGCCAACCCCTGCAACCTTTAGGAGAGATCGCCTCGGGCGGTGAAATGAGCCGATTTTTACTGGCGCTGGAGACCTGCTTGGCGACCCAACAAACGCCGAAAACGCTGATTTTTGATGAAATTGATGTCGGGGTCTCCGGCCGTGTCGCGGGGGCGATTGCCGAGCGTTTAAGCCAATTGGGGCAAACCCATCAGGTGTTGTGTGTTACCCATCAATCCTTGATTGCGGCGGCGGCGGATCACCACTATTTAGTGCAAAAAGACATTGACCCCCGTACCTCCACAACGGTGATTCGTGTGCAATACTTAACCGATGAAGCGCGTGTCCAGGCACTGGCGGATTTGGCCGGGGGCGATCGCTCACCTATGGCACTCTCATTTGCTAGTGGGCTGTTGGCGCAGCAACAACGATCCTTCCCTTCCAGTTCCGAGGAAATTAACACGAAAACTTGACATTTCGATTGCTATATCCTTACAGTAAAATAAGTTTGATAGCAACGTTACCAATTGGCCGTTCTCAATGCAGCGTTCTTTCTATCCTGTGGGGGGAGATGAGCTAATGACCATTGATCAAGTGCAGCAAACTCTCTGCCGCTCTCGCGCATCTATTTACCGTTATCTCAATACCAATAATGAAACCATTAATCCCCCTTTTGATCCCCAACGCCTCAATCCAGAGCATCGCAAAAGCCGTCGTGAACCACTACTGTTCCACCCCAATGAAGTGGCTCGCTTTGCCCGTGACTTAATGGGGATTACTACTCTACTCTACAGGTGGAATTAAAAACAACGCCCGCCAATCCCACCGACGATCTCCTCAAGGAAATTCTGGGGGGATTAAAACACATTCGCGAGGTTCTAGAGCGGGTGGAGAAGTTACTAGGAAGCTAGGCGGTTATAATACGTCTGTTTCATTTGCGCATTGACCACACATGGGTTTGCAAGCACCACGGGGAACTCGCGATATTTTGCCCGCCGAGCGGGTCTATTGGCAGTATCTAGAAAGCATCGCTCGCCAGATTCTGGATCGCGCCGCCTACCGCGAAATTTGCACCCCCATTTTTGAGCAAACCCATCTGTTTGAGCGGGGCATTGGTGAAGCTACTGATATTGTCAGCAAGGAAATGTACACCTTTAGCGATCGCGCTCAACGATCGCTGACATTACGACCAGAGGGCACAGCCGGGGTGGTTCGCGCCTATATCGAGCATGGCCTGCACAGCCAAGGGGGCGTCCAACGCCTGTGGTATCTTGGACCCATGTTCCGCTACGAGCGTCCCCAGGCAGGTCGCTATCGTCAGTTTCACCAGTTGGGAGTGGAAGTGTTGGGGAGTGCCGATCCCCGTGCCGATACCGAAGTGATTGCCGTGGCGCTAGACATCTTGCAGGCTTTAGGACTTAAAGACTTAACCCTGATGCTGAATTCCGTGGGCGATCGCGAGGATCGCAGTGCCTACCGCCAAGCCCTAGTGGACTACCTCACCCCCTACAAAGCTGATCTAGACCCCGATTCCCAAGACCGTCTGCAACGCAACCCCCTGCGTATTCTCGATAGCAAAGACCCGCGTACCCAAGCCATTGTCAAGGAAGCCCCACGGCTGTTGGACTATCTCAGCCCGCAATCGCGCCACCACTTTGAGCAGGTGCAATCCCTCCTGCAGGATCTGGGCATCAGGTACCAGATTAATCCGGCTCTTGTGCGCGGCCTTGATTACTATACCCACACCGCCTTTGAATTTCAGGACTTAAGCTTGGGCAACGAGGGAACGGTCTGTGGTGGAGGGCGCTACGATCACCTGGTGGAGGAGTTAGGAGGACCTGCGACGCCCGCCATTGGCTGGGCAATGGGCATTGAACGGCTGGTGTTACTCCTGCGCGATCGCCCCTTACCGCCACGGCAGGAACCCTACCTTTACATGGTGACCCGGGGCGAAGCTGCGGAACGCCAAGGCCTAATTTTGGCCCAGCAGTTGCGGCATCAGGGCTATACCGTAGAAGTGGATCTGAGCAGCAGTGCCTTCGGTAAGCAGGTGAAACGCGCCGATCGCGTCGGTGCCACGGTGTGTCTGGTGATTGGGGAAAGTGAAGCCGGCGATCGCACCGTACAGGTAAAGTGGTTGGCCTCCGGCGAGCAGGTCTTGGTACCGCAACAGGAACTCTTGAGTGAAAACTGGCGATCGCGCTTCCTTGCTTCCTCATGATGGCCTACTTTCTCGTTAGCCACGGCAGTCCTGACCCAGCACCGCAGCAGTCCATGGCATTGATTTGTCAACAATTGGCAGGCTTGGGCATAGTGGGTTGGGGAACCCTTGAAGGAGCCTCACTGCCAGAGCAGATCCGCCGGTTTAGTCAGCAGGCACAATCTCAAGGGGCTGAGGGGATAGTGATCCTGCCCCTCTTTTTGTTGCCGGGGAACCATGTGGTGGTGGATCTGCCGCCGGCGATCGCCAGAGCCAAGTCGGCGCTGCCCATTGAATTACTTCCCTTTCTTGGGGGACAGCCTCTCTTTCAAGCTTGGTTACAACAGGCGATCGCCCGCGAATCTGCCCACATTCTTCTTGGCCACGGCAGTCGTCGGCCGGAAGTTCTCCCTTGGTTTGAAAGGCTGTGTCAGACCTGTGGGGTGCACCCGGCGCTGCTAACCCAAGCGGGAAGTTTAGACCATGCGATTGAGGTGCGGATGGCTCAGGGCTACACCAGTAGCAAAGTTTATGGCTACTTTCTCTTTGGCGGTAAAACCGTCAATCAGGTGCACCGGCAAGTGGCAACGCTGCAAGTCAGGTATCCCCATCACTCTCTTTCCTTTGTGCCCGCCATTCAACCCACCCCCTCCTTTATCAATGTGCTTCAAGGCATCCTTCAGGCCGTGCCGTTGGTGGAGCCTGTTGCATGAGTCAAGTGGTTCTCTGTGGCTACTACGGCTATGGCAATGCCGGGGATGAGGCACTTTTGGCAACACTCCTCGAACAGTTGCCCCCCCACGTTTCCCCTGTTGTCCTCAGCGGCAATCCGGCAGCCACCGCAGCCCGCTATGGCGTTGCCACCTGCGATCGCCACCACTGGCCAAAGGTACTACGCACTCTACAACAGAGCCAAGCCTTTATTTGGGGCGGTGGCAGCCTCATTCAGGATGTGACCAGTTGGCGCAGTCCCCTCTATTACCTTGGCTTGATGACCCTTGCGCAGCGGTTTGGCTGTCGCACGATTGCTTGGGCCCAGGGGATTGGACCGGTGCGATCGCCGCTGTATCGTTGGTGGACACGGGCAGTTCTCCGCCGCTGTCTTGCGGTCACGGTGCGGGATTCCGGGTCAGCCGCTCTGCTGCGGCAGTGGGGTATTCCCCATCAACAGGGAGCTGATCCCGTGTGGCTTCTGTCGGCGCGCCCTGTGGAACCCCCTCAGGAAAAGAGAGCTATTGCGGTTTGTTTGCGTCCCCATCGGTACCTGACGGGCGATCGCTGGCAGCTTCTAAAAACCGCCTTGCGTCGGTGGCAAGAAGAGACGGGGGTGCTACTTTGGCTGTTGCCCTTTCAGTCTCAACAGGATTTGCCCTTGGCTGAATATCTCCATAAGACATTGCTACCTGAGCGCACTAAAGTGATCACCTGCGAGGATCCCCGCCAACTCAAGGGAATCTTGGCAACAGCGGCGGGGGCGATCGCCATGCGTCTCCATGCCCTGATTATGGCGGCCAGTGTTGGCTGTCGCTGTTTTGCCCTCAGCTACGATCCCAAAGTAAGTTACCTCATGGCCGATACGGGTATGGCGGGAGTTGAACTAGGAGCATTGCCCCCTGACCCTACTGCCTTGATTCAGCAATGGCAAGAGACGTTCTCAGCCCCTATTCCTGACTATCAACCCTACCTGCAATCGGCTGCGATTCACAAGGCAGTGCTGAATCTCCTCTAGGCCAGTCCCCCAAGAAGGATAGGATAAGATTAACTCAATGCGTCGTTTTGTTGCGGCACCCCATGAGTGAATTCCATCGCCGCTATCCCACCGGCAGCATTGTCAGCGATTTGTTGCAAATTCATGACGGTCTGTTTATTGTCAAAACCACCCTCCTTGTCGGCGACACCATTTTAGCTACGGGGATGGCTGCTGCCCCGACCCTAGAACAGGCGGAAGATAATGCCCGCCAGCGTGCCCTGCAACTTCTTGGCATTCACCTCCCCGTGCAAACGGAAGCAGAACTGATTCCCCGCTCTGCGGCAGCCCTAGAGGCGGCTCCTTGGTCAGAGGCCAACAATACAGATCTACTCCTAGAACCCACCACCCCTCCTAGCTCCCGCCGCAGTAAACCAGCGGTGAAACCTGCCGACGAGAAGCCCCCCTCCAAGCGTGAACCCGTGGATCTGGCGGATGAAATTGCCCAAACCACCGTGGAAATGAAACGCTTGGGCTGGACTGAAGCTCAAGGCCGCGCCTGTTTACTCGAACGCTACGGCAAGCGATCGCGCCAGCAACTCACCGATGAAGAACTCTTGGATTTTCTCCATTTTTTGCAACGTCAGCCCAGTGCCGGCGAGCCATCGTTTTAGACAGCCCAGCTCAGCAAAAATGCAAGGAAACTTTATACTCTAGCGAAAACTTAAAGAAAAGCTATAGATTTTCACACCGGCTGTGATTCCCCCGTTAGCTTCTTTACCATGAAGACGTTGTTGCTGTCGAGGAAAAATCTGTGCCGGGTTCCTTTGATGTTCCACCCTTGACCCTAGGCAGTGATCCAAGTGCCCGTCGCCGCTGGATTTTTCGCCTCGTGCTCATGATGACGGTCTTTACCCTCTTTTTGATGGCGGTAGGCAGTGCGACGCGCGTGATGGATGCCGGTTTGGCCTGTCCCGATTGGCCCCTGTGCTTTGGCACGCTGGTGCCGCCCATGGATTTGCAGATTTTCCTAGAGTGGTTTCACCGTCTGTTGGCTACCAGTTTAGGCCTGATGGCGATCGCCTTGGCTGCCTTGAGCATGGCTTGGCGGCAAGCTCTGCCTGCTTGGGTACCCTATGCTGCTGCGGCGGCTCTGGGTCTTGTGACGTTGCAGGGGATTCTCGGCGGACTGACGGTGACGGCATTGCTGCGCTTTGACATTGTCACGGCTCACCTCGGCACAGGACTCCTGTTCTTTTGCCTTTTGACAGCCATCACCGTTGGCTTAGCTCCCTTTAGGGGTACAGGTTGCGCCCGGTGGTTGCGGCTTGCCGCCGCGATCGCCACTTTGTGTGTCTATGGCCAGAGTTTGTTGGGGGGCTTGGTGTCTTCGCAGTGGGCGGTTCAGCAGTGTCTCTATGGCGATCGCCTGTGTGGGGTGCTCAGTAGCCATCTGATGGGGGTGGTTCCGGCCACCTTGAGTGTCTTAGGCGTTGTGATCGTCGCTTGGCGCAGCCCAGCCTTGGCTCCCCTGTTGCGGCACCTGAGTTTTTCACTCCTGCCGCTGGTGGCTCTACAAGTGGCCTTGGGCTGGAGCACCCTACAACTAAAGCTACAGGTTCCGGCACTCACCGTTGCCCATCAACTGATTGGCGCTACCCTTTTGGGGGTGTTGGTTGCGATTGCCACATTGGCATGGCGCGACGGCCTACCGCAGACTTTGCGATCGCCTGCCCCGTTCCCCGAAGGATGAATTTTGAACGATCTTGAGGCTCCCATGACATTCCTAGCCAGACTTTCCTCCTCGACGGGGGATCTTTCGACAAAATTGGTGGACTATGTCCAACTCACCAAACCTCGGCTGATTCTCCTCTTTTTGATTACGACGGCGGCAGCAATGGAAGTGGCCGGCCAAGGTCGAGTAGCCCCCCAACTGCTCCTGATTACCCTTGTCGGTGGTGCCTGTGCGGCGGCGGCAGCCAATACAATCAACTGTCTTTATGACCGCGATATTGATGCCCTCATGGAACGGACACGCCATCGCCCTTTGCCGGCCGGGCGGGTTGCCCCTTGGGAAGCGGTGTTCCTAGCGGTGGTCTTGGCAACAACGGCCTTTAGTCTTTTGCTGGTCTTTGCTAATTTGCTGAGTGCTTGCCTTGCAATGGCGGGAATTGCCGTTTATGTGGGGGTCTATACCCACTGGCTGAAGCGCTCTTCGCCCCAAAATATCGTGATTGGCGGTGCCGCGGGGGCAATTCCCCCCTTGGTGGGCTGGGCAGCAGTAACAGGAGAACTCAGTTGGGCAGCTTGGGTGCTGTTTGCCATCATCTTTATCTGGACGCCGCCCCACTTTTGGCCGTTGGCCATGCTGATTCAAGAGGACTATGCCCGGGTGCGGGTGCCGATGCTGCCGCTGGTGGAGGGCGATCGCGGGACGGCACAGCAAATTTTCCGCTACACCTTGGCACTGCTGCCCACCAGCTTGCTGTTGATCTACCCCTGTGGTGTCGTGGGTTGGATCTACGGCGGGGTGGCGATCGCCCTTGGCGGATGGTTTATTTACTGCGCATGGCAGTTAAGCCAAGCCCCAGAGGATAAAGAACAGGCACGGCGCCTCTTTAAGTTCTCGATTCTCTACCTGATGTGGCTGTGTGCCGCCATGGTGGGCGATCGTATTTTGTTGCCTCAATTGTCTGAAGGTCTCGATGCCCTTGCTTGCCTCTTAGGTTAGGCGTGCCCCAATTGTTGCAACCACTCAATGAGAAGGGGGTTCACCAACTCCGGGCGATCGTCGTGGGGACAGTGCCCCGTATTCGGTAGCCGTTCAATGCGAATCGGTAGGCGATCTTGGTGGGCTTCAAAGTGTTTTGTTCCGGATACGGGCGTCCAAGGATCTACCTCACCCCAGAGCACCAGAATCGGCACTTGAATCAGGGGAAGTAAATCCACAATTTTGGGTCCCGGTGGTGCGGAAATTACGCGGGCAAACACCTCCTTGGCACCGGCATCCATGGCCGGACGATGCAGCAGTTCCACCAATTCATCGGTAATCGCATCGGGATTGGCATAGACTTGGGTCAGGGTTTTGCGGATGCGCTGCGGCTGCCGAATCTGGTGAAAGATCCAATGACCAATGCCGGGAGAAGCAACCAAGGTGCGAAAGAGGGCCGTAAACAGACTCTGCATCCAATTCAATTCATTGGGACGGTGGTTCAGCCCGCCCGCACAGTTGAGGACACTCACAGCGCGGCAGGTGTGGCCGTAGCGAGCCGCCATCATCAGACACAGCAGCCCCCCAATGGAATTCCCTATCCAAACCACGGGTTCACCGATATGGGCTTGCCAAAAGTCCGCCAGTAGCTCAGCCCACAGCTCCAAGCTGTAGGTTAAATCGGGCTTCGCCGAGGCACCAAACCCCAGTAAATCAAGGGCATAGACACGGTAACCCGCAGCGGTGAGGGCAGGGATATTTTTGCGCCAGTGACCAATGGAGGCACCAAAGCCATGAACCAACACCACGGGGACACCACTGCCGTTGACGCCGTAGCGAATGCGATGGCCGCGCCAAATCCAGTCGGCGGTGGGAAAAGCTGCTGTGAGTGTCGAAGTCATTCTGCCCGTTCCCCAATGCAATGTAGTACTTTTTAAGATAACCATCTTTACGTTTCGTAACAATTTTATGACAACCGCACTGATCACGGGGGCAACGGGGGGATTGGGGCAGGCCTTTGCCCAAGCCTTGGCCGATCGCCGGCACAATTTGATCCTGACGGGGCGTTCCCTCGACACCCTAGCGGCGCTCAAGAGTCGCCTCAGCCGGCAGGTGGCGGTGGTGTGTCTTCCCCAAGACTTGAGTGAACCCGGTGCTGCCGTCCGACTCTATGAGCAGATTCAAGTCCTGGGGCTAAGGGTGGACATGCTGATCAACAATGCCGGCTTTGGTGATTACGGCGCTTTTGGGGAGCGCGATCGCCAGCAACTAATGGACATGCTCCAAGTCAACATCGCGGCGCTGGTGGAACTCACCCATCTGGTGCTGCAAGAGATGCGCTCTCGCCGCCAAGGCACGATCATTAACGTTAGCTCCATTGCTGCCTTTCAGCCTCTGCCCTATCTTGCGGTCTATGCCGCCAGCAAAGCCTTTGTGCGTCACTTTAGTGAAGCCCTGTGGGCAGAAGTGAAACCCTGGGGGATTCGGGTACTGGCCGTGTGCCCCGGCCCCACTGCCACCAATTTCTTTGAGCGCGCCGATATGACCCGCAATCCGACCCTCATTGCCCAACAGGATAAGCCCGAACAGGTGGTTGC
>NZ_JBKBHV010000036.1:0-21159 GCF_046299635.1 Thermosynechococcus sp. | reverse complement strand
CTTCGGGACATCTAGCCAAGACTCGGTGAAGGGGGAATCTCCCGCTATACGAGAAGCGTTAGCGGGATGAGCGTCAACAATCTCTGCTATTGGGTTTAGCATTGACACTAACAAACTTTGCCACAGGGGTAGCTGCGGGGTTGGCACAGTTACCGATTGCTGGTGCCGTTATAGCGAGCACAATCACCAGTTGGTTGTGCATCGGTAGTGGCTTTTGGCTGGGGCAGCAACTCCGCGAACAAACCCCCTTGTGCTTTGGCTCTTATTTAGAGGGGTTGGCGAGTCTATTCCTCATAGCGGTTGGTGTCCTCAAATGGTTTGAGTCCCCCTAGGGCGATCGCCAAAGCACATCGGCCATCCGACACACCTGCACCATTGCCGCCACATCATGGACGCGCACCATGTCCACCCCTTGGGCAATGGCATGGCAGCAAACCGCTGCGGTACCCCAAACCCGGTCTTTAGGATTGGGTAGGTTCAGCACATCACCGATAAAGCGTTTGCGCGATGGCCCCAGCAGGAGAGGATAGCCAAGGCTTTGAAATTGCTGTAGTTCTCGCAAAAGAGTGAGATTCTGGGGCGTTGTTTTGGCAAAGCCAATGCCGGGATCAATCATTAGGTGTTCTGGGGGAATGCCGCTGGCGATCGCCCGCTGGGTCTGTTCTCGAAAATAGCAAAGCAAATCGCCAATCAAATCCTCGTAGTCGGTTAACTGCTGCATGGTGGCCGGGGTTCCCCGCCGATGCATGAGGATATAGGGCACCCCCAAAGCGGCTACCGTCGCAAACATGTCGGAATCCGCCTGCCCCCCTGAGACATCGTTGACAATATTGGCACCTGCTGTTACTGCTGCCCGAGCAACCACGGCATGGGTTGTGTCAATGGAAATGGGAATCTGCGACTGCTGGCGGATGCCCTCAATCACGGGTAATACCCGCGCCAACTCGGCACTAATGGGCACTTCACCGGCTCCCGGACGGGTGGACTCACCGCCCACATCAATGACATCTACCCCTGCTGCTACCATCTCAAGGGCATGGGCAACCGCACTGGCCGGATTAAAAAAATCCCCACCGTCGCTAAAACTATCGGGGGTGATATTCAAGATGCCCATGACATAGGTGCGCTTTCCCCAAATCAGGGCGCGATCGCCCACATGCCAGCCCTTCATGCTGCAGTCTCTCCTTGCCGTTTCGCGTGGAGCTTCAAGAGAATCTCTTGGTGAACCGCTTGGGTAATTGGATAGAGATAGGCCAAAACAATGCCAACGATGAGAAAGAAGGTCGGTAAAGGACCAATGGCAATGCGAATGGCTAAAAGTGCCGAAGGGGGCTGAACGGGTCGCGGTTCACCAGCAACTGTGGAGAGGTAGCCTGCCCATTGCAACGCCTGACCCACAAGAAACAGCGCAAGAGCAAGACCCACTTTTTGTAACAGTACCATAAAGGCATAGAAGATTCCTTCCCGCCGCTGGCCACTGTTGAGTTCATCAAGATCAATCACATCGGGAATCATTGACCAAGGGACAAGGTAGGCTGTTGAAACCCCAAATCCCGCCAGAATGGCGCAGACATAGACCAGTGTTGTTTGTCCCGGCTGCAACAAAAACAAGCCGGCTTGGGCAATAATCCACAGTGCCATACCCATGTAATAGACTGCCTTCTTGCCGATACGGCGACTCACGGCACTCCAGACAAAGAGCATCATCATCGCTGTCGATTGCACTGCTAGCGCCACTTGTGTATATTCAGCCGGAGACATTTGCAACCAATCACCAATAAAAAAGGGAATCAGGGAAGCTGTAATTTGCACTGCCAACCAAGAGCAGAGGTAAATCCCCATGACCAACAAGAAGGGGCGATTCCCAAAGACCAAGCGCAATTGTGTTTTCAGGGGTAGATGGCTTTGGTTACTTCTAGGGGTATGGCATTCAAACTCGCGTACCCGTTGCCCGGTGCCCCAAACACACCAGTAAATTGGCAGCACCGAGAATACGGCAGCAATGCCCCCCAAAACAATGTATTGGGTTCGAGGTTCCCTAATGGCTTGGAAGAGAAGTTGCGCCAGCAGCAGTGAGCCAATACTGCCGCCGATGGAAAAGGCAAAGCGAAAACTATTGAGACTCGTGCGTTCGTTGTAGTCCTCAGTGAGTTCCGCCGTCAGGGCACTGTAGGGCAGGTTGACGGCTGTATAAAACGTGTTGAACAGGAGACTCATGAGGACGTAGTAGCCAAAGAGAAGCCATTGATCCGCCACTGGTACCCACCAGTTCAGGAAAAAACAGACGCCAAAGGGAAGGGCGGCTGAGATCATCCAGATGTGGCGGCGTCCCCATTTACCCACAGGGGTGCGATCGCTCAGGTAGCCGATGATCGGGTCATTGATGGCATCCCAGATTTTGCCAATCATCAGTACACTGCCCGCCAAGCCAGCATTGAGTCCAGCCACATTGGTCAAAAACACCATCAGGAAAAACACCTGTAAATTGGCAGTGATGGCGGTTCCCAGATCACCGGCGCCAAAGGCCAGTTTTGTCCATAGGGAAAGGGGCGGACGGTTACTGGTGGCAGCAGGATTTTGGCTGGATGGGTCTAGTGGCATGACGCTTTGTCCATTGCGATTGTTTCTTTTTAACGATTAGCCAGCAACTGCAACTGCCCATTGACTTGCCCATTGTAGAATGCGCTGCACCTGTTCAGGCGTTTTCCCTTGGCAGTAAAGGCGCAGCAGAGGTTCAGTACCACTGAAGCGAATGAGTAACCAACCGCCATCGGCTAGATGAAACTTGTAGCCGTCAATGCTCTCCCAATGGCTAACGGGGCTATCTAAAATCTGGGTGAAGGGATGTTCTGCTAGGATTGCTTCTAGTTTTTGTCGCTGCGCCAAGGACGTGAGAGTGAGATCAACGCGATCGTAGGCACTGTAAAAGTTCGTGGTTGCCTGCAACTGCTGGTAGTATTCCCCTATGCTCAATCCCGATACCACCAGTGCTTGTAGTAGGTACAGTGCTGACAGGAGCGCATCTCGCTCAGGAATGTGGTGGCCATAGCCAATGCCGCCGGATTCTTCACCCCCTAAAAGGATGGTTTCTCCGGCAAGCATGCGATCGCCAATGTACTTGAAGCCGATGGGCGTTTCAATCACCGCCAACCCATGGTGGGTGGCCACTCGCGCCACCAGATCAGAACTGCTAATGGATTTGATCACGGCTCCGCGGTAGGAACTGTGGCGTGCCAGATGATCAATCAAGATGGGAATAATTTCTTGGGCGGTGTACAGTACACCCTTGCCATCAATGACCGCTAGGCGATCGGCATCGCCATCAAAAACTAAACACACTGTAGGGGGGTTACTCCCTTGTTGCCGCAGTTGTGCTTGGGTTGCAGCTAAGTAACGGCTAATGGGTTCAGGGGCGCCCCCACCAAAGAGGGGGTCGCGATCGCACCGAAACTCCCGTATCGGGACTTCTAATAACCGCTCTAGTCCCCCTGCGGCCACCCCATGCATAACATCAGCATACACTTGCAGTTTACCCGTGGCGATCGCCTCCCGAATCGGCGCCGCATCCACATGAGCACGCAAGGCCGCACAATAGCTGGGCCACGGATCAAAGGTTTGATAGTCGGGTTTTGCTGCTGCCACCGGTGGTGGGTCTCCCTGAGCCAACTGCGCTTCAATAGCTTGGGTGACGGTTGTTGGGACTGAGCCACCAAAGGCACCTTTCACCTTCAGCCCTGCATAGATGCTAGGATTATGGCTCGCCGTGATCACCAACCCACCAATGGCTCCCTCGGCTTTGACCGCCCAACTAAAGGCGGGTGTCGGTGCCGCACATTCTGAGAGCCACACCTGGTAGCCTTGGCTTGCGAGTAATTGGGCAACGGCGGCGGCAAACTGTTCCGCCAAAAAGCGGCGATCATAGCCAACCATGATCCAAGGTTCTCTGTCCTTTCCATATGTCTGATGGAGGACTGCCGCCGCTGCCTGCGCGGCTCGCAGCAGACGATTGAAGGTAAACTCAGCGCCAATGATGCCGCGCCAGCCATCGGTACCAAAGCGAATGGGGGCATCCTCAGGAATCAAAACCTGATCTAAGCGAAGGACAGAAGCAACCATAGAGCGCAAGACCCAAGAACTGCTCTGTAAGACTTATACAAATCTATTCAGTCAAGTCAAATGGACTCCATTGTTTAGATTTGCTGCTTACTTCCTGCTTCATCGAAGTCTCAAGAGCGACGCTCTCGAGGGGGATTACTTCTCCAGGGTTTGGGTGGACACACCCTTGCATTTCGCCGCTTGAGAAATTGACAGTTTGCTCATAAGAGTGATTATACACCATAAAAGTATAAGTTTATGTAATTTTGGTTAATTTATCGGTTACTGCTGTTACCCCTTCTGAACATATCATGCAGTTGTACAGCCCTTTTCCGAAGTGGAAACGAGGATGATATAATTATTGCGAATTGTTAATTAGGCGATGGGCACTGCTGCTAGGTGCCTTTTGGCGATGACTGATCTCTAGTAGCCTAAACCTGCATCACCTTTAGAGAGGTATAGAACCCTATGGCATTTGTACAAGAACCCCTTCCCTTTGATCCGGGTGCCCTTGAACCCTATGGGATGTCTGCGAAAACCTTTGAATTTCACTATGGCAAGCATCATAAAGCCTACGTGGACAACCTCAATAAACTAACCCAAGATACCGAACTGGCTGATAAATCCCTTGAAGATGTGATTCGCATAACCTATGGCGATGCTGCAAAAGTGGGCATCTTCAACAATGCGGCTCAAGTGTGGAATCACACCTTCTTCTGGAATAGCCTCAAGCCCGGTGGCGGTGGTGCTCCCACAGGAGATGTGGCGGCGCGGATCAACAGCGCCTTTGGTAGCTATGACGAGTTCAAATCCCAGTTCAAAAATGCGGCTGCTACTCAATTTGGCAGCGGATGGGCTTGGTTGGTGCTCGAAGCTGGTACACTCAAGGTAACCAAAACCCCCAATGCTGAAAATCCACTGGTTCATGGGCAAGTGCCTCTGCTGACCCTTGACGTGTGGGAACACGCCTATTACCTCGACTACCAAAACCGTCGTCCCGACTTCATTGATAACTTCCTCAACCAACTGGTGAATTGGGACTTTGTCGCCAAAAATTTAGCGGCTGCCTAAGATTCCCAATTTTTTGTTCTGCTCTTACTGCATTACTTCATTGATTTCACTGATCCCCGTTCTGTTCGAGCGGGGCTTTTTGTTCCTGAGCAGTGATTCAGACATAAAGATATGTATAGAGTCTGGTTAAGTTAAAATTAAGATAAAAGTAAGTTTGGTTAATTAACGTTAGTTTAATAATGGTATTTCTTTGGGCGTTGAGCAAGGGGGGCTTATGGAAAGCCTAGGGCATATCGCGTACGCCGCTTTTGAAAAGTACTACCGCAAAATTAGCAAACATGAGCCGGGGGTAATTCGGGATCGCGATGTTGAGGCGATTCACCAAATGCGCGTGGGCTTGCGACGTCTGCGCACGGCTCTGGAGGTATTTTGTAACACAGTACGTTTGCCCAAGGGGGTTTCGATTCAGCGGGTGCGGGCGATCGCGGGCAGCCTTAGTCCCGTACGGGATTTAGATGTAATGATGCTGGCGCTCAAGGAGCAGTATTACCCTCATCTACCTCGCCCTGAACAACAACAACTGGCAAAACTAATTAAGAAACTTGAAAAACAACGCACAGAACTTCTACAAAAAGCCCTCCAACTGCTGCGGAGCGATCGCTATCGCAAATTGCAACAGGGGCTAGAAGAATGGCTAGCTGCCCCTCAATATCGTGAGATTGCTAACCTACCGACGGAACTGATTGCGCCCGATATTTTATTGCCTTTGGTGTGTCAATTGCTCCTGCATCCGGGGTGGCAAGTGGCCATTGAATGGCAGGGCGATCGCCCCCTCTTCCTTGCGGTTAGTAATCCGCCTCAGTGGCTGCAAAATGCGGGTGAAGAACTCCACGATCTCCGCAAGCAAACGAAACGAGTCCGCTATCAGATGGAACTCTTTAGCAGTGTCTATGGAGACGCCTTCGCCGAACAGGTGGATGCCTTTGCTCAGTTGCAAGAACTCTTAGGTACACTGCACGATGGCGTTGTTCTCTATGACTTTTTCCGTACCCAACTCGGACTCAATCTCCGTCAAGCCTCTCCTTGTCTTGCAGAAATGATTGCTCTTGAGCAGACGCGGCAATGGCAAACTTGGCGCTGCGTCCAGCAGGAATACCTTAGCCCTGAAAAACGCCATCAAGTGCGCTCTCTACTCCTAATGCCACCAATGACTATGAGCGCCAATGGCAACTCCCTCGGTCATCAGATAGTCGCCTCTGCCAACTGACGAGATCGGCTAGCAATGGTAACGATTGCTTTTCAATTGTCCTAGGGCGATCGCCCTTGCCGAGCCGTATGCGACGATAAAAATAAAACCCCTGCCAGTCGAGGAGAACAAGAAACGAATGAGCGTCACGGAACAACAAGCCTTAAGTGTTGGTCTGCGGGTGCGCGTCAAGACCCCTACCGTGGTCTATCACCATCCTGAGCATCGTAACGAGCCCTTTGACATTCAGGGAATGGAAGGAGAAGTTTACGCCATCCTCAACGACTGGCAAGGCCGTCCCATTAGCCCCAACTACCCGATTCAGGTGCGCTTTAGTCCCAAGTTCATTGCCCATTTGCACCCCGACGAGCTGGAAGTGATTTAGGTACGCTGTATATGCCTCCCCGTTGGCCCCGTAAGCCCGATCGCCGTGATCCGAGCTATCGCCGCTTGGACGATCGCATGAATTTTGCTGTCCATGTCGCCCTTTTTGCTGCATTTAATTCTGGTGGCTGGTTTTGGCATCAATTACAACCTACGGCAGTGCCCTTCATGCCGACAGTCACGCTGGTATGGTTACCTTTGTTGGCAGTTCATGCCCTCTATGTGTTTGCGATCGCTCGTTATGCCGACTGAAAGCAATCTATGCTCCATCCCCCCCCCATAGCTCTAACAATTGAGCGTGATCGTCAGGTACGTGATCAAGATCACTGATAAAACGCTCTTAACGCACAAGCTCCCACAAGATTGGGGAACAAGATAGGGACTAAGAAAACACACTTCCCTATCAATTTCCACAGCTTTACCCCGATTGGAGCCGTGACCATGATTCATCAAAGTCTATCCTTAATTTTGTTGACTGGAGCGATGTTAACCCCTTTGGCGATGGGTGTGCGTCCCCTTCAGGCTCAACCCACCATTAACCCCAGACATCTCAAGTTAATTCCTCGCCCACCGATCGTTTAGGATTTACGGCCACAACTTTCTTGCCCTGACCCCGCAGCGCAGGCAGTCAATTTTAGCTTAGTGAATCGCACAAGTCCGTTTCAGGGGCGGGTACGGATTATAGGGGTAGTGCGCAATCGGGGCACAGATGCCTATCAATCACGCGCCAATCAACAGATTATTTATTTATATGAACAAGTCCCCGGTGGCAGGGCGCAACTGGTTGCCCAGCAGTCGTTTCAAAATCTTGCTGTAGGTCAAGAGGTGACGGTAATGTTTGAGCGTCCTTGGAATGTTTCATCCCCAGCAGAGGGAGAGTTTCCGCCGAGCTATGTGCTGGCGATCGGGTATGAGCCTGATATTCGGATCGATGGCAACCCCAACAACGATGACTGTTGCTTAGACAACAACCGCCTTGAACGCAGTGGCGCTGAGATCAAGGCACTCTTTCGCTAGTCTCCTATGGGCGATCGCACCATCACCTATAGTCCGGCCTTTACCCTTGTGCCCACGTACGAGTGCTTTAATCGCTGTACCTACTGCAACTTCCGTCAGGATCTTGGCACGAGTGGCTGGTTGAGTTTAGAGGCGGCGGCCAAACAGTTGGCAGCACTTGATCCGCAACAGGTGCGAGAAATTCTCATTCTCAGTGGCGAAGTTGCCCCCAGCAGTCCTCAGCGTTCCCAATGGTTAGAGCATCTCTACAATCTGGCAGTCTTAGCGTTGGATCAGGGATTTTTGCCCCACACGAATGCAGGTCCTCTGAGTCGAGCAGAAATGGCCTATCTCAAGCAGGTGAATGTCTCGATGGGGCTGATGCTGGAGCAATTGACGCCGAAGTTGCTGCAAAGTGTCCATCGCCATGCTCCCAGTAAAGATCCACAATTGCGTTTACGTCAACTGCAACAGGCCGGGGAACTAGGCATTCCCTTCACCACGGGGTTGCTCTTGGGTATTGGTGAGGCACCGCAGGATTGGCTAGAAACTCTTACTGTCATTGCTGAGTGTCATGGGCGGTGGGGGCATATTCAGGAGGTGATTTTGCAGCCCCACAGTCCCGGTCAACAGCAGGAAGAACCGTTGCCCCCTTTTGATCTGAGGCAATTGCCCAAGGTGGTGCAGTGGGCGCGATCGCTCTTGCCCGAGGACATCACCATTCAGATTCCGGCAAATCTGGTAACAAATCCAGAGGTCTTACGGGCATGCCTAGAAGCCGGCGCTCGTGACTTGGGTGGCATTGTCCCCTTAGATCATGTCAATCCAGACTATCCCCACACCGATGTAGCAGTGCTAAGAGAACAATTACGCGCTTGGGGATGGGAGTTAGTACCTCGACTCCCTGTCTATCCGCAGTTTGTGGATTGGCTGCTGCCATTCCTAAAGGCAAAAGTTAACGGGCTTTCTGTTTGAGCTGGAGTCCCAGTTGATAGATGTCGCGCCGCGAAAGCCCGGTAAGATCAGCCAGTTGACGGCTGGCTTGGGTGAGGGAAAGACCTTGGCTAAGAAGTGTCGCTAATTCCTCAGCTAGATGATTGGGATTTACGGCTAGAGAGTGTTCAGGGGCACCGGCTAAAACCAGTGTGTATTCGCCACGGGGGGAATGCTCCTGTAGATAAGCGCAGGCAGTACCGAGGGTTCCCCGCCAAAATTCTTCGTGGTGTTTTGTGAGTTCACGGGCAAGTACGAGGGGGCGATCGCCCCCCAAGGTCTGACATAACTCTGTTACGGTTTGCACCAAGCGATGGGGGGCTTCGTAGAGAAGAATCGTGCGAGTTTCCTGTTGCAGCGCTGCTAGTCGCTGCTGGCGATCGCGCCCCTTAGTCGGCAAAAACCCTTCAAAACAAAAGCGATTCATCGGCAACCCTGCCGCCATCAGAGCTGTCAAAGCAGCATTGGCACCGGGAACCGGTGTCACGGGAATGGCTGCGGCAATACAGGTGGTAATTAATTCATAGCCGGGATCGGACACCCCCGGTAAGCCCGCATCACTGACCAAAGCAATCTGTTGACCCGCCTCTAGGCGCTGAAGCAGTTGAGGCACACGCTGTTGGGTATTGTGCTCATGGAGACTGATTTGCGGTGTGGTAATGCCAAAGTGCTGTAACAGGCGGCCGGTGTGGCGGGTATCCTCCGCAGCAATGAGATTCACCTCCTTGAGAATGCGCAGGGCGCGAGCGCTTATGTCCTCAAGATTGCCAATGGGGGTACCCACTACCCACAGTTGCCCGATGCTCATCAGGAAATTTTTTCGCCACTGAGAATAAAGATGGGTTCTACCGCTGCAAAAATTTGGTGACCCCCCCGCGTTTCCAGACGATTGATCACCGATTGCACCACCTCTAGGCTACGGGCTTGCACTGTTGCGAAACCTTCGGAGAGGGCATAGAGATTTTCTAAACTGCTGGCGATCGCCACCAGGCGCCCTCCAGGAGCAAGATACTCCCATGCTTGCAGCAAAACTTCTTTAATCGGACGCCCCCCCTCAAGGCAAATCCGCTGTGGTGTGTGGCGTAATTGAGGAAAACAATCTGGGGCAGAACCGGCAACAATCTGCACATTCTTAACCCCAAAGCGATCGCAGTTGCGCTGGATCAGATCAACCACTTCCTCATCCCGTTCGATGGCAATCACTTGTCCGCGTTTTGCCAAGCGTGCTGCTTCAACAGCGATCGTACCTGTACCTGCTCCCACATCCCAAAGGCAGGAGTCCGGCTCAAGCCGCAAATAGGAGAGCATCAACAACCGCGTTTCTCGTTGGGTAAGGGGAATGCCCGGTAATCGCTCGAAGAGACCATCGGGGATACCCGGAGTCACAAATGGCCAGGGATCCGCCGTCATAGAAACCGCCTAAAAGCGTTAAGCGTTGCTGCTTTGGGCGAGGAGCCGTTCCTTGAGCTGTGCTAAGGCATCTGCCCAGCGGGGATCCGGTTGAACAGCTTCCATATCCATCGAGCTGTATTCAGCGGGCGTAGAATTTGCTTGGGTACGCCGCCCATTATTTTTATTATTTTTGCGATTGTTACTGCGGTTACTGGAAGTGGTTTTTTCTGCCACTGCCTCCTCTTTTTCCTTGGATTCAGATTTGGGCTTGTCGTTGGCCTTCTCAATCTTGAGGGGGTTGTCCTTAAAGGTGTAGCCGTTGAGTTTCTCAATCACCTGATCGGCTATTTCCTCAGATTCGACGGTGACAAAGCCGAACCCCCGGCACTTGCCAGTTTTGCGATCGGTAATCAGCTTGGTGGTGCCCACTTCCCCCACTTCTTGGTTAAATAGGGCTTCTAGCTCTTCGCGGCTCAGTTCGCGCGGCAGATTGCCCACATATAAACGTACGGACATAAAGAAACCTCCCTTAGGCAGCTTAAAAACAACACGATTGAAAATTGGACAGTCGGGCGTGAAAAACCGCTCGTAACCAAGGCCTAGAGCCAAGAATGGCACACAAAGACCCCGCTGCTATTAGTGGTGTAAAATGGCTAGATTGGTTCACAGCGATTATTGCTAATTGAGAACCTTGATGAGTGTGGCAGAGCAAAGGCAGTGAGAGCACTTTTGCTCTTTATTGTCCCTACTTAGGTTACCACGGTTTTTCCACCTAGGGCTAGGATTTTGCGGAAAAATTTTGCTGTGGCAGCGCAAACACAATGTGGCACAATAATCAGTGCTGTTTTTGCGATGTGATGCCTGTGACTGCGACTACTGTGCCTCGTCGGCCTGTTTTTCCCTTTGCAGCAATTGTCGGTCAAGACGAAATGAAACTGTCATTGTTGCTCAATGTCATTGACCCCAAAATCGGTGGGGTGATGATCATGGGCGATCGCGGCACAGGCAAATCAACCACGATTCGCGCCCTAGCGGATCTGCTGCCGGAAATTGAGGTGGTGGCGGATGACCCCTTTAACAGTCACCCCAGCGATCCCGATCTCATGAGTGATGCCGTGAAGGTGGCCGTGGCAGCGGGTGAACCGATTCACACGATCAAGAAAAAAGTGCCCATGGTGGATTTGCCCTTGGGGGCGACAGAGGATCGGGTGTGCGGCACGATTGACATTGAAAAAGCCCTTGCCGAGGGGGTAAAAGCTTTTGAGCCTGGACTCTTGGCCAAGGCAAACCGCGGCATTCTCTATGTGGATGAGGTCAATCTCCTCGATGATCACTTGGTGGATGTCCTGCTGGATGCCGCTGCCTCCGGTTGGAATACCGTTGAGCGGGAAGGCATTTCCATTCGTCACCCCGCCCGCTTTGTCTTGGTTGGCTCCGGCAATCCTGAGGAAGGGGAACTGCGGCCACAACTGCTGGATCGCTTTGGCATGCATGCTGAGATTCGCACCGTCAAGGATCCGGCTCTGCGGGTGGAAATTGTGGAGCAGCGATCGCAATTCGATCAAAACCCTGAAGCTTTCTTGGCCAAATACCAAGCCCAACAGGAAGCCCTCCAAGCCAAGCTGGTGGCTGCCCAAGCCCTATTGCCCAGCGTTACCATTGACCACGAACTGCGGCTGAAAATTTCCCAGGTGTGCGCCGAGCTAGATGTGGATGGCCTGCGGGGAGACATTGTCACCAATCGTGCCGCCAAGGCCTTGGCCGCCTTTGAGGGACGCACCGAGGTTACCGTTGATGACATTGCGCGGGTGATTGTCCTCTGTCTACGCCACCGACTGCGCAAAGATCCTCTAGAGTCCATTGACTCCGGATATAAGGTACGCAAGGTCTTCCAAGAGGTCTTTGGCGTGGAGATTCCTGCCTAATTATTTCAGTTGCTCTAATCCCCATTCATAGAGCGATCGCGCCACTCCTTTTTTGAGCAGTTGGTCTTGATTGAGAATTTGGCGAAGCATCTCTAGCAACCCTTGATGAATGTCTTCGGGGGATGCATCTAGGAAAACATTTGCCAACTCAGTCAACTCTTTACGACTGATCGCGCGATTGCGGTGAACAACACCATTGCGATATTGATTGACTGTCTCTAGCTTTTTAACAAAGGCATCACTGGGCGATCGCCTCTCAACTATTGCCCATGCTTGCCGCAATTCTCCCAAACTTGGGTCTCGATAGGGGTTTCCCTCAGCGCCCTCTTGCCTCAGCGACCAATTCTCCTGCTCGTACCGCCAAAATAGAAGTCGCTCCAGCATCTGCGTAAATTGCATGAAGGCTAGGGTATAGTTTTCCTGCTGCAAGGCAAGCTCGATGAGTAGTTCAAACTCCCAAATCTTTAAGAGCTTACTTGCGGGGGTTTCTCTGTCAGGGCACCGCTCAACAGTCTCTTGTCTCCATTGGTCGCGCTGCTGTTTATTCACTAGTTTGATAGTGCTCTTTTGATCTAACCACCGCTCTCCTTGAATCCCTTTGAGTAGTCCTTGGATATCCCAATTGGTCGCTAAACTCAGGAGATGGGCAAGTTGGTAAAGGGCTTCGTAGCGATCGCGATGGGCTTCAAGTAATACCTTGGCGGCAGTAAAGTCGCCCCGTTTCCATGCTGTGGCAATCCGCTCCCGCTCCAGTGGCCAAAACACCTTACCTAAGGAAACCACATCAAAACATTCAGCACTGCGGGCAGACTGGTTGCTGGGGTCAAAGAATGGCTGTGGCTCTATCGGGATAATTTGGCTAACGGGGTACTGACGCATGAGAATTGCTGCCATCATGCCCAAGGCATCTGCAATTTGCGGCACAGACCCTTTGGTTTGAATGTGCAACTGCCAATTGGCGCGGTCAGGCTCTGGCAAATTCTCGATGTACTGTTTTAACTGTTTTTCCGTGAAGTTCCACAGGGCTTGCCTGTCATTGACGGCGATTGGACAGTTCCAGACCCTGACCTTAAAGTGGGAATAGCGCTGCTGAATCGCCCCTGCCATCAACTGCGCCAACCAGCAGGTATCCATTCCATAAAATTGCCAACCGACTGATTCTGGCTGATCGGTGCCCCAGAGAATCACCTCTACGGGTTCCGCTAGTGCCGCATAGTGTTCCGCCAAGATTCTCTCATCGAGCAGCAAAACCACCGGCGAAAAGTCATTCTTTGTTCGACAATGCTGATAGACAATCTCACTCAAATAGCGCACGCCGTACCGGTACTTTTCTTCAGGGTCATGGAAACCCCGCTCGACACCAAATTGCTGGTATAGTTCATCGAGATGGGGCGGATCCTTACGACTGCCATCAGCTCCAAAACTGCGCACAATACCATCATTGCATCGCCAGGCCACTTGACGGTTGCCGACAGTAATCACCACTGTTTTCATGGCAGTCTCCCTTTGCTGTGAGTGAATGGATTTTACTGAGGAGGATGCTCAAGGGCGATCGCCCCCAAGTAACCCCGCCGATAGGCCTGCAATAGTTCTCGGGCTGCCCGTTCTAAGTCCCCGTGGTAGCGGCGGTTGGCCAGCTCATGCAGATAGGTTTCCCCCGTGTCGGTAACGGCTAAACCATAGCGATCCTCAAGGCGATCAGCGTGTCCCAACCGGTGCAGTAGCTCCACCAGAACCGGCGCCACCCGACAAGGATCGTAGGCCGCTTGACCAATGTCATCACAGATGGCCAGCTTCACCGCCGCCTCTTGATTCTTGAAATTCAGCGGCAAGACACCGGGGGCATCCAAGAGTTCCAAGCTAGGAGACAGGCGCACCCAGCGCAGTTGCCGTGTCACACCGGGACGCGCAGCACTCTCGACAACCCGCTGCCGCAAGAGACGATTAATGAGGGCTGACTTGCCGACATTGGGAAATCCGAGAACCGCAGCCCGCACGGCTCTCATTTGCATGCCCCGCTGTTGACGCCGTTGATTCATAGCAGCCCCTGCCTGCACTGCCGCCTGTTGGAGTCGGCGAATCCCTTCGCCCCGCTGCGCGTTGGTGAAAAAGACCGTTTCTCCTTGGGTCTCAAACCAGGTCAGCCATTGCTGGCGATCGCGATCGCTAATTCTGTCCATGCCATTGAGCACCAAAAGGCGGTGCTTGCCGCTCGCCCACTGCCGAATTTGGGGATGACAACTGGCAAGGGGGATCCGCGCATCCCGCACTTCAAAAATCACATCCACCTGTTTCAGTTGCTCCTTGAGGGCACGTTCGGCCTTGGCAATGTGGCCGGGATACCACTGAATCATCGAACTCATAGAAATTCCACCCTCTTTCGTCGAAGAACAATAGAGCGATCGCTGGCTATCCGGAAAAGAGATTGACTATAGACAATAAATAACTATTTTTTAATAGACCCAAAATTATGGACGCACCTTTTATATTTAGAAACCTATGAACAACCTTAAAGATTGATAACTCAAACCTATAGAATAATTAAGAATCTCCAAAGCAAAAGTTATTGCATTGGGTATCAACTAAGCTGATGCTTAAGCATAAGACCTACGACGACACTACAGGCTTGCGGATGGTTTTATCATCTTGCTGAGTACCCTATCGCTAAATTTTGCCCCATTTGGGGGAATCGTAGCGTTCACACTACCCATCGCAAAGGTTGCCCGTAGAGACCGCTCTATCTGGCACACTAATTATTTTATTAAATGAGGAAAAACGTCTATGGCCTATACGCAATCGAAATCCCAGAAAACTGGGTATCAGGCAGGGGTAAAGGACTACCGCCTGACCTACTACACCCCTGATTACACTCCCAAAGATACTGATATCCTAGCGGCCTTCCGTGTGACCCCACAGCCAGGGGTACCCTTTGAGGAAGCCGCCGCAGCCGTTGCCGCAGAATCCTCCACCGGTACTTGGACTACGGTGTGGACCGACTTGCTCACTGATCTAGATCGGTACAAGGGGCGCTGCTATGACATCGAACCTCTGCCGGGCGAAGACAATCAGTTTATTGCCTACATTGCCTATCCCCTTGATCTATTTGAAGAAGGTTCGGTAACGAACTTACTCACCTCCATTGTCGGCAACGTCTTTGGCTTTAAGGCTCTCAAAGCTCTGCGCTTAGAAGATTTGCGCCTGCCAGTGGCCTATCTGAAGACCTTCCAAGGCCCGCCCCACGGCATTCAGGTGGAGCGCGATAAACTCAATAAATATGGTCGCCCGCTTTTGGGTTGCACAATTAAGCCTAAACTGGGGCTGTCGGCAAAAAACTACGGTCGTGCAGTTTATGAAGCGCTGCGCGGTGGATTGGACTTCACCAAAGATGACGAAAACGTCAACAGTCAACCCTTTATGCGCTGGCGCGATCGCTTCCTGTTTGTTGCTGATGCTATTCACAAAGCCCAAGCAGAAACCGGCGAAATCAAAGGTCACTACTTGAACGTGACCGCTGCCACCTGCGAAGAAATGCTGAAACGGGCAGAGTTTGCAAAAGAATTGGAAATGCCCATTATCATGCACGACTTCCTCACCGCCGGCTTCACCGCCAATACCACCCTCTCGAAATGGTGCCGGGACAATGGCATGCTGCTGCATATTCACCGCGCCATGCACGCTGTGATCGACCGCCAGAAAAACCATGGGATTCACTTCCGAGTCCTAGCCAAGTGCTTGCGGATGTCCGGCGGTGATCATATCCACACGGGTACGGTGGTCGGTAAACTAGAAGGGGATAAAGCCGTCACCTTGGGTTTTGTGGATCTGCTGCGGGAAAATTACATTGAGCAAGATCGCTCCCGTGGGATTTACTTCACCCAAGATTGGGCCTCAATGCCCGGTGTGATGGCAGTTGCCTCCGGCGGTATTCACGTCTGGCACGTGCCAGCACTGGTGGACATTTTTGGTGATGATGCCGTGTTGCAATTTGGCGGCGGTACTCTGGGTCACCCATGGGGGAATGCACCGGGTGCAACGGCCAACCGGGTGGCTCTTGAAGCCTGTATCCAAGCTCGCAATGAAGGCCGCGACCTCATGCGCGAAGGGGGTGACATCATCCGTGAAGCTGCCCGCTGGAGTCCTGAACTGGCTGCCGCCTGCGAACTTTGGAAGGAAATCAAGTTCGAGTTTGAGGCGCAAGACACAATCTAGGTAGGGCAGATGGGGTTCAATCGGAGCTGTGGCAACGATTTCCCCGTAGGTCTATGGATGTCAAGCACATTGCCAAGCAAACCACCAAAACCCTGATTAGTTACTTGACCTATCAGGCAGTGCGAACCGTGATTGGGCAGTTGGCCGAAACCGATCCACCGCGATCGCTCTGGCTACACCAGTTCACGAGTCAAGAAAGTATCCAGGACGGCGAACGTTACTTGGAAGCCCTCTTTCGCGAACAGCCCGATCTCGGTTTTCGCATTCTTACAGTGCGCGAACATCTCGCCGAAATGGTGGCGGACTACCTACCCGAAATGCTGCGTGCGGGCATTCAGCAGGCCAATTTGCAACAACGCTGTCAACAACTGGAGCGGATGACCCAAGTGTCTGACACCACTGTTGAGAGCAGTAACCCAGAAACTCCTGAATAATTTGTTGATTGTTAACCAATTGAGGAACCTATGAAAACACTGCCTAAGGAGCGTCGTTACGAAACCTTTTCCTACCTCCCTCCTCTAAGCGATGCTCAAATTACCCGTCAAATTCAGTACGCCATTGATCAGGGCTACCACCCCTGTGTGGAGTTCAACGAAAGCTCTGATGCAGAAATTCGCTACTGGACAATGTGGAAGTTGCCCCTCTTTAACTGCACCAATGCCCAAGAGGTGCTCAATGAGGTGCAGCAGTGCCGCTCGGAATATCCCAACTGCTTCATTCGCGTGGTGGCCTTTGACAATATCAAGCAGTGCCAAGTGATGAGCTTTATTGTCTATAAGCCCAATCAGGCCGGCAGCGGCTACAGCGGCTATCGCTATTAAGGCTGAGATCTTCTCAGTTTATTGCAATTGAATTAAAGTTAAGGGGGGCATTGCCCCCTAATTTTAATCGCCTCAAGCAATCGCCGCTCCTCTATGTCCATCATGGTAGCGGTGGGAATTATAATTTTGGGCTGCTCTTAAGCATGGACACTCAGGGACTGGAGTCGGCGCTCGATAATGCCCAATTGCTGTTGAGCCGCAGTGAGTTGGGCTTGGGCAATGGCTACTACCTCTGGTTGGGCTTTGTTGACAAAATTGGGGTTATTGAGGCGAGCGGTGAGCGATTGAATTTCCCCCCTCAGGCGATCGCCCTCCTTCTGGAGTTTAACCACCAAGGCCGCCACATCCACCACCCCCGCAAGGGGAATGAGCACCTCGCTTTTGCCTACCACCCCACTAAAGACCTGCTGGGGGGAGGGCAGGCCGGTGCCAATTGTCAGAGATTCTAGGCGGGCTAGGTGTTGAATATCCGCCGCTCCGGCTTCAAAGACCGACACTTCTTCAGGACTAGCGTCAATTAGGGCAGTAATATACATCCCCGGTTTAATCCCCGCCTCTGCCCGCAGATTCCGAATGGTGCGGATGGTTTCAATCAAAAGACTGAATTGGGCTTCAAGGTCGGGGTCAATGGCGCGGCGATTCACTTTCGGATAGGGCTGTACCGCCAAAAGTTCGCTTTCGCCCACCTGATGTAGGGTGTGCCAAATCTCTTCGGTAATGTGGGGCATGAAAGGATGCAGTAGCCTCAATGTGCCATCGAGAACCGTGGCCAGCACCTGTTGTGCCGTGCGCTTGGCTTTGGGGTTATCCCCTTGCAACCGGGGTTTCACTAGTTCAATGTACCAATCGCAAAAATCGCCCCAGATGAATTCGTAGAGTCCCTTGGCCGCCTCCCCAAGGCCATAGGTCTCAATGCGTTGGCGGGTGGTTTGAACGGCCGTGTGGTAGCGACTGAGAATCCAGCGATCGCTGGGCACCAAGTCCCGCCGCTGCGGTTTCCCCAATTGGGTGGGGGTCTGACCCTCCAGATTTAGCAGCACAAAGCGAGAGGCATTCCAAAGCTTATTGGCAAAGTTGCGAGCCGCCTCGACGGTGGCCGATTCGTCGGTCTTGCGGTTGTAGGCCAAGCGAATATCCTGCCCGGCACCCACCACTTCCTTGACCAAGCTATAGCGCAGGGCATCGGTGCCGTATTTATCAATAAGAATGAGCGGGTCAATGCCGTTGTTGGCAGATTTGGACATTTTTTTGTTGTTTTCATCCCGCACCAAGCCGTGGATATAGACATCGCGGAAGGGAATTTTGCCGGTGAGGTACTGCCCCAGCATTGTCATCCGCGCCACCCAGAAAAAGATGATGTCAAACCCGGTAACAAGGGTGGTGTTGGGGTAATAGCGGCGATAGTCTGGCGTCTCATCGGGCCAGCCGAGGGTAGAAAAGGGCCATAGGCCAGAGGAAAACCAAGTATCGAGGACATCTGAATCCTGCCGGAGTTGAATATCCTCGCCAAATTGGGCGATCGCCTTGGCGCGAGCCTCTGTTTCATTCATCGCCACCACATAGGGGGTCTCATCCCGTACTTCACCACCGGTTTCACTGACGACATACCAAGCCGGAATTTGATGCCCCCACCAGAGTTGCCGCGAGATACACCAATCCCGCAGATTCACCAGCCAGTCGCGATAGACCTTTGCCCAGCGATCGGGGATAAAGCGGGGGGAGTGCTTTTGATCCAGTGCCTTGAGGGCAGCATCCGCTAGGGGACGGATTTTGACAAACCATTGGGTGGACAAGAGGGGTTCAATCGGAACCTTCCCGCGATCGCTATAGGGAACGGTATGTTTATAGTCCTCCACCCGCACCAAAAAGCCCTCGGCCTCTAGGCGAGCCACCACCTGCTTACGGGCGACAAAGCGATCCAAACCGGCAAACTCGCCGGCATTTTCATTGAGGGTGCCATCCTTGTTCATCAGATTAATCATCGGCAGATGATGGCGTTGCCCCATAACAAAGTCATTGGGATCGTGGGCTGGGGTCACTTTCACACAGCCGGTGCCAAAGGTGGGATCCACCAAGGGGTCACCGATAATCGGAATTTCGCGCTGCATTAGGGGCAGGCGCACGGTTTTGCCAATTAAATGGCGGTAGCGATCGTCCTCAGGGTGAACTGCCACCGCCGTATCCCCCAGCATCGTTTCCGGCCGGGTTGTGGCTACCTCTAAATACCCTGAGCCATCCGCCAGCGGATAGCGAAAATGCCAGAGATGCCCCTGTACTTCGCGGTTTTCCACCTCTAAGTCCGAGACTGCCGATTGACTGGCAGGGCACCAGTTCACCAAATACTGACCGCGATAGATTAGCCCTGCGTCATAGAGGCGATTAAAGGCGGTCAATACAGCCCGCGACAGACCCTCGTCCATGGTGAAGCGTTCCCGCGACCAATCCACCGACAGTCCCAAGCGGCGAATTTGGCTGACAATCGTATTGCCCGATGACTCTTTCCACGCCCAAGCCCGTTGGAGATAAGCCTCCCGTCCCAAGGCAAAGCGGTTGGTGCCCTCCGCCTGCAACTGTTGATCCAAAATCGTGCTTACGGCAATACTGGCGTGGTCTGTCCCCGGCAACCAGAGGACGTTGCGGCCAATCATGCGGTGATAGCGAATCAGCACATCAATCAGGGCATGCTCAAAGGCGTGCCCCATGTGTAAGCTGCCGGTGACGTTGGGGGGTGGAATGACAATGCAATAGGGTTTACCGGGGTGGTTGGGGTCAGCATGAAACACACCACTGCTTTCCCAAAGCTGCTGCCACTTCGCTTCGGTTTGCCTTGGGTCGTATTGAGTGGGAAGGCTAATCGCGTCGGTCATGGGTTGCTGCACTACTCCAAGACCCTTAGGCCATCACCATACCACCATCTACATTGAAGACTTGCCCTGTAATGTAGGCGGCTGCCGGATCCAAGGCCAAAAAGCGTACCATCCCTGCCACCTCCGTGGGGTCGCCATACCGCCCTAGGGGAATAAATTTAAGGATCTCCTCTGCTTTGAGGCCGGCGGTCATCTCCGTAGCAATAAAGCCGGGGGCAACCGCATTTACCGTGATGCCCCGACTGGCAAGCTCCTTGGCAACGGTTTTCGTAAAGCCAATCACCCCCGCTTTGGCCGCACTGTAGTTGGCTTGGCCGGGGTTGCCCATTTGCCCTGCTACAGAGGTAATGTTGATAATCCGTCCCCGTTTTTGTTTGAGCATCAGTTTACTCACCGCACGGGTACACAGGAAAACTCCGGTCAGGTTGAGGTTAATCACCGCCTGCCAGTCTTCGAGGCTCATACGCAGCAGCAGTGTGTCGCGGGTAATGCCGGCATTGTTGACTAAGATATCCACACGGCCATAGGTTTCCACGGTTTTGGTCACGAGGGTCTCGACCTGCTCTGGAACAGACACATCGGCAGCAATGGGAATGGCTTTTCCCCCTTGTTGTTCAATGGTCTGCACTACTTCAAAGGCGGCCTCGGCCGAGCGGGCGTAGTTGACAACTACCGTGGCTCCCTCTTTCGCCAGCTCGAGGGCGATCGCCCGACCAATTCCTCGTGAGGCACCGGTGACAATGGCAACGGCTGTTTCGCTCAAATCAGTTCTCTCCTGTCTCTCCTAAAGGCAAAAATGCTGCACGTATGAACCATCACAAATTTTAACAGCCGATGTTACCCCTCTTAGTGCTACGGTCTCTCATTCCCCAACTGGATCAACACGCAAGGCAGTATTTTTTTAGATTTTAGAGGGAGCGATTTAGCCAATCAGACACCTCCTCTAGGTCGGTGAAGTCTAGAAGGGCTTCTGCAAGGGCTTCGATTTGCTCAGGAGAGAGCCGACGGATGCGTTCTTCAAGGTCATTGGGCACACTGCCAAATCGCCGCCTCAACTGGCGTAGGACAACGGCTGCCTCTCCTTGCTGTAATCCTTCTGCGTAAACCTCCTGATAAAATCGTGTCTTCTTCAGTTCGTCAGTCGTCAACCCCAGCATGCGCAGCACCTCCTCGCGATTCAGCGTGGTGAACCGATACAGCATGATTCTCGTGATTAACTC
>NZ_JBKBHV010000035.1:0-24162 GCF_046299635.1 Thermosynechococcus sp. | reverse complement strand
AGCAACAAGCTGAAATTGAGTAATTCCTCCCGCTGGTCGTCTGCCGCTTCACCAGCACTGCGGCACTTTTCAGGTAGCGCCTTGAGTGCCTGTTCCAGTTCCCGTTGCGACCTCGGCATCCAGTCTTTGCCCCGCAGTCGCCGCAGCATTTCTAGCGCTTCTTCACGGGTTTGACCGGTATTTTGCTGGTGCCGTTGCCAGAAGTCCTCCCACCAGCCGGGGGGTTCCTGCTTGTTGCCCGTGTATTCCGTGGGTCGGCCGGTGTCGCCATCAATGACGAGGCTGCCCACATAATCAGCATTGCGATAGACCTTGGCAATTTGATCGTTGATGTGGCGCATATCCTCGGCAGCAACAACCCCATTATCGGTGGCTTTGTAGAATTGCACCGTTACGCGGATTGGGAAGCGGGGATCTCGCTCAATGGGCAAGTTATCAATCTCAGTGAAGGGGCCTTCCACCTTGCCATAGCTAATCACTGCGGCCTCCACATTGGAGCGACCAGCGCTGGGTGCTGCTTCCATCACGGATGGCATTGGCATGGAGAAAAAGGGCATGGGCGATCGCGGGCGGGGGGCTTGCTTCAGGGGCACTTGGATTAACATGACCATATTCATCCCTGCTGCTTCCGCTTGGGCAGAGGTCATTTCGCCACTGCCGGTGCTTACCCCAAAATCACTGGCGCGTTGTCCCACGAGGCTCGCCCGTTCACCATTCTTGTTGAAAAACAATCGCTGCCCCCACGTTTGCCCCGCTTCAAAGGCATCCCGCTTGTTGTCAATGACGGTGGCACTGGTGCCTTGGCGGGTGACGAGAATCGCTAAAACCGCCGGATTTTTTTCGTAGCTCTGGTAGTTAAAGAGGACAGGATTAAAGGTAGCTTCCCCTTGGGGTGGAATCGGCAAGAAGCAGGCTTGGGCACTCACCAGCACATGGCTATCGCGATCGGCCAAAAGGGAGTGACGGTTGCCTGCCCAAGAGCGGGGGTTGTGGAGATAGTTGCGAAAGTTACCAAGAAATTCCCTAAGGTTCACCCGTTGCAGGGGTCTCCCCTTTTCATTTCCGACAAGGATAAAGAAGCGCTCAAGGGGAATATCCGCCGTGCGATCGCTAAAGTTGGGAAAGCGAATCACCGGCATCAGGCTCAGTTCATAGCCCTTTGTCCGTGGATTGTACTGCTGGACTTGAATCGTCATGTCACTAATATTGGGTCCCACAGCAGAGTTGTGGTAGCGCGCCGTGTCTTCCCACGTGATGTCAAGAATATTCAAACCATACTGCTGAGCCAGTCGCTGCGCCTCCGCGTTGTGGATCAGGCTGCGGGTGCGCTCAATAACTTGGCGATAGCGATCGTAGTCAGCCACAGAAACAGGCGGTGGGAGGTCTGGCCTAGGGGCTGATTCAATGCCCCAACTGGGTTGACCTTGGGCAGAGGACATAAGGTTTTCTCCTAGGAAAAGCAACTTCCCCGCTAAAAAGGTACCGAGAGCGAGTAAACCAATGAGGCCAAGGGAGAGCTTGAGGGGCAAAGCCATAGAACTGTTCTGAATGCTACTCTCTAGCCTAGTCAAGGAGACTGATAATCCTGCCATGGTTTCACTTTTTGCAACAGGGTTTTAGGATCAAAAAGCATCCTTGCCCGCAAATTGCCTGTGTTATCCGCTGCTGAAATTCGCGATCGCGCCACCCACCTCAAATCAACCCTGCCCCCCCATGTCCGTCTGATTGCCGTGAGCAAGTTTATGCCGGCAGCCGCTATTCGTGCCGCCTATGAAGCCGGCATCCGGGATTTTGGTGAAAGTCGTGTGCAAGAAGCGGCAAAGAAACGCTCTGAATTGGCCGATCTCACGGATATTACTTGGCATTTGATTGGCCATCTACAAACCAATAAAGTACGCCAAGCCTTGCAACTTTTTGACTGGATTCACTCCGTTGACCGCTGGCCATTGGCCGAGCGCATGAATAGTGTTCTTACGGAAACCGGCCTCCCCAGTCCCCACTGCCTATTGCAGGTGAAGCTGCGCCCCGATCCACAAAAGTATGGCTGGGAAAAATCAGAACTCGAAGCCGCTTTGCCCCAACTCGATGCCCTCTCCCATCTGCGCTGCTATGGCCTGATGACGATTCTGCCCTTGGGGTTGTCCCCCTCAGAACAATTGCAGGTGTTTCAGGAATTGCGGGCTTGGGGTGAGACGCTCAGGACAAAACCGTGGCGGCAGCTTTGGTGGCAGGAGTATTCCATGGGCATGACCCAAGACTATCTCCTTGCGGTGCAGGCCGGAGCAACCATGGTGCGCATTGGCACGGCTATTTTTGGCGATCGCCAATCAACGCTAGAAACTTACCACGACTAAACTGTTAGTCAACCCTTGGGCGGGGGGTGGTTCGGGAATCATATTCAGTCGTAGAAAGGGGAGGCTGCCCGGCGACCACAGTTCAATGCTGTCACAGCGCTGATCGTAGTACTGAGGATCAGTTGTGCCCCGTACAAACTGGAACAGGGCAGAGGCGAGGTAGGCTGCATCTTTGCGGCCAAGGCCGATTTCGACCCAAAATAACCTGCATACATCCCATTGTCACAGTAGGGCGAATCCATCACCACCGCATCCATACTGGCATCGCCAAATCGCCAAGATGAGATAAACCATCAATTTCTTCTAGGACATCGCTTGAACTCTCCCTATAACCATGTCTTGCGCTTAAAGAGCAACACCACCCTGTTGGGGCGGACATTGGGCTGCAAACCTGTCACATATTTCTCGTTGCCAAAATTGGGATGCACTGTTTCATCCTCGACAAAAGAATCCACTAGCTCCCACCCCTGCTTACCCAGCTTTTCCACTTCACTCTCTAACTTAATCAGGGAAACTTCTTTTGCAGAAAATTTTGAGTACACCTCTGAAGAAACTTCTGTTGCTCTTACAGATACCATCTTGTACTCCCACTTGTCATTGGGGAAAAGCCCCCTTAGCAGCAGCATTAGGACGATCGCAAGGGCTGACGCCGCAGTAATGGTTTGATTATAAAACTGAAACCGCTGCCCAAATTCCGAAAGACCCGTTTGCAGTTTTTCTTGAATAACCGCTTGGGAGGGTGGGGAGGATAGCGGTTCGGCATATTCCCATTCAGGGGTGCCGCCGGTTTTTCGCCCATAAAATTTTACAAAGTTGATCCGTCCCAAGGGTTGCCGATTTAGGATGTCCACGACTTGATCCGCTAGGGCAGTAAAGTCCACCGTTTTGTCCTTAGGACGATTGAAAATCACCGTCAATTGAGAACCCGTCTGTGAAACTTCAACCGTCACGGCTTCGCTGGCGATCGCCCCTTGGATCTCTTGTTTGATGGTCTCAAGATTCGTTTTCATCACTGCCAAGTCCAGAGACACAACATCTTTCCTTAAGTCTTATCCACTCGAGAAGGCTGCAATATGCACCTCCCTCTGTGCAGCTCAAGCCAAAAGCTACACTAAAAGAGCGACGCCGCAGGAACTGAGCCACAAACCGCAAGATGACTAGACCTACCATTCTCCAGCCTGGACAGTCCTACACCTTTCGACAATACTTTGAGATGCCCTACGAGCCAGAGGATATTCTGGCAGAATTTGGCTACACCCTTCAGCGGTCTATTCTCACGCCACCTCAATCCACTGCCCCCCTCGATCGCCTTGAGGACTTGAAAGCACGTATTCAAGAAAGCCTCCCCTACATTAGCCTGACCAGTGAAGCTGCTCGCCGTGAACTGCTCATTGCGCCTATCTTGCTAGATGTTGTGCACTACACCCATGCCCAACTGCGCATCGAGTATCCCCTCACCGTTAGTGACCGGCTTAAAGGCTCCCTCGACTACTACCTTTACTCTGTGGGCAAGCTGCTGGTGGTTGAAGCCAAAAATGCTGACCTTGCCAGAGGCTTTACCCAACTGGCCGTTGAACTGATTGCCCTTGATCAATGGATAGAGAGTCCACAGTCCATCCTGCAGGGGGCAGTTTCCACAGGGGATATTTGGCAATTTGGCCTGCTGCACCGCGAGCAAAAGCAAATTCAACAAGGCCTAACCCTGTACCGTGTGCCCGACGATCTAGAGAATTTGATGCGAATTCTTGTTAAAATTTTGGAGCCATTTTCTGTTTAGAGTGTTTAGAGCTTATCTGACGAAAAACGCAGTCTCGACTTAAGATGAACCTAATAGAGGAATGAGCGATCGCATGCGCTTAACACCGGAACAAGTGACCGCCATTCGCTCCATTGTCAGGGAATTAGCGGGGAAAAAACCACTGTTCGCCTCTTTGGTTCTTGGGTCTATGATGACCTGCGGGGCAGCAATGTTGATCTCCTCGTGGAACTGCCTTATTCCAGCGTGACTTTCAATTGCAATTTGGTTAATTGGCATGAGGGGGCGATCGCAATCTGGTAAGCTAAAGAATGCTTTCTAAAACCGTAAAACACCGCCTATGGCTGCATCCACTAGTTTTGATCTCGATACTCTCAACCAACGCTTTGAGGGGGCGCATCCCCGCGAAATTCTAGCGTGGGCAGTGGTGGAAATTCCCCAAGGACTGGTGCAGACCAGTGCCTTCAATGTGGATGACATGGTGATTACAGATCTGCTCTACCGTGATCTGCGCCCCCATCCGCCGGTGCCCGTTCTCTTTTTGGATACGCTGCACCACTTTCCAGAAACCCTTGAATTTGTGCAGCAGGCCAAGGAAAAATACGCTCTGGATTTGCGCACCTACAAAACCCCCGATGTGGACAGCCGCGAGGCCTTTGCTGCTCGCTATGGTGATAAACTGTGGGAAACCAATGTCGAGCAATTTCACCATCTCACCAAAATTGAACCCCTGCAACGGGGTCTAGCAGAACTCAACACTGTGGCTTGGATTACGGGGCGGCGTCGCGATCAGGCCGTCACCCGTGCCAATATGCCTTACGTGGAATTGGATAAACAGGGACGGCTAAAAATTAATCCCCTTGCTGCTTGGACGCGCAAGCAAACTTGGGCCTACGTGATGGAGCACGGCGTCATTTACAATCCGCTCCACGATCGCGGCTATGCCAGCATTGGCGATGAACCCCTCACTACCCCCGTGGCTGAAGGGGAAGATGAACGCGCCGGGCGCTGGCGTGGCATGGGCAAAACCGAGTGCGGGATTCACATTTGAGCCAATGTACTTTCAGGACGTTATTGCCACACTGCACCAATTTTGGTCGGCTCAAGGATGCCTGATTGCTCAGCCCTACGACGTGGAAAAAGGCGCCGGTACCAAAAGCCCCCATACCTTTTTGCGTGCCCTCGGCCCTGAACCTTGGGCAGTGGCCTATGTTGAACCCTGTCGGCGACCGGCCGATGGCCGCTATGGCGAAAACCCCAACCGCTACCAGTACTACTACCAGTACCAAGTGCTGATTAAGCCTTCTCCGAATAATATCCAAGACATCTATTTGGAGTCACTGCGCGCCCTCGGCATTCGCCCCCAAGAGCATGACATTCGCTTTGTTGAGGATAACTGGGAAGATGCTGCCGTTGGCGCGTGGGGGGTGGGCTGGGAGGTCTGGCTCGATGGCATGGAGGTGACGCAGTTTACCTATTTTCAGCAGTGCGGGGGTTTGGATTGTCGGCCGGTGTCCATTGAGATTACCTACGGCTTGGAGCGCCTGACAATGTATCTTCAAGAGGTGGACGCGATCGCCAGTATTCGCTGGAACGCTACCCTAACCTATGGCGATGTCCATCTTCAAGGGGAGATTGAGCAATCCACGTACAACTTTGAGGCCGCTGACCCGGAACGATTGTTCGCTCTCTTTAGTCTCTACCAACAGGAGGCGGAGCAGCTTCTAGAAAAGCAGTTGGTCTTGCCCAGCTTGGACTACGTGCTCAAGTGTTCCCACACCTTTAACCTGCTGGATGCCCGTGGCGTGATTTCGGTGGCAGAGCGCACCCGCTATATTAGTCGCATTCGCGGCTTAGCACGGCGCGTTGCCCAGGCCTATGTCCAGCAACGGGAAGGGCTGGGATTTCCCCTGCTGAAGGCGCCAGCGCCGATCGCCTCCTAAGTCACGATTAATCAAGATCACAAGATCAACAGAGGAAAACAAATGGGACGGCAGTGGCCCCTGTGGGGAGTGACTGTTTTGTGGGTTGCGACAACAGCGATGGCAGCAGATGTGCCGCGCTTTCTCAGTCCCAGTAAGTTTTGGGGGCAGTTGGTCTATCAGGTCAAACCGCTGAAGCTTGAAAAAGTGGTGGCCCTGACGTTTGATGATGGCCCTTGGGGAGCTTCAACTCGCCGAGTTCTACAAATTCTCAAGGAAGAGGAGGTCAAGGCCACGTTTTTTGTCCTGGGCAAGCACGCTCTGATGTATCCCGATGTCATGGCCGACATTGTCAAGGCAGGTCATGCTGTGGGCAACCACAGTTGGAGCCATCCTTATAAGCCCGTTTCCGCGGCGGTGGCCAAACAGGAAATCGAAAACGCCTCCGCCCTGATTGCCAAGCAAAGCCAAGCGCAAACACGCCTCTTTCGCCCACCGGGAGGGCATTTAGGAACCGGACTGGTGGATTATGCCAAGTCAAAAAACTATGCCATCATCCTGTGGTCGGTGGATACCCACGACACTCGACCCAATACGACAGCAGCAGAGATTGTTGAGCGCACCCTCAAGGAAGTCAAACCGGGCAGTATTATTTTGCTCCACGACGGCGGGGGCGATCGCGCCACGACTCGCAAAGCTCTCCCCACTCTGATTCGTCGCCTGCGGCAAAAGGGCTATCGCTTTGTTACGATTTCTGAACTGCTGCAACTGGCGGTCAAAGCACCCCCACCGAAGCCCGAACCGACACCAACACCCACGCCTGAACCAATCCCTCAACCTACAATCACTCCGACGCCGACACCAACCCTTGAACCAACACCCACCCCAGAACCCAGTTTAAGCCCAGTTCCCCTACCCACCCCAGAGAGCCTGCCCAGTTCTAAGTTGATGCCTACCCTTACCGGTCGTGTCCCCCATAAACCGCAATTAGACCCACCCCGTACGCTCCCTAACTAAGGGTCTAGGGGAAATTCGGTAATCTGTGGCGTCGAGGTGCCGTTGAGAGTTTCTCCCAGTTGATGGAGGGGTTCATAGACGGGTTCCAAACTGGCTTGGGTATGAGCGATCGCCCGCAGTAGTTGAGCCGTGAGGTATTCCAAGGGGTGGGGAGGGGGCGGTTGGCGACGCCGATACTTGGGGGTGGGCACAAACTCACTGGCCACAGCCTGAAGTTGATAGGCCAATGCTTTCACCTTGGCAAGGTACGTCAAGGTTTCCTCAAGGTGGTGGCTAATTTGCTGGTGTTGGGCTTGCAGTTGTTGCCACTGTTCGGGGGCGATCGCCACCGGTTTGAGATCGAGGGGGGTCAAATCCTGAAAAAGTGCTTCTATATTCAGCGTTTCATTACTCACAAGTCCCTCCAACAAGGCCGTGTCAAATAACTCCTCGAGCACCTCAGGAGACACGGCTGCCCACTCACTGGGGGAAGAAAATGCAGGATCAGGCGCTGTCATGGGCATTTACCAAGTCGCATTGGGCGGGATTGCAGAGCACGAAAAGGGGCTATTACCCTGTTAACCTTATAACGGTTTTGTTTGGTGAACGCGGTTGTGACCTCCTCTTCCTTACCGATTGTTTTGGGTGTAACGGGTGCGTCTGGCCTGATTTACGCAGTGCGTGCCATTAAATTTCTATTACAAGCGGACTATCCTATTCAATTAGTGGCATCAAAAGCAGTGCATCAGGTGTGGCAGGCAGAATATGGCCTCACCCTGCCAATCCAGCCCGACAAGCAGGAACGGTTTTGGCGCGAACAGGCGCAAGTCTGGGAGGGGTCACTCACCTGTCATCGGCCAACGGATGTGGCGGCGGCGATCGCCAGCGGTTCCTTTCGCACCTTGGGCATGGTGATTCTCCCCTGTAGCATGAGCACCGTTGCCAAGTTGGCCGCAGGCTTGAGTTCGGATCTGCTAGAACGGGTGGCGGATGTCCACCTCAAGGAGCACCGTCCCTTGGTGCTGGTGCCTCGCGAAACGCCCTTTAGTCTCATTCATCTGCAAAACCTGACGCAGTTGGCCATGGCAGGGGCACGCATTGTTCCCGCTATTCCTGCTTGGTATCACCGACCCCAGACCATTGAGGACTTGGTGGATTTTGTGATCGCCCGTGCCTTTGATCAGTTAGGGTTGGATTGTGTGCCTCTGCAACGCTGGCAAGGACCCCTTTCCTAATGCGCGCTTGGATTTATCTGGGGGCGATCGCCCTGCTGACTACGCTGGTTGTCCAAAATTGGCAGCCGGTCGTTTCCCTGCGCTTTTTGGGACAGCAAACCCCACCGCTTCCCCTTGCCGCTTGGATTGTGGTGTCAGCCTTCGCAGGCATGGTGGCAGGGCAGTGTTTACTCTGGCTAACCCCAGAGACCCCAGACCCCCTAGGGCAGTCAAGCCGGCGATCGCAACCCCCTGAACCGGAACCGGATGCCTCGATGCGTCCCCCGGAGGAGCCAGAGATTGACACCGGCGATGTCGAGGATTGGTTTAGCGAGCCAGAGCCGGCTCCCCGCGAACCTGAGATGCAAGACCGACCCCGCACGACCTACTCGTACCAATATCGCCCTTCCCGCAAAGCCACCGCTAAACCGCCGCCCCCGCCCCCTGATCAGGTGGTGGATGCCGAATACCGCATTCTGACGCCACCGCCCCCTCAAGACACCCCCCCAGCGGAGGAAGAAGACTGGCACATTCCCCTATGATCGAAGGCGTTGCTATTGGAGAAAGACGGTGAAGGTTGCAGTGGTGGGTGCCACAGGTCGCACGGGTCAACGAATTGTCAGTGTCCTTCAATCCTCTGAGCATCAGGCGATCGCGATCGTGCGCAATCCTGCAAAGGCCAAAGGACTTTGGCCGACCATCGAGATTCGCACTGCCGATGTCACCCAACCGCAGAGCCTGCCCCCGGCCTTAAGGGATTGTGACGCCGTGATCTGTGCTACGGGAGCTGCCCCCAGCCTCAACCCCTTGGAACCCCTAAGTGTGGATTATCTAGGCACCAAGAATCTGGTGGAGGCCGCCAAAGCCGCCCCTGTGCAGCAGTTTATTCTCGTCTCGTCGCTGTGTGTCTCGCAGTTTTTCCATCCCCTAAATCTTTTTTGGCTGATTTTGTATTGGAAGCAGCAGGCAGAACGTTATCTCCAACAAAGCGGTTTAACTTACACGATTGTGCGGCCAGGGGGTCTGAAGGACACCGATGAGGGTGGCTTTCCCACCATTGCTCCGGCAGATACCCTCTTTGAGGGGAGTATCCCGCGATCGCGGGTAGCGGAAATCTGTGTGGCGGCTTTGGGGGAGCCGAGTGCCTACAACAAAATCTTTGAGGTCGTGAACCGCCCCGATCAGACCCCTGTCGCCTATCCAGAGTTATTCCGCGCAGTGGCAGCAGTATGAGGAAACAGGAGTGCGGTTTTCCCGTTGGTTGCTGGCGATCGCTCTAGTTGGGGGCATTGGTTATTCTTTTTGGGGAGCGCGTTCGAGCGCTCTATGGTGGTACTGGTACCACCGCCAATCTGCCCACGTTGCCCCCTTAGTGATGCAGGGAGGGGATCCCTATGTGCGGGCACTGATGCGCACCATTTCTGCCAGTGAGGCCAATGACGCCAATCCCTACACGCTGCTCTACGGTGGCGAGCACGTGCAAGACCTCAGCCGGCATCCCGATCGCTGTGTTCCCATTCACCGAGGCCCCAACCAGCACCTCTGTACCACCGCCGCCGGCCGCTATCAATTTCTCACCACCACTTGGCAGGAGAAAGCTGCCCGCTATCATCCCCAACCGCCAAGCTGGTTCTGGCAGGACTATAGTTTTGCCCCAGAGCATCAAGATCAGGTGGTCTATCGCTGGCTGACGGATCCTGCCGCTTGGAATGCTGATATTCCGCAACTGCTGCGAGAAGGTCGAGTACAGGAAGTGTTTGCCCTTCTGTCGGAGACTTGGACCAGTCTGGGCTACGGCATTGAAAGCAACCGGATCACACCCCACCTCGAAGAGATCTACCGGCAGCTGTTGGCTCAAGAATTAGCCGCACCACAGACAGCTAGGAGCAAGGTGTCCCGCTGATTAATTTTCTCTGCCGACGGATCTATTCAAATCGGCAAACATCTGATTCTTGCGTTAGATCCCTCGGAGTCGCTCTGGGAGAGGGTTTGAGTATTTTTAGTCACCTTGTAGAAAATAATTTGCCCCCCCTTTCAAGGGATCCCTCGGAACAGGGGGTTGCAATCCGCTCAGGGAGAGGCCATATTAAAGATGCTCTTGCTTCCCTTCGGGGAAGCTGATTAAATGGAAACGAACTCAGGACTGAATCCAAGGGTTGCGATACCCGTTCCCTTCGGGGAAGCTTATTAATTAAACGGAAACTCTTCAAGGCCAAGCTGTTAGGGCGTTAAGCTGATTTCATGCGTGGGAAAAGGGCTGCACCCTTCCCGAACAGATTAAAATCTAAGGAAGCCCTTAGTGCAAATTGGCTGGCCTTGGTGGGTGTCTATGTCGTTTCTTGAGTATCTCCATGCAGAACCCCGGCGTGTCATTGTCTTTGATGGGGCAATGGGCACGAACCTTCAGGCGCAAAACCTGACGGCGGAGGACTTTGGCGGCAAGGAGTACGAAGGCTGCAATGAATATCTGGTGATCAGCAAGCCAGAGGCGGTGGCCAAGGTGCATCGCGATTTTTTGGCCGCGGGGGCGGATGTCATTGAAACCAATACCTTTGGCTCTTCCTCGATTGTTCTCGGTGAGTACAATTTGGGCGATCGCGCCTACGAAATCAGTAAGAAAGCTGCCGAACTGGCCAAATCCGTAGCCGCCGAATTTAGCACCCCCGAAAAACCCCGCTTTGTTGCCGGCTCGATGGGACCGGGCACCAAACTGCCCACCCTTGGCCACATTGACTACGACACCCTTTACAACGCCTTTCGCGAACAGGCCGCCGGTCTTTTTGATGGGGGGGTTGATTTATTTATTATTGAAACCTGCCAAGACGTGCTGCAAATCAAAGCGGCGCTCAATGGGGTGATGGCCGTCTTTCAAGAGCGCGGAGAACGCCGCCCCCTCATGGTCTCGGTGACCATGGAGCAGCAGGGCACCATGCTGGTTGGCTCGGAAATCGGTGCGGCCCTCACCATTCTGGAACCCTATCCCATTGACATTTTGGGTCTCAACTGTGCCACCGGCCCCGACCTGATGACAGAGCATATCCGCTACCTCTCGCAGCATTCCCCCTTTGTCATCTCCTGTATTCCCAACGCCGGTTTGCCGGAGAATATCGGGGGTCACGCCCACTACAGATTGACACCGATGGAATTGCGGCTTGCCCTCACCCGCTTTGTGGAGGATTTTGGCGTGCAGGTGATTGGCGGCTGCTGTGGCACTCGCCCGGATCATATTGCCGCCCTTGCTGAGATTGCCGCCACCCTCACTCCTAAACCCCGAACCCCCCAACGCATTCCTGCGGCAGCTTCGATCTACAGCCCTCAGCCCTATGACCAAGAGAGTTCCTTCCTGATTATTGGGGAGCGGCTCAACGCCAGTGGCTCGAAAAAATGCCGTGAGCTGCTCAATGCCGAAGACTGGGATGGCCTTGTTGCCCTTGCCCGTGCCCAAGTGCGTGAAGGTGCCCACATCCTCGATGTCAACGTGGACTATGTGGGACGGGATGGGGTGCGCGATATGCACGAGTTGGTATCGCGCTTGGTTACCAATATCACCCTGCCCTTGATGCTTGATTCCACCGAATGGCAAAAGATGGAGGCAGGGCTAAAGGTGGCCGGCGGCAAGTGCCTGCTCAACTCCACCAACTTTGAGGATGGCGAACCGCGCTTTTATAAGGTTTTGGAACTGGCCAAAACCTACGGTGCCGGTGTGGTCATTGGCACCATTGACGAAGAGGGGATGGCGCGAACCGCCGAGAAAAAGTTTGCCATTGCCGAGCGTGCCTATAAAGCCGCCCTTGACTACGGGATTCCCCCCTACGAGATTTTCTTTGATCCTTTAGCCCTGCCCATTTCTACGGGCATTGAGGAGGACCGGGTCAACGGACGTGAAACCATTGCCGCCATCCGCCGCATTCGCGCTGAACTTCCCGGCTGTCATATTTTGCTGGGGGTCTCCAATATCTCCTTTGGGTTAAACCCGGCGGCACGCCAAGTCCTCAACTCCATGTTTCTCCACGAGGCGATACAAGCCGGCATGGATGCTGCCATCGTCAGTGCCGCCAAAATTTTACCCTTGGCCAAAATTGACCCACTGCATCAGCAGGTGTGCCGCGATCTTATCTACGATCGGCGGCGATTTGAGGGGGAGGTATGTGTCTATGACCCCCTTGCCGAACTGACACGGCTTTTTGAGGGTCAAACCACTCAACAGGAGCGCTCGCAGGTGGAAAACCTGCCCATTGAGGAGCGGCTGAAGCGCCACATTATTGATGGCGATCGCCTTGGTCTCGAGGACACCCTTGCCAAAGCCCTTGAACAGTATGACCCCCTTGAAATCATCAATAGGTTTTTGCTTGAGGGCATGAAGGTGGTGGGCGAACTCTTTGGCACCGGGCAGATGCAACTCCCCTTTGTCCTGCAATCGGCAGAGACGATGAAGGCCGCCGTTGCCTACCTTGAACCCTTTATGGAAAAATCCGCCACAGGGGACACGGCCAAGGGCACTGTTGTCATTGCCACCGTGAAGGGGGATGTCCACGATATTGGCAAAAACTTGGTGGATATTATCCTCACCAACAACGGCTATCGGGTGATTAACTTGGGGATTAAGCAGCCCGTTGAAAATATCATCCAGGCCTACGAGGAGCATCAGGCAGACTGCATTGCCATGAGTGGCCTCTTGGTGAAATCCACTGCCTTTATGAAGGAAAACTTGGAGGTCTTTAACGAGCGGGGCATTACCGTTCCCGTGATTTTGGGGGGAGCTGCCCTGACCCCCAAGTTTGTCTATGAGGATTGTCAGTCCACCTACCACGGTCAAGTGATCTACGGCAAGGATGCCTTTACCGATTTGCATTTTATGGATCGGCTCATGAGTGCCAAGGCCGGCGGCCAGTGGGACGATCGCCGTGGGTTTTTGGATGGAACACCGCTCTCTGCCCTAGCGGAAGAAACGCCGCCGGCGATCGCCCCCGACTCCCCGCCGGTGCCAGAACCGGAGACGCCGGCAGAGGTGGATACCCGCCGCTCTGAAGCGGTTGCCGTGGAGATTCCCCGCCCCGCTCCCCCCTTCTGGGGCATCTGTCACCTCAAGGCAGATCAGATTCCCCTAGCCGAGGTTTTTGCCTACCTTGATCTGCAAGCCCTAATTGTCGGCCAGTGGCAGTTTCGCAAACCCAAGGATCAAGACCGCGCCACCTACGAGGCCTTCCTTGCCGAGAAGGTCTATCCGATCCTTGAGGAATGGAAACAGCGCATTCTTGCCGAAAACCTACTCCATCCTGAGCTGATCTATGGCTACTTCCCCTGCCAAAGTGAGGGCAACACCGTCTATATCTACGACCCCCAACGGGTAGGGGATAAAAGTGCCTGTGTTCCCGAGCAGGCGATCGCCCGCTTTACCTTTCCGCGCCAAAAGAGGGGTCGCCGTCTGTGCATTGCCGACTTCTTTGCTCCGGTGGAATCCGGCATCATTGATGTCTTCCCGATGCAGGCCGTCACCGTCGGCGAAATTGCCACCCAGGTGGCTCAGGAGCTATTTGCGGCCAATCAGTACAGTGACTATCTCTACTTCCACGGCATGGCAGTGCAAACGGCCGAGGCCCTTGCAGAGTGGTGCCATGCCCGCATTCGCCGCGAATTGGGATGTGCTCCCGATCCGGAGTCCGTTCGCGATATTTTGGCCCAGCGCTACCAAGGCTCCCGCTATAGCTTTGGCTATCCCGCCTGTCCCAATATCCAAGACCAATATACGCAACTGCGACTTCTCCAGAGCGATCGCATGGGCATGTACATGGACGAGAGCGAACAACTCTACCCTGAACAATCCACCACAGCCATCATTTGCTACCATCCCACCGCCAAGTATTTCAGCGTCTAGGCCTTACTTTTCCTTATACTTCAATGAGCGTGGGCGCCGTAACTGCGCATCTCCACCACCGGATCGCGCTCCCGGCGAGGACTGATAGGCAGGCACCCAATAATCCATTGACAACCTGTGCAACAACGTGTTGAGGATTCATAGGGGACGATCAGGATTCTCCAAAAATTTTCAAAAAGCTCACGAACGATGGATAGGTATTGAGCCGGCACGAAGCCATGACATTGTTTCTGGGGGTGGCCGCAAGTTGCTCTTCGGGGAATCTATGATTGTAACACTAGGGGCAATTGATTGCCGAGGAGCGATCGCCCCAATGATACACTGCAAACAATCCAGAGTGTCGGAGATGCCCGCGGTGACGCGCCCGAAAATTATTGTCCTAGATGATGACCCCACCGGCTCGCAAACGGTGCACAGTTGCCTGCTGTTAACCCGCTGGGATGTGGATACCCTCTGTCAGGGTCTCACCGATGCTGTGCCCATTTTCTTTATCCTCACCAATACCCGTGCTCTGCCTCCGGAGAGCGCCGCGGAGGTCACCCGCACCGTCTGTCGCCATTTGCAGGAAGCGATCGCCCGCACGGGAACAACCGATTACCTTGTGGTTAGCCGTTCTGACTCTACCCTGCGCGGCCACTACCCCCTTGAAACCGACGTGATTGCCGCCGAACTCGGCCCCTTTGATGCCCATTTTCTGGTGCCTGCTTTTCTGGAGGGGGGACGCATTACCCGCGATAGCCGGCACTACCTCCTCGTTGAAAGTCGGCTCGTGCCCGTCCATGAAACCGAGTTTGCCCGCGATTCCGTCTTTGGCTACCACCACAGCTACTTGCCCGACTATGTGGCCGAAAAGACTCAAGGACGCATCCCCGCAATCGCCGTTGAGCGTTTTCTCCTTGCCGATGTTCGCAATCCTCAGACCCTGCTCAGCCGCCTGAGCCGGTTAAGCGGTAATGTCTGTGGGGTGGTGGATGCCGAAACCCAAGACGATCTCAACCAATTTGCAGCGGCCGTGCTTCAGCTGGCCAGCCAAGGAAAACGCTTTTTGTTCCGCAGTGCCGCGAGTTTACTGACTGCCCTCGCCCAACTGCCCCCCCAACCCACCCCACCGGAGGCCATGGCCACCTATTGCCGCCCCGGTCGCTATGGTGTGGTTTTAGTGGGTTCCCACGTGCGCAACACCACCGAACAACTGACTGCTCTGCTGGAGGAACCCAGTGTATTTGCCATTGAAGTGCCGGTGGCGCGATTGCAGGACAGTGCAGGGGCTGAACCTGAGATCATCGGCGAGGTATTGGCGGCGGTGGAGCAGGCGATCGCCGGTGAGAAAACCCCCGTCATCTTCACCAGTCGTGAGGAATTGACCTTCGCGGAGGCAACCACACGGTTGGCCTTTGGCCAGCGAGTCTCCGACGTGTTGATGGCGATTGTCCGGCAATTGCCCGCCGATTTACGCTACCTGATTAGCAAAGGGGGCATCACCTCCAATGATGTGCTGAGCAAGGGCTTAAACCTAGCCGGCGTGCGCCTTTTGGGGCAAGTGATTCCCGGCTGCTCCGTTGTGCGTACAGGCGCCGACCATCCCCGTTTTCCAGAGCTGCCGGTGGTGCTGTTCCCCGGCAATGTCGGCGATCGCGAGGCCTTGCGTACAGTCTATCATCGCTTTCAGGGTAGGGGCACAGCAGTTTAGGAATTATTACTCACTCGCTTGAATCTCGCCGAGTTCAAGGTTTAGAATGCAGTTGTAACAATAATAAACAATTTTTAATCTTTCCCGATAAGTGAATGAGTTTAGTCAACACAGTTGGGGCGAGATCAACATGGCGCTGGCTTCTGCCCATCTTGGTACTACTGGTGGTGGGCAGCGGTTGGGGCTTTTCTCTTCTGTTGCCCCTGTGGGATCCCTACATCCAAGCCGTACGGTCAGCGGTGGGCGATCCCAGTCGCGGCGAGCAAATTTTTATCCTCAACTGCGCTGGCTGTCATGGCAGTGATGGCAAGGGGGAAGTGGGTCCTAGCCTTGTGCAGATTAGTCACCGCCGATCGCAAGCGCAACTGATTCAGCAAATTATCAGCGGCAATACCCCTCCCATGCCCAAGTTTCAAGCTCAACCCCAAGACATGGCCGACCTATTAAGCTACTTAAAGACACTCTAAAACTTTTGACAAAAGCGCTACAAATCGAGACGGTATATTAGTAGATCTTGTTATCAGAACTACCCAGATGGATGATCCTGTGGCGCAGATGGAAGAAGCCTTTGCGGTGGGCGATCGCGTTCGCCTTGTGGAACTGCCCCCTTACGTGAAAACAGCAGAACCAATGCCAATGTTGCGTCCCGCCAGTATTCTCACCCTTGGTGAAGAAGGCGTCATCCTAGGGCAGCAACCGGGGAACTACTGGGTCGTGCGTCTAGAGCGGGGTGCCTTTTTGCTGGAAGCCAAGTATCTCAAGCGGGTTTAAGATGGCGCCGCTTTTGTCCCTGTGCATGATTGTCAAAAACGAAGCCCATCAATTACGCCGCTGCTTGCAGTCGGTACGGCTCTGGGTAGATGAAATTGTTGTGGTGGACACAGGTTCTACGGATGGGACGATTGCCATTGCCCGTGAATTTACCCCCCATGTCTATTCCGTGGTTTGGCAAGCGGATTTTGCTGCTGCCCGCAATGCTTCCCTTGCCTATGCCACCGGCCAGTGGATCTTTTACATTGATGCCGATGAAGAGCTGGTGGTTACAGACCCCCACTGGCGAGATCAATTGACGGCTGAGGGAGCTGGTGCCATCAATCAGTGGAGTCTGCTGCGCCGTGAACAGGCAGGCGATCGCAACTGGAGTGACTTTTGGAATGTCCGCTTGGGTCGCCGCTTTGCCGATCTTCACTTTGTCGGTGCCCTCCACGAACAACTCTCCTATCGGGATCGAGCGGCAGTCGTAGGTGAATTGCGGGGGGTTTACCTCATTCACCATAATCAGCCAAGCCAAGAGGAATTTCTAGCAAAAATGCGCGATCGCAACATTCCCATCCTTGAAAAAATGGTGCAGCAGGGCGATCGCCGACTCTCGAATTTGGTATGCCTTGCCGATCACTATGCCGCCTGTGGCGATCGCGATCGCGCCCACGCCTGGTATGAACAAGCCCTTGAGCAGATTGCCCCCGCCGTTGAACAGGGAATTTTGCCAAGGGAGACTGCTTGGCTGCGGCATCTCCTGTTTTGGGTCAGCTACCGCGCCTTTGAAACCAAGGACTACGAAACCGCTCAATCCTACCTCAGCTATGGCCTACGCTTCTTCGATCGCTATCCACCCCTGCTCTACGTGGCGGGATTACTCATCTTTGAATTGGGCTTGCATCGGGGGGCGTTGCCCTACTTTCACCGCTGTTTAGATCTCTTTGAGCAGGGCACCTACGATCGCGCCGAACCCTTTGATCGCCAGTGGATGACCACTCAGCCTGCCTACAGTCTTGGCTATACCTACATGACCCTTCAGGAGCGCGATCGCGCCATCGCCTATTTTCAAAAGACCCTTGAATTTAACCCTGACTATCCCCCGGCGCAGATGTACCTGCAACAATTACAAGGGAGTTGACAGTTTGTTAGGATGAAAACACGAAGTCACTTGCCTCAAGCCAATGGTACTGCTGGGACAGTCCGCTGCGGAACTGAAAGCGTGGGTCGAAGCCCAAGGGCAACCTAGCTACCGGGGGCAGCAGCTCCATCAGTGGCTCTATCAAAAGGGGGCGCGATCGCTCCAAGAGATTACGGTGTTTCCCAAGCGGTGGCGGGAGGCGCTTGCCGAGGTGGAGATTGGCCGCTCCCAAATTCGCCATCGCCATGACGCCCAAGATGGCACTGTGAAGCTCCTTTTGGCCTTGGCCGATGGAGAAACCATTGAAACCGTAGGCATTCCCAGTGACGATCGCCTGACGGTATGTGTGTCTTCCCAAGTGGGCTGTCCGATGGCCTGCGATTTTTGTGCCACCGGCAAAGGGGGCTATCGCCGCAACCTGGCCGCCCATGAAATCATCGATCAGGTGCTGACCATCCAAAGTGAAATGGAGCGCCGCGTTAGCCATGTGGTGTTTATGGGCATGGGTGAACCCCTGCTGAACCTCAAAGCCGTCCTCCAAGCGGTTACCTGCCTCAACCGCGATATTGGCATTGGACAGCGACACATCACCATTTCCACGGTGGGCATTCCCCGCCAAATTCGGAAACTGGCACAGTACCAATTGCAAACCACCCTTGCCGTCAGTCTCCATGCCCCCAACCAAGCTCTCCGAGAGCGGCTCATTCCTGCTGCCAAGCACTATCCCCTTAGCCAGTTGATTGCCGATTGTCGAGCCTATGTGCAGCAAACGGGGCGCCGCATCACTTTTGAATATACGGTTCTGGCCGAAGTTAACGATCGCCCCCAGCACGCCGAGGAACTGGCGCAGCTCTTGCGGGGCTTCCAAAGCCATGTGAACTTGATTCCCTACAATCCCATTTCTGAGGCAGCGTATCAACGTCCCACTGAGCAGCGTCTGCGCCAATTTCTCAGCCAACTGCAAGCTCTAGGGGTCACTGCGAGTATCCGGCGATCGCGGGGTCTAGATCGTCAAGCCGCCTGTGGTCAACTGCGTCAAGCCCAACTCAGTGTCTGAACATTTTTTGCTACCAACTCACTGTCTAAACATTTTTTGCTATCATAATTTGCTAGTTCGTGTCATTCCTATCACATTTTGAATGAAGCCAGAGCTTTGGTTCGTTGCTCCCATTAGCGCGATCGCCCTCGGTGGGATTGCCACACTGATTCAACCTCAACAACCCTTAGCAACCCTCTTAGGAAGTGGCATCGGTGCCCTTGCCGGTGCACCCCTCATTGAAAGGAACCAACGCCGTAGCGATCGCCTTCTTCAGGAGATTAACACCTTCCTTACGTCCTCTCCGAAAACCGCAGAACTTAAGGAGCTTCTCCTACGAGAACTCCAGCAACAAGGCCGTCAACTCACCGACCTTGAACAGAAACTGCACCAAGCGCTTCCTGATGCCCTGCGTCCCATTCACAATGAGATCGTCCAAACCCTGCAAACCTTGAGGAACAATCTACAGGAACCCTCCCCGCTAATTGCCCAGCAACTGGAGCCACTGCTTGAAACCCTTCACGCCCAAAGTGCCGCTCTGCAAACCATTCAAACTCTACTTCAAAGACCCCAACCACCGGCAGCTACCCCAAAAACCGCCGTCCTCTACGACATTGAGAACTTAGTCTTTAAGCAAGGGGAGCGACTGAACCCCACCAAAGTGAATGAGCTTGTTTCCCTAGACAAGATTCTTGAAACAATTCAGGGAACTGTTGATCTGGGGGAAATCGCCATCAAGCGTGCCTATGGAAACTGGCAAAACCAAATTCTCCAAGCCCTCAATGCCCAATTGGAGCAGGCTCAAATCGAGCGGGTACCGGTCTATGGTCGCAATCACAATCAGCGTAATGCAGCAGATATTCAAATTGCCGTTGATGCCATTGACCTAGTTTACCAGTACCCTGACATCAATACCTTTGTGCTCATTTCCGGCGATGGTGGCTTTGGCTCCATTGCCCTGCGCTTGCGGGACTACGGCAAAACTGTGATTGGCTGTGCCTATCGTAACGCTGCCAGTGACGGCTTTCAGCGGGTTTGCCACCAATTCGTATTCCTTGAGAATCCCTTCATTGATTCCGCCGCCACCACCAATGGTAGAAACAGCACCACGCCTCGTCAATCCAATGGAGAAAGTCCCACAACACCCTCCTCATCTCGACATCTGCCTATTGAACCGCTAAATTATGAATCAATTCCTCCATCAGCAATTTGCGAAGAGGAAACCAAAAAACTATTGGAGCTATTCTCCTACTACACTAGCGATCCAACAAAACGTAAGGAATTAGCTAGGGGAATCGTCTTCAATACTGTATTTCAAGAAATCAAATCTGTGGCACCCCAATTGGATCCGCTGCGCTTCGGCTTTTTCAAGCCCTCTGAATTAGTAGCCTACTTAACTGAGCAACATCAGTTACAAATTGGCGTTGCTGTGAATAGTCAATTGGGTAGAACGATTCTCTGCTGGCGAAATAACCTACCGCAAGGTTACACCCTCCGCACCTCCAGTCCCCAAACCATTCACACAGTTGCAATTTACCGTGGTATCTTTGCCGATGAAGTGGCGGCAGATTTTTTACTGACTCAGGTGGGAGAGTGGTTAATTGCCCATCGCCCGTGCAATGCCCCTTTTAAGGCAATAATCAACATTATTCTTGAGCAAGCTCACAGACGACAACACCGCATTGGTCAGGAAGGAATCAAGCGGGCGATCGCCAACTATGTCAAAGCGGGCATCTTAACCCGCACCTCCCGTAATAGAGTTGATAGTCTTACCCTTGACCCTAACATCAATGACTTTTCTACGCTGGTCACTAAGCTGCAAACCCGCTTTCGCGAGGCGGTGGAAGATCGTCTGAGCAAGATTGGTGAGACTCTCAATGAGGAGGTCTTTGCTCAAGCCGTTCCCCTTCAACCCTTGAGACTCCTGACGCCGAGGACAGAGAATACGCCAGAATTCGGCTCCTAGGACGCATTGGACGCACTGGGTGGTTCAATATGACTCGGCAGCTCTAAGCAGTAGCCAGCGCCATAAACCGTTTTGATATAGCGGGGGTTTCGCGGATCTGGTTCCAGCTTTGTCCGCAGATGACGAACATGGACGCGGATCGTTTCAATATCATCATCGGGATCGTAGCCCCAGACCTCCTTGAGGATTTCACTGGGGGAAACGGTTTGGCCGTGGCGTTGCAGCAGACAGTGCAGCAGTTCAAATTCGAGGCGCGTGAGCTTAATGATTTTGCCAAACCAAGAGACCTCAAATCGTTCGGGTATCAGCGTCAACGGGCCATAGCTGAGGATTTCTCGGTGTCCTGCTGTGGCAGGAATGCGATCGGCTCGCCGCAAAAGAGCGCGTACCCGTGCCAGCATTTCCTCCAATTCAAAGGGCTTGGTGAGATAATCATCGGCACCGGCATTAAACCCCTCCACCTTGTTGTGGGTTTGGCTCAGAGCTGTCAACATCAAAATCGGAATATCTTGAGTACGCGGATCGCGCCGCAGGCGTTGGCAAATGGTGAAGCCATCCACTTGGGGCAACATGAGGTCAAGGAGAATCAGATCGGGAGAGAGTTGCACGGCGAGGGCTTGCCCTTGCATTCCATCTAAGGACTTTGTGACCTCGTAGCCCGCCATTTGCAGGTTAATTGCCAAAACGTCAGCGATCGCAGGATCATCATCAATGATTAAGATGCGGGGCTTCATAAGATGGACGGTACTCAATCCTCACGGGCGGCGAACTACCACTTCTGAGAGAATTATAAACATCGCTGCAAAAACCTTAAGAGTTTGTTGAGTTTCTTTAGATTTTCTCAATATTTGACGCCAATCTACGGATACAGACCTTTTCTAAAGATATATCCAGCAGATAAAACCTTGGCCTACATCAGCCTGTACGGTGTTGAGCGTGCTCAATCTATGGGATACTTAACGATAAACGATCTAGAATTGTCCTAGACCACTTTCTAATCAGCACTTGTCGCAGTCTGAAACCCAGTTCTAGGCTGGCATCGCGCAAAGCCGCCTAAGCTGGAAGTAAGCTCATGCCGCAACTTTTATGCGGTGTTCAGCGGATTTTCCACAAACCTAGGCTATACTTTGGGAATGCAACTTTTGGGCAGAAACGATTATCCTGTCCTCGTTTTGCGAACTGTTCACTCCTGTGATGCTGTGGTTTGGATCGAATATGCTGGCTCCCATTCTTGTGGCACAAGCCGCTCTAGCAACTCCACCTCAACATTCATCCACCGTTGTACAGGAATACTCGCCTCGCTCGAATGTTGTTGTTCAATCCAATGCTGTACCCATCAACGTACCGCCCCCTGAAGTCCCTTCCCCACCGGCTGCAACAGCCTACGTCACACCCACCAATTTCGCCTATTTTCCCCAAGACATTCGGCCGCTTCCCGGCCAATTGGACGATGTGCCGGTCTTTAACAGCAATAGTCCAGAGATGGTGCGCTCTGAGGGGATTCTCCTTTCCACATTTCCACCCCAAGGAAAATGGCAACCGGCGGCTCACCTCAACTATCCCCTAGAGGGGCGCTTTGATGTCTTTGCCCACCACATTACCCAATCCAATCGAGCCGTGAGTACGCCAACCCTCTATTTGGGGCTGCTGGCCTATAACCCAACGGATCGCTATATCACGGTCAGGTTTCATCAAGCCGCTAGTTTCTTAAGTACCCCGGATGCCCCCTTCCGCAATTTACCCGCCATGCTCGATAACCCTACGGGCTTTGTCTTTTCAGGGCCTGGGAGTCGAGTCACGAACCAAGTGCTGCGGGGAGTACGCCAGACTTTCTTTCCTTCCCAAGTGACCATTCCGCCTCGCGAAGCGCGAATGCTGGCTAATCTGCCATTACCCTTGCCCACGCAATTTCCCAATGCGGTACTCAATCGTGTCCGCGCAGAGTTTATGCTAAATGCTGATGGTATCGTCGGCTCCAATTTGCCCTTAATTCCAGATACAAATCCTTTTGGTGAGGTCTCCTCCTCCAATGGCCGCTCAACCCTGATGTATTTAGAAAGCAATGGCCCAATTTATCTGGCACAAATGTCAATGTTTGCCCGCATGAATGAGCAGGGTACCGAGCGGGCACCCACCCTAGAGGAATGGTGGGCAATGCTCCATCGCGGTCAATTGGTTACCCCCCGCGACATTCCACCCACTCCCCCCAATAGTGGCCAGTTTGGTCGCTTCTTCTATGGTCGTGTGGCGGGTGTGAGTCAAGGGTCTCAATGGCAAGCGACCCTCACGGATGGCCAAGGGGCTACCCTTCATATTCCAGCTCCAGGGCGAGCCATTTCCTATGGCATTAGTACCCTCCACCGAGGTACCCTTGGCACCGGTCAAATTCAAAGTGCCCCCATGTTGGTACGTTATCCAGACACTGCCTACTACGCCCATGGCAATTACGGTGTCCACTATAGTTTGACCTTACCTTTGGTTAACAATACGCGCCAGTTTCAGTCGGTGGTTCTAACGCTACAAACCCCTGTCAAGCAAGATCACCGCAGTGTCATCCTCCAATTTCTGGAACCCCCTGCCCCCCAAGTCTTTTTCCGAGGAACGGTGCGGGTTCGCTTTACGGATGATTTAGGACAGATGCGAGAGCGTTATGTCCATTTGGTGCAGCGGCGCGGTCAGCGGGGAGAACCGCTAGTGACATTAAATATGCGTCCACGTGAAAAACGGGATGTCACCGTGGATTTACTCTACCCGCCCGATGCGACCCCACCCCAAGTGTTGACGGTGGCAACATTGCTTGGTCCTAGCTATGAGAACACCACCCAAGTGCCAGCCGCTCCCAATTCTCTGTCCCTCACCCCCGTAACCGCACCCTAGGAGTAACCACGGTGGGCGATCGCGTAGGGTGTCCAGCGGACAATCGTCTTGTCCTGATTGGGGATGTCCACGGCCATTATGAAGGCGTGTGCCGCCTACTGGATCTCGTCTCACCAAGGGGGGGCGATCGCCTCTACTTTCTCGGCGACCTTGTGGATCGAGGGCCGAGTAGCGCCTCCGTTGTGGAGTTAGTGCGTCAGTGTGATTATGGTGCTGTGCGCGGCAACCACGAAGACATGATGCTCCTCACCTTCGAGGGCAAACAAATCAATCCAGCACGGCTTTTTGTTTGGTGCAATAGTGGCGGCGATGAAACCCTTGCCAGCTACACTTCTACTGATTTGCTTTGGGAACACCTTGACTGGCTGCACACAGTTCCCTTCTATCAAGATTTGGGGGATGTGTTTGTTGTGCATGCGGGTCTTGATCCCTGTCTGCCCCTAGAACAGCAAGGCAGCCAAGAGTGTTGCTGGATTCGCGAACAGTTTTTAGGCCACCCCAAGCCCTACCTGAAAAGTGCCGCAGTGCTGGTGAAGCGGCAGACGACCAGCGGGAGGAATTACTCAATTTCAGCTTGTT
>NZ_JBKBHV010000034.1:0-25096 GCF_046299635.1 Thermosynechococcus sp. | reverse complement strand
CCTTGGGGTCTCGGAATAAAATTGGTTTGAATTTGATGCGTCAAATCCAAATCCACCAGAAGGGAACAACAACACAGCGATCGGTGCAGAGAATACTGTAGGCACAACCGGCACCCCACCTGGAAGTGGGCCATTTCCAGATGCAGCTCGTAACAACAATACAGCAGTAGGCTACAAAAATGTTGCTGATGGCACTACTAACACAACAGGCAGCAACAACACCGCTGTAGGCATGGAGAACGAAGCTAAAGGTGACAATAACACCGCTGTAGGCATGCAGAACAAAGCCACGCAACGCGACGCCACCGCTGTAGGCTTCCAAAACCGTGCTTTAGGCGCTGATAGTGTTGCCATTGGCAGCAATAGCACAGCAAACCCTGCTAGTAGTATTGCGATCGGCAATGCCGCAAATGTTGCTGCTGGATCAGCAGATGGGATTGCGATCGGTCGTAGTGCTCAAGTCACTGCTGCTCAAGGCACAGCATTGGGTGGTCAAGCTACGGTCAACGCCCAAAACGGAACTGCCTTGGGTCACAATGCTCAAGTGATAGCTGTCAACAGTGTGGCTATCGGGGCAAATTCCGTCGCCAATCAGCCAAATACAGTTTCTGTGGGTGCACCGGGTGCAGAGCGACGTATTACTAATAATGTTGCCACACCGATTAATCCCACGGATGCCGTTAACAAAGCCTATGTGGATGGTATGGGGACAGCAGCTCTAAGCGCAGCAAATGCTTATACAGATGCCCAAATTAACAAATTAAGGGGTGAGGCTTTTGCAGGGATTGCCTCGGCAGCAGCTCTAATGCCGATTGTTCCTGCCCGTTCTGGGGAAACCACATTTAATGCCGGTGTTGCGACGTATGGTGGCTATACAGCGGCGGGGGTGGCCATGGCACATCAAATCGAGCCGGTCATTATTGATGCAGGTGCGAGCTTTTCCAGTGTTGGATATCCTTTGGTTCGCCTAGGAATCGGTGCTCGATTCTAGCTTTGGCCACAGTTGTCCTCTAGTCTTTTACTGAATATAGAGCCGCGTCAAAAGCAGCTCAGCTTGCTTATTTACTCTATCATAGATAAAAGTTTATAATCTTTTTATTTTTATTAATAATCCAAAATACCGCTGTGTAGAGACTCTTTGGTGCTTCTTATTCATTTCATCTTATTCATTTCATTTCAACAGTGATCTCCCTCAGTTGTTATGATGGATTTAGAAAGAAAATCAATACTTACCTAAAATCAAGATGCTTTATTAGCTCACTATAGCAAGAATTCCTGTTGAATACATCATCAAAAATGCTCAAAAAAGTAACGATGCTTCCTGTGATGAATAATGATCCCCATGAGTTGCTGGAGATACCGCAAACAACCTCAGGTCAGGTACCATCCTTTTCTTCGCCATCCATATCTTCGGTATCTTTTCTTAACTTATTGATCATTGAAAAAATCCCCCAAGCGGGTGAAATTTTATATCCCCATCTCGCAGAGATTGATTACATTTGCTATCAAGTTCACACCTGTCTGTATTCTCACTTAACTCCTGGTGTGGTTGCTCAGGCCAAACCCAATGTCCTTGTCCTCATTGCTCAAGGAGATCATGTTCTTAAAGCCGTGCAAACACTCCAGCAATGCTATCCACATTTGCCCCTAGTTGTGATTGATCCTAGCGATCGCCCTGATCTGGCAACTCAGATACTCCACAGTGGTGCTCAGGACTACTTGAGCTTTCAGGAACTTAGTCCCAACGTGCTGGCACGTAGTATCCGCCGCGCCATCGATCGCCATCAGGTGGAACAGCAACTCTTGCGCCAAGCCCAATACGATCGCCTACTGGTGCAAATTACCCAGCATATTCATCAAACCCTTGAACTTTCAACGATTCTCGAAACTGCTGTCAAGGAGGTGCGGGAACTTCTCGAGTGCGATCGCGTGCTCATTTATCGTTTCCTTGATGACTGGCGCGGCATTATGGAGGTGGAAGCAGTTCTTCCCCCTTGGTTATCGGCCCTTGGGGACGTTGTGGGGGATTCCTGTTTTACAGAGCGATATATCGAAGCCTACAAGCGCGGTCGCATTCATGTAGTGAATAACTTAGACACAGCTCCTGTCGTCCCTTGTTATCGGGATCTGCTGGCACACTATCAGGTCAAGGCTACTCTGGTCGTACCGATTGTTGTCGAGGGGCGGCTTTGGGGGTTGCTTATCTGTCATCAATGCGCCCATCCCCGCGACTGGCAAGACGGTGAAATTGAATTGATTAAGCAAATTTCAACCCAGTTGGCGATCGCCATTCTGCAAGCGGAACTCTATCAAAAAGCCCAAAGGGAAATTCAAGAGCGCAAAGCCATCGAAGCCCAACTCCTTTACCAAGCTCGCCATGACCACCTCACCCATTTACCCAATCGCTGGCTCTTTGAGGAACACTTGCGTACGACCCTCAGCCATGCCGCAGCGCACCCCAACTACCACTATGCCGTTCTCTGTTTGGATTTAGATCGCTTCAAGACCCTCAACGACAGTCTCGGACACTCCATTGGCGATTTGTTCCTGCAAGCACTTGCCAAGCGGCTCAGTCGTTGTGTCAGTCCTCAGGATGTCGTAGCCCGCTTAGGTGGCGATGAATTTGCCGTGTTGCTCAATGATATTCAGGGCCTAGAACAGGCTCAAGCCATTGCCCAAGGGCTGCGGGAGCGGCTCAGCCACCCCTTTGAAATTGATCACTACACCCTCTACAGCACTGTGAGTATTGGCCTTGTGATGGGAGGTGCCCATTACACCAGTAGTGAAGAACTCTTGCGGGATGCTGACATGGCCATGTACCACGCCAAGATCAAAGGACGCAATCGCATTAATGTTTTTGACCCTATCATGCTGCAACAGGTGCGCGATCGCCTGCATTTAGAAGTCGAACTGCGGCAAGCCATTGAACGGGGTGACTTTGCCTTACACTATCAGCCTATTGTCAATCTCCGTAGCCAACTTCTGAGAGGTTTTGAGGCGCTGCTCCGTTGGCAAAAGGGGGATACCCTCATTTCCCCTGAGGTCTTTATTCCTGTTGCCGAAGAAACAGGGCTGATTTTTGAACTCTCCCGCTGGGTCTTGCACAATGCCTGTGAGCAGTTGCAGCAGTGGCAGCAAAAGTACCCCAAACTCCAGTCCATGGGCTTGACAATGAGTATCAATCTTTCTGCTAATCAATTTTCGTTGCCCACCCTTGCAGCTGAGATTGAGCAAACCCTTAAGCATCATCATTTAGCCGGTCAATTTCTCAAGATCGAAATTACCGAGAGTACGCTGATGCAGCACTTGGATTCTACCCGTGAAATCCTCGCCGAGCTGAAGGGGATGGGCGTGCGCATTAACATTGATGACTTTGGCACGGGATATTCCTCCCTGAGCTATTTGCGCAATCTTCCTCTTGATGGCATTAAAATTGACCGCTCCTTCATTTCCCAAATGGATCGCAGCCAAGAAGACCTAGAGGTGGTACACACGATTTTGGTTCTAGCGCGCAACCTGCACCTTGATTGCATTGCCGAGGGCATTGAAAATACGACCCAACTAGAACTGTTGCGCTCTCTCCGTTGCACCTATGGTCAAGGCTATCTTTTTGCTCCGCCGCTGGCTCCCGACAAGGCCGAAGTTTACCTCCAAGAGCACATCCTCTAAAGTACATGAAGCCCAGACCCCCTGCTGAGGCGAAGTGGTGGTGTCAATGCCAACCTGAGACTTGAGAGTCCACAGGTCACACAAACAAGCTCAGCTTCTAGACGAGTATCGGGAACTTTTGCCCAAATACTCCTCACTGTCCTTTCGGCAAGTGAGTTTAAGAATCCCTCTAGCAGCGATGCAGATGATGGGGTTTCGAGTTACCCTAGAGCAATTTTACTAGCATGCAGTTGATGATGGCTAGGAAGTGAGTACATTGAGAATCAGGGCTACGATGATTCATTTATTGGCAACTCCGCTTCGCTTCATTGCCGCGCGTTAACCCCCACCTGCTACGCGAGGATGGGGCAGTGCAGGCTAAATTTGTTCAAATCAAGTTGAAGCTAAAGGTTGATAACAAGTTGATTTGCCGTTACTCCTCACACCCTTGAATCAAGTAGGGAAATTGCACCGATAGAGGGGGTTAATAACATTAGCTCAGATTATAAATTTACTGTTCTCCATATAGGTCACGCTATGTCTCAATTGTCGCGTCGTCGTTTTCTAATGACTGCCACTGCTACCGCCATGGGGGCGATCGCCCTCAAGGGATGTGCTCCCGCAGAAACTCCCCAAGGACAACAGCAGGGAGGGGGGACGACCACTACGGGTGCAGTGGAAACGGACACGATTAAATTAGGTTTTATGCCCATTGTGGAATCCGCTCCCCTGATTATTGCCAAAGAAAAAGGCTTCTTTGCTAAGCATGGTCTCACCAATGCTGAAATCTCCAAGCAGGCCAACTGGGCCAGTGCTCGGGAAATGTGGTGATTGGCTCCGCCGCCGGCGGGATTGATGGTGGTCAGTGGCAGATGCCCATGCCCTATGAGCGTAGTCGCTATCTGATCTTTCATCCCTTTTACTACAACAGCCCCCTTGATCAGGGGTTAGCACGACAAACTCTAATTAGCTTGACCCGCGTTGCCCAAGGCTATGGGTTGGCCGCCATTGTCGGAATTACTCTGGGGATTTTGGTGGGAACCAGTAAAGTCCTGAATAAGTCCCTCGACCCCATCTTTCAATTTCTGCGCATGGTGGCACCCTTGGCGTAGGTACCCATCTCCCTTGCGGCATTGCGCCAAAATGAACTCGCCGCAATCTTTGTGATCTTCATTACCTCCATCTGGCCGATTCTCATCAATACCGCTGTGGGTGTACGGGAAATTCCCCAAGACTACCTTCATTGCAAAAGGGGGAGAAAACAATAGTCCACACTACCATTGGCAATGGGTGTGCCCATAGGATTTAGGATAATGGCAGTGCTCTTGGATGTCTCAGATGGCCAGTTTATTTGACCACAACTTTCGCTATCCCGATCGCGCCCGCGCCATCTTCAAAGGACTGCAACGTAATCTCTGCCCTATCCTTCTAGAAGAAGGCGCCTGTGGACAGCGCAGTTTCTCTCCTCGGGAAATTGCCGCCCTCATCACCAGTGCTGCTGCCCAAAGAGAAAATGCTGCCATTGCTGAATGGGAAGAGGGGCAGCGTGGCTCTCATAACTCAAAGGAATCCCAGACCATGGCTTAGTGGATGAGTTCTCAAGCACACATTTTAGAAATTGAGTCCCTGAGCGTCCACTACGGTGGCATTTGTGCTCTGCGAGGGGTAAGTTTGTCCATTGAAGCCGGGGAGTGCATTACCCTTGTGGGTGCCAATGGTGCCGGTAAAACGACTCTCCTGCGCGCCATCTCTAAACTCGTTCCCAGTGAAGGCACTATTCGCTTTGCCGGTCAATCCATTGCAGGGCGATCGCCTCATGAATTAGTGAGGCTGGGCATTGCCCATTGTCCAGAGGGGCGTCAGGTTCTTGCACGCCAAACCGTGCGCGACAATCTCCTGCTGGGTGCCTACTGCCGTCGAGATGAGGCGCAGATTGAACAGGATCTCGAAGCACAACTCAAGCGTTTTCCCAGACTACGGGAGCGGCAACACCAACTGGCAGGAACCCTTAGTGGTGGTGAGCAACAAATGCTGGCGATCGCCCGTGCTCTGATGAGTCGTCCCCGCTTACTGCTCCTCGATGAACCCAGTTTAGGCTTAGCGCCCAATTTAGTGCGGGAAATTTTTGCCATCTTGGCGCAACTGCGGCAACAGGGAATGACGATGCTGCTGGTGGAGCAAAATGCTCATCTTGCCTTGCAATTGGGCGATCGCGGTTATGTGCTTGAAGCGGGTCAAATGACCCTAAGCGGCAGTGCAGTAGATCTCCTCAATGATCCACGGGTTCAGCAAGCCTACCTTGGTTAATGCTATGATGAGAAAGATGGACGTGTGGCTCAGTGGATAGAGCATCAGATTCCGGTTCTGAGGGTCGGGGGTTCGAATCCCTCCACGTCCGTTAATCAAACTTCAGAGGTATGGCTGAACCCATTACCCGTTCCGAATTGAGCCAAGTCTTGGATGCTATCCAAGGGATGCAAGCCGACATGCGGGTAATGCAGACTGCCATCCAAGCCATAGAGAAAAAGCTGGATATTCACATTGCCACTAGTAACGAGAAATTCCAAAGGCTTGAGGACAAAATTGATGCTGTTGAAGCCAAACTGGAACAACAGATTAATGCTGTGGAGGCCAAGCTTGAACAGCGCATTAATGCCGTCGAAGCCAAACTAGAACAACAGATTAATGCCGTGGAGGCCAAGCTTGAACAGCACATCAATGCTGTGGAAGCCAAATTTGAGCAGCGGATTGATACAGTAGAGTCCACTTTACAGGACATTTCCAAGCGACAAGCAGGGACGGATGCACGGCTGTGGGGGTTCCTAGTGACACTGTTAGTGGCTGCCGTTGGATTACTGACAAAACTCCTCTTCTTTGATTTACCGCGTCCCTAGGTTGCGATCGCCCGTCCATTTCTTACGCTACCTTAAAACTGGCTTTGTCTTTCTTCGCCGGTATGTTTCTCAATCTCAAAGACATCATTTTGCTGTTGCATCCCATCCTAGCTTGCACATTTATCTTTCCCGTGCTGGGGATCACCGCCTTCTTTGCCCTCCAAACGCGGCAGCGTCGCCTCAAAGACTCCGCCTCAATTTCCACTACGGTGGGCAGTTGGCACGTAAAGTTGGGCAAGCTCTTAGCTGCCGGCGTGATCGGCATTACATTGGTAGCCTTGGCCTATTCGGTCGTCTTTGGGTTTCAGGGCTTCTTGATGCAGGCGGAGAATAACACGCTGCAACCCCTCTCTGTGGTTCTTGTGGCATTGATGTTTATTGCTACCATTGCAGCCACGGTGCTTCTCTATCGTGCTCAGTCAAGGCTGTGGCGTGCTGTCTTTGCCACCCTCTCCGGGATGGGGGTGGTCATTCTCGCCTTTCAGCCAGGGGTCTTTCGCCGCGATGACGAGTGGTGGGCTTCCCACTTTTACTTTGGCTTAGGGGCTGTGATGCTGATGATTTTTTCTGTGGCCATGGTGCGTGAGATCTACCAAGATCGATCGCTCACGTGGCGGCGCATTCACATCGGTTTGAATTCCCTTGCGTTGATTTTGTTTCTCTTACAGGGGATCACGGGTACCCGTGACCTCTTGGAGATTCCCTTGAGTTGGCAGGCTCCCGTGGTTTATCGGTGCAACTTCGATCCCCAATCGCCTCAGTTCAAAACCTGTCCCTAGAAGCGCGTCAGGATATACAAGAGCACAAAGAGAATAATCCAGATCCCATCCACAAAGTGCCAGTAGATTTCTGCCATGGCCACCCCCGTATGCCTGTGGGCGTTGTAATGTCCGGGGCGGCGCGATCGCCAGATCACCCCCAAAATCAGCAAAATGCCGACCAAGACATGGAGGCCGTGGAAGCCCGTCATCACATAGAAGCAGTTGGCAAAGACATTGGTGCGTAGGCCGTAGCCAAGCGTGAGGTACTCATAAACTTGCCCGCCGAGGAACACCGCCCCCATGGCCGCCGTGATCCAGTACCACTTGCGCATACTGCGAACATCATCCTTTTTGATGGCAACATCACCGTAGTGGATGACAAAGCTACTGGAGATCAGGATGAGCGTGTTAATGGTGGGCACGAGAAGTTCCACCTCGGTGCCTTCCGGTGGCCATTGCTCATGCATGCCCCGTAGGAGTAAATAGGCGGCAAAGAGGCCGCCAAACATCAGAGATTCAGAAATTAGAAAAATTAGCAACCCTAAAACCCGAAAATCTGGATGTTCATGGGCATGATCAACGGCTATGGCCGTCGCTTGAGAGTCAACAGTACTTTGCATGGCGATCGCTCCTAGAATGTCCTACTCTTCCTCGTCCTCATCCGTACTCCCCCTGCGCTGCTCAATACCGTAGTCATAGGGACCTTTGGTGACCACGGGCAACACTTCCCAATTTTCAATCAGCGGCGGTGAACTAGTTGTCCACTCTAGGCTGAGACCACGCCAAGGATTGTCGCCGGCAATTTTGCCCTTATTCCAGCTCCAGAGGACATTAATCAAGAAAGGAATAATCGAGAAAGCCAAGACAAAAGCACCAATTGTACAAATCAGATTAATCGGCTCAAACTGGGGATCGTACATGGCCACCCGCCGTGGCATCCCTTTCAGTCCCAACTCGTGCATCGGCAAAAAGGTTAGGTTGGTGCCAATGAAGGTGAGGACAAAGTGCAGAATTCCCAAGCGCTCATCGAGGAGTCGCCCCGTCATTTTGGGGAACCAGTGGTAAATCGCGGCATAGAGACCAAAGACGGAACCCCCAAAGAGCACATAGTGAAAGTGGGCTACCACATAGTAGGTATCGTGGACGTGAATATCCACAGGGGCAGTCCCTAAGGTGACACCGCTGAGGCCACCCAAGACAAACATTGACAGTAGGCCAATGGCAAAGAGCATGGCACTGTTGAGACGAATTTTGCCCCCCCAGAGGGTCGCCACCCAACTAAAGATTTTCACCCCCGTCGGTACGGCCACAATCAGTGTCGAAATGGTAAAGAACATCCGCATCCAAGGGGGCGTCCCGCTGGTGAACATGTGGTGTACCCAGACAAAGAGACCCACGCAGCAGATGGCCAAACTGGAGTAGGCGATCGCCTGATAGCCAAAGATGGGCTTACGGGCATGAACCGGAATCACCTCGGACATAATGCCAAAGATGGGCAGAATCATCAGGTACACCGCCGGGTGAGAGTAAAACCAAAACAGGTGCTGGTAAATGATGACATTGCCACCGGCATCGGGTTTATAAAACGAGGTGCCAAAGTTAATATCAAACAGTAGTAAAATTAGACCCACTGCGAGTACGGGTGTTGACACTAGCGCTAGGAGGGAGGTAGCCAGCATTGCCCAGCAAAAGAGGGGGAGTTGATTCCAGCGCATACTGGGCACTTTCATTTTCCAGATGGTGACAATGAAATTCACCGATCCCATAATGGAGGAGGTGCCCACCAGGACAATCGCCAGAATCCACAGACTCTGAGCCGTGGTGGCGGTTATCGTACTCAAGGGTGGATAGGCAGTCCAACCCGCTTGGGCACCGCCAAAGAGAAAACTGGCCAAAAGTAACGCCCCCGCCGGCGGATTTAGCCAAAACGCCAAGGCATTTAGGCGAGGAAAGGCCATGTCCCGCGCCCCTATCATCAAGGGCACCAAGTAGTTGCCAAAGCCCCCGATCGCTGCCGGCACCACCCAAAAGAAGATCATGATCGTGCCATGGTTGGTCATGAAGGCATTGTAGAGATTGGGATTCAGAAAATCGGAATCGGCCGTTGCCAGCTCCGTGCGCATGGCCACCGCCATCAGGCCACCGATGAGGTAAAAGATAAAGGCGGTCACCAGATATTGAATGCCGATGACCTTGTGATCGGTATTGAAGGTGAAATAGTCGTACCACTTCCACGCCTTGGGATGCTCAGGGAGCGACAAGGGGGTTTCTAGCGGCAGTTGTGCTTGCGCCATAACTCTCTCAAGAATGCAACCGTAGGAAAAAACTAACGCTTGTCAGGAGAATGGTGGTGGGTCATTGCTTCCACCTGCGCCACCAATTGCGGGGTTACCCCCATCTCCTCGACATGGCGATCGCGAAGGGAGGGGATGACCGGCGCCGTTGCTGTCATCTTGTTTTGGCTGCGCCACGTTTCAAACTCCTCTGGGGTATGTACGACCACTTGGGTGCGCATGGCACCATGGTAGCCACCACAGAGTTCAGCACAGACAACGGGGTATGTCCCCACCTTAGTCGCCTTAAAGCGCAGTTCAGTGGGTACACCGGGAATCGCATCCTGCTTTAGACGAAATTGGGGCACCCAAAAGGAATGGATGACATCGCGGGCAGAAAGGTTTAACTGTACATCCTTGCCCACCGGAATATGGAGTTCCCCAGAGACAATGCCGCTGTCGGGATAGGTGAAAATCCAGGCATATTGCATACCCGCCACATCCACCACTACGTCTGGGGTTTTGCCTTGAACATCGGGGCTGGCGCCAATGCCAATTTCAGGGGTTTGCGCAGCTGCTAAGAGGGCAGTTGCATCGCTGGTGGTTTTCGAGGGGGCTTCGGCAACAACAGCAACGGCTTGCTTCGGCGTATGCATCGAGTGCAGGGCATGATCCCCTGGATTGAGACCCCCCATGCGCTGGAAAATATCCACACTGTAGATGCCAAGGAAAATCACAATTAGGGCGGGAATCGCAGTCCAGAAAGCCTCTAGGGGTAAGTTTTCCTCAACGGGCAGGCCATCCCCTTCATCACCGGGGCGGCGGCGATAGCGAATCACAAAAAGAAGAATGGCACCCTGCACCACCAAAAAGAGGGCGGTACCAATTGTGAGCATAATGTTGAAGAAGTTGTCCACTAAGGGCGCCTGCTCAGAAGCTTGTTCCGGCAGAAGGCCATGGTGCTGTCCAACCCAGAAACTAATCAGGGTGACAACAACGCCGGCGGTCAGTGTCCAAATGGGGGCGGGTATTTGTTCCATGGTGCCAAAGCGTCCAGAAAATCCCATCCTGATCCTAGGCAGATTCCCTAAGGATGTGGGTTAAAAGAACCTAAAGATTTATGTTGATTTCTTCACTATTGTGGAGGCTGCGAGGTACCCCCTTGCCTGTGGTTGCGTCCTAAGCTAAGGATGACTCCCTAAAACCGAAGGTTATGCCGGAGGAGGAAAAGAGATGCTGAGCGTGGTGACCTTGGCAGGAGCGTCGCTGGCCACTCTTCAATACTCGACCCACAGGATAGGGCAAACACAGGTGCACATGGTGGCAGCGCCGATGGCGGACTATCGAGTCGTCATGACCGAACCTGCCCCCGCTGGTGAAGACACCTATCTAGAGACGACGGCGGCTTTTGCGCGGCGCACAGGAGCGGTGGCAGCCATGAATACGAACTTCTTCCGCTGGTTGAATGCTCAATCTCTGCCCTCTTTGCAGGACTATCAAAAATGGATCATGGGCAAGACGAATCCTGAGGGCATTGGTTATCGAGCACTGCGGCAAACGTGCTTAACCGGTCGAGGTACGATTCCGGCCGGGCTTCTCGGCACCTACATTGTTAACGGTCGGGTGGTGCGTCCCTACGAGAGGGGCTATGCAGCAATGGTTCACTTTCCTGCCCAAGGCGGGATTGAGTTTTATCGCGGCAGGTTACCAGCGCAGCCGTTTCATGTGGTGAGTGGCTCGCAGCAGTTGTTAGAGGCAGGTAAAAAACTCCCTGTGGATGGGAGCGATCGCACCTCACCGAAGGCGATTCTGGGCAAGCGGGGCAATGAGTATATTTTCTTAGTCAGTGATGGGCGGGGCAACGGCGGTTCGCCGGGGGTATCCTTTCCCCAGCTTCAGGCCTTTTTACTCGAGCAGGGGGTGACGGATGCCACGGCAGTGGATGGTGGGGAATCGGCGACCTTAGTGGTGGAAGGGGAAGTGAAAAATCATCCCCGAGATCGCTATTGCGAATTGGCCCGTTGGTTACCCGCTCCCACCCTTACGTTTCTAAATCCTAAAGAGGAAGCGCGTGAAGCGGCAATGGCCATGGGGCGATCGCTGAGACCTGTGGGTGCCAATATTGGCTTAGTACCGCGAGACCAGCCCCGAAGTTCCTTTTCCTTTGCTTTTTGGGAGTGGATTCAGCAGCGGCTGCTCACGCGACTGCGGGCTTGGCGAGACTGGGGCTAGTGTTTCAGCAGGGAAGCCAGATTTTGTTAAAATCCTAGTGTTCACTTTGACCTGCAAGCAAACGCCATGATCCACTTTGCGTACCCTCTACTGTTGACGATTACCCCTTCCCTCAAAGGCTTCTTCATTGGCTTGGTGTCGGGAGCCGTGGTTTTGGGTCTCACCTTCATTGCCCTGATCACCATCAGCCAAATTGATAAAGTGCAACGCTCTTCCTAAGGGTCAGACCAACGGGTGCGGTTGCCACTTGTCGCTAGAATAGGGTCATGGCCATAGAGCTGTGACTCTTAGTGCTATTTTGCCCTCTCAGGCAATGGTTTATAATGACTTATCTTTTCTTTTCTCCTCTCCTTGGTCAAATTGTCAATGTTGGACTCGGGCCTGCTGGCATCTTGGGGATTGGTCTAGCGGTTGCGGGTGCGCTCCTCTATTTTTTGCGCTCGATTCAGCCAGAGCTGGCGCGAGATCACGATATTTTCTTTGCCGCAGTGGCTCTCCTGTGCGGTGGGATTCTCTTTTTTCAAGGGTGGCGCCTTGATCCCATTCTTCTCTTTGGCCAGTTTCTACTGACGGGGACTGCTGCATTTTTTGCCTACGAGAGTATTCGTTTGCGGCGAGTGGCCACAGAGCAGGCGCGGCGGAATACCCCAATTGTAGATGAAGAGCGACCCGTCAGCCGCAGCTACACTTACCGTGCAGAGATAGAGGAACTTGAACCCTACGAAGACGAGGAAGAAGAGGAGGACTATCCGCCCCTACGGCGCATTCGCGGTAGCCGTGAGGTGTCGCGATCGCGCTATGAAGATGAGGATTTGGAGGATACTCCCCCAGTAGGACGGTTACCCTCACGGCGCAGCAGCCCGTCCCGTACTGAACCTCCCAGCCGTTCTAGTGTACGTCGTCCCCCCTCTCGTCGTCCTCGACCAACAACGCCAACCGCAGATGAGATTGTGGATGAACCTTATCGCCCGCCGACACCAACGCGCCGTCCCACCCGCCGTCCTCCGCCGCCTACTACAGAAACAGCAAGCGATCGCCCCCTGCGCCGTCGCCCTCCCCGTCCGCGTCCTGAAGGCACCACCGATGGCAGTGAGTATGTGCCCTATCAGCCCTTGGATCGTCCCCCTACTGACGAGCAGGATAACTCCGCCAATTTTGATGATGAATAGACCCTAGGAGCAAAGGCGGTTCACAATGCGTCGCTATTTTCTGGTTTCAGTCCTTGGCTTGGCAGCCATTTGTGGGGGGGTTCCGAAGCAAACCTGGGCGGCTCCCCTAGCGCAAGCTACCTCGGCTGCGCTACCGCAATCGGTGCAGGCGGTGGTCAATGGTTTAGATGCAGCAGCTAGTCAAAAGAATTTAGAGGCGGTCTTGGCCTTCTATGACCCTGAGTTCAAAACAGGGGATGGCCTCACGCTGGACATATTGCGCAAACAACTGCCGACGTTTTGGCAGCCCTATCGCGACATCCGCTACCGTACAACCGTCAATCGTTGGCAGCAGCAGGGCAATGACTGGATCTTGGACGTTAGAACGACAATTGAAGGCAGCGGCGGCACTAGCGATCGCCCGCAAATCCTGCGTGGCAACCTCCAAGCCACCCAAGTAATTCGCAACGGCAAAATTCTCCGCCAAGACATTACCCAAGAGAATACCACGGTGACCATTGGGACAACACCGCCCACCGTGCAATTTTCGCTTCCCCAAACCGTGCGCCCCGGTGAAGAATTTAGCCTCGATGCCATTGTCCAAGAACCCGTTGGCAACGCAATTCTCCTTGGGGCTGCCAGTGACCAGCCCATTAATGCCCAAACCTACGCCAATCCCGGTTCTGTGAAATTGGAACTCCTCTCTGCGGGTGGCATTTTTAAGGTGGGACGCGCCCCCCAAGAACCTGGTAACCGTTGGGTCTCGGTGGCCTTAATTCGAGATACCGGCATGGTCTTGATTACACAGCGACTGCGGGTAGAAAAACCATGAGTGAGGCGGAGTCAACCCCTGTAGCGGAACCTACTGAAAGTATTGAGGCGACTCCTGAGGTTGAGCACGGTGCACCGATTGTCAGTGGCATTGTTTTAGAACACTGCGCAGGGCGCTACCGACTCACATTGCCCACTGATTTGGACTGGATTGATCTGTGGCCGCAGTTGCAACTATACTTTGTCGGTCAAGAACACCTCTGGTCAGAGACCTTACCCGTAGATTGTGCCTGTGGACAGCGGCTTTTAGATCAATCCCAGATTCAACAGTTGGCGGAAGCTCTTAGCGAGCATCAGTTGCGATTGGACAAAATTATTACCGAACGCCGCCAGACGGCGATCGCCGCTGCGACCCTTGGCTACAGTGTCCAACAGGGGGAACTGCCCCCCTTACTGGCCAAGGAGACCAATGGCGACCCAATAGCCACAGCCAACCCCCTCTACTTGAAAACAACCCTGCGATCGGGAATGGAAATTCACCATGAGGCCAGTGTGGTCATTGTCGGCGATGTCCATGCCGGTGCCAGCATTATTGCCGCCGGAGATATTATTGTCTGGGGACGCTTACGGGGGGTTGCTCACGCCGGTGCTAAGGGTAACTTAGGGGCACGGATTATGACCCTAGAGATGGCGGCCACCCAGTTACGGATTGCCGATTTTGTGGCTCGCACCCCGGCCCCTCCGAACCCTCCCTATCCGGAAGTAGCCTATGCAACAGAGCAAGGGATTCAAATTGCCCCTGCCTTGAGTTGGGGACGAGTCTTCGCTTTATCTGAGGCGCCTTGAGATAATCTATTCTAGTAAGCCAATCGCTAGGAAGTTGAATGGGGCGCACGATTGTCATTACTTCGGGTAAAGGGGGCGTGGGGAAAACAACTGCCAGTGCCAATATTGGGGTGGCCTTGGCCAAATTGGGGCGATCGGTGGTGCTCATTGATGCGGACTTTGGCTTGCGCAATCTCGACCTCCTGCTTGGTTTGGAAAATCGGGTGGTTTATACCGCCATTGATGTGCTGACGGGGCAGTGTCGCTTGGATCAAGCCCTTGTGCGCGATAAACGCCTGAATAAGTTGGTGTTACTGCCCGCTGCCCAAAGCCGCAATAAGGATGCCATTACCCCGGAGCAAATGCGACAGTTGGCCTCAGCCCTGAGTAAGCACTATGACTATGTCCTGATTGATTGTCCGGCCGGGATCGAGGCAGGGTTTCGCAATGCCATTGCTCCGGCTCAGGAAGCCTTGGTGGTGACTACCCCAGAAATTGCCGCGGTGCGGGATGCCGATCGCGTGATCGGTCTTTTGGAAGCCTACCGCATTCGCAACAGCCAGTTGATTTTGAATCGCTTGCGCCCGGCAATGGTGGCCGCCAACGATATGATGTCCGTCGAAGATGTCCAAGAAATTCTTTCGATTCCCCTGATTGGCATTGTGCCGGAGGATGAGAAGGTCATTGTTTCCACCAATAAAGGGGAGCCTCTGGTTTTGGCAGACTCGCCATCGCTGGCGGGTCAGGCTTTTATGAACATTGCCCGCCGCTTAGAGGGGGAAAAGGTGGAGTTTCTCGATTTAGAGGCAGCAAGCGGGGGATTATTTAACCGGATTCGACGCTTGTTTGGGGCAAAGGGATGATCAGTGAACTTCTGGAGCGGCTGTTTACGCGGACTCCCCCCAGTCGCACCACTGCCAAAGAGCGCTTGAAGCTTGTCTTGGCGCACGATCGCGCGGCGCTGACGCCGGAAATTTTGAACAATCTGCGGCGCGATATTTTAGAGGTGGTCTCCCGCTATGTGGAGCTAGACCCAGAAGGGATAGCCGTTTCCCTAGAGTCGGATCAGCGGACAACAGCCTTGATTGCCAATTTGCCGATCAAACGGCTGAAGCTCTCCCCAGAGGAGGTTTCCCCATTAGAAAACGAGGCAGACGCAAGTTGAGTACCGTTGCAGTTGGACTAGCGGCGATCGCCAGCGGCGCGATCGTGGCACAGGCACCTTGGGCGGCTGTTTTAATGGCCCGCCTGACAGCAGGTTGGCGACGCCCTGCCCCCTTGGAACCGCAGCCCTCACGCCCGGAAAACTTAGCCAAAGTCTCCATTGTCGTACCGACCCTCAATGAGGCGCAGCGGCTGCAACCCTGTTTAGAAGGCGTAATGCGCCAAGGCTACGAGGTGCGGGAAATTCTGATTGTGGATAGTCATTCCCAAGATGGCACGGCTGAGATGGTGCGGGCAGCACAGCATCGCGATCCCCGTCTGCAACTGGAGTTTGATCCCCCCTTACCACCGGGGTGGGTGGGACGGCCTTGGGCATTACATACGGGCTTTTGTCGTGCCCATCCCGATAGCGAGTGGATTTTGGGCATTGATGCGGATACGCAACCGCAACCCGGCCTTATCGCCAGCCTTTTGGAGACGGCGCAGCGGGAGCAATTGGATCTCGTTTCCCTCTCACCACGGTTTATTCTCAAGACCGGGGGCGAATGGTGGCTACAACCGGCGTTGCTGTTAACCTTGATCTATCGCTTTGGGGCAGCGCGTGCAGTGGAAACTCAGCCGGAACGGATTCTAGCCAATGGTCAATGCCTACTGATCCGGCGATCGCGCCTTGAGGCCATGGGCGGCTACCAGGTGGCCGCTGCTTCCTTTTGCGACGATGTGACCTTGGTGCGGGCGGCGGCGGCTAGGGGGGCACGGGTGGCCTTTCGCGATGGCTCAAAGGTGCTCAAGGTGCGGATGTATGAGGGGATGGCCGAAACATGGCGCGAATGGGGGCGATCGCTTGACCTCAAAGATGCCACACCAGCAGCCCAAGTGTGGGGCGATGTCTATTTTCTCTGGGCAGTGCAGGGATTGCCGTTGCCTTTGTTAGTTTTGGGAGGGATCGCCCTAGCAGTGACTGCTCCCACCTTGCCCCTAGAGATAGCCACCCTGCTCAATGGCTTGCTGGTGCTAATCCGCTGGGGCATGATGCTGGCGATCGCCCCCGCCTACGATTGGCAAACCGGTCAAGGGCGCTGGCTCTTTTGGCTTTCCCCCCTTGCGGATCCCTTGGCGGCACTCAGGATTACCCTCTCCTCTTGGCAGCGTCCCAAGCAGTGGCGGGGACGGATGTACCCTGCCAAAACTCAGACTTTGCTGTAGGTTTTTATCTTTATGACACTTGCCTTTGCTCAATTCTTGGTCTTGACGTGAACACTCCACTTTTGATTGCTGCCCAAGGGGCACTTGCAACCACATTTGCGGAAATTGATGGCCGCGTCAAAGAAAATTTAGATCGGGTTCTCAGCGCCTTTCGTCAGCAGCGGCTGGGAGTGCATCACTTCAGTAGCATGACCGGCTATGGTCACGGGGATCTGGGGCGTGAGGTGCTCGATCGCGTTTTTGCAGAGGTGATGGGAGCAGAGGCTGCTCTAGTGCGGGTGCAATTTGTCTCTGGTACCCACGCGATCGCTACCGCCCTGTTTGGGGTGCTCCGCCCCGGCGATGAACTAATTTCCCTAGCGGGTGCCCCCTACGACACCCTAGAAGAGGTGATTGGCCTGCGGGGTCACGGCCAAGGTTCCCTCAAGGACTTCGGCATTCACTATCGCGAGATTCCACTGCTGAGCAATGGCCAACCCGATTGGGCAGCGATCGCCACCTGTGTCCAGCCGCACACTCGCATGGTGCTCATTCAACGCTCCTGTGGCTACACATGGCGCCCCAGCCTTAGCCTTGAGGAGATTGGCAAAATGATCCAACTAATCAAGGGGCAGAATCCCGATGTGGTCTGTTTTGTGGATAACTGCTACGGCGAGTTTGTCGAGACCCAAGAACCGCCCCATGTCGGTGCCGATTTGATTGCGGGTTCCCTGATTAAAAATCCCGGCGGCACGATCGCCACAGCGGGGGGCTATTTAGCCGGACGCGCCGATCTTATTGAGCAAGCCAGTTATCGCCTGACGGCACCGGGGATTGGCCATGAGGGGGGTGCTACGTTTGATCAAAATCGTCTGCTCTTTCAAGGACTGTTCCTAGCACCGCAGATGGTCGGCGAAGCCCTCAAATGCGCTCATCTATTGGCCTATGTTTTTGACCAGTTGGGCTATCCTGTCAACCCTGCCCCCCTCGCCTCCCGCCGCGATGTCATTCAAGCCATCCAATTGGGCAGTCCTGAAAAGCTGATTGCCTTCTGTCGCACGTTGCAACGCTACTCGCCGGTGGGGTCTTATCTAGACCCAGTTCCCGCGCCGATGCCCGGTTATGCCGATGATCTGGTGATGGCTGGAGGCACGTTTATTGATGGCAGCACGTCGGAACTGTCTGCCGATGGCCCGTTGCGCCCGCCCTATATTGTTTTTTGTCAGGGGGGGACTCACTGGACCCACATGGCCTTGATTTTAGAGGCTCTCTTAGAGAGTCAGGCGTTTTGAGGCCAGCCGTAGGCTTGGGCAACCACTTCCCATTGGCACAAAATACTCTGCTCAAAGGCTTCCTGCCACGTGGGGCATGTTTCTTGGGTGATCTGGCGTGCCTGTGTCCCCATCCGCTGGCGATAGTGGGCATCGTCTAAGAGTGGGGCAATGGCAGCTGCCCATTCTTGGGGGGCGCGACTGTAAACCACTATCCCATCTTCCCCTGAAGCTTGCACATATTTGCGTCCGCCATCAAAACCAGAAATGACGACGGGTAATCCCGCTGCCCGTGCTTCCACCACCACATTGGGGCCTGTTTCCGACTCTGAGGGAAAGACGAATAGATCACTGCTGGCATAAATTGCCCCCAATTTTTCTTGGGGCACCTTGCCTGTAAGGGTGACGCGATCGCCCAACAGGTCTTTGATAAGGGCAGCCTGTGCCCCTTCGCCAACAATCAACACATGGAAGGCCTGCCCTTGGTTAGCTAGCTCTTGAGCTGCCCGCGCCAACAGGAGCACATTTTTACTGGCATCCACCCGACCGACAAAAAGAGTGATGGCACCGCTGGCAGGTGATACTCCTCCCGTAGCCATTGGGGATTGCGAAATCGGGGATGAAAGCGATCGCGATCGATCCCCCGCTGAAACCAAGCTACCTGCTCAGGAGGCAAAAACGTAAGCAGCCAATCGGCATCCTGCTGCCGTGAGACCAGTACGCGATCGCTCGCCCGCATAAAACCCGCTAATTTGCGTTCAGCTCGCCGACCAAACCACTGATCCACTTGTAATTTCTCCAGCCATAGCCACCGCCAAAATTCCCGCCCCCAACTACGGCCACTCATGCGCCAAATAATTTCCCGCGAATAGGTGCGGGTCAGTAACGGCAAATCGGTGTGAATTGAACTGAGCAGAGGACGATGGTGCTGGCGACAAAAGCGGCGCACTGTTTCGGCAAAGCTAAAGGTATCCGTAATATGAAACACCTGATGTTGGGGTAAGTAGCGGCGCAGTCCCCGGTGAAAGGGAGCCACATCGGTCATGCCTGCCCCTTGCCGCATAATCTCCAATGAGTGCGTGCTGAACTGCGGCGGTAGCAGTTGGTAGCGAACATTGGCCGCCACTGCTAGGGTTTGCGGTTTTTCACCAAGGAAATAAATCGTTAGGTCAACGCGGTCTGGGTAGTGGCTAGCCGCTTCGGCAAAGCGTTCCCAGCATTTGACGTGTCCCCCGGCATTGGGTTGCCATTCAAGGCAAATGAAGACGGCAACAGATAGTGGTTGGGGCAAACCTAACTCCTTAAGATTGCATTTTGTTAGAGATTAACTGAATATCGCATTGTAGAGTCATGGATGGTTTCACATGATGGGCTATCGTAATCGCGCGATCGCCATCCTCTTGGCGTTGGCCGGCATCTTCCTCCCCGGTCTCCATAAGTTTTATTTGCGCCAACCTCTGTGGGGTGGAGTTTACCTACTGCTGGGGCTACTCTTTTCAACAGTGCCCTACGGTTCTCTGGGTAGCATTGCTCGCATTGCCTCTGTAATTGAGGCAGTATGGTATTTATTTCAGGGAGCCGATGCGTTTGATAGCACTTTTAACCCTGAGATTAGTGCCGTCGTTCCGAAGCTCCCCGCGCCTCATCTTGAGGAATCAACTTAATACCGCCAATAGCGACGACCTTGCCAGAAAATTCCCACGGCTGTGCCAATCAGGAACACATCGGTCAAGGGGAAAAATAGGGGTCGTAGTCCCAAGGTGCTGCCAAAAAAGCTCAAGAATACACTCCCCACTAGGACACACAGAAATAACGCCCAGAGGGTGCCGCTATAGATAGGGGCTGGATTGAACCACACCTCCAGAGCGAGCACTGCCACCATACCAAGGCTAATACTTAGACCAAGGCGGACTAATAGAACCAAGGGAGGCTGAAGCAGGATGAGCAGTGCCTCGCGGACAGATGCAACGGTACTGGCAATATAGTAAATCCCAGTGTCAAACAGCGCTGCAATCAAGGCAACGAGAAAGCCTGTAGGCACTAGCGATCGCCAAGGCAGCGCCTTAAACTGTTGCCAAGGATCGGACACAAGCAAGACTCACATCAAGTTGGTAGAACCTAAGGCATAGGTAGCTCGCCGAGGCTCATTTCCAGCTCCATGCGCTGTTCTATCTGGCGCAGAAAATACCCCGTCATCATGGCTGAGGCCAATAACCCCGCAAGGTTATCGCGATCAGTAGCAATTTGGACATTAAAGTCCTCGGAGGGAAGACCCCCCACGAGACCTTGGACATTTTGGCTGATAATTTGGCGAATTTCTGGACTGACGGAACGGGCAATGCGGGTCAAAACTTCTGGTGATTGGCTTTGCAGGTACTTTAGAAGCAGATTGGGTTGCCCATCATCCGTAGAAGACTGGTAGAAGTTAGCGTTTCCAGGATCAAAAACCATACGCAGTGCTCGTTAGTTATGTTAACTATATGTTACCAAACCAAAATGCGCTACTAGAGCTAAGACTCCCGTGCTACCTGCTCTAACTGTAGAATAGACCTCAGCACTCGGTGAGACTGAATACACAAGGATTCTTGCATGACCACCCTCGATCAGCTTCAGCCTGCCAACCCCCGGGAAGTGAATATCTTTGCCCCCTATATGCGTGCTGAGAAACGGCCACTGCTGCCCTTGGGCATTGCCCTTTACCGTCTGGGGAAGTTAGAGGGACAACGGGGGATTGAAGGCGGTAACAATGTTGATTTTGTTGCCACATGGACAGTGGCTAACTTGCCGGCGGACTTATCCCGCTGCACCGTCACCTTTGATAACTCTCCTGATTTGCAGTATGAAATGTCCATCACCACATTTGAACTGGTGGATCATCTCATTGACGTGATTGTTAACTATAAAAAACATCGTATTGCCGATTTTTCCAAAGCGTTTTATCGTAAGCTGTTACGGCTTGACTAAGGATAGCGTGTTTTGGGTTGGGGTTGCGGGAGGAGTAACTAAACGGTGGCAAAGCATTTATTGATTGGTTCCATTGTGCCCTATAGCGGCAAGTCCGCAACGGTTTTAGGATTAGCTAAGCTTTGTCGCGATCGCCACCTCCGCATTGCCTACGGCAAGCCCCTCGGCACGTACCAATCCGCTACCGAGAGCGAAGAAACTGAAGCGGATGTCAGTTTTTTACAACAAACTCTTAACCTAGACAATGTGCGACCCACATTGGTCACCCTGACCCCAGAAGCCATCAAAGCACGGCTGACAGGCACCGATCAGCAGGATTATCACCAAGCCCTGGCGGCCTATCACAACCTCAACAGCGAAGACTTGGTGCTCCTTGAAGGGCCAGCGACTTTAGCGGAGGGACGACTGTTTGATCTAGGGCTAGCCCAGATGGCAGCAGTGTTGGATGCACCGATTTTACTGGTGGTGCGCTATGAGTCCCCTTTAGTGGTGGAATCGCTACTCCTAGCCAAGTCTGAATTAGGCGATCGCCTGCTGGGGGTGATCATCAACGACATTCCCCAACCAGAAGCCCAGCCCTTGCCTGCCATTCGCCAATATCTCGAGGCTCATGAAATTCCGGTGTTTGGCATGTTGCCCCGCAGTCAGTTGCTGCGCAGTGTCAGTGTCAAGGAATTGGTGCGCCAGTTAAATGCCGAAGTCTTGTGCCGTCCGGATCGCTTGGATTTGCTCGTAGAAGAACTGACAATTGGGGCAATGAACGTCAGCGCTGCCCTGAAGTACTTCCGTAAAGCGAACAATATGGCGGTGATTACCGGCGGCGATCGCACCGATATTCAATGGGCTGCCCTAGAGACCTCCACCCACTGTTTGATTCTCACGGGTCATTTGCCACCCTCCCCTGCCGTTCTTGCCCGTGCCGAAGAGTTGGAAATTCCCATCCTCTCTGTGGATCTGGATACACTGACAGCCGTGGAAATTGTGGATCGTGCCTTCGGTCAAGTGCGTCTCCATGAAATCGCCAAAGTCAAGTGTGTTGAGCAAATGATGCAGGAGCACGTGGATGGCGATCGCCTGCTGGCGCAGTTGGGACTCTTGACGGTTGAGGCCTAAGGTTTGGCAGTTAAGGCAAAAATCAGTACTTGGGTCGGCGTTTTGCCATCAAAGTTGTTATCGCCAATGATATAGAGCGATCGCGCCCCATCGGCCAAAGGAGGACCAAAACTCATCCCCTCTAAATTGGTCAAAGGAATTCCCAGGGTTTTGAAATCCAAAACTAACCGTTTCTGGACGGGACGAATGGTGCGCAGATCAGCTGGCAACGTGGCCATGCCAAGGGTATCCGTGGCACCGGCAAGAGAAACCTCAAAGAGCTGAATGCCATATCCCTCCCTTGGGCTATAGCTGCGCTCCAGACTGAGAAAATGGCCACCGTTGTCAAGGGCAAGCAGCTCCACCAGACCGTTAAACACTGCCCCTGAGGGATCCAAGGGATAGAGATGCTCCGCCAGCAACACAGGCGCCACCTCCCCCCGCAGGTAATGGAGCAAACGGCAGTAAAGGGGGAGATTGGGACGGACATCCTGGGCAAGGGCAGATTCCACGCCGACAAACAGGCGATCGCCCGCCGGAGAAAGCGTCAGCGCCTCAAAGCCGAGATTATTGCGAATGCCCTGCCCACCATGGGGGAGATAGTAGGGGGGAATGGGGAAAGTGGTGATCCGCCGCCCGTTCTCGCGGGCAAACTCCTTGATCCAAGGGGGGCTAGCCGTAGCCGTCACCCCTTCGCTGCTAATGACAAGATGCCCCTCCGGTGTCAGCGCGATCCCCTCAGGGTCGGCAGTGTTGACGGGATACCCCTCACCCTTGGGCTGCCGCAGAAAGGTCACCCCCTTGGGGACAATGGTTTCAGGGGTAATCTCAAGGGTGTAAAACCGAGGCTGTCGGCGATCGTCACTAAGGGCATAGAACTGCTGTTGACGCGGATCGTAGGTCAAACCCGACAGCCCCCCCACCTCGGTACTCTGCCACTGGCTGCCCACGGACAATCGCACTTCGCCGCGAAATTCCACCCCCACATTCAGAAATAGGCGCTCCTCCGCTCGCACTTGGGGCAAGGCACATCCCCACAGTAGGCCAAGGAGCAGAATGCCCGTTAGCAGGCGTTGCCAGTGCATAGGTTAGCGGTTGCGGTTTGTGCCTTGGCCACCTCCCTGTTGATTTGGGCGTTGGGGAGCAGCAGGTTGATTGGCTGGATTAGGGCGTTGGGCATTGTTGCCACCGCTCTGTTGCACGGCAAACTGGATCGCCTCAGGGGTTTGTAACAGTTGAATTTGACCCGCCACAGGATCGTTGGTGCTCAACATGGTTGCCACCAAATTATCGAGCATGACGACACGGATACCCGTATCTTTGGCCAATTCAGGACGCTGCTGGCGGGCTTGATCCACTTCGCGTTGTAGCTGGGTTTTGTCAAAGTAAAAGGGAATAAATCGCTGGGTGCGGGTCTGACCGTTTTCGCGTAGTTGTGCCTCAACAGCAATAGGGTTACCCGTTTTGCTATCGGCTAGGAAAAAGAGGGGGGTGCCGCCCATGAACGGCTTGCCATCCTTGGTCAGAATTTTGCCATCGCGCTCCACTAGATCGCCACTTTGCTTGAGCAGATTTACGGCCGCTTCCACTTGCGGTTTGGAGGGAATAATGTCCACACCAATGGCAGGGTTCTTTTGGCTTTCGAGGGCAATTTTCACCGCACCACTGAGGGCGGCTGCGGAAATGCGAGCCACCCGACCCACCTCTGGCTGCCGAGTTTTAATGGTGTTCAGAGCTGTTTGAGCATCCTGCTGATTGATAAAGAAGGTAAAAACTTGAATTTTCTTGCTTTGATCTTGGGGATTGAGCATCTCAACGGTCAGCGGTTCCCCTTTATCATTGGTGATCATAAAAATGGGCACATTGTTGAGAATCCGCAGCACTTGTTCTTCGGGTAAGGCAGTGGCAATGTCATAGCGGCTGAGGGCGGGTGCTAACCACAGGCTACTCACTAACCCTGCCAAAACACCCAAATGTGCCAATCTTTTCATAGAGTCTCCTAAATGAATGTTCCATTGCAGTAGGTGAACTCTCCAAATTTCAGTCCCTTAGTTGTGGAGAGGGGGGCGATCGCAATATAGTACCTAACTCACACCAGAAATTATGCACTAAGTACAGCCCTTTAGTATGGAATACAAAAAGGGGATACAATCCTTTTCCCTAGTGGCTTTCACGGTTTTCATCGTGTGCCATCCTTGTGAAAGGGGCTGTAAGTAAATATTTTTACATATCAAGTACTCCCTTTGCTTTCCCAGCCTAAGCCAATTTGACGCAATGTACAAGGGATAAGTTTCTACACCTTTTGGGAACTAGCGTTCAGTCTCTAGGGAGTCTAAGCCAGTAGTGCTTTTGAACCAGCCCTTTCGCCAGAAAAAGAAAAATAAACTGCCCGCTACTGTCAGCATGACTGCCCAGCAGGCCGGATAGCCCCAATACCACTCCAGTTCTGGCATATTCCAAGGGGAAGCGTCGGGATCAAAGTTCATACCATAGATACCGAAGATACCGATAATAAAGGTCAGCGGTATGAAGATGGTCGAAATGATCGTCAGAATTTTCATAGGGAGTTTCTAAGATGCGACGGCTGGCCTGATCCGGCTGATAGTCAATGAGAATGATTCTTGGCGGTGGAGCATCGGCCTCGATACTGAGGGTACCGGGCATGGCTGCAGGTTTATCAAAGAAGTAAAGTAATCTTCGAGGTAGTTATCTTCTTCCTCGGCAGGAGGCGTGGGGTCAGGGGGGGTGCACTACGGAAACAGTGAAAGGGTTTTCTAGCCATAAAGGGGGGGGGGTAACAGCAGTAACCGATAAATTAACCAAAATTACACAAGCTTATACTTTTATGGTGTATGGTCTGAGCAAACT
>NZ_JBKBHV010000033.1:0-26764 GCF_046299635.1 Thermosynechococcus sp. | reverse complement strand
TCTGGGGGAATTGAAGCCTGTGGAGAAGTAACATCCCTTGAGAGTGTCGCTCTTGAGACTTCAATGAAGCAGGAAGTGAGCAGCAAATCTAAACAATGGAGTCTATTTGACTTGGCTGGATAGATTTGTATCAGGCTTACAGAGCGGAATAGACAGAGTACAGACTAACTACTAGGAGCCTAGGACAGAGTGAGCCGCAATGCTCCAACCCCCTCTGAAAAGTTAAGATTGTCAACTATAGTGGCATTCACGGTAGGATCGGTGTGGTGAATTCTCAAATCTCGACAACCTCAGTGCCCACTTGGGTGGCGATCGCCCAACTGTTGCGTTGGCATAAGCCTGCGGGTCGTTTGATTCTCCTCATCCCTGCGCTCTGGTCGTTGACACTGGCCAGTGAGGGCTTGCCGTCGTTGAAGTTGCTGCTAATTATCACGGTGGGGGCGATCGCCACCAGTGCTGCGGGTTGCATTGTCAATGACTGCTGGGATCGCAATATTGACCCCCATGTGCAGCGGACGCAAAACCGCCCCCTTGCCAGTCGCCGACTCTCCCTCGGTGTGGCCTTGGGTTTAATGGTGATTGCTTTACTCTGTGCTTGGGGATTGACGTTTTATCTCACGCCCTTGGGGTATTGGCTGGCGGTGGCGGCAGTGCCGGTGATTCTGCTCTATCCCTTGGCCAAGCGAGTGTTTCCGATTCCGCAACTGGTCTTGGCGGTAGCGTGGGGCTTTGCCGTGCTCATTCCTTGGGCCGCGGTTCAGGGGCGCTTGACCTTGACGACGGCGTGGTTGTGGGCAGCAGTGGTGATGTGGACCCTAGCCTTTGATACGGTCTATGCCATGCCAGATCGCTCCGACGATCGGCGGCTGGGGGTCAATTCCAGTGCCTTATTTTTCGGTGCCCATGCCCCCTTGGCGATCGCCCTTTTTTATTTGCTGACCGCGGCCTTCCTGATGATTGGTGGCTTAAGTGCGGGACTCACTTGGCGATTTTGGCTGGCTTTGGCAGTCAGCACCTACTTTTGGCTACGCCAATCCCTGCAAATTTATACCCACGAACGTCGGGACACCCAAACAACGACGCTGCCGATTCAGACCTATGGTCGTTACTTTAATGAAAATGTCTGGTTGGGCTTCTTGCTCTGGGTAGGGATGTGGTGCCCTAGGCCTTAATCAAGAGCTTGGGGGAAACCTGCCACGGCACAATGGCGAGAATATCGACTTGAGCACAGTATTTGAGATCGGCTTCATTGCCGAGGTTGAGCAGGCGCTGGCCATGGCTAGAATGGTGAAAGAGGGTCAATAGATCCTCTTTGTAGTAGCGGTACAAAGCAGTGGCAGCAATCGTTTCATCATTGCCGGCAAGGGTTTCAAAGGGGGCATCCTGCTGTCCCCAGAGGTAATGAATCAGTGCTCCAGCACAGACGGTATCTTCAAGGGAGTAGCTGCCTTCCCAGCCGGAGCCGACAATCCAAACCGTTTCCGGTTGATGCTTTTGGACAAATTCGGCAACGGCAGCACGATTCACAAGGGCAGCGGCAAGAACAAGGGGACTCGCCTGAATGCGCTCAAGGGAACGGGTACCGTTGGTGGTGCTCATAAATAGGCGACACCCTTTGACGCGCTCGGGCACACACTCAGCGGGGGAGTTGCCCATGTCAAAACCGGCAACTTTTTTGCCTCCTCGCTCACCAACGCGAATCCGTTTGGCTGCCGGCCACTGCTGACTGACTTGTTCTAACTCTGCCAGATCACTAAAGACCTGAACAGCTTCTGCCCCTGCAGCAAGGGCTGTGGCGATCGTCGTGGTTGCCCGCAGAACATCAACGGCAATGGCACAGTCGGCTTGCCAGTCGGCCGGTACACGCTCCGGTGTGTGGTAGGTATAGATTTTCATAAATAGAAAGAGGGTTTGGCTACGATGATCCTTGATACATAAAGTATGTCACCATTGGGATCACCGTAGCGGCAATCAGGAGGGCAACAACGATGAGGGTGGCGGAGCGATCGTCGGTTTCCTCTTTGCTCTTGTAGGTTTTCTGGACAACGGTTTCCCGCACCACCGGCGGCCCCGGATCGGGTTCGCCTTTAAGGACTTTAGCAAGGCGATCGACCGTGTCAAGTACCGATTGATTGTAGTTGCCGTCCCGCAGGGGCACTCGCATCGTTTCTTGGACAATACTTTCGGCCGTTTCAGGATTCAAGCGTGCGGCTACCGCATCCCCATAATGAATCGCTGTGCCATGGGTAACGGTATCGAGGGCAATGATTACTTGATTGGCTTGGGACTCTGAATCGGGAAACCATTGGCTAAAGAGATCATCCACAAAACTCTGGGGAGTTTCGCCATAGTCAAGGCGGTGGAGTGTTACAACATGAACATTAATGCCTGTGGCTTCGGAGAGGTCTTGGAGCGATCGCCCGACACTGCCTTGGGTGACTGCACTGAGAACATTGCCCTCATCAATGACACCAGTTGCTGTTCCTGGAAAGGGGATATCAATCGCGCTGGTTGCCCAGACGGGGGTTACCCACAATGTACTTGCGAGTAGTGCTAGTAAAAGATAGCGAATGCCGTTTTGCCAAGCCACTTGCCAATGCATGTGTTTCTAGTCCTGTATATCTCAATGCAATTTTCCCAGATATTGCTTGCAAAAATAAATTTTCTTCTAACAAATCTTAATTTTTCACTGTCAACCATGAATAGATAAGATGAGGCCGCCACTCGCTAGGGGACTGTTGGGTATAGACTTGGCGATCCAGATCCATCGGTAGGTTGAGCATGGGATCACCGCCTGTGGCCACGAGAAATTCAAATCCTTTTAGCGTCGGCCATTGGCAAAATTGCCGCAGCAGGGTTTGCACCGCAAGGACATAGGGGTGTTCCGGTTGGCGGTACCACTGGCGATCGGCCAAATGGGGTTGGTCAAACCCAAAGTGAACGATTAGATCGGGATGGCCAAAGATGGCCTGAGCCACGGGTCGGGCTTCCTCCCGCAACAGCAAATCAACCCCTGCGGCCAGATGACGGAGTTTTTCTAGCCGTTCGTAGCGATCGCCCGCGTTGAGGTGCGACTCTTGCCAGCGAAAGGCCACGGTAATCAGATAGGTTTGCAGCAGTAAATGCCCCAGTTTCTGAGCTTTGGTGGTCAAGTAGGGCGTATTGTAGGGCGTAGCTTCAATCAGCAGGGGCACCCGATCCACCACTTCAAGACCATACCCCTTAAGGCCGGCAATTTTGCGGGGGTTATTGGTAATTAGGCGGATTTGTTTTACACCCAAGTCATTCAGGATTTGGGCACCGACCCCATAGTCCCGTAGATCTGCCGGAAACCCTAGCTTCTCGTTGGCTTCCACGGTGTCAAAGCCCAAGTCTTGCAGAGAATAGGCGCGCAGTTTATTCACCAAGCCAATCCCCCGTCCCTCCTGACGCAGATAAACCACCACACCGCGGCCGGCGGTGTTAATCATCTTCAGCGCCGCTTGCAGTTGCATCCGACAATCGCAGCGCAGGGAACCCAAAGCATCCCCCGTCAGGCATTCAGAATGGACGCGCACCAAAACCGGCTGCTCGCCAAACGTGGCGGGATCTCCTTTGACAATGGCGACGTGCTCCGATTGATCGAGGGAATTGCGATAGCCGTAGATTTGAAACTCCCCAAACTCCGTCGGTAGCTTGGCCACGGCTTCACGGCGCACGAAACGCTCGTGTTGAAGGCGATAGCTGATTAGATCGGCAATGCTGATAATTTTGAGGTGGTGGGTGCGGGCATATTCCAGAAGTTGGGGCAGCCGCGACATGGTGCCGTCGGGATTTTGAATCTCACAGATGACCCCTGCCGGGTAAAGGCCTGCCAAGCGGGCTAAATCCACCGCCGCCTCGGTGTGACCTGCTCGTTTCAGCACTCCACCGGAGCGCGATCGCAGAGGAAAGACATGGCCGGGACGCCGCAAATCCTGAGGGCGGGTGGTGGGGTCAATGAGGGCTTGAATGGTGCGGGCGCGGTCTTCGGCGGAAATTCCGGTCGTCACCCCCCAGCGGGCACCGGCATCCACGCTTACCGTAAAGGCGGTCTGATTGCTATCGGTATTTGTTGTCACCATTAAGGGCAGTTCCAATTCATCGAGGCGATCGCCCTCCATAGCCACGCAGATCAATCCCCGGGCATGGACTGCCATGAAGTTAATCATCGCCGGGGTCACCCGCTCGGCGGCCCCCACAAGATCCCCCTCATTCTCGCGATTCTCATCATCCACCACCACAATGACTTCGCCCCGCCGCAGGGCATCCAATGCCGATTCAATGGAGTCAAACACAGGCACGTCCGCCAAGACAGTTGTTCCCAGAATTCTCAAGGGGTCTTAATTACTAAGTTACAGTGTTTTTCCCGCGCATGGGGTAGCTGCCCTACCCTACCAAATGTTTACGGATTCTAGTTTCTTTCAAGGGGGGCACGCTTCGCGCTTTTTGCCGCTTTCCCTAAAGCGGTTTGGGCTGTCATCCATTTCCTTGGTGGATGTGTTAGCATCTTCCCATATATCCTCTGGTTTTGCTAGGGGTCAGCTAGCAAACGGAAGGGGGAAAGTTCGGTGCGAATCCGACGCTGTCCCGCAACTGTGATGAAGGCAGTGACCTTCTCAGTCAGGATGCCCGCCAGAGGTCTGTTGTTCTCTTCATCTGCGAGGTACGGATGATGCGTTATCAGTTTTGCTCTCTTCTAGAAGTTATTCATCATAGGCAGCTTCTTTGGCCAAAGCGCAGAAAGCCACTTCCGCAAGTTTTCTAAACAGTCTGTTTTAGGTGCTGCCCCCGAAGGAGAGAGCGTCTCTTAGCAGGCGCAGGCAGGGTTTTTCTATAAAGTTCAACCCTTGAAAGATAGGCTTTTCTCTTTAGGCCGCTACACACCTTTTGGGGAATATAGAAGGCAGAATCCTCTTCAAGGGCAGCATTCTTCATTCCTGCGAAATTCGGGTCATCTTCACAAGTGGGCTGCGTCCTCAAAATGTGCTCACGATCCGTTGGGATCTCTTGAGCGGTGCTCCGATTCAAAGGACGGTTCTATTTTTCTACTCTCTCTCTATTCATTAGGAGTCAACAATGCAACAATGACAGCCCAAGGTTCTGTGTCTAAACCGCAATCTCACCTTACAACCGCCACCATTGGCTATCCCCGCATTGGCAAACAGCGAGAATTGAAAAAGGCGCTGGAGGCCTACTGGCAAGGCAAGCTTGAGGCAGCAGCGCTCCTAAAAACGGCCCAAGAGATTGCCAGCAGCAACTGGAAGAGCCAACTGGCCGCCGGGATTGAAGAAATCGGGGTCGGTGACATGAGCTTGTACGATCCCATGCTGGACTGGTCCGTGCGCCTGGGGATTGTGCCCGATCGCTTTGGTCATCTGCAGGGGCTAGAGCGCTACTTTGCCATGGCGCGAGGGCAAGAAGGAATTCCCGCCTTGGAAATGACAAAGTGGTTTGATACCAACTACCACTACTTGGTACCCGAGGTGGGCGATCGCTGGCAGGAGACTGACTTTAGCGATTTCCTAGAGCAGGTGCAACAGGCTCAACAGGTGGTGGGCGATCGCGCGATTCCCATGGTCATTGGCCCGGTTACATTTCTGCGGCTGAGTCGGCTCTTTGTCAATCAGGAGGTGGTTGCTGACCGCTTGGCCGAGCGCTACACCGCTTTGCTTAACCACCTCAAAGACCTCGGCGTCAAAGGCGTGCAACTTCACGAACCCGCTCTTGTGCTGGGGGATGCCCCCCACTTTCAGGCCCTCTATCAACGCATGTACCGCCGGCTGGCTCAAGTGGGTGTGCCCCTGCATCTAGTGACCTACTTTGACGATCTCGGGGAAGCCTATCCTTGGGCGGTTCAATTACCCGTGGACGGCATTAGCCTTGACTTTACCCGAGGCCGCAATCTGGAATGGCTAGAAGACCAAGGGTTCCCCGCAGACAAAATTTTGGGCGTCGGTCTCATTGATGCCCGCAATGTGTGGGCGATTCAGCCGGACACCGTTTTAAGGAAACTGCAAGCAATTCGGGCGATCGCGCCCCAAATTAAACTCCATCCCTCGGCGTCTTTACAGTTTGTGCCCTATGATGGGCATCGCGAAGGCAAGCTCCCAGAACCCCTGCGCAACGTTCTTAGTTTTGCCGAGCAAAAATTGGCAGAACTTCAATTACTCAAAGCCTATGGGGAGGGAGAGGCCACTGCCCATGCTCGTATTCAGGAGCTAGAAGCCCACTGGCGCGCCTTCCGAGACTTTAGCCCCGCCAACGCCAAGGTGCAAGCTCAACTGAAAAGCTTAACACCGCAAGACTTCGAGCGTCCGGCTCCCTATGGCGATCGCCAAAAGTGCCAGGTGCAGTTGCCCCTGCTGCCCACCACAACCATCGGCTCATTTCCACAAACGACGGAAATACGGCAACTGCGGGCTAAACTCAAACGGGGTGAAATTACGCAAGCGGAATACGAAGCCGCCATTGACGCCGAAATTGCCAAATGTATTCGTTTCCAAGAAGAGGCCGGCTTAGATGTCCTTGTTCACGGTGAATTTGAACGCACCGACATGGTGGAATTTTTTGCCCAGCAGTTATCGGGTTTTGCCTTCACCGAGCATGGCTGGGTACAAAGCTACGGCAGCCGTTGCGTGCGGCCTCCCATTATTTACGGCGATATTGACCGACCTCAACCGATGACATTGCGGGAATTGAAGGTTGCTCAGTCCCTGACCCCAAAACCGGTCAAAGGAATGCTTACAGGCCCTGTGACCATGCTCAACTGGTCATTTCCCCGCAGTGACATTTCCCGCCGCGAACAGGCGTTCCAAATTGCCCTTGCCCTGCGTCAGGAGGTGGCCGATCTCGAAGCAGCAGGTGCCAAGATCATTCAAATTGATGAACCCGCCCTGCGGGAAGGCCTACCCTTGAAACCGGAACGTTGGTCGGAATACTTGACATGGGCGGTGGATGCTTTTCGCCTCGCCGCCGGGGTTGCCCAACCGGCCACCCAGATTCATACCCACATGTGCTACTCCGAGTTCGGTGACATTATCGAGCACATTCAACGCCTGGATGCCGATGTTCTCTCGATTGAAAATAGCCGCAGCAACAACGAAACCCTATTTGAAATTACCGATGCGGGATATTCTCACCAAGTCGGCAATGGGGTTTATGATGTCCACAGTCCCGTTGTTCCCGGCGTCGAGCAAATCGTTGCCCAACTCAGAACTGCCCTGGCCAATTTACCCGCTGCGCAGATTTGGGTGAACCCTGACTGTGGCCTGAAAACCCGCCGCTGGGAAGAGGTGATCCCCGCCCTCAAGAATATGGTGGCTGCCTCTAAAAAATTACGCGCCGAACTGCAACGGCAGTCCCCTTGAGCGATTAGGGGTGCCCCCGCTCCTAGGTGGGGGCAAGGTCGTTTTTTCCAACCACCAGGTCAGTGACCCTTCCAAATCGATGGAATTCACCGCGTGGCAGGATCGCTGGATTGCCACGAATCTCCTGGGCCTAGGCGATAACGCTTGGGTAGGCTACCTCAGGGCAGGTCGCGGTGTGGTGGTGTGCACTCCGAATACCCCCCTGTCGGCGTTACGGGGGAAACGTTTTCTGCCCACTCTGTGCCTCGGCAACGCTTAGCCCCCTTCCCCAATGCCTGGTTGGCAAGGCGCTATCATTTCATGAGTGCCCCCATCCTAGGGGCGGCCGACGGCTATAGCCTGCAACGGGAGGGCCTACTGCTGTTGGAATCGGGACAACAGGTGACGTTCTTTTACCTGAAAAACTTGCCTGTGCCACCCCCTGCCTGTTATCGGTACCTATGTCGCTACTGGGAAGAAGTCATCCTTCTCTCTGTCGAGGAGGCGATGGGGGGCGATCGCCCCTAACTGTTCTGCTGCCCCTGTCTTGTCGAACAACCGGCAACCTTGTCATCTTAAATAGAGACCTACACACCAAGCTTGCTCCATGTTCAATTTATTTCTAATAGTGGTTGTTGTCGCCGTAGCCCTAGCCCTCTTGGGGATAGCGCTTTATCTACTTTTTCCTCGGAAGTATGAGTCTGCCCACTCCGTTGCCGAGTCCTACGACAACTGGACAAAGGATGGCATTCTGGAGTTTTACTGGGGTGAACATATTCACCTTGGCCACTACGGCTCGCCCCCTCGTCCCAAAGACTTTCGCCAAGCCAAAGTTGATTTTGTCCATGAAATGGTGCGCTGGGCCGGTCTTGATCGTCTACCACCGGGGACAACGGTGTTGGATGTCGGCTGTGGCATTGGCGGCAGCAGTCGCATCTTAGCCTGCGACTACGGTTTTGACGTGACCGGGATTACAATTAGCCCTGCGCAGGTGCGGCGGGCGCAGGAACTCACTCCCCCGGATCTTAAGGTGCAGTTTCAGGTGGATGACGCTTTGGCTTTGTCCTTTCCAGATGCGAGTTTTGACGTGGTTTGGTCTATCGAAGCCGGTCCCCACATGCCCGACAAGCAGCAGTTTGCCAAGGAATTATTACGGGTGCTCAAGCCGGGGGGAATTCTTGTGGTTGCCGATTGGAACCAGCGCGACGATCGCCGCCGCCCCTTAAGCTTCTGGGAGCGACTGATCATGCGCCAACTCCTAGATCAGTGGGCGCACCCTGCCTTTGCCAGTATTGAAGGCTTTACCGAAGCCCTTGCTGCAACGGGTTTAGTGGATGGAGAGGTGATCACCGCCGACTGGACCCAAGAAACACTCCCCTCTTGGTTGGATTCGATTTGGCAGGGGATTGTACGACCCGAAGGACTGGTTCGCTTTGGTCTGCCGGGGCTGGTGAAAGCCTTGCGGGAAGTGCCCACCTTCCTGCTGATGCGAATTGCCTTCGGCACCGGACTGTGCCGCTTTGGCATGTTTCGCGCTGTGCGCGCAGAAGTTCCTGCCCTTTCGTTAAGCCAAACCCTTTAGGTCAGTTGCGGGCGGATAATGGGCAACATCATACCCCAAATTGCCGACCGGACATCTTGAAGAGCGTGATCGCTGTCGAGTTCTACCCGACTTACCCAAGGGCGACCCTCACAGTAGCGACGACTGGCCTCAATGGGAATCACTTCATCCTGAAGGCCATGGAAAATCAGAGTGGGCACCGGCCGCTGAAGCTGGCGATCGTCATAGGCCAGTAAATCCTTGGCAAAGCCATAGCTCAAAGGCAGCAGGCGCCCCTCCGTGTGGTGGTAGACCTCTAAAACGCCAGTTTCCTGCCAGCGGCGGTACTGATCCCCTAAACGGGGCAGCCAGTGGATAGCAAACTCAAAAGCAGGAGCCAGGAGAAAAAGTTGCACTACTTGGGGATGTTTTTCTGCTAGCCAAGCGGCCGTCAGGCCACCAAAACTGGAGCCAATTAATGTGACGGGTTCTTCGGGGGAGAGCAGTGCTTCTACCTGTTCAATTTGGCGACTCAGGGTCAAGTGAAAAAAGTCTCCTTGGTTGAGATCGGGAATGAGAAGCGACTGACCGAGTTCCTCAAAGCGATCGCGAAAATACTGAGCTTTACCCGAGCGCGGTGACGAGGCAAATCCATGGAGGTAGAGATATTGCATTGCTCAATAATCCCTTGTGAGGAGCGGACATATTTTTGTGCACTTTGTCAATAATCTTAACAAATCTGCCCTTTAGCTATAGGTTTTTCAAGGGTGAGCATTGGCAGTAATTCAGAATCAGGATCAAATAGCCTAATAACGATGAGTCATCGTGAACAAACTGTTACAGTTTCTCACAACTCGCCGCAACATAGCGATTTCAATGCTACGATGCCGTTGAGTCTGGCTACAGCCCTTTTCCCACGGATGGCATTCCCTTATATGTATCCCACATCTCAGAAAAGGGTTGTATTTAGCCAATCTGAAGGATAAAAACGTGAGAGATTGAGGATCGAACGCATGACAACACTCACTGGGCAACCCCCGCTCTATGGTGGCAGCACCGGCGGCCTCCTCAGCAAAGCGGATACGGAAGAGAAATATGCCATCACTTGGACAAGCCCCAAAGAGCAAGTTTTTGAAATGCCGACGGCTGGGGCTGCTGTGATGCGTGAAGGCGAAAATCTCGTTTACCTTGCCCGTAAGGAGCAGTGCCTTGCCCTCGCTGCCCAACAACTGCGTCCCCGCAAAATTAACGACTATAAAATCTATCGCATTTTCCCCGATGGTGAAACGGTATTGATCCATCCCAAGGATGGGGTTTTCCCTGAGAAAGTGAACCAAGGGCGCGAAGCCGTCAACAGTGTGCCGCGCTCCATTGGCCAAAATCCCAACCCCTCTCAACTGAAATTCACCGGCAAAAAGCCCTACGATCCATAAGTTGGTACTGAATAGCCGCTTTGCAACCCCCTGTGGATTAACCATAGGGGGATTTTTTCAGCCATGATCGAGCAGGCCTTCCAGACTACCGTATTTAACCTGTGTGCTCGATGATAGAGAATACAGAATCAGGTGACGCCCATGAGTCGTACCCCGTTAATCGAACGCCTTGCGGCTGAAATTGGCCGCGATATTTATATTGATGTAGCCAAATGGCATCTCTACCTTGGGGATGCAAAGCTAGCAACTCCCCTTGCTGAGGCGTTTTTACCTCTCTTGGAACAAGGGGAGATCACTGCGGCGCAGGCCACCACTGTCTTGCAGGCGGTTTCCGTTCCCCTTGGCGGCGGGCAGCAGTCCCTTTCCCTCGATCGCCTGATTCCCAAGGCCAACCAAGCATTGCTGGTAGAACTGCTCAACCGCTTTCGCCAAGAGGAGCTGGAGATTTAATGCACCGTGCCCCATTCCTGTTGGGCATTGAGCGGGGGCAACAGATAAATGCGCAGGAGATGTCCGGCGATCGCCAACTGATGAGGCAGCTTCCGTAAAGCTTTCAGCCACTTCGGTTGATTGCTGGCTTCAATGGCTTGAAGTTTTTCGCTGATTTCAACACAGCGTTGCAGACGGGGATAAAACTCAGGGTGATCGACATTGAGCACCACAGAGAACGTGCGCGCTGCTGTTTCATTCGTTTTGGCAATCACTTCGCGATCGAACTCAGTGGCATTGAAGCCAAGGGCTTCATAGAATTTGGCACGCTCATGCACTGTCAGCGTATGGGTGGCAAACACCGTCAGTAGGAAGAAACGCATCCAGAGTTTGGCGCCCCAGCCTTGAATCAATTGGGGTTGGGAGTGGATCAACGCTTTGAAAATATCGCCGTGGCGGTTCTCGTCTTGGCACCAACTTTCAAAGTACTTAAAGAGGGGATAGAAGGAATATTCGGGGTGCTTTTCAAGGTGACGGTAGATGATGATGTAGCGCCAATAGCCAATCTTTTCCGATAGATAGACGGTATAGAGTACCCAAGGCAGCGGGAAAAAGGTGTAGGTACGCGCCTTGGAGAGATAGCCCAAGTCCATAGCATGGCCAAAGTCCATCATCGCCTTGTTGAGAAACCCCGCATGCCGCGCCTCATCCCGTGCCATCAGGTGAAAGATTTCCGCCAACAGGGGGTTGCGGTTCTTGAGCTTGCGTGAGAGTTCCTTAAAGAGCAAAAACCCTGAAAACTCAGAGACACAGGAGCGCTCAAGGTAGTCAATAAAGGCCTTGCGGGTCTCGGCATCCAAGGTGTCCCAGGTGCCCTGGAACGACTCATCGCGGACAAAGTGATGGCGGTTGTAGTCTGCCCGCATTTCCGCCAACATTGCTTCCAGTGGTTCCTGCTGGCGACTGAGGTCAAGTTTTGCTGCCTGTTCAAAATTTGTTGTGTAAAAACGGGGAGTTAAAAGGTTTTCGCGAATGGTTTTAACGCTTTGGCTTAAATTGGGATTGGGGGCGATCGCCACCATAAGCCTGTCACTCCTATAGAACTAAACCTATGCAGGTCATACCGTTTTACTATACTATATATATCCCTGAGGACGGTCAATAACCGCCTTGACAATTCTGCAAAAGTAGGTAGTTTTGTAATGTTTTTTGAATTTTCGCTTGACAGCCATATGGTCAAAAAGTAATACTCACCTGTAGTTTGCCGTTCTACCCCCATTCAGCCCACGGCCATTCTCCGTTGGCAGGATGAATTTACTCTAAAAAAGATTGTTAAAAACTAATTTCAGGAGTTACAGGTATGACAGTGCTCTCCCTTGCGCTGCGCGAAGGAACTGCCGAGGCTCACACCTTGGCGGAACATACTGCCTTCATGAAATGCTTTGTCCACGGGTTAATTACCCCCAATCTCTTCCGCCGGTTTTTGGCCAATCTCTACTTCGTTTACACCGCTCTTGAAGCCGCCTTAGCCAATGCGCCGGGCGATCGCCTGCGGGCAATGTACTTCCCTGAACTCAACCGCAGTGACCAGCTGGCCGCAGATTTGGCCTTCTACTACGGCGACGATTGGCGCGATCAGATTACGCCCCTCACGGCCACCCGTGTTTACCTCAGTCGTATTCATGACTTGGCTCAGAGTGATCCTCTGCTGCTTATTGCCCATTCCTACACCCGCTATATGGGCGACCTCTCCGGCGGACAGGCCTTGGGCAAAATTGTCCGTTCCCAGCTAGCGCTGCCCGAAGGCAAGGGCACGGCCTTTTACGAGTTTCCAGCTCTGCCAACTCCCGAAGACAAAAAAGCTTTTAAGCAGCGGTATCGGGAAACCTTGGATGGTCTTGGCATCGAGGAAGGGGCGATCGCCCGCATTGTCAAGGAAGCCAACTTTGCCTTTGCCCTCAACTGCAACCTCATGCACGCCCTTGAGCCGGAGTTAAAAGCCACCATTGGTGATCAGGTGTGGCAGTCCGTGGTCATTGAGAACCAGCCCCCTCGGCGGGAGCAACCCCGTCCGGAAGCTGTTGCCGTGTAAAACCGACTGTTGATCTTGTCAGGAGCTTGCACCAATCCATGAGTGTGATTCAGCCAATTCAATTTGATGGGGCACTGCTGCAAAAATACGATCGCCCCTTGCCCCGCTATACCAGCTACCCCACGGCTGCCGAATTTACGGCCGATTTTGATCGCCATTGTTTTGAGCGGGAACTGCTGCGGAGTAACGCAGAGCACCTGCCCCTCTCGTTATACGTCCATATTCCCTTTTGCCGGACTGCCTGTTATTTTTGCGGCTGCAACGTCATTGTCACCCAAAGTCAAACCATTGCCAAAACCTACTTGGAGGCCTTGGCCGCCGAGATTGCCCAAGTGGCAGCACGGCTGGATCGCACTCGGCCGGTGATTCAAATGCATTGGGGCGGCGGTACCCCCAACTACCTCACGATTGATCAGGTGGAATTTCTGTGGCGCACGCTCACCCACCACTTTACATTTGCCAACGAGGCGGAAATTTCCATTGAGGTGAATCCCCGCTACATCGAGCGTGAGTATCTCTTTCGCCTGCGGGAGCTGGGCTTTAATCGCATCAGCTTTGGCCTGCAGGACTTTGATCCGCAGGTACAACTGGCGGTGAATCGCATCCAGCCCGAAGCTTGGCTTTTTCAAGTCATGGAGTGGATCCGTGCTGCCGAGTTTGAGAGCGTCAACATTGACCTCATCTATGGTCTGCCCTATCAAACGGTTGAGTCCTTTGAAACAACGATTGCCAAAACGCTCCGCCTCGATCCGGATCGCATTGCTGTCTTTAACTTTGCCTATCTGCCCAATCTCAAACCCATTCAAAAACGCATTGATCCTGCAACTCTACCGGAGGGCGCAACCAAGTTGGCCATCTTGCAGCGGGTGATTGAAACGCTGACGAGTCAGGGCTATCGGTACATCGGCATGGATCACTTTGCCAAGCCCACCGATGAGCTGGCGATCGCCCAAGAGGGGGGGACGCTGAAGCGCAACTTTCAGGGCTACACAACACTGCCAACGGCAGATTTAATTGGCTTTGGTCTCACCTCGATCAGTATGTTGCAGGAGGCCTATGCCCAAAATCAGAAACACTTGGCCACCTACCTGAGTGAAGTTGCTGCCGGTCACCTAGCCACCGAACGCGGCATTCGACTGCACCGTGAGGATGTGCTGCGCCGCCAAGTCATCATGGAATTGATGTGCCAGTTTAGGGTGGACAAGGGGGCGATCGCCCGCCGGTTCGATCTTGACTTTGATACCCACTTTGCCTCGGAGTTGGCGGCGCTACAGGAACTGGCTGCCGATGGCCTCCTTCACTTGGGGCGCGATCGCTTAGAAGTCACCCCCGTCGGACGACTCCTCATCCGCAATGTGGCTGCCGTCTTTGATACCTACCTGCAACAAAAATCTGGTAGGACATTTTCTAAGGCCATTTAGCCACAGATTGTCTTTAGGATTTTCTTGTGGCTCAGAATCTCGAAATCTAAACTCGCGTCTAAACTCATAAACGGTGTTGAGGAGTGCCTATGTCATCATCCTTGGAGTTGCAACCACAGACTGCCCGCCTCAATTGGAGCTTTGTCCTCTTTCTTGGAGCTGTCCATATCCTAGCGGGGGTTGCCTTCTTCTTTTTCTCCTGGTCTGCTTTGGCTGTCACCCTCTTTCTCCACTGGCTCTTTGGTAGTATCGGTATTTGCTTGGGATACCATCGTCTCTTGAGTCACCGCAGTTTCCAAGTGCCCCAGTGGTTAGAGTATGGGATTGCTATTTTGGGTGCTTTGGCCATGCAAGGAGGCCCCATTTTTTGGGTGGCCGGTCACCGCTTGCACCATGCCCACACCGAAGATGAAGTGAAAGATCCCTACTCGGCACGGCGAGGCTTTTGGTGGAGCCATATGCTCTGGCTCGTCTATCCCCATCGTCAATTCTTTGATGCCGAGGAGTATGCCCGCTTTGCCCCGGATTTGACACGAGATTCCTTTTACCGCTGGCTCGATCGCTACTTTTTGCTGCTGCAAGTGCCCCTTGCCTTGCTCCTCTATGGCCTAGGCGGTTGGTCGTGGCTGCTGTGGGGAATGTTTGTGCGGGCGGTTTTCCTTTGGCATAGTACTTGGTTGATTAACTCTGCCACGCACAAATGGGGCTACCGCCGCTTTGAGACGGCCGATAACTCCCGCAACCTCTGGTGGGCAGCGCTCCTCACCTATGGAGAAGGTTGGCACAATAACCACCATGCCTATCCCCACGTCGCCAAAGCCGGCTGGTACTGGTGGGAAGTGGATGCCACATGGTGGGTGATTTGGCTGCTGCAACGCTTGGGGCTTGCTCGGAAAGTGCAGCTACCACCACGGGCGACCCTTTCTTAATTTTCTTAGTTAGCGTCCATTGCTTCGACTGCTTTGGGCGATCGCCAGATTGCCAAGCTGCGGCAGGGCGACCTCTTGAGCCGTCATTAACTCTGTCCAAAGAGCCTGAATTTTGCCGTCATTGGGCTGCTTCTGCCGCAGTTTGATCAGGGTATCGAGGGCATCATACCAAAGCCCATTGCTAGCTAACAGATCATACCGTTGGAGGTAGCTGGCTTGGCGGAGTTGTTGTTCCAGTGTTTCGGGTAGAGCAACCCGTTGTACCCAGCCTTCTACAAAGCGAATCTGGGAGGGATCGGGGTCACTGGCGTTACAAATGAGGCTGACGGTCCAACGGTAATCCACACCCTCCTGTAGGGGTGGCACGTCACCCGCCAAGGTAATACTGTCGAGGCGTGGGCGATTGGCCATCGGAAACTGCTGCTTGTAAATTTGCACCTGCGTCCCATTGGCAAGGGTCTGAAACAGAGCAAACTCCAGAGCTTGATAATTATTAGCGGGTAGATACCAGTAAAAGGTGGGGCGATTCGCCGCCGTCAAGCCAATGTTACTCGCTGGTACCAGTGTAGTTAAATCAGGTTCATTCGCTGCGGTTTGCACTTTACAGATGCCGCGGGTGGCCGCCCCCTCCCGATTCCCCGGACGGGATAGGTTTTTGGGGGGTGTAAATCCTGCCCAACTGAGACCCGCATTGAGGATGAGGACGGCCAAGCTCCAAGGAATGAAAGATCGCAGTGAGGTAAACATACGGCGTTTCATAGGTCAATATCCTTAGTGAAAAGAGGTAGTGGGGAGTGTTAGGGTTTTTATCGTCAATCTTTGGTCAGTTCCCTACCTGCCACACTACTACCATAGAAGTTTGGTGTGGGCTGCGGGGTGATAGCTCCAACCTGATGGTGATGATGTCCATCACGTACCGGTATTGCGTTGGCTCACAACCTGAGTAGTCTTCAAGACGAGGACAGCACCCTAGTAGTTCCAAAGTGGCGCGGGCATGACTTCAGCAGCAGGCATGATAGAAAGGGGCTGTCTCTATACTGGAAAGTACCTATAGGATTTTTGCGCTAACTGTTCCCACTACTTTTCTAAGTTTTTTGATTGAGTGGTATTGCGTGACTCTTCGCTGTGGACACCCTCTCCCTTAAGTGGTTTCTCTTGCTCCCCCTCAGTGTTGTCGCGGGTCTCAGTATCTTTTTGGTGGGATCAAGGGAGCTGTCAGTAACCGCAGCCGAACGCATTATTTTTCGCTATGGCTTTTTTGAGCGATCGCTCCCCATTGCGGACTTAGAACAATTTGCTGCCACAGGTCAAGCTTCGCCGGAACTATCGCGCTATTTGCGGCTATTATCGCCTGGGCAGCGGCAGCAATTGCGATTGGCGTTGCAAGAACGGCTGCGACTCTCCCCTGTGGCCGTTGCCCAACTGTTGTATTCCCCCCTCGGTCAAGAATTGATGGCGCAAGCGGGTCGAATTCTCGAAACCCAAAGCCGCCAAGAAAATGCCCTTGCCCTGCGATCGGCTCTGATTCTCGCGGCCACTGATCCTAAGGGTCTCACCGCATTGAGTGTGATGCGCCACTACCCCTCCCCCAGCATCCGCTTTGACCTCAAGGAAGGACTTGCGATTCTCAAAAACTTCCAGCATACAATCCGCGAAACAGAGACAATTCTGGAGGTTGTCCGTCAACAGGCCCTAGAACATCACACCGCCTCTGTACCTGTCAGTGTGCAATCCCTGCTCCAAGCGGGGCCTTGGCGGTGGCTAGAAATGCCTTGGGCAGCGGTGGATCAGTCACCTCAACGGTTGCAGTTGACGGGACATTCGCGCCTCGTTGAAGCGGATTTCTATCTACCCATTGTGCCTGCAGGACAGCGGGTGCCGGTGGTCATCATTTCCCATGGACTGGGGGCAAATCGTCATAGCTATCGCTATTTGTGTCGGCATCTGGCTTCCCACGGCTTTGCGGTTATTGCCCTTGAGCACCGGGGTAGCTCGACGCGCCGGTTACTTTCCTTTTCTATGGGTTATGGCAGTCCCATGGCAGCCGCTCAAGAATTTTTGGATCGTCCCCTTGATGTCACATTTGTCCTCAATCGCTTGGGGGCATTTCCCGAGCAACTCTATCCTTGGTCAGGGCAGTTGAACCTAGAGCGGGTGGCGGTTATCGGCCAGTCTTTCGGCGGCTATACGGCTTTGGCCTTGGCGGGGGCGCCCTTGGATGTTCAACAACTGCGACGCCATTGCACCAAGAGTTTCCTCGACTCTTTGAACGTATCCCTGCTGCTCCAGTGCCAAGCGCGGGCATTGCCAGCAACGGTTTATTCTCTCCAAGACCCACGGGTACAGGCAGTGATTGCCGTTAACCCCATTACCAGTGCCGTCTTTAGTCCTGAGTCTTTGAGCCAGTTAAAAATTCCCGTGATGTTTGTGGCTGCCAGTAACGATACGATCGCCCCGGCGGTGGAGGAGCAGATTTATCCCTTTACATGGCTGAAGACCCGCGATCGCTACCTTGTCTTAATAGACGATGCAACCCATTTTTCCACCATTGGCGAGGCAAATCAAAGTGAACCCGTGCTGCCTGTGCCCAAGGAGCTTGTGGGTGCCACACCGCCGCGATCGCGAACCTATCTGCGCGGATTGAGTTTGGCCTTTCTACGGTTGCACCTTCTAGGGGATGAACAAGCACGGCAGTGGCTGACGCTGGCAGCAGCTATGGCCTTGAGTTCGCCCACTTGTGGTTTGAGCCTGACCCAATCCCTAACACCAGAACTGTTGAGAAAGGTACCACAGGCAGTGAAGTAATGATTAACTCCACCATGAATGCTAAAGCCCTGATGGTAGTGGGAACCACGTCCCATGCGGGTAAATCCCTCCTCACAGCAGTGATTTGTCGTTGGCTGGCGCAGCAGGGGTACCGTGTCACGCCGTTTAAGGGACAAAACATGGCCTTGAATGCCTACGTCACCCGCGAAGGCGGCGAAATTGGCTATGCCCAAGCCATACAAGCCTGGGCGGCAGGGATAGAACCCGAAGTGGCCATGAACCCGATCCTCCTCAAGCCCCAGGGGAACATGACCTCCCAAGTAATTCTCAAGGGGCAGGTGGTGGGTGTCACCCAAGCGGCAGACTACTATCGGGACTACTTTGAGCGGGGTTGGCAGGCGATTACCGAGGCCTTGGCGGATCTGCGGCAACGCTTTGACTGGATTGTGTGTGAAGGGGCAGGCTCACCGGCGGAAATCAATCTCAAGCACCGGGATCTCACCAATATGCGGGTGGCCAAGTACCTAGGGGCACCGACCCTTCTGGTGGCCGATATTGATCGCGGCGGCGTGTTTGCCCAGATTGTGGGTACCTTGATGCTCCTAGAGGCCGATGAGCGGGCACTGATTCAAGGCATTGTGATTAATAAATTTCGCGGCCAGCGATCGCTCCTCGACAGCGGTCTGCAATGGTTAGAGGAGACCACAGGGATACCGGTCTTGGGGGTGATTCCCTGGCTGGAGCGCCACTACCCTGCCGAAGATTCCCTTGATCTGTGGGATCCCCGTCCCCAACGCCAGGGGGCAGACTTGAAAATTACCGTCATTCGCCTGCCGCGCATTGCCAACTTTACCGATGTTGACCCTCTGCTAGCAGAACCCAGTGTCTCCCTTGAATTTCTCCCCCCCCAGCGTCCCTTGGGACACCCCGATGCCGTGATCCTGCCGGGGACGAAAACCACCATTGCCGATCTCCACGTGCTATGGGAAACGGGGATGGCAGCGCAACTCCAAGCCTATGCTGCCCAAGGGGGAACCATTCTCGGCATTTGCGGCGGCTGGCAGATGTTGGGCATCACAATCGGCGATCCGCTGGGTCTAGAGGGAGACCCCGGCACTTACCGAGGACTGGGACTTATGCCCCTGCATACGCAATTGCAGGCCACCAAATGCACCCGACAACGACAAACCCAATCCTTGTATTTTCCCTGCACTGAGCCAATCCTAGGCTATGAAATTCACCAAGGCCAAAGTGAATATGGAGGGGATCTTCGAGGTTGGCAGCCCCTTTTTGCGGCTTCAGAACTGGGTCTGGTCAACACGGCGGGCACCCTGTGGGGCACGTATCTGCATGGGCTATTGGAAAACGGCCCCTGGCGTCGCCATTGGCTAAATGTGTTGCGATCGCGCCGTCAATTGCCACCGTTACCCACCGCGGTTCCCCACTATGCTGAGCAACGGGCTGTGGCACTGGATCAACTCACGGCAGCGGTCATGGCCCACCTCAACTTGGAGCGGATTTGTAAATTATGTTGACGTAAAAATTTCAAATTGTTAGCAAGTGTCATTGCCTGCTAGGGACTCCCCTAGACTGAGGAACTAATGTGCCGATGATAGGGAGTTCAAAGGAACAATGACAGTGCCGGTTTCTTGGTCAGTGGGAATGCTAATTGTGTCGGCGATCGCCGCCCTCGGTGGCCTAAGTTGGCTGTTGTACACAGCTCACCAAGAGGCAAAGCACTTTCCCCGGCGGGAGTCTTCCCCCCAAGAGGCCTACGGCGAAACCCTGTGGCGCATGATCTTTGTCTATTGGCTCGTCTATTGTGGTGCGCGGGGTCTGCAAATCGCTGTACCATTAGAGGGTACGGATTTGGGTCAGATGTGCAAAATTACCGCCCTCTTGGCCTTTTTGCTCACCACCTCTTCCCTGCTTTGCTTACCGCTGCACTACTGGCAGTCACGCCAGCGCCAACAACAACTCAATTAAGTCTCGATTTGTCTCCTGCACCGTTCAATGTGGTCTGACCTGCTCCAACAACTCCTCGATCGCCAAGCCCTGACCCAAGAGCAGGCCGCCCAGTTAATGCAAGGATGGCTAGCCGAAGAAATTCCCGAGGCTCTCTCCGGCGCCATTCTCACGGCCTTAGAGTTTAAGGGGCTGACGGTTGAGGAGCTGACGGGGATGGCGCAGGTGTTGCTGGCGCAGTCTGCCGGGGCACCGCTGAACTTGGCCGAACCCCTCATTGATACCTGCGGCACGGGGGGCGATCGCGCCGGTACGTTTAACATCTCCACCGCCGTTGCCTTTGTGGTGGCAGCAGCCGGGGTCAAAGTGGCTAAGCACGGCAATCGTTCCGTCTCCAGCCGCGTCGGTTCGGCGGATGTCCTAGAGCACCTGGGGGTCAACCTTGCCCACAGCAATCCTGCCTTTTTACTCAAGGAGGTGGGGATCACGTTCCTCTTTGCCCCCGGTTGGCATCCTGCCATGAAAGCGGTGGCGCCCTTACGCCGTACCCTGAAAATTCGCACGGTCTTTAACCTGCTCGGCCCGCTGGTGAATCCCCTCCATCCCACGGGGCAGGTGATCGGGGTCTTTAGCGATCGCTATCTTGAAGCCCTGGCCGGTGCCCTGCAACGCCTAGGTCGCCACCGGGGGATTGTTCTCCATAGCCGCGAAGGGGTGGATGAAGCCACCTTGGGGGATAGAACCGATCTCGTACTGTTTAGGGGTCCTGAGGAGTCGCTGCACCACGAAGTCCTCGATCCTGAGGCCTTGGGACTGACCAAGGCACCCTTGCGTGAGCTGGCCGGCGGAGATGTCCAGACCAATGCCGCAATCCTCACCCAAGTGCTGCAGGGAAAAGGCACGACGGCTCAACAGGAGGTGGTGGCGCTCAATGCCGCCTTGGCCCTCTATGTGGCCGGTGCAGTGCAGGATTGGCAAGAAGGGGTGGAGCGGGCAAAGGCAATTCTGGCCGCTGGCGCCGCCTGGGACAAGTTACAGGCATTGGTGACGCTCTCCAATGAATCCTAGGGTGTCTGCCTATCTGCCGCCGTGGTGTGTCTTGGATCCCCTCTTGGATCAATGGTTACAGGAGGACATCGGCCGGGGCGATCGCACCACCCAAGCCCTGCATCTTCAAGATCGCCAAGGCAAAGCCGAGATTCGTCTTAACAGTCAGGGCGTGATTGCCGGCCTGCCCATTGTGGAGCGGGTGTTCCAACGCCTTACGCCAAGGGTCGTGTTCACCTATGAGCAGGCGGAGGGTGCCGTTTGTGATCCGCCGACAGTGGTGGCCCGCATTGAAGCGCCCCTCGAAACCTTACTCCTTGGGGAGCGCTTGGCACTCAACTGCTTGATGCGCCTCAGTGGCATTGCCACCCTCACCCGTACCTATGCCCAGGAAATTGCCGATTTGCCGACCCAACTGGTGGATACCCGCAAAACCACCCCCGGCCTGCGCCTCTTAGAAAAGTATGCGGTGGCGGTGGGGGGCGGAGTGAACCATCGCTTTGGCCTTGACGATGCAATCCTGATTAAAGACAACCACATTGTGGCCGCAGGGGGAATCACGGCGGCGGTGGAGAAAGTGCGGCAAGCTGCTCCCTTTCCCTTGGCCATTGAGGTGGAAACCGAAACCCTTGAGCAGGTGCGCGAAGCCCTCGCCTTGGGGGTGGCGGTGATCATGCTCGACAATATGCCGATTCCAGAGATGACCAAAGCGGTGGCGATGATCCGCGCCGAAGCCCCCCACGTTAAGATTGAGGCCTCCGGCAATATCACGCTGGAAACCTTGCGGGCAGTGGCCCTGACGGGGGTGGATTACATTTCGACCAGTGCCATGATCACGCGATCGCCTTGGCTGGATTTTAGTTTGACCCTTCTTTAGAGTCTTTTTAGAAAGTGCGTGTCTGTTTTCGGAGGTCGTGCCGTGTCTAAGTCCCTTAGCCTCCCGCGGTGGGTTCGCCTGCAACCTTGGGAGTTCCTAGTGTGGCTGATTGCCCTTGGGATTGCCGTGCCTATTCTCGTCATTCTCGGCCAAGTCTTTGTGAATACGGGTGACACTTGGCAGCATCTGGCCACCACGGTTTTACCGGACTACCTGTGGAACTCCCTCTGCTTGATGGTAGGGGTGGGAATCGGGGTGGTGGTGATTGGCGTCAGTACGGCTTGGCTGGTTACCAACTGTCAATTTTGGGGGAGTCGCTGGTGGCAGTGGCTGCTTTTGACGCCTTTGGCGGCGCCGGCCTATGTCTTAGCCTACACCTATACGGAGTTTTTTGCTGTGGAAGGGCCGGTGCAGACTTGGCTGCGGGACTTCACGGGCTGGGGCTACGGTGACTACTGGTTTCCCAATATCCGCTCCCTTGGGGGGGCGATCGCCATGCTTACCCTTGTCCTCTATCCCTATGTCTTTCTCTTAGCGCGAGTCGCCTTTTTGGGGCAGGCCACCTGTAGCCTAGAAGCTAGCCGTTCCCTTGGCTGTGGGCCTTGGCGCAGTTTTTGGACGGTGGCCTTGCCCCTTGCCCGGCCGGCGATCGCTGCCGGTACAAGCCTCGCCCTCATGGAAACTCTGAATGACTTTGGTACCGTGCAGTACTTTGGGGTGGATACTTTCACCGTTGGGATTTACCGCACTTGGTTTGGCATGGGCGATCGCGTGGCGGCGGCGCAGTTGGCCTCAGTGTTGGTGGTGATGGTTTTTGCCCTGTTGCTGGTGGAGAAATGGTCGCGGGGCAAAGCCCGCTACTACAATCGCGGCGGCGATCGCCCGATTCCCTACGCGCTCAAAGGATGGCGAGCAGCTTTGGCTTGGCTGGTCTGTGCCGTACCCGTTTTCTTTGGTCTGCTGCTCCCCGGCGGGTTGCTCCTCTACTTGGCCATCACCTACCAACAACTGCAACTCAGTCGGGAATTTTTAGAACATGCCAGCCACAGCCTGATTTTGGCGACCCTTGCGGCGGTGTTGGCGGTGGGCATTGCCCTGCTGCTGGCCTATGGGCAGCGGTTACTGCCAACGGTTTGGGTGCGCTGGGGAACCCAGATGGCTGCCATGGGCTACGCCATTCCGGGCACGGTGATTGCGGTGGGGATTCTCATGCCCTTGGGGTGGTTAGATAACGTCATGAACGATATTAGCGAGCACCTGTGGGGCGTAGAAGTGGGCTTGATTCTCAGTGGCACAATTGCAGCGCTGATCTATGCCTACTTGGTACGCTTTTTGGCCGTTTCCTTGGGCAGTGTGGAGGCCAGCTTGGTGAAAATCCGCCCCTCCCTAGATGAAGTAGCGCGAACCTTGGGGCGATCGCCTTGGAATATTCTGCGCACCGTTCACCTGCCCCTGATGGTGCCCGGCCTGTTTACCGCCGCCCTGATGGTCTTTGTGGATGTCATGAAAGAACTGCCGGCCACATTGGTCATTCGTCCCTTTAACTTTGATACCCTAGCAATACAGGTTTACCGCTTTGCCTCTGATGAGCGACTTCCCGAAGCCGCCTTGAGTGCCCTAGCCTTGGTCGTCGTTGGTCTCATTCCCGTCATTTGGCTGGGACGGCAAACCCACTGGGCAGATTAGGGAGTTCGGTTTACCGTTCACGAACTTCTTAATAATTCGTTACATTAGAAACAACGTTCGCTAGGTGTGCCATGTACTTAGAATTCAAGGCCAGCCAATCTGTCTGTCTCCACATTGAAACCCCCACGGCTCCTTTACAGCACTACCTGCGTCAACCGCGGCGGCTTGTCTATGCCCTAACCGACCCCAGCCGGGTGGAATTTTTGGGGAGCGATCGCTTTCGTTTGAAGATGCGTCCCTTGAACTTTCTCATGGTCAGCTTGCAGCCCACCGTGGATCTTGCCGTTCATGCCAACAGTGACGGCTCCTTACAATTGCGCTCCCTTGGCTGTGAAATCCGCGGGGTGGACTACATCAATCGCCGCTTTCACCTAGCCCTTGAAGGTTACTTGTTTCCCCAAGCCACCGCCAACGGTACGGATGTGATTGGTCTTGCGGATTTGCAGGTGGGGGTAGATATTCCACCGCCTTTAGATCTCACGCCCCGTCCGATTCTGGAGGCCACCGGCAATGGCCTGGTCAAGAGTGTGCTGCTAACGATCAAACAGCGCCTCAGTCAGCATCTTGTGGCCGATTACCGACGCTGGCTTACCGAAGTGGAAACCAATGGCAGTGACGATTGGCTCACGCCTGTTCCCGTCAGCTCCACCTGAAATCCCCTAGAGACAAACTTGCTTGGTACTGAGTAACTGCCCAAGGCCAAAGAGTCCCCGCTGAACCCCCTTAGCAACCCCACCAATGGCCAAGGTCTCCAATCGCTCCAGTTGGGGAGGCCGATTGATAAACACAAGGGGTGTTTGTACCTGCTGATAAAAAGCCCGGCAGTCTTCATAGCTGCCGGCAAGAATGCCACTGGCAGCACTGCCATGGTGGTGAATCCAATGAATTGCCGCGGCTAAATCCTCTTCGTAGTGCCATGCCAAGCGCTGCTCCAAATAGGGGAGCGGCCACTCTCCCTTCTCCACGAGGGGCAGGTGCGGATAGTTGGGGTGCAAGTGCTCATCCACCCCTTGCCGGTAGCCGGCTTGGGTAAGTTCATTGATCACGAAAGTCAGATGAGAGGGGTTCACATTCCCCAGCACAATAACCTTTTCAACGGCAAGGGTACAATCCGGATGGGTTTGGTGGCTCTGCTGAATACACTTGAGGACACTTTCCGGCGACACCGACCCATCCCAAACCAAATAGGTATTGCCCAAGGACAGGGTCACCAAAGGACAGCGGGCAGCGGCGCGTTGCTCGGCCGCAAAGCGGGGACGGCCGTAGACAAGGGCAAGATCAACCGCAGTCGGATCCGCAAGCCAACCGGCCGGATCGAGGGAGAGAGTCTGAATGGCGGCTGGCGGCAGACTGGCTTTGCCGAGGGCGGTCTCGATGAGGCCGGCGATCGCCCCGGCGGTGTGGTGGCTACTTTCACCACTCCAGATCACAAGGGCGTTTCCCGTTTTCAGCGCCATACCCGCCAGCATCAAACTGAGGGTGGGTAGCCCTTCATAGACCAAGGCAATGACCCCCAAGGGAACGGCATACTGAAACCGCTCCGGTTGGGTGGGGCACGGTTGCTGCCACGGATCCGCAGCATGATAGAGGCGCTCTAACCATTGGCGAATGCGGTGTAGGCGCTCATGGGTCAGCCGCAGCCAACCAAGGACAATCTGAGACACCGCCAGATCGCGGCTGGACTCTAGATCAAGGGTATTTTGCTCCAACAATAGGGGTTCTGCTGCGCCTAACTCCTCAATCAATCGCTTGAGAGCTTCCTGACGAAGGGCATAGCTAGCTTGGCTGAGGTGTGTACTGGCGGCTCGCGCCCCCCTTAGCGGCTCAGGCAACATGGCCGCAGCGCATTTAACGACGGGAGAGGGCAATCCAGACTAGAAATGCCGGTGTCAGGGCAATCAGCAGGGAGGCAATAATCCATAGCAGCCCTTCAGGTTTTAAGGACAATTGTAGAAGCAAGGGCAGCCACAGCAGAATAGGCATCAACAAAAAGAAGCTCAGGCCAATCGCAAAATACCAGTAGCTTTCTGAAAACCCCCGTTGTAACTGACTCCACTGCAATCCCGTCCAATACCACGCTCGCTTGTAGGGATAGGTGGTGGCCAACTGCTCAATGGAAAAGCCATCAGGGCGGACGACAAAAATCTGCTGACAGCGCCGACACCCAAAGGCTTCCGTGAGGGCGATGGGCATAAGTTCCCCTTGGCGACGACAGGGGCAGGGGTAACTTGCATCCAGATCCAGTTTCTGAGGTTTAATCGGAGCCACGGTGGCTGTCCAGAACGCAAACAACAGGAAATGATTCGACCGAGGGCGATCGCTCGCCTACTGATACAGCATACAAAGAGAATTGTGTTTTGCCCGTGACTTATACAATTTGTTAAAGAGAGACCGCAAAGCAGCCCATTTCGATTTTTTTGTAATGAGAAAATGTAGGCTAGGATACAGTTCTGCCGCAGCCTCTCTTGATCATGATTCCCCAAGATTTTCTCGACCAAATTGACCCTGATCGTTACATTGTCCCTGTGGGGGAGAAATTCCACTGGAAGGACTATGATCCTGCGGATACCGCCGGCCTCAAAAGTAAAGTCGAAGCTCAAGAACTCCTCGCCGCTGGTATTAAGAAGCTAGCGGCCTACCAAGATGTTCTCTATGCCCAAAATATCTACGCGCTGCTGATTATTTTCCAAGCGATGGATGCAGCGGGCAAAGACAGCACCATCAAACATGTCATGAGTGGCCTCAACCCCCAAGGCTGTCAGGTGTATAGCTTTAAGGTGCCCAGTGCCGAAGAGTTGGATCATGACTTTCTGTGGCGAGCCAACCGCGCTTTGCCAGAGCGAGGCTGCATTGGTATTTTCAATCGCTCCTATTACGAAGAAGTCCTTGTGGTGCGAGTACACCCCGATTTGCTCAACCGCCAGCAACTTCCCCCCGAAACCAAGACCAAGCACATCTGGAAAGAGCGCTTTGAGGACATTAATCACTACGAACGTTACTTGACGCGCAATGGCATTCTCATCCTCAAGTTTTTCTTGAATATCTCCAAAGCAGAGCAAAAAAAACGCTTTTTGGAGCGCATTAGCCGTCCGGAAAAGAGCTGGAAATTTTCCATTGAGGATGTGCGCGATCGCGCCTACCTGAAAAGTGCCGCAGTGCTGGTGAAGCGGCAGACGACCAGCGGGAGGAATTACTCAATTTCAGCTTGTTGC
>NZ_JBKBHV010000032.1:0-27496 GCF_046299635.1 Thermosynechococcus sp. | reverse complement strand
CGTTGACATCTACAATGGCGATGCCTAAGCCTGTTTTGGCGGCAAGATCATCCACAACAGCTTGGGGGTTGGCAGGCCCCATGACAATAAATTGATCGTAGGGAGGTAGGGTACCTGTCACGTCGTCAATGAGGCGGGCTTGTTCCCCGGCCAATTGATAAAAGCCCCCCTTGTGGCCAAAGAGCTTGGCGATCGCCCCCCCCAAAAAGGCCAAGAGCACCCGTAGCGCTCCCACTTCCTCTACTAAGGCCTGCATGCCACAGGCGGTGGCCAAGCTGGAGGTGGGCAAGAAGAACTGGCACACCCGTGTGGCGACCCAGCCGGGGCGCAGTTGGGCCGGATCTTTGAGGCGGCCTTGAATAATCGCAAGGGGGGTTTCGCCAATGGCGACAATATCCCCCGCTTGGGCATGGGGCATCACATAGCGATTGATCACCTCAAGGGGAATATCCAAGGGGGTGAGTAAATGGGTACGAATGGGCAGCACCTGACACCCTTCTGCCTGCCGCCACACGCCCGTTTCTCCCCGAGCCGGAAACTTGAGCGGGATAAATTCATGGTGGGTTTTGGCAAAGCGACCGTGGGAGCCATAGGCAACGTAGTGAATCTTTACCCAAGCGGCCTTGACCTCGCTCACGCCGATTCCCTGCAAATCCACACAAATTTCCACCTGGGTTTGCTTGGTGGACTTGACAATGTAGGCAAACCAGTAGCCATCGGCGCGGGGGGGAAATTCCGGCTCTGGGTGGCGCGGGATCACCTGCACCTTGGTTTCAACGGTCTCCACACTGCCATCGGAGAGCAGCACCACCTCTGCCCACAGCTGCGGCACCATCACCTCAATCCCTCGGTGGGGATTACTCAGTCCCAATAGCCCGACAAACCGATAATGGGTTGGCTCATAGATTTCCAGATTCCAAGTGGCACGAATGATCTCAAGGGGATGCGCCGGCCGCCGGCGATACCGCCATTCCAACCCAATCGCAACCAAGGCCGCTAGGGTGCCGAGGGTCGCTGCACCGATTGCAATAACTGTTGTGATCATCCCCTGTCCTATACCACTGCATTTCCCGTATTCGCTAGATTACTAGCAGTTGGGCATTTTTGGAGTCACCGGCTTGTTGGAGTGGCAAGAGGTTCGCGGCAACTGGCTATGCATTCCCCCCCGTCCCTTGGGCTGGATTCACTTTCTGGGGGGTGCTTTTGTGGCAGCGGCACCGCAGTTGACCTATCGGCGGTTGCTGGAGCATTTGGCAGAAGCAGGCTACGGCATTATTGCCACCCCCTTTGTGAATAGCTTTGACCATGGGGCGATCGCCCTCGATGCCCTCAATAAACTCGACTATGCCCTTGATTGGCTGGTCTATCGCCGGGGCTATTCCCCGGCTTTACCCCTTTACGGTCTCGGGCACAGTATGGGCTGCAAGCTCCACCTGTTGATCAATAGCCTCTACGATGGCGATCGCGCCGGCAACATGTTCATGGCCTTCAACAACTACGCTGCCGGTCAATCCATTCCCTGGATGGAAAACCTCGCCCCCGTGGGTGTGGAATTCAGTCCCAGCCCCGGCGAAACCGAACAACTCATCCAAGAGCGCTATCCTGTGCGGCGCAACCTGCTCATCCGCTTCCAAGAGGACGATATTGACCAAACCGCGCGCCTGCGCAGTCTCCTCAGGGCAAAATTTGGCGACATGGTCACCGCCTTGCAGCTACCGGGAAATCACCTGACTCCCCTCAGCCAAGGACTCAAGTGGCAAGTGGGTGCAGAATTTTCTCCCCTCGATGCCGTTGGCCAGTGGCTACAGCAAAGCCTCTTTCCCGAAATGCAGGTTCTGGAGGCCTGCCTCTTGGAGTGGCTGAATCCCCTGGGCACTGCCCGCCGTTGCCGCCCCTAACATGGCACAATCGCATAAAGAACCCCTGACCTAAGGAAGGAATTTGCCTGTGACTGTTGCCTCCGCTGCTGCCCTCAGTGCCGCCGTTCGCCCCGATTCCCGTGGTCGCTTTGGTCGCTTTGGGGGCAAGTACGTCCCCGAAACCCTCATGCCTGCCCTCAGTGAATTGGAGGCGGCCTTTGCCCATTACCGCCAAGACCCCGACTTTCAAGCAGAATTGCAGCAACTCCTCCAAGACTATGTGGGTCGTCCTAGCCCCCTCTACTTTGCCGAGCGCCTCAGCGCCCACTATGCCCACGACGCAGCCCAGCCCCAGATCTACTTGAAACGGGAAGACCTCAACCACACCGGTGCCCACAAAATTAACAACGCCCTCGGTCAAGCCCTCCTTGCTAAACGTATGGGCAAACGGCGCATTATTGCCGAAACCGGCGCCGGCCAGCATGGGGTAGCCACCGCAACCGTGTGTGCCCGCTTTGGTCTTCAGTGCGTGATCTACATGGGAGTGCAGGATATGGAGCGGCAGCGCCTCAACGTGTTGCGCATGCGCCTATTGGGGGCAGACGTGGTGCCCGTGAGTGCCGGTACCGGTACCCTAAAGGATGCCACCTCCGAAGCCATTCGCGATTGGGTGACCAATGTGGAAACCACCCATTACATCTTGGGGTCGGTGGCCGGTCCCCATCCTTACCCAATGATGGTGCGGGACTTTCATGCCGTCATCGGAGCCGAAACGCGGCGGCAGTGCCTTGAAAAATGGGGCGGGCTACCCGATATTCTGTTGGCCTGTGTGGGCGGTGGCTCCAATGCCATGGGACTCTTCCATGAATTTGTTGAAGAACCCCAAGTGCGCCTGATCGGTGTCGAAGCGGCCGGCCAAGGGGTGGATACAGGTCACCATGCCGCCACCCTCACCAAGGGAGAAATCGGCGTTCTCCATGGGGCGATGAGTTATGTCCTCCAGGACGAGGACGGGCAAATCATCGAGGCCCACTCCATCAGCGCCGGTTTAGACTATCCGGGGGTAGGGCCGGAGCATAGCTACCTCAAGGACATTGGTCGGGCGGAATACTACAGTGTCACCGATAGCGAAGCGGTGGCTGCCTGTGTCCGCCTTGCCCAGTTGGAAGGAATTCTGCCGGCGCTGGAGACCGCCCATGCCTTGGCCTATCTGGAGACCCTATGCCCGCAATTGACGGGTCAGCCGCGCATTGTGGTTAACTGTTCCGGACGCGGCGATAAGGACGTGGAAACCATTGGCCGGTACTTTGAGGCTCAGCAAGTATAGCCTATCCTGAAGGAAGAGCAGTCGGCGATCGCATCCATGGATGTAGGTAACCCCATTTTTGTTTTTACGGTTCTGTTGGCCGTGATTTTGCTGGTTCCCCCTGCGTTTGAGCGGTTACGCCTGCCGGGGTTGGTGGGGCTGCTGTTGGCCGGTGTGATTTTAGGACCCCATGGCTTGCAGTTTCTTGACCATGGGAGCGAAACCATCAAACTGCTCTCCGGCATCGGCAAGGTGTATTTAATGTTTGTGGCCGGACTGGAAATTGACCTGCGGCAGTTTCGCAAAACTCGCCATCGCTCACTTGTGTTCGGCGTCTGCACCTTTATGGTGCCCATTGTTACCGGAATTATCATCGGTCGCTGGTTTGGTTTTGGCTGGAATGGTTCGCTCCTCATTGGTTCGCTGTTGGCCTCTCACACACTGCTTGCCTATCCGATTGTGCGGCGGCTTGGGGTTGTCCAAAATGAAGCCGTCACCGTTACGATTGGGGGAACGATTTTTACGGATACAGCGGCTCTTGTTGTCTTGGCTATCTGTGTTGGCATCAACAGGGGAGAGTTTACGGCGCTCACCTTGGTCAATCAACTGATCACTCTCAGTCTCTACTGCTTTCTGGTGCTGTGGGGCTTTGACCGGGCGGGTAAAGAATTTTTCCATCGATCGCCCGACGATCAGGGGAACCAGTTTCTCTTTATTCTCTTGACGTTATTCGTGGCTTCCGTTGGCGCGCAACTGATTGGCGTTGAGCAGATTGTCGGCGCGTTTTTAGCGGGTTTAGCGGTCAATGATGTTTTAGGCGATAGTCCCGTCAAGGAGAAGGTGGAATTTATCGGCGGGGTGCTCTTTATCCCCTGCTTTTTTGTGGATATGGGGCTGCTGATTGATATTCCAGCCTTTGTCCAAACCCTGTCCTCCATTGGCATTACGGTGGCGATCGTTGTCGGTCTCATTGGCAGTAAGTTCATTGCCGCCTGGCTGTCTGCTTTGTGGTATCGCTACACCGCCATGGAAATGCTCACCATGTGGTCTCTCTCTTTGCCCCAAGTGGCGGCCACCCTAGCGGCTACCCTGGTGGGGTTTCAGGAGGGGATTCTCACCAAGGACATCCTCAACAGCGTCCTAGTGCTGATGGTGGTGACCGCAATTCTAGGGCCAATGATCACAGCGCAAACGGCCACCCGCCTTCCGATTCCCCAGCCCCAACAGGAGGCAATCGAAGAACTGGCCATGTGGTGGGATAGCAGTGAAGACCCCCAACCCCATCCCTTTACCATTGTCGTGCCGGTTCAGAATCCCCAAGCCCAGCGATCGCTGGTGGAATTGGCGGCTCTGCTGGCTCGCCATGAAGCCGGACGGGTTGTGGCAGTGGCGATCGTCCGTGGCCAAGTGCACATGGATGACCCCCAGCTCGATGCCGCCCTCAATCGCAGTCGCAAACTGGTGCGTCGCGCCGTGGAACTGGCAATTCCTTACGGGGTTGAAGCCACTGCCGCCATCCGCATTGATGACGAGGTTGCCCTTGGGATTACTCGCTTTAGCCGCGAACAAAACGCCAGTTTAATTGTCCTCGGCTGGTCGGAAACCAGTAGTTTACGAGCACGGCTCTTTGGCAACCTGATCGATCAGGTGGTCTGGTCTAGTGCCTGTCCGGTGGCCATTACCCGCCTTTTGGATACGCCAGAACACATTGGCTCGATTTTGGTGCCCACCCGCGATCTTAGCCCCAGCACCCTGCGGATTGTCAGTTTTGCCCAGGCCCTCGCCACGGCCAGTCAAGCCACCGTGGTGCTGCTGCATGTGGTTTTACCCACCACCCCCCCCGAGCAGATTGCCCAGTTTGAAGAGGATCTGCGGGAGATTTTACATGAGACCGGAGGAGGCGGTGCCGTTGACATCAAAACCGTTGCCAACAACGACATTGCCGCTGCAATTCTCCAAGAAGCCCAACAGTGCGACTTGGTGTTAATGCGCTCGATTCAGCGAGGGACTGCCGGCGGGCTAACGGTGAGTGACATTACAACCCAAGTGATTCAGCAATTACAGACCTCCATCATCCTCTTTGGGGAACCCCACCGCCTCAGTTAAAACTCGGCGTTGCCCGGTGTCCGTGGAAAGGGAATGACATCCCGGATATTGTCCATCCCCGTCATGAACTGCACCAAGCGCTCAAAGCCCAAGCCAAAGCCGGCGTGGGGCACACTGCCATAACGGCGCAAATCCAAATACCACCAGTAAGAGGCAGGGTCTAACCCGTGGCTAGCAATCCGCTCCTGCAACACGTCAAGGCGTTCTTCCCGCTGCGAGCCGCCGATAATCTCGCCGATTTTGGGGGCAAGGACATCCATGGCCGCCACGGTTTTGCCATCCTCATTGAGGCGCATATAAAAGGCTTTAATGTCGGCAGGATAATCATAGACAATGACAGGGCGCCGACAGTATTCCTCGGCAAGATAGCGCTCATGCTCCGATTGCAAGTCCAGCCCCCAGGCCACCGGAAACTCAAAGGGGCGGCTGCTCTTTTCAAGGATTTGGATGGCCTCGGTGTAACTAAGGCGGGCAAAGGATCGGGTGGCCATCTGTTCGGCGGTGGCTATGACGCTATTGTCAATCCGCTCCTGAAAGAAGGCCATCTCCTCCGGGCAGTGGTCAAGGACAGCGCGAAAGACAAACTGCAAGAAGGCCTCCGCCAGTTCCATATCCCCTGCTAAATCGCAAAAGGCCATCTCTGGCTCCACCATCCAAAACTCGGCAAGGTGGCGGGAGGTATTCGAGTTTTCTGCGCGGAAGGTCGGGCCAAAGGTATAGACATTGGTGAAAGCGGTGGCCATAATTTCTGCTTCCAGTTGGCCACTGACGGTGAGGTAGGCACGGCGACCAAAAAAGTCTTGACTAAAGTCAATTGTCCCTTGAGGGGTTCTCGGTGGTTGGTTGAGGTCTAGGGTGGTTACCGTGAAGAGTTCCCCTGCCCCTTCGCAATCACTGGCGGTAATGATGGGCGTGTGTACCCAGAGGAAGCCCCGCTCCTGAAAGAATTGGTGAATCGCCATGGCACAGGCATTGCGTACGCGCATCACGGCGCCGAGGGTGTTGGTTCGCGGTCGCAGATGACCGATGGTGCGCAGAAATTCAAAGCTGTGGCGTTTCTTTTGCAGAGGATAGGTTTCTGGATCGGCACCGCCCCAAAGGTGAATGTGTTGGGCATGGAGTTCAATGGCTTGGTTTTTGCCGGGGGAGCGCACCAGTTCGCCCCTAAATTCTGCGGCAGCGCCGGTGGTCAGGTCTTTGAGGGCCGGGGTGGCGGCTGCCAAGGTATTGGGAATGACCACCTGCAGGCCGGCGAGGGTTGAGCCATCGTTGACGTTGATAAAGGTGCATTCTTTGAGTTCGCGTTTGGTGCGCACCCAGCCCTTGACGGTGACGCGATCGCCCACTTGACCGTGCTGAAGAATGTCCTTAATCCGCTGCTGCATGGGTCTGATTCCTATAACTGCACAATGGTTACCCCGCGGCCGCCCTCTTCAGGAGGCGCAAGGCAATAGCTTTGAACGCCGGGGTGCTGATCTAAAAATTGATGCACAAAGCGGCGGAGGGCGCCACTGCCGTGGCCGTGGATAATCCAAACCGTTCCTTGCTGACGGTTGAGAAACTCTTCAAGGAGGGGTTCTGCCTCGTGGGTACGCTTGCCCCGCAGGTCAAGGGTGCGGCTCTCGGTGCGAATGGCCACTGCGGTGGTCTGGGCGGGGGGTGCAGGGGGAGCTTGAGGAGCTTTGGGTTGAGGCGGCGTTTGTACCGGTTCTCCTTGGAGGGACTCCACGGCGTGGGGCGGCACCGTAAATTTCACAGCCCCCACTTGGACGACAATCTCCCCCTGCCGGCCGACACTGAGAACTTCGCCCACCTGTTGCCATTGGGGCAAGCGGACGCGATCGCCCGGCCGAGGTATAAAGCCGGGAGACGGAGGGGGCGGTAGATAGGTTTTCTCAATCCGATGTAGAGCCGTTTGGGCAGCTTGCACCTGTTCGGGGCTATTGGCGCGTTGCAGTTGGGCAATGACTTGGGCAATTTGCCGCTGAGCCTCATGAAGGGCAGTGCGTACTTGCTCTTCCTGTTGTTGGCGAAGTTGCTGTTGCTGCTGGCGCAGTTCCTGTGCTTTGGTGGCAATTTCTTGGTAGAGGGCTTCGGTATCCCGCAGCAGGGCTGCCGCCGCGGCGGTTTTGGCCTCTTGGGCTTGGCGTTGGCTCACCAGTCCCATAATCATTTCATTGATGCTGTTGCTCTCACTGCTGAGAAAGGCCTTGGCCTCCTCAATAATGCTGGGGGATAGCCCCAACCGCTGGGCGATCGCCAGAGCATTGGATTGCCCCGGAATGCCCCACAGTAGCCGATAGGTGGGCGCTAGCGTCTCCTCATCAAATTCCACGGCGGCATTTTCAAAGCGGCTGTCCTGATACTTCAACGCCTTGAGTTCGCCATAGTGGGTAGTGGCAAAGGTGAGACTGGCGTGATCCGCTAGATAGCGCAACAGGGCGATCGCTAGTGCTGTGCCCTCGGTGGGGTCTGTGCCCGCGCCGATTTCATCCAGCAGTACCAACGTATTGCCGCCTGCAACCTCTAGCTCCGCCAGAATATCGCGGATATTGCAGATATGACTGGAAAAGGTGGAGAGGTTTTGGGTGAGGGACTGCTCATCGCCAATGTCTGCCCAAATCCCCGTAAACCAGGGCAACTCCACCGGTGCAGCCGCCGGCACGTACAGCCCCGCCTTGGCCATCAGGGCTGCCAATCCCAGAGTTTTGAGGGTTGCCGTTTTCCCGCCGGTATTCGGACCGGTAATGGTCACCACTTGGGTGGGGGGCTGCACTTCAATGTCAATGGGAACCACTGCCTGCCCCTGTTCATGGTGCTCCTGCCACACCAAGAGGGGATGGCGCAGGGCCTTCAGATGCAGCCGCCTCTCACTGACAAATTGCGGCGGGTTTCCCTGCAACCAAAGACTGTAGCGGGCACGGGCAACCGCCATATCGAGGCTGGTCAGCACATCGAGCAAATACCACAGATCGTCACTGATGGTGGCCAATTGATCCGAGAGGGCTTGGCAGACGGCACGTTCGGCCTCGGCCTCCTGATGGGCAAGTTGTTGTAGGCGGTTTTGCAGATCAACGGTTTCCTGCGGCTCAATGTAGAGGGTGGCACCACTGGCGGAAAGATCGTGGACAATCCCCGGAATCTGGTCTTTGTGGCCGGCCTTGACCGCCAAGACATAGCGATCGCGCCGTTGGGTAACCACTGCCTCTTGAATGGCACTGACCCGCTGCTGGAGAATGTGCTGAAGTTGCTGCTGGATCTGGGCGCGGCACTGCCGTTGCTGTTGCCGAATCTGCGCCAATTCGGGACTGGCGCGATCGCTCACCTGACCCTGATCGGTAATGCAGCGGTAGATTTCTTGGCAGACTTCTGGATAGGTACGGACACCGGCCACCAATTGTTGCAGTTCCTTGAGTTGCTCATGTTCCTCAATTTGCCGCCGCTGCTGCCGCGCCGCACTCAACAGGTGGGCGATCGCCAGTAATTCCGTTCCTTGTAAGCAGCCCTGACGATCGAGTCGCTGAAGGGCCGGTTCGATATCCGCCACTTGGCTGAAATCTAAGCGCACTTGGTGCACTGTTTCTAGGGCAATCACCTCTGTGGTTTGCGCCAACAGCACTTGACTGGCCGCTTGGGTACCCCCAAGAATCTCTCCCCCTTGAAGCTGACGCATCCCCCGTTTGGTCGAGGCAAACGTTGCCAACTCCTGACATAGACGCGGCCACTCCAGCCGCCCTAGGGATTTATCGAGCGCACTAATTTGTGACGTTGTAACAACCAATGTTCGCTATCTGCTGAAAACACTACTTTCACTGACTGTAGCACTGCTCACCCATCCGTGCAGCGGTTCTAGAGGACAATCCCAGACATCTCCGTATCTACCAAGCCTTGCAGTTTCAGGAGGGTACTGGTGAGAGCTTCAGGATTGAAGTAGGTCCACTCAATGGCTTGGGCGATCGTTTGCAATCGCTCTGTAATGCTCGTGAGTTCTGAAAACAGATTTTCGCGCGGCAAACCCGCAAAAAGTGCCATTGCGCCTTGATTGACTGCCCACTTGCACTCCGATTCATGGATACGGGTGCGCATGCCACTGAGGAGAATGACATTCATTTCTGGATAGCGCTGGCGATACTGGCGACAAAAATCGTAGGGATTGGTTTTTGGCATCCCCAAATCCAAGAGCAATAGGCTGATTTTGCAGTTAAGAGATTCCACATGGGCAATGATTTTTTCTAACTCAAAGTGGGAAGTTGCCCAAATCGTCGAAATCCCTTGCGAGTTCAATAATTCCCGCCACATTTCCCCTTGAGTACGCGAAGAGTGGGTCATCAGCACCGTGACTTGCCCCCTGCTCTCATGGGAGTGGTTGGTGTAGGGGCGAGGACTCGGCACATCCCGCAGGTCAATGTATTCCAGTTCTGACTCACCAATCGAAATGCGATCGCCATGCTTGAGGATATGGGGCGCCTGGACACGGCTATTACCGATAAATGTCCCATTCATGCTCTTGAGGTCGGTCAAACGGTAGGAATGATCCGCTTGCCGTTCAATACGAATGTGATGCCGCGAACACCAGCGATCCGGAAGAACAATATCACAGTCTTTACTTCGACCGATTTGCCAAACCGGTAACTGATCCAACACAATTGAACGTTGCATGTAAACTGAGTGCAATAATAACCGGGCTGTGGGTGCCGCTAGAATTAGCTCACTGGGACGCATGAACCCCCGCTGCTGTTCACCAGAGCGAGTCGGCGATTGCAAGTGGGGAATGTAGGTACCGCCGGGATTGACCGAAGCATCCATAGGAGCAGTTAAAAACACTAGATTGAGTTGGTTATTATGCTGTTTATCCTAACTTTGATAAGCAGCAGGGAGCCACCTTTATCTTAAATGACAATAGACTGACACCAGTCCACCTACAGACTGCCAAAGCGTACTCGTTATGAGTATGATTAAGTAAGACAAGATCGTTTAATGACAGTTGAATGACTGTCAAAGGAGACTGCTATGGGTACCACAACAACGCTGAAAGAGCAAGTGCTGACCACGCTAAAACGGGAACAGGCCAATGCGGTGGTCATGTATTTGAACTACAAAAAGTACCATTGGTTGACCTACGGCCCTCTGTTCCGGGACTTACACCTGCTCTTTGAAGAACAGGGGTCAGAGGTTTTTGCCATGATTGATGAACTGGCAGAGCGTAGCCTGATGCTCGATGGCCAACCTGTGGCAGACCCGGCAGATTACTTAAATGTGGCAACCGTACCCCCATCGAGTGGCCAACTCACGGTCAAGCAAATGATCGAGGAGGCGATCGCCAACCATGAGCTGATCATTACCGAAATGCACCAAGATGCCGAGGTCGCCACTGAGGCTGGGGATATTGGTACTGCCGATCTCTACACCCGCTTGGTGCAAACTCACCAAAAACATCGCTGGTTCCTCAAGGAGTTCTTAGCTAAAGGCGATGGCTTGGTGAACTAACATCCCTCCCTAGGGGGTTGAGTCTCTAGTTGCGAATCACCCCATTGTAGTTAACAGTGGTGCGTCCGTCAGGCGCCACGGTAACCACCGTTTCAATGCTGGGCAGCGGCTGCGGAACTCCGTTCTTGACCCCATAGCCTAAGATACGAAATGTATAGGAGCCATCTGCGTTGCGGACGTAGGGTGCGTACATCGAGGCATCAGCGCGATAGCGACTCAATCCCCCATTCACTCGTTCCGCAGCTTGGCGAGCATAGTTTCGAGCACGAACTAACTCAGCAATATTAGGCACTTCAGAACTTGTTCCTTGGGCTAGGGTGCCGGTAATAGGCAAAAAAACGGCGCTCACAAAGAAGACCCCGCCTAGGGTGGCCATCCTTCTTCTAACTGCCCATTGTCAGCGGCTGCTTCCCATACACCAGTTTCCCAAACGCACGTTACTCAACTATCCTACTGAATGAGTGGGAAAAAGATTTCGTTTAACAATAAAAATAATAACAGCATCTGTTAACATTTTAGATATTTTGTTAAGCTTGCTTAAACTGTTTTCCAAGTTACACTTGGATTCATTGAGGGCAACCTACCATAGAACTAGGTAGGGTATTACTATTACTGAGATTTTGGATTAGAGAGCGTCAGCAACACCACACCTTACCGGTGTTGATTGAGTTGATTTTTATCAAGGAGTACTTTATGGCAATCAACGCAGCAAAACTTCAGGCAACATTACAAAAATTTGTTGCTGATGTGAGTAACGTTCAGGGGGCGGCACTGGTTTCTCCCGATGGCTTGACCTTAGCGGCAGCCTTACCGGTAGGAATGGATGATGAGCGAGTGGCAGCCATGTCAGCGGCGATGCTGTCCTTGGGTGAACGGATCGGCCGAGAACTGAGTCGGGGTCAAATTGAGCGGATTCTTGTTGAAGGGACAAACGGCTATGGCATTCTTACTAGCTGTACTGACGAGGCAGTATTGCTGGTATTAGCAGATGCAGCAGCCAAGCAAGGCATTATCAACCTTGAGATTAAAAATATCATTGCTGAATTGCAGCCACAGTTAACAGGGGGATTGCAATCAGTGAGTGTTTAACCGTCCCTGTCCTCAACACAGGAGGAGCGTAGTGCCATGGAAATCATGCGGATTGTCATTACCGGGCCGGTGGGGGCAGGGAAATCCACCTTCATTCGCACAATTAGCGAAATTGAACCCGTGGATACAGATCGCAAGGCCACTGATGACATCGCCAGTTGGAAAGCAAAAACAACTGTGGCAATGGATTTTGGCCGACTGCAATTTGGCCCGAATGTTGCGCTGCACCTCTACGGCACACCGGGGCAGGAGCGGTTTGATTTCATGTGGGAAATTCTGATTCGCAAGGCTCATGCCTTTATTCTCTTGGTCAGTTCCCATCGTCCTCAGGACTTTCGAGCTGCACGGCGGATTTTGGCCTTTATGCGCCATCGTGCCAAGATTCCGATGCTGATTGGCCTAAGTCATGCAGATAATCCGAATGCATGGCCGCCAGAGGATATCGCGATCGCCCTTGGCTATCTGAGTCCCCACAATCGCCCACCGATGGTGCAGGTGAATGCCCTTGATCAAGCTTCGGTTGCCGCAGCCATGATGAAACTGATTGAAGTCTATGCCAAACACCAAGCTGAACAATTGAACTGGGATGCTGTTAAGCACTAGTTAATTTTCAAGCTGGCAGGGACTCAAATTCATACAAAGGGGGAAACTAAATGAAAATCACTGGCTATTTGTCTGAATTTTCCTTAGGGGAAATCTTCCGCTTTTTAGAACAGGGACAAAAAACGGGTTGTCTTTCGATTAAGCCCATCGAAGCAGAGAACGCATTCCGCCTGCCACCTCAAAAATGCTACATTTTCTTCCGAGTGGGGCAGATTGTGGCTGCTAGCCGTGAGTTAGATCATCAAGGACTTCAGCAGTTGATTGAGCAGCGCGGCTTTCTCCATGTGACCACGATTCAGCGCATTCTGAAGTTGTATCCGCTCACTCAGCCCCTCGGTCTGGCGCTGAAAACGCAAGGGGCACTAGATAGCCAACAGTTGCAGTTGCTCTTCAAGTATCAAGTTCTCACTCCCATTCCAGAGCTGTTTAGTCTAGCGGAGGGATGGTTTAAGTTTGATGCCCATCACCCCTTACCGTTGGCGGAAATGACGGGCTTGAGTGCCCCGCCACGGGATGTGGCCTTAGCGGGTCTGCGTCTCTTGCAAGATTGGACCCCCCTGATGGACAAGTTGCCCTTACCTGATTCCACGATGATTAGTTTGAGTGAGGGGCAGCCTCCCTGCCGCCTGAACCCTCTAGAATGGCGAGTCTGGGAATATGTAGATAAAACCGTCACCTTAGAGGGAATTGCCCAAGCGCTCAATTTACCGACCTTAGAAGTCCAGAAAATCTGTTTTCGACTGATGATGGCTGGTCTGGTGGAAGAGATAGTCAACATTCCTACAGAAACCGCAACCAAAACACCACCTGCCCCATCTCCACCAACATCGGAAGTAAGTTTTTCTGTGAGCCAGTCATTTCTCAAGGGCGTGCTGTCATTCCTGAAAACTAAAGCTCAGCCAACGGTATGAAAGGAGGTTGACCATGACGGAAGTGACCCGTATTGAATGGACAGAGGAGTTGAAAACGAGCCATGCCGGCTTGGACACCCAGCACAAGGAATTGCTGACCATGGTCAATGAGCTGGGAGAGGCCATTCAGCAGGGACAGGGAGCAGCGACAATGAAGCGCATTTTTGCCTGTGCTTTGGCCTATGCCGATTGGCACTTTCGGTATGAAGAGGAGCTGGCTGCCAAATATCAATGTCCGATTGCTGAACGCAATTTGAAGGAGCATCAGGTTTTCCGACAGCTCATTGCCACGTTTGAGCAACAATACAAAGCAGCGCGCGCTGCCGAACTGGCCGGCCAAGGAAATCCAGAAACTCTGGAGGCTTTAGCAGTGACCTTTCATAAGCGCTTAGTGGATTGGACATTTCACCACATTGCGGTGGTGGATAAGCAAATCGGCGAGTACGTCAGCGCTGTGACGGCAGACGAAGTCAAGATGGCGACAGCCTGTTAAATGTACATTGCGTTTGGGAATCATAAGCATGGCTCTTACCTACTTTGAATGGACAAATGATTTAAAAACCGGTGTGGCAATGATTGATGCTCACCACCGCGAACTCGTGGAGGCAGTCAATGATCTCGCCGGGGCAATTAATCGCGGAGAGGGGCGAGGGGCAATTCAGCGACTACTTGCCTTCTTGAAGTACTACGCCGAGTGGCACTTTGAAAAAGAAGAAGCCTGTGCTCACCAAGCGCAGTGTCCCCTAGCAGAAACCAATTGTCAAGCACATCGCCAGTTTTTGACTCTCCTGAAGGATTTTCAAAGCGCCTATCGCCAATCACCTGACGATGAGTCTCTCGCTATTCGTCTCCATGAAAGCCTTGCCAATTGGCTTGTCAGCCATATTATGAAAATCGACAAAAAAATTGGTGAGTACCTCAATGCTCAGTCGCCGTCAATCTCCTGAGGGGCAAAGGAAGCCTGTTGTCTGGCGCGGGCAAGAGAGATGGATTTATTTCCTGCAGTTACGCTAGCTACAATAGAAATGAGCAGGTAAAAACCAAGGAGGGGGTATGGTGGTTACACACCACTATTCGCCAGAGTATATCAACCATCTCACACCAGAGGATGTGGCTGCTTTGGCACGGCGACTGGAGGAAGATGACTATGATACCCCCTTTGCCGCTTTAGAGGATTGGCATCTGCTGCGGGCGATCGCCTTCCAGCGACCTGAACTAGCAGAACCTTACCTGTATCTATTGGATTTAGAGGCCTTTGACGAATCCTAGAACAGTTCCCCATTTGCTGGTGGGGGTGGGGGGTGGCATTGCCGCCTACAAAGTCTGTGAGGTGATCTCGACGCAGGTGAAGGCGGGGTGGGAGGTCTCAGCCATTTTGTCGGAGACGGCCTCCCAATTCATTACGCCTTTAACCCTTTCCACCTTGTGCCGGCGATCGGTTTATACCGATGCGCAGTTTTGGCATCCCCAAGCGCCGCGACCCCTACACATTGAACTGGCGGAGACGGCAACACTGATGTTGATTGCGCCCCTGACGGCCAATACGTTGGCAAAATTAGCGCTGGGATTGGCGGACAATCTGCTTACCAGCACGGTGTTGGCCTCAACGATGCCAATTTTGGTTGCCCCAGCGATGAACACCACGATGTGGGAGCAACCGACGGTACAGACCCATTGGCAACAACTGCAACAACGATCCCGTTATCATTGCTTGCCCCCGACCGCTGGCCGCTTGGCCTGTGACAGTGTTGGTGTGGGACGGATGGCCGAGCCTCAGGAAATCATTGCCTATCTGGACTCCTTGGCCTATACCCACGGCAAGCGGGATTTAGCGGGGAAGCATCTGCTGATTACGGCCGGCGGCAGCCGTGAGTATTGGGATGCGGTGCGCTTCATCGGCAATCCGGCAACGGGGAAAATGGGGCTTGCTTTGGCAAGGGCAGCCCTGCATCGTGGCGCAAAGGTGACGCTCATTCATGGGGCGATCGCCGAAGTAATTCCACCGCAAGTGCGCGCCATTGAAGCGGTGAGTAGCGACAGAATGTACAAAGCAGTGATGGAAGTTTGGCCAGAGGCAGATTGGCTGGTGATGGCGGCCGCCGTTGGCGATGTCCGTCCAACGCAACAGTGGTCGGAAAAGCTGCCCAAGTCTGAGTTGCCGACGGCTTTACCCCTCAGCCCGGTGCCTGATATTTTGCAGATGGCGGCTCAGATGCGCCAGCCCCACCAGCGGCTGATTGGTTTTGCCGCCCAAACCGGGGAGATTGTGACGCCCGCCTGCGAAAAGCTAGAACGCAAGGGCTTGGATTTGATCGTCGCGAATGCCGTGGATCAAGCAGGTTGTGGCTTTGGTACTGCTGAGAATGCCGCGGTCGTGTTGGATCGTCAGGGGCGATCGCGCTCCCTTGCCAAGGTACCGAAGTTAATTCTGGCGCACCAAATTTTTGACCTTGCCCAAGAATGGCTTTCATGAGCGATGACCTCACGGTTGTCCCCTTACCTGTGCAAATGCAGCGGGCGATCGCTGCCGCTGAAACCCTTGACTCCCTTGCCACAGTTGTCCAAGAACTGGTAGAAAATGCCCTTGATGCCGGGGCGAGCCGCATTCATTTCGATTGGAACACTGCGGCTTGGCGCTTGGAAGTTACTGACAATGGCGAAGGTATTCGCCAAGCCGATTTAAGCCAAGTTGCCCTTCCCTACACCAGCAGCAAGTTACCTGCCACGGGGGAATTAGCCGACATCACAACCTTGGGATTTCGTGGTCAAGCCCTGCACAGTTTGGCACAAATGGCGCAGTTAACCATTTGCAGTCGCCATCGCGAGGCAGATACCGGTTGGCGAGTCAGTTATGATGCCCACGGTCAAGTGCGCAGCCAGCGTCCTCTGGGCATGGCGGTGGGGACTCAGATCATTGCTGAGCAAGTTTTTCAGGACTGGCCACAACGCCAGGAGGGAGCGAATCCGAAACAGGTGCAGCGGCGGCTTCAGGAAATTGCGCTGTGTTTCCCGCAGGTGGCTTGGCACCTCTTCAAGGATGGCAAGCGATGGGGTCACTGGCCGGCGGTGGCGTCTTTGGGCGATCGCCTGTTGCAACTGATCCCGCAACTCCATCCTCAGGATCTGCGCCAAATGAGTGATGCCCAGATCGAAGTAGTCCTAGCTCCTCCGGATCGTCACCATCGTCCCCGCCCCGATTGGTTAGGGGTGGCAGTCAATGGCCGTTGGGTAGAATTGCACAGTGATCCCTCGTGGCAGCAGGTGATTCTGGAGGCCTTTGGTCGCGGCCTGCCTCGGCAGCGCTTTCCCCTATGTATTGCCCATCTCCATTTGCCCCCGGCTGCAATTGACTGGTCAGCAGAACCCCAAAAGCGCACGATTTATCTACGGGAGCCAGAGCAATGGCAAGCTTTGTTGGCAGAACGTATTGGCCAACTCCTTGCTTCCCCGGCAACCCCCCTGAGTTATGCCAGCAGCTATCAGGTGCTTAAGGCCGCTGAACCCTCCAATCGCTATCGGACGCTGTTATCCCCTAACCCGGCTCAACCGTCCTTGCCAACGCTCAAAGTGGTCGGGCAGTTGCACAATACCTATATCATTGTTGAGCATGCCGAGGGAATCTGGTTGATTGAGCAGCACATTGCCCATGAACGGGTGCTTTATGAGCAAATTGAAGCCGATTGGCAGGCGGTCGAGCTAGATAAACCCGTCCTTTTGGCATCCCTGACCGAGGCTCAAGTGCAACGCCTACAGGACTGGGGGCTGGCGATCGCTCCCTTTGGGATGCAGGTTTGGGCCGTGCGCCGTGTGCCTGCTCTGTTGCGCGATCGCCCCGATGTCGTAGCCGCCTTGATTGAGCTGAGCCAAGTGGCGGATCTCACTGCCGCCAAGGTGGCCGTTGCCTGCCGCAGTGCCATTCGTAACGGTACGCCCCTCACCCTTGCAGAAATGCAAACCCTCGTGGAGCAGTGGTATCGCTGTCGTCAACCCCACACTTGCCCCCATGGCCGCCCCATCTGTTTGCAACTGCAAGAATCTAGCCTTGCCCGTTTTTTTCGTCGCCACTGGGTTCTGGGCAAAAGTCATGGCATTTAGCAAAAGGGGCAATCTTGCAGAGGGGTGAAGGTGTGAAGATCTGCCCCTTGGCGCAGACAGTGCCGCAAATGCATTAGCAGTCGTCCTAGATAGTTATAACCTTGGCGATCGCCCCCACAGCCCCAATAGCTATCTACCGGTGAATCCTCTACCAATTCTTCATCTCCCGTTCCTAAGAGCAGTTCTCGCAGCTCGGGATGGGTGGTAAATTTGGCCACAAGGGCACGCCACATGACCGGCTGTTTCAGTTGATCCCACTGGGGATGAACAGGGTAGCGACCACTGCGACCGAGTTGGGCAGCCGCTTCAGGAGTTGGCGCAATGCGAATGATATGACCAAAGGCCTCATGGACAGTACCAAAGAATTTATGGGCTTGGTAGTAGTGCTCCGCTGTTGGCCAGTAATAGCCCTCTAGGGTAAACCCGTGGGGAGAGAAATTGGAAAAACTGCCGTAGGCATCCTTGACACGATAAAAGTAGATTGTCATTGCCAACCGCGTTCCCGCACCCCTTGATCACCTAAGCATTGGATGATGGCTGAGATCATCATGCCCCAAATGCAGCCCTTTGCGCAGGGATAGAACTGGGTTACGGGAGCCAATTCTTGCTAAGATCAGCCTCATGGGTATCTTAAGACCTAATTGTGTTTTGGGGTTTGATATGAAACGTTTTTGGGCGATGTTTTGCGCACTTTTTCTGAGTGTGTCACTGCTTCTGACTAGTTGTGCCAATGTGCCCAGTGGCCTGACGGGAAATTTTCGTGAAGATACCCTAGCGCTGATTGGTAGCCTGCGCGAAGCGATCGCCCTACCGGAGAATGACCCCAACAAGAAGGCGGCTCAAGCAGAGGCTCGCAAAAAGCTCAATGACTTCTTTGCCCTCTATCGTCGCGATGACTCCCTGCGATCGCTCTCCTCCTTTATGACAATGCAAACCGCGCTGAATTCCCTCGCGGGTCATTACAGTTCCTATCCCAACCGTCCCCTGCCTGAGAAGCTCAAAGCCCGTCTCGAACAGGAGTTTAAGCAAGTTGAACTTGCCCTTGATCGCGAAGCTCAGTCTTAATGGCGGGGAAGCCCTACACCCAAATTCCTATTCAAGAGTGTGGGGAACCCCTAGTACCGATTCCCCCTTCTTTCCTGCGACTGCAACCCCATCCCTATCAAAGTCTGGGTGCTCCCTATGGCAATATTTCGCCCTTTTATTTGCGGGTAGGGGTCATTGCTGCTCTTGAGCGTGCCCAAGCGTTCCTAGAGCCTTACGGTTGGCAACTGGCAATTTTTGATGCCTACCGCCCGATAGCAGTGCAGCAGTTTATGGTGGCGCATACCTTTGCCACCCTCTGTCAAGAACAGGGGTATCATCCGCAGCAGCTTGAGCCGGCGATCGCCAGCGAGATTTGGCAGCAGGTTTATCAGTTTTGGGCCGTGCCCAGTTCAGACCCCCAGAAACCACCCCCCCACAGTACGGGTGCTGCCGTTGATCTTACCCTTGCTGACCAAGCAGGTCATCCTTTAGACATGGGGAGTGTTATTGATGAAGTGTCTCAGCGTTCCTTTCCCGATTTTTACGATCGCGATCCTGAGCAAGCCAGTGCCACCTGCTTTGCCGAGCGCCGCCAAATTCTCTATCAAGCAATGAGCAGTGCAGGATTCCAACGCCATCCCAACGAGTGGTGGCACTTTTCCCTTGGGGATCAGTTGTGGGCTTGGCAAATGCAGCAAGAAACCGGCCGGCGGGACATCATCGCTCGCTATGGCCGCGTGGATTTTTGAGAGGGGGTAATTACTTACAACTTGTTGAGATTCAACCCAGCTTCCTTGGCAAAAGCACTCAGGCCTTTGCGCTCAAGGGTTTTAATCGCTTTGGTAGAAAGGCGCAGTCGCACCCAACGCTTGCCCTCTGGCCACCACACCCGTTTCCATTGCAAATTGACTTCTTGCAGTTTTTTCGTCCGCCGGTGGGAGTGCGAAATCGCGTAGGCGTTATTGGCTTTTTTTCCAGTCAGTTGACAAACGCGGCTCATTGGTTTTCTCCCCTGCAAGGCAATGTGATGCAAAATAACCAAGGCTTCTAGCCTAACATACCCAGTTGCGAAGGGTAAAGCTTATTTGAAAGTTTCCTTGAGAACTGTGCGCGCCGCCAAGTGATTACGGGTGGTGGTTAAAACTTCTGCTTCCCGCAGCAGGCGATCGTAGGTGGACTGTAGCTCTAAAAGGCGTTGCTGCTCCTGAGCGACACCGCGGAAATTACTGGCAATCCAATAGGAGAGTTCAAGGGCAGCCGTAGGCACATCTGGGGGCAATTCCATGGGTTGTTCCGTCAGTTTTGCTGAGAGCCGCACCACATCCTCGAGGAGTTGGCGCACTTCTTTGGCCAAAGGACGCAGATCTATGCTGGTGGGTTCATCCTCAATCCACTCCACCAGTCCAACCCGGTAGGGTTTTTCGCGCACATAGTCAAGAATGCGAAACCGCTGCTGCCCCAAGGAATCAATCAGCATCCGGTCATCGGGGAGCCGTTCGTAGCGACGCACTTCGGCACAACAGCCCACCGTTGCTGGTCGTCCTGTCTGCGGATCCCACATCACAATGCCAAAGCGGCGATCGCTCTCCAGAATCGTATTCATCATGATGCGGTAGCGAAATTCAAAAATGTGAAGCGGTAGGGGTCGCCCTGGAAAGAGCACGACATCGGGTAAGGGGAAAATGGGGAGTTCGCGAACGGCAATGGACGAAAAAGCCATAATGACAGCGCACAGAAGCCAATGCTTCTATCGTACCGTACTTTGCAATCTTGCTATGATGCGGAACCGGGGACTTGAACCCCGAAGTCCTTGCGGACACTAGAACCTGAATCTAGCGCGTCTACCAATTCCGCCAGTTCCGCTCTTGATAGATTTTGGTCAGCGATCTTTTATTATCTTGGGTTTGGTAGAGTTCTGTCAACTCATCATTTCATCTTGCCCCTGAAAGTGAGCACAAAGGGCTGACCATCCAATTGACCATTACCCGCCAAGTTGAGAATAGACTGCTGACCGCCACAACGGATATTGAGCGTGCCATTGGCATCGGCCATACCAGAACTGGTCAGGCGAATCCGCAAATTGTAGGCATCTTGCTGGATGACGTTGCCGGCAAAGCCAATATAGTTGCCATCGGCGAGTTGTATATTGATATCCGCCACTTTTTGCGGATCAATGGCAATGCTCATAAACGTCACTTTTTGCCCCGAACGGCCACTGATACGAAATAGCCCCTCCCCCCTATCGGCGTAGAAGGTGGTTTCTGCGGGTTGTGCTTGCTGAGCTACCATTGCCGGCACTTGGGGGGCGATCGCGTAGCTACTTACCCCGGCGCTGAGGGCAAGAAGGGTTGCTGCAATAATGTTGCTGCTCACGGGGAATTCCTATCAGTTCATGGTGATCATGACGCTTGAAAAGCGTGAATTGTGCCCCAAAAGACGCATTCTGTAATCAGATCTTTCTCAACCTCCGATGGGCTGGCGCAAGTTACAGCCGCTCAAGGGGTGTCAGCCGAGGATCAACCACCTTTTGCCCGCGTCGTGGGAAACGAATGGCCAAGGAGAGCTTCGGCCCGGTATCAAAAACGTGGGTAATTTCCCCTTCGCCATAGACGGGATGCAGGATGCGATCGCCCACCCGCCAAGGAGAGGCAGCGGCCTTGCCCAACCGTGAGGCGGAGGTTTTCCCAAAAGAGAGCATTTTAGGCCGCCGCTGCCCACTGCCCGTGAGCAGTTCAGGGGGGATCTCCGTCAAAAATTGCGAAGGAATCGTATCTTCACTTCCATCGTAGCGGCGACGGCGATGGGCAAAGGTGAGAAACAGTCGTTCTTGGGCACGGGTGATGCCAACGTAGCACAGGCGACGTTCTTCCTCAAGCGCCATGGGGTCGTTGAGGCTGCGGAAGTTGGGAAAAAGTCCCTGCTCCATCCCCACCAAAAAGACAACGGGAAATTCTAGCCCCTTGGCGGCATGCAGGGTCATGAGGGAAACAGCCCCCTCTTTTGCCGGCAATGTATCTAAATCGGAGGCAAGGGCGGAACTGTGTAGAAAATCGCCGAGGCTTGCCCCCTCATTTTCTTCGCTAAACTGCCGGGCAGCGTTGACCAACTCCATCAGGTTTTGCAGGCGCTCTAGGCTGTCGTCGGTGCCCTCGTTTTCGAGTTCGCGGCGGTAGCCTGTCTCCTCAATGACGGTTTTCACCAGCTCAGGCAGTTCAATGTCGTCCACCAGCGATCGCAGGCGGGTCATTAGCGCCACAAATTGTTGCACGGCACGGGCAGCTCGTCCGGCCAAGGGCGTCATGGACTCGCTATCGGCAATGAAATCCCACAGGGAAATGCCGAGGGTTTGGGCGGCTTCACTTAGGCGATCCAAACTGGTTTTGCCAATGCCACGGCGGGGCACATTGATGATTCGGCGCAGACTCATGGTGTCGTAGGGATTTTGCAGCAGCCGCAAATAAGCGAGGATATCTTTGACTTCCTTGCGCTCATAGAATTTGAGACCGCCAACCACGGTGTAGGGAATGTTGGCGCGCACTAAGGCCTCCTCAAAGGGGCGAGATTGGGCATTGGTGCGGTAGAGAATGGCAAACCGTCCCCAGTGGGGTTCAAGGGAGGGGCGGCTCAGGGCTTTGATCTGTTGAACCACAAAATAGGCTTCATCGGTTTCGGTGTCGCACCCCTCACAGTGAATGGGTGCACCTTCTCCCTTGGTGGGACGCAGCACTTTATCAATGCGTTCGTGGTTGTGCTCAATGAGGTGATTGGCGGCCTGCAAGATATTGGCGACGGAGCGATAGTTTTCCTCTAGCTTGATCATTGTGCGGCTCTCCCCATCCGGCCGGCGATCGCCAAAATCCTTTTGAAACTCCATCAGGATGGTGAAATCGGCACAGCGAAAGGAATAGATGGACTGATCCACATCGCCGACAACAAAAATCGAGCGATCGCCCCAATTCTGGAACTGCTGGGGCGGAGTGCCATTGGTGGCGAGTAGGCGAATGAGATCGTACTGCGTGCGATTGGTGTCTTGGTATTCATCCACCAGAATATGTTGGAACTGCCGATGCCAGAATTCAAGGCGCTCAGGGTGCTGTCGGAAAAGCTGCACCGTTCGCAAAATCAGATCATCAAAGTCAAGGGCATTGTTCTTGGCAAGAGCGGCCTCGTAGCGACGATAAACCTCTGCGGCCACACGGCCGGCGGGCGATCGCTGCTCCTGCTCCAATTGATCGGGGGTTAGCCCTCGGTTTTTAGCATGGCTGATTTTGGAGCGCAGACTGCGCAGATCATGCTTGCGCTCATCAAGATTGAGTTCCCCGGTAACAATTTCTTTAATCAGGCTTTGCACATCCGACTCGTCAAAAATGGTGAAATGGCGCGTCCAGCGATAGCCTTGGGGATGTTGATAGGCTTGGATTTCCAAGCGCAGGAGTCGGGCACAAAGGCTGTGGAAGGTGCCAATCCAAAGGGGCTTCGTGTAGGTTTGATAGACCCGCGATCGCACCCGCTTCTCTTCTTGGGGAGAGAGATCCAGCCAGTCTCGCCCATAGAGTTGCCGCGCCATCTCTTGGCCAAAGAGGACTTCAAGCCGCTCCCTCATTTCGCGGGCGGCCTTATTGGTAAACGTTACCGCCAAAATATTTTCTGGTGCCACTTCATGATGGCGAACCAAATGGGCAATCCGATAGGTGAGCGTACGTGTTTTCCCGGAACCCGCCCCTGCCACCACCAACATGGGGCCACAATAGTGCTCCACCGCCCGCCGCTGTGCAGGATTCAGTCCTGCAAGAAAATCACTGCTCATGTCCTCCTCTGCCCATGCGCCTAAAGTTTCATGATACCTAACTATTACTGGTTCACTAATCAGTAGACTTGATATCAGAGGTAAGGGTATAAGGAAATCTTATAACAATTGACCAAGACTAAAAATCAAACCTATGACTTACAGTATATAAATGTTATTTACCTGTTATTTCATATGTTGTAAGCTAAAATCTAAACGAACTCGACTTGAGGATGATCCCAAACGAAAGCTAGGTAGTAAATGACTAGAGTAGTCAAAAAATTAAGCACCATGTTTTTCTTTCCTCTTCGTTTGGTTCGTAAGTTTATTATGGTTGGTATGCTTGTTCTTGCCCAAAGAGGTAACATCATAGCTTAAAAGGTTAGAAAAAAGCCTAGCTCAAAATATAATAGAAGATTATTTGAAAGCTATTTTTTACGTCGTACAGTACATTACTCAAGATTTTACTGGGTGTCATCAGAAATTAAGTTGAAAAGTTTGGGAGACTATATAACATACCTTTTCCCGCCTCCCCTAGGTGATAGATATTAATTTTTTTACGACTTTGCCCCTGTCTAGACCCCAGAACCCCTCAAGAATGAGAATCTATCTCACCCTCACAGTCGGTGACATGCTTCTTCGCTAACGTAAGGGTATAGCGAAAGCTTCCAATCACTGTTGACCTTTTCTGATTCACAGGTTGGGCAATCTCTAAACCGTCACAGGCAGACAGGTAATGTCCAACCCTGTAGAAGAGAACTACTGCGTATTAGCGGCACTGTAATTCCTAGATTGCTCATCATAACGTAACTTGACGGCAATTCCTTGTGCCACTAAGTTGCGATATAGTGGCAGTACCCTTGCGGAGTTTATGATGGACAGCGTCCACTGGCAGCAAGTTCACACCTACACGGACATCCTCTATCACAAAACGACGGGCATTGCCAAAATTACAATCAACCGTCCCCACAAGCGCAATGCCTTTCGCCCCCAAACCATCGTGGAAATGAGTCAGGCCTTTGAGGATGCCCGCAACGATCCCACGATTGGCGTTGTCCTGCTCACCGGGGCAGGTCCTCATACCGATGGCAAGTATGCCTTTTGTGCCGGCGGTGACCAGAGTGTGCGCGGTGAGGCAGGCTATCTGGATGAACAGGGGGTAGCACGGCTGAATGTGCTGGATCTGCAACGGCAAATTCGCTCCCTGCCGAAGGTGGTGATTGCCCTTGTGGCCGGCTATGCCATTGGCGGTGGCCATGTGCTGCACTTGGTCTGTGACCTCACCATTGCGGCCGAGAATGCTATTTTTGGGCAAACGGGGCCACGGGTGGGTAGTTTTGATGCGGGCTTTGGAGCCAGCTATCTTGCCCGCATTGTCGGTCAGAAAAAAGCCCGTGAAATTTGGTTTCTGTGTCGGCAATATAACGCCCAAGAAGCCTTGGCAATGGGTCTGGTCAACACGGTGGTTCCCGTTGAGGAGCTAGAAGCCGAGGGCATCCGCTGGGCACGACAAATCCTCAGCTATAGCCCCTTGGCAATTCGCTGCCTCAAGGCCGCCTTTAACGCCGACTGTGACGGCCAAGCGGGTCTTCAAGAATTGGCGGGCAACGCCACCCTGCTATACTATCTCACCCAAGAGAGCGCCGAAGGTAAACAGGCCTTTTTAGAAAAACGCCCCCCCAACTTTCAGCAGTTTCCTTGGCGACCCTAGGGGATGCGCTAGAGTAGGAGCATATGGCATTGGGAGAATCCGCCATGTGTATTTGCGTCAACTGCGCCCTTGTGGATCGCTGTACCACATACCATGCCGTTGAGGAGCAGCACCAACAACCCCATCTGACCCTGACGCCAGACTTTGACCCGATCGAACCCACTATCAATATCAATATCCGTACCCAAGGGGAAGAAATTCTATTGGAGTGGGATGTGGTCGGTTGTAAGAGCTTTGTGGAGGAGCAGGGACGGTGGGCAAAACTGCGTCCGGGAGAACTGATTCCCACCTAGCTGACTACAATTGACAACTTGCCGGCGATCGCGCCAATTTGATGTTCTCTGCTAGCGGCACTCATGGGACAAAGCCGGCTCAGACAACAGCTTGATCTATTTCTGCACTCACCCCGGGTAGAAGTCGGCCTGTTGGTATTAATCCTAGGGTGGGTGCTTTTAGTGGTGGTCGATCTCTTCTGGGTACAACCCGGCCACCCTAGTTTTTGGGTAATGCTGGCGGATTTCCCCCTGCGGCTGTGCTTTGTTATTGAGTTATTCCTCCGCTTTGCGATCGCCCGCAAAAAGCAACGATTTTTCCGCCACTACTGGCTTGATCTGGTGGCAATTCTCCCCATGCCGCCGCAGTGGATCCTGTTTCGTTTGCTGCCGCTGCTGCGTTTGCCCCGCGCCTCGATTCTGATTAACCGCAACCTGCACTACATTTCCCCCCAAATTTCTGGTCTTTACGGTGCCCAAATTTCAGCGCTGTTAATCATTGTGTTGATCATGCTCTTTGGGGGGCTGGCTTTTTATATTATCGAGGGAACCTCCAACCCCGACATCAAGACCCTTGGGGATGCCCTGTGGTACAGTTTCTTTTCTTTGGTGTCTGCCGAACCCATTGGCACCTATCCCCAAACCCATGCCGGTCGGCTCATTACCTTGGGGGTGGTCTTGGCGGGGCTGACCTTGTTTGCGGTCTTTACGGGGGTGGTGTCTGCCTTCATGGTGCAGCGGTTGCAGTCGGTCATGAGCGCCAAAAACTTTGACTTGGATGAGTTGCGCAACCACATTATCCTCTGTGGCTGGAACCGCAGTGCCCCCCTTGTGTTGCGGGAGTTGCAAAGCGATCCCCAAACCCGCCATGCGCCCATTGTCATTGTTGCCGAACTCGAACAGTTGCCCGTGAATGAGTTGCAGGCAGTGGATCAAAATCGCCTTTACTTTTATTCAGGAGACTACACGCGCATTGACGTTTTAGAGAAGGTGCAGATTTACCACGCTTCTCGTGCCATTCTCTTGGCAGATACCAGCCAGCCCCGCAGTGACCAAGACCGCGATGCCCGAACCGTTCTTGCTGCGCTGACTATGGAAAAACTCAATCCAACGATTTACACCTGTGCCCAGCTGTTGGATCGCAATAACAACGTGCAACTTCAGGCAGCGGGTGTCGAGGATGTGGTTGTGGCCGATGAAATGGCAGGTCACCTCATTGGCAATGCGGTGCGCAATCAAGGGGCAATGGATGTTTTTGCCGAACTGCTGACGGTACAGGTGGGGAACCAATTTTATCGGCTGCCTCTGCCACCAACGTTGGCCGGCAAAACCTTTTGGTCTGCACAACAGCACTTTAAGGAGCGGTACGATGCTGTTCTAATAGCTGTGGAACGTCGGATTGAGGGGCGCCGCCAGACGTATATTAACCCATCAATGGACTATGAGTTGCAGGTGGGAGATTACGTGGTGGTGATTGCGCGGCAGTGTCCACACTGGGGATAGGAGAATGAAAATTTTCTCCCAAGTACAGTTGCCTTTTCCCCGCGAGCACGTCTATCGCACCTATCGCGATCGCCTGCCGGAGCTGGTGAACTGGATGCCCAATGTCCGCGAAATAGAAGTGCAAGAACGCAAGGAGTCTCCCCAAGCCTTGGAGATGGTCTTGGTCTGGCATGGCGGCGGGGAAATTCCCGCAGCAGCACGGGCACTTCTGAGTGAAGCCATGCTTTCGTGGACAGACTATACCCATTGGGACGATCGCGACTATCTCACCCGCTGGCGCATTGCCCCCCATGCCTTTACCGAGGCCATTGACTGTCAAGGCGAAAATCAATTCATTGCTGCGGGCGATTCAACAATTATCACCAGCCGAGGCCATCTGCGCATTCATCCAAAACGCATTCCTGGAGTACCCTCATTTCTGGCTGGCGTGATTGCCCACGCTGTGGAGGAGTATCTCGGCCAACGCATCGAACCCAATTTTCAGCAATTGGCAGCAAGTGTGGCAACGTTTTTGCGTACTGAGGGAGGACAATAGGAATGAGAGTGCTAGAGCAAACCGACTATCGCTTGCGCTTGCGGGAACGCCCTTGGGCGATATGGTTGATGGGTGGGGTGTTTGCTCTACCTGAAAAGTGCCGCAGTGCTGGTGAAGCGGCAGACGACCGGCGGGAGGAATTACTCAATTTCAGCTTGTTGCTGAATATACTGGACAACGACGGAAAGAGGTGCTCCACCACAGGAA
>NZ_JBKBHV010000031.1:0-28922 GCF_046299635.1 Thermosynechococcus sp. | reverse complement strand
TGCCCGTGGGATATTCCTGCGGGCATTGGTTGATACGCCTTGGTTAGGAGAAAATCTTAACCTATGTATTTGTTAGCAAAAGTTAACGAAAATGTATCGGTAAGCTTCATGGTGTCAAACCAGCGGTGCAGATGAGCTGCTAGGCAACTTTGGATGGCTTCACTCACCTGTTCCGTAGGTTGATCGGCATCAATGCGCTGCCAGCGATCGCCCTCCTCCTGCGCCAGTGCCATAAATCCCTGACGGACTCGCTCATGAAAGGCCAGTGTGTTCTGCTCTAGGCGATCGACTATGCCCCGCCGTTGGGTACGGGCAAGGCCAATACTAGCGGGGAGATCTAACCAGAGAACCAAGTCGGCTGCTAGACCCCCTGTGGCAATCTGGTTGATTTGATGAATTATCTGCAAGTCCAGCCCCCGCCCATACCCTTGGTAGGCAACAGTAGAAGCGGTATAGCGATCACACAGGACAATGCCCCCCCGTTGCAGTTGGGGACGGATACTGCTGGCCACGTGCTGGGCGCGATCGGCGGCGTAGAGGAGCAGTTCCGCCATGGGATCCATCTCTAAATCGCTATGGAGCAGTAGTTGCCGCAAGCCTTGACCAAGGGGCGTTCCCCCCGGTTCACGGGTGAGGAGCAAGGGCGGATCAATGTCAGCGGATCGCAATTTTGCCAGCCAGCCACTTTCCTCTAACCATCTAGCGATCGCCCCCATCTGGGTGGTTTTGCCGGCACCTTCTCCCCCCTCTAGGACAATAAACAAACCAGTATAGGGATGGGCAGAAGAATACATGAGTTCAGCGATTTAGAGGAAAGGTTTGATATAATCGCGGCATCCTGCCAGTACGATGCAAGTCACCCTACAATGGGGGTAATGTTCAATTCCCTGTGATGTCCTAGGCACACTAACAGCAACAGGATACCATTTGTTCCGTGATTACCCTAGAACCATTGTTCACAAACTACTAGTTTACCACTTGGCGGTTATGGCTCGATATGCTCGTGTTGTTACCATTGCACTCCCTCGGGCACGGCTAAAGGAAGAGCTAGTGCAAACCCTAAAAGCTTGTGATTTGACCGTAACCCATGTAGGGGACGATTACGTTGTCGCACGGGAGAGCGCGCTCGATGCTATTTCAATGTCCCAATTGGTTACGGTTGAAGTCCTGATTGACAAGACCACGCCCCAAAATGATGTCACCAAGTTTGATCTCGTTCTTAAGAACAAAGAACTGACCCTCAAGAAAAATAATCACTGCTTTGAATGGTTTGACCGCGTGAGTCGCGCCATCACTGAAAATGAAAATTGGGAATTAATCAATACGGTCGCGACACTGTGACGGCTCCGCCAGCAAATGCAACAGTGACCATTGTGGGTGCTGGGGTTGTTGGCTCAGCGATCGCCTACGAACTGAGTCGTGTCCTTGACCCAGCGGAAACGCCGATTCTTGTCCTTGAGGCGCAAGGGGAAGAGGACTGGCAAGCCACCGGGGCAGCTCTTGGTGTTCTCATTGTCCACCTCAGTCGGCGGCGGCGGGGGCGCAACTTTCAACTGCGCCAAGCTAGTTTGGCGCGTTACGAAACCCTCATTCCGGAGCTGGAGGCACAGACGGGAGTTCAGATTCCCTACCAGCGCCGAGGCATTATTGAAATCTGTACCACGGAAGCCGAGGCGATCGCCACCCAGGCATGGTTGAACACAGAGGCTCCCCAAGGGGTGCAGTGGCTCTCTCCAGAGGAAGTTGAGCAGCAGTTGCCGCTCATCAATACTCAGCTGGTTCACGGCGCCCTCTGGGCAACGGGCGATCGCCAAGTGACGCCAAAACCTTTGACTCAAGCCTTGCGCCAAGCCGCCTATCAACAGGGGGTCGAGTTTTTCTATCACAGCCCTGTCCGACATCTCCAGCGATCGCCCCAAGGGGGATGGATTCTGGACTTAGATCATGCTTCCCTTGAAACTGAATACCTGATCTTGGCGGCGGGTCTAGGGGTCACACCCCTCACGCAAGCCCTCCATTGCCCTATCACTGTGGAACCTGTTTTGGGACAAGCTCTAGAGTTTGCCGGTGACGTTGACGCCGTTGCCCCCCATACGCCGATGATGACGGCTGAAGGGATTCATTTTGTCCCCTTGCCCTGGGGACGGGTGTGGGTGGGCGCCACTGTGGAATTCAACACCGTAAGGGGGAATCCCCAAACCCTTGATCAACTGCATGGACGAGCCATCGAGCTTTGGCCGGTTCTAAAAACGGCTCGCTTAACACAACAGTGGCAAGGACTGCGCCCCCGGCCGCGCGATCGCCCGGCACCGATCATCGAACAAATAGATGACCATACTTGGATTGCCACGGGTCACTACCGCAACGGCATCCTGCTTGCTCCTGTCACTGCCCAAAAAATTACCCAGTCTATGCTCACGACCTTGGTCGAGGGCGATCGCTACAGAGGGGGCAGAGCATTGATAAAATAAAATCCAACGTTGTGGGATAGATACCATGGAAGTAAATCCTTTCGGCTTAGTGGCAACGGCCATGTTTGTCATCGTGCCAACCGTGTTCTTGATTATTTTGTACGTGCAAACGGAAAGTCAGCAGAAAAGTAATTAAGATAGATCTCTATGGCCAGAGCGAAAACAGCTCTATAGTGCCAGAGAGTCTCTAAATAATCGTTGTTTGTAGGCCTGTGACTGCTGCTTCCTTTTCACCCCTTTGTATTGCACCTACCCACGTCTATCGCGGTTGGTCAATTCTCTCCCAAGCGGGAGAAGTCATTGCTCAGTTGGGGCAGCGACCCCTGTTGGTGGTTTCACCGCAGCGCTATCAGCAGCTTGAGCAGGAGTGGCAGGCGATCGCCCGCTCCTATAATCTCACCTTCAGCGTGGGCACCTTCCAGGGGGAGTGCAGTGAACCCACCCTAGCTCGGCTTCGCCAAGAGGCTCAAAGCAGCGATCTCATCGTTGGCATCGGCGGCGGCAAAGCTTTAGATACCGCTAAACTCTTAGGGCATCAGCTTCACTTGCCCGTGGTGACCATTCCCACCTCGGCAGCCACCTGTGCTGCTTGGACGGCTCTCTCCAATGTCTATACAGAAGCCGGTGCCTTTGCCTATGATGTGACCCTCCATCGCTGCCCAGAGCTATTGCTGTTGGACTATGCTCTGATTCAAACGGCGCCTAAACGCACCCTGTTGGCCGGCATTGGCGATGCTCTTGCCAAGTGGTATGAAGCCTCGGTGAGTAGTGGTCACCGCCAAGAAACCCTGATTGTGGGGGCGGTGCAGCAGGCACGAGTCCTACGGGATATTCTTTTACAGCAGTCTGCGGAAGCCTTGGTCAATGTGGGCAGTCCCGTTTGGGAAAATGTGGTGGATGCCAGTGTGCTGATGGCAGGGATGATCGGTGGATTGGGGGGTGCTCAATGCCGAACGGTGGCTGCCCATGCCATTCACAACGGTCTAACCCACCTGCCCCAAAGTAAAAGCACCCTCCACGGAGAGAAGGTGGCCTACGGCATTCTTGTTCAACTACGGTTAGAAGAGATGGTCCAGGGCAGTCAATTGGCCACCAGTGCCCGCCACCAGCTTTGCCAATTTTATGAACAGGTGGGTTTGCCCCTCACGCTGGAGGACTTGGGCTTTCAGGAGGCCAGCTTGGCTCAACTTCACCACGCCGCTACGGTTGCCTGTGCCCCCAACTCCGATATTCACCACCTGCCGTTTCCGGTGACGCCCGATCTGGTGTTAGAAGCAATGGTGTCCACCGTGGTCGGGTACACTGCCAAGGTTGTGGATGGGAGTGCCCGCTAAATGGGGTTAGAGTGGATTCAACCCGCCGATCGCCTAGGGGCACTGCCGCCCTATGTGTTTGCCCGCCTCGATGAACTAAAGCTAAAAGCGCGGCAGCAGGGACTGGACTTAATTGACCTAGGGATGGGCAATCCCGATGGCGCTGCTCCGCGGCCGGTCATTGAGGCGGCGATCGCCGCCTTTGAGGAACCCACCTACCATGGGTATCCCCCCTTTGAGGGCACGGCGGTTTTCCGTCAGGCCATTACCCGCTGGTATCAGCGCCGCTACAATGTCTCCCTTGATCCCGAGGGCGAAGCCCTACCCCTGTTGGGGTCAAAAGAGGGATTGACGCACCTTGCCCTTGCCTATGTGAATCCGGGGGATGTGGTACTCGTGCCTAGCCCCGCCTATCCGGCTCATTTTCGCGGTCCTGCCATTGCCGGTGCCCACATCTATCCCCTGATTTTGAAACGGGAAAAGGGCTGGCTCATTGATCTCAGTGAGATTCCCAGTGACATTGCCCGTCAGGCCAAGGTTTTGTACTTTAACTATCCCAGTAATCCCACGGCGGCGATCGCCCCCCGCTCTTTTTTTGAAGACATTGTGGCCTTTGCCTGCGAATATCAAATCCTCCTGGTGCACGACCTTTGCTACGCCGAACTGGCCTTTGATGGCTACCAACCCACCAGTCTGTTGGAAATTCCCGCTGCCAAGGAAATCGGCGTGGAGTTCCATACCCTCTCGAAAACCTACAACATGGCCGGTTGGCGGGTCGGCTTTGTGGTGGGCAACCGCCACATCATTCAAGGACTGCGCACCCTCAAGACCAACTTGGACTACGGGGTTTTTGCCGTTTTGCAGAAGGCAGCAGAGGTGGCCTTGAGCCTGCCCGATAGCTACATTGCCGCTGTGTGCGATCGCTATCGCCAACGCCGTGACTTTCTCGTCCAAGGCTTAAATGAATTGGGCTGGCACCTCACCCCACCCCAAGCCACCATGTATCTGTGGGTGCCTGTTCCTAGGGGCATGAGTTCCACAGATTTTGCCCTAAAACTGCTTCAGGAGACGGGTATTGTTGTGACACCCGGAAATGCCTTTGGCGAAGGGGGCGAGGGATACGTGCGCATTAGCCTCATTGCCGATTGCGATCGCCTAGGGGAAGCCCTGAAACGCATGGCGCAAGCGAATATCCGCTTCGACAGCCTAAGTCAGTAAACTGGCTGCCGCCTTAGCCAAGCGCAAGCCAAGACAATGGGGCTGGTCAAGAGGGCAGCCTCAGGGGTTCCCATTGGGGTCGGGAATTATCGAGACAAGTGGGTCATAATTTCAGTAACAATCGTCTGGACAAAGTGTGGGATGGAAAACTGTTGCGCCTGTGGCGAAGCGAGAAAACGGTGGATGGCCTGTTGATAACCTAGATAAGTTTCCTCGGGCATCGTCTTGAGAAACCAATAGAGGTCTTCGTAGGAAGAAAACTCCCTCCGGTCAATAAAACAGTCTTTAGGAATATAATCTGTTACATCTGGGGCTCCCCAATACACAGGCACATTGCCCGCACAAAAGGCATCAAAAATTTTTTCTGTAATGTAGCCACGGAAAATCGCATTTTCATAGACAATCGAGAAACGCGATCGCAACAGAATGTCCCGCTTTGCGGCGATTGTTCCTCGCCACGAGGGAAACGCCGTAGATGGTTGTGGCCACCACCGCTCCAAAAAGCGAATTAATCCACCCACGACCGGCTGAGCAGGTGATTTATCCCAATCTCGCCCATAGAGGGCAAAATCTTGGGGAGCATAGCGTTCAAACCAGCGAATTGCTTTGAGCCGTTCTCGGTAAAGATCGCGATCGGGCGCCCACCAAGCCAGTGCTTTATTGCTGTTGATTAAAACCACCAACTGGGGACGCTCCCCATAGCCCTCCAGCGGTGCTACCTCTAGGGGGTGAGGAAGGCGGATAGGTACCGTTTTGCCGTCTATCCCCAACTCAGAGTTCCAAGCAAAGATCGTGCGATACTGGTGCTGTAAAAACCGGAATCCATTTGCAGGGTAGATTAACGGATTTTCAAGAAGGAGCACAAACTTCGGGGAGAGGGAGCGAGGAAATTGCACATTGAAGTGGAGTTCAAAGTGCGGCGTGCCCTTCAATTGTTCACTGCCGACCAAGTCAACACCGTGAGCCTGAAATGCCCTCTTTAGGGCAACCCAAGGTTGGGTTAGCCCATCGGGGGAGGTACCGAGGTCAAATAGCGCCGCAGCCGGGATACCGGGACAAACGATGAGACCCGTTAGCGGTTGTCGTTGCATGTCATCCTCTCACTCAAACGTCATCCCAAGCGGCTATTCCACCATGTTTCTGCATCCTTGAGGGCCTGATCAATAGTCTTTTCCCCTAGGAGAACGGCTTGCAAATTTTCGTAGAGGAGTCGTTGGAGTTCTTTAATATCTCGCAGCGGCGGAATCAGTACCTCTGCTTGAGACATTTGGGCGGCACTGACGGCACGGGCAATATCCACAGGGGTGGCATTTTTGCCAAGGGTGTGAAAGTAGGGATCGGCTAGGGCTGCTTTGGTGGAAGGCAAAACATTGGCCGCTTTGGCAAAGGCCAGTTGGTTTTCATTGTTGGTAACAAAGAGGGCAAATTCGACGGCCAGTTCGGGATGGCGACTGCGGCGGGGCACAAGTAAATTCATGACCGCAACATTTTTCTTGCCGGTCGTGCCGGTCAACTGGGGAGCAGGGGCAGAAACTGCGGCAATACTAGGGGCATTGGTGGCGATCGCGTTCAAAAATTCCGGACTCGTCATCAATAGCGCCGTTTCTCCTGCTTGATAGAGTTCAATGCCTTGGCGATGGCCTTCGGTGAGTACCTGCGGCGGCAAGAGTCCCTCACGATAGAGATCAAGCCAGTACCGGAAAGCGGCTTTGCCCGCAGGGGAATTAAAGGCGGCACGGCCTTGCTCGTCCACCAGCTTTACCCCCATCTGCACCATGGTCTGCATCAATTCGGCGGAGTCCTCGGGCACCATCGTGATAAAGAAGGCATATTTGCCCGTTTTCTCCTTCACGGCTTTAGCAACCTTGGCCAGCTCGGCAAAGGTTTGGGGGGGGCGATCCACCCCAGCAGCAGCAAGCAGTGCCTTGTTATAAATCGTGACCCGCGATGTCAGGTACCACGGCACCGCAAAGCTCTCGCCCTCCAATGTGGTTGCCTGCCAGATATTCGGTAGATAACGCTCACGTACCGCCGGCGGCACATAGTCATTCAAATTCAGCCACGCATTGCGTCCGGCCAACAACGCCGCAAAGTCGGGGTTCAGGTTCACCACATCGGGAGCGGTGCCCGCCAATACGGCCATGAGGATTTTACTTTGCATGGCCGTCCAAGGAATATCCACCCAGTGCACATGGACGTTCGGATGTTGAGCTTCAAACTCGGCAATTAGGCGATGGAAGTAATCGGTGAATTTGGGTTGCAGCTGCATTGTCCAAAATTCAAGCCGGATGCCTGGGGCAGGGGGTGCTGTGCCACAACTGGTTAAGATGGCCAGCCATAGCCCCACCAACAGCCCACAAATCCAGCGGTGCCACAATCGCATTGGCACAGACTCCTACAGGGGGGGGAGTTCAGAGGTACAGGCACGACAGCGGCTAGCTTTGAGGGGCACTGACTCCAAGCAGTAGGGGCACTGCCGTTGGTCTGGCGCAGGGGGCTTCTTGGGCAACAAGGGCAAAATCAGTTTCAGGAGAATAAACAGGCTGAGGGCAATCACCCCAAAGTCGAGTAAACTGCCCAAAAACTTGCCAATTCTAATGCCTGACCCCACCGTAAGTTCGCGCCAGTCGCCCCCTGGAATCAGAGGGTTAATGAGGGGCATGATTAGGTCTTCAACCACTGAAGTGACAATGCGGCCAAAGGCACCACCCACAACAACCGCGATCGCCAGATCAATGACATTCCCCTTTAGGGCAAATTCGCGAAACTCCTGCCAGAATTGCTTGACCTGTCGGCGGTTCAGTCGCGCCATGCCCACTCCTCAACTACACAAAAATTAACATTTATCTTCATCAATGACCAAAATTTTAGCGATGCCGCTAGCCAACGGGCAAACTCTAGGCTAACATTGTAGATCCAGTCAGAAAGTGTTCGAGCGATCGCTGGTATGATTGCGTATGGCACCCACTTCTGCCCGCTTGATAACTCACTATACACCCCCACTTTCGTTAAAGGAGCTAGGAAAACACTCGCATGGTCAATCAGGAAAAAACGTTAGACGTGGGCTTTACGCATGCTGATTTTGCAGCCTTACTGGATCGGTACGATTATCACTTCAACCCCGGTGACATTGTTGCTGGCACCGTCTTTAGCATCGAACCGAAGGGTGCCCTGATTGACATCGGTGCGAAAACCGCTGCCTACATTCCGATTCAAGAAATGTCTATCAACCGGATTGACAGTCCGGAAGAAGTGCTGCAACCGAACGAAACCCGCGAATTTTTTATCTTGGCGGATGAGAATGAAGAAGGGCAGCTTACCCTCTCGATTCGTCGTATTGAATACATGCGGGCTTGGGAGCGCGTTCGCCAACTACAAGCCGAAGATGCCACCGTTCGTTCTCAGGTCTTTGCCACCAATCGGGGGGGTGCCCTTGTCCGTATTGAAGGGCTGCGGGGCTTTATCCCCGGTTCCCACATCAGCACCCGCGTCAACAAAGAAGAGCTGGTGGGTGAAGAGCTACCCCTGAAGTTTTTAGAAGTGGATGAAGAGCGCAACCGCCTCGTACTCAGCCACCGCCGTGCCCTTGTCGAGCGCAAGATGAACAAACTAGAAGTAGGTGAGGTTGTTGTCGGAACTGTGCGCGGTATCAAGCCCTATGGTGCCTTCATTGACATTGGTGGCGTCAGCGGTCTGCTGCACATTTCGGAAATCTCCCACGACCACATTGACACTCCCCACAGTGTTTTCAATGTCAATGACCAAGTCAAGGTGATGATCATTGACCTAGATGCCGAGCGGGGTCGGATTTCCCTCTCCACCAAGCAACTGGAGCCAGAACCCGGTGACATGGTGAAAAATCCGCAGTTGGTCTATGAAAAGGCTGAAGAGATGGCCGAGCGCTATCGCCAGCAACTCCTGCAACAACAGCAGCAGGGTACCGCAGAGACCACTGAGGAAGTGATTGAAGACATTCCCGAAGCCACGGACGAAGATACGGCTGAGCCAATTCTCCAAGAAGCTTAGGATGTCCCTTGCGCTCACCCTTGGGGATCCAGCGGGCATTGGCCCAGAAATTCTCCTGAAAGCTCTAGCTCACCTGCCCTCAGAAATGTTGGGGCAGTTTTTTATTGCAGGCACACAGCAGATATTGCAGGAGACGTACGCTCGTCTATGTCAGCAGGGACAGGTGGCGATCAATCCTGCTCAGCTTCAGATTTGGGAGCATCCCCTCGATGAGACGATTGTGCCGGGGCAACCTAGTGTTGCCAGTGGGGCTGTCAGCTTTGACTACTTAAAAACAGCAATCCAGCGGGCGATCGCCGGCGATGTGGCAGGAATTGTGACGGCACCGATTTCTAAAGCAAGTTGGCAGGCGGCAGGTTATCACTTTGCCGGTCAAACGGAGGCGCTAGCGCACTTCACCGGTACCCCCAATGTCGGCATGGTGTTCTTGGGGCGATCGCCCATAACCAACTGGGTGTTGACCACTTTACTCGCAACTACCCACATCCCATTGCAAGAGGTGCCCAAGGCACTAACCGCCGAATGCCTCAATGAAAAATTAGCGCTTCTGGTGCAGTTTCTAAGGGAGCAGCGGCATCTGGAGCAGCCTCGCATTGCCATTGCTGGACTGAATCCCCACAGTGGTGAGCAGGGACACCTAGGCCAAGAGGAAGTGACTTGGCTGATTCCTTGGCTTGTAGCGGCCCGGCAACAGTATTCCGATGTTGAACTGATTGGTCCTGTGCCCCCCGATACTCTCTGGATTGGGGCTGCCGATGCGTGGTGGGGACGTCCTTCTGCTGTGCCTGCCTACGATGCCTACCTTGCTCTTTACCATGATCAGGGGTTGATTCCCGTGAAGATGCTGGCCTTTCGGGAAGCAGTGAATACCACGATTGGCTTGCCCTTTATTCGCACATCTCCAGACCACGGTACAGCCTTTGATATTGCTGGCACAGGGGTGGCAGACCCACAGAGTTTTCTAGCAGCGATCGCTTGGGCACAAACCCTGAGTAAAGGATCGGTTTTCCCTCTCACCCCCGCCTAAAGGGCCTTTGATAGAATGCAACTAAATAACAAACCAAACGGTCAATCGTTGGCATTATTGGTTGTTGCTGTATCGGGCAGAGTCATATGGGATTCTTTGATTCGGAAATTGTTCAACAGGAAGCGCAACGCCTGTTTCAGGACTATCAGCAGTTGATGCAGCTTGGCTCCGAGTACGGCAAGTTTGACCGCGAAGGGAAGAAAATCTATATCGAGAAAATGGAAGAATTGATGGATCGCTACCGCATTTTTATGAAGCGGTTTGAGTTGTCCGATGACTTTATGGCTCAGATGACAATCAAGCAACTGGAAACACAACTGAGTCAGTTTGGCATGTCTCCCCAAACCATGTTTGATCAAATGCATCAAACTCTTGAGCGGATGAAAGCCGAAGTGGAACGCCAACTCTAGGGGAGATGGCGGGTGTTGCTCTGTAATTTGGATGGGGTAATTACGCCAGAGGCCACGATTTCTGTTCTGGATCGCGGCTTTCTCTACGGCGACAGTGTCTATGAGGTGATCCGCACCTATCAGGGAATTCCTTTTGCCCTAGGGGAACATTTAGCTCGTTTGCGAGCCTCAGCAGACTATCTTTACATGACTGTGCCGTGGTCCGACGAGTACATTACCCAAGAAGTCCAGCGCACCTTAGCGGCTGCTCCAACGGGAGAATACTACATTCGGATTGTGGTGACTCGTGGGGGCGATCGCCGCATTGGGCTGTTGCCAGAACCAACGACCCAACCAAGGTTATTGATCGTGTTGATGGCGATCGCCTCTGAGCCAGTCTTGAGTGAACAGGGAATTCGCCTCACCATTGCTAAGCGACAACGTACAAGCACCGCTGCTCTTGATCCTGCGGCTAAAACGGGCAATTACCTCAACAATATTTTGGCGCTATTGGAGGCGCAGCAGGCTGGTTTTGAGGAGGCTCTTCTCCTCAATGCCCAAGGGCAGATCACCGAAGCGACAACCAGCAACTTCTGGATTGTCCGTGATGGTGTAGTCGAGACACCACCCACCACTGTTGGCATACTCCCCGGAATTACGCGAGGGACACTGCTAAAGATCCTTGCAGACTTGGGCATTCCCCATCGCGAAGTGATCCTCACTCCCCAAGATTTAGCGACGGCCAGTGAGGGCTTTCTCAGCTCTTCAGTACGCCTGCTAATGCCGATTCGCCAAGTGGATGAGATCATCTTTCCTGACTGTCCGGGAGCCGTGACCCAAAAGCTGTGGCAGGCATTGTTAACTGTAATGGAGAAAGCAGCTCTGGCGGCCTAGGTACACCCTTTTCTGATTTTCTAAAATATGATTAAGGAATCTTGGTATAATAGCTATTACGTTTTCCAGCGTTTGCCATCTTTATTTCGCTGACTCGTAAATCTAGAAAGCGTTCTTTGCGGAATGCAATTGTACCCAAGGAGGGTAGCACTACTAAAGTGGCTAAAAACTACAATGCTATGCTAATGCAATTTCTCGAACGCGATTGACGAGCCGATGTTGCTGAGCAGCACTCCAGCAGCCTATAGAGAGCGCTGACTACTATTAAATTAAATTATTTCAAGCTGATATAAGCAACTTGGGGTGAGTATTTTTGCACTAGGGTGGGAAGTTTTTTCGATTTTTGATTAAATATCCTGCCAAAGGCGCGATCGCGAGGTACCTTGCAACTGCGCATGGGTTTCCCGCAATAAGCGAGGAATCTCCAAGCCACTAGGACAGCGGGGCAAACAATCGCCACAGTCGGTACAGCGGTTGGCCGGTTGACCCGGAAACCAATGCCCGGCGCGGCCAAACATCCCATAGCGATACTTGCCAAATTCGGTCATGTCATAGGCGACAGCCAAGTTGCGAAGCCGCAACACTTCGGGGATATGGATCTCCTCCGGACAGGGTAGACAGGCGTAACACTGGTGGCACAAATCTTTGCCCAAGGCTTCCTGCATGACCGCTTGCAGGCGATCGCCCACGGCTTGTTCCTCAGGGCTAAGGGGATCCACCTGATCGGCGACAGCTAAGGGAAAGGCTAGCTCACCAACGCTGGCAGGTCCAATACTCAAGGTGGTGATGGCAGGCTGACTCAGTAACCAGCGATAGCTCCAATGGAGGGGGTGAAAGGGCGCGCACAGGTCTTGAAGGCGTTGGGAAGGCCGGTAGAGTTTTCCCCCTTTGTCGGCCGGGGAAATGATGAAAATCCCCATTTCCCGCTCGGCAGCTGCCGCGACCGCCGGGGCATTGCGTTGCTGAAAGTAGGTGTAGTGGAGATTCACAAAGGCAAACTGGTTGCTGGCGATTGCCTGCAAAATCACAGGTAGCGATCCATGACTGGAAAAGCCCAAAGCACCAATCACCCCCTTTGCTTGCAATTGCCGCAGCCTTTCCATCCCACCACTAGTGAGCCATGCGAAATGCTCAGGGGTATTTAGCCCATGCAGGGCAACAGCGTCTAATCGTGAGACTTGGAGACGCTCAAGGGATTGCTCAATTTGCCGCTGTACCTGATCCGCATCCCCTTGGGGTAATAGTTTGGTGGTGATAAAAACAGGAGGCTGACCCAACGCCTTAAGGGCACGACCAATGTAAGCTTCACTGGCACCGTAGGCCGCAGCGGTTTCAATGTGGTTAATGCCGTAGGCGATCGCCCCCTCAATGACCGCTTGCATGACCTCAGGACTGCCCAAGGCACGCATCGTTCCGAGGGAAAACACGGATAGATTTAGCCCCGTGCAACCAAAGCGGCGGTAGCGCATCCTAGCCTGCGGAGGAATCCTCCTCCATTCCCCGTCCCTGCTGAATAAAATCTTCGGGGCGAATGGAATCTAGAAAACGGCGAAAGGCTTGGCGTTCTTCCTCGTCGGCATCGCGATCCACGGGAATCGAGGCATCGGCAACAACTGCTTCCATGACCCAAATCGGACAATCACAGCGCAGAGCAAGGGCAATGGCATCACTGGGACGAGCATCAATTTCCTTGCGCGTTTCTCCTTGTCGCAGCGTCAGCACTGCATAGTAGGTGTTGTCTTCGAGGGAGTGGATCACCACCCGCTCTAGGGTCATATTCCATTCATTGAGAATATTTGCCATCAGATCATGGGTCATCGGTCGCGGTGCCCGTTGATTTTCTAGAGCCATTAAAATAGCCCGCGCCTCATTATCCCCAATCCAGATGGGCAACGCTCGCCGTCCCGCACCGTCTTTGAGCAACACAATTGGGGTGCGACGGTTAGTGGCATCAAGGGCAATCCCAGCAACGGTCATTTCAATCATGGCCACCTCAGGAGCGCAATGGCAGTGCATTCCGCTCTGTAAGACTTATACAAATCTATCCAGTCAAGTCAAATAGACTCCATTGTTTAGATTTGCTGCTTACTTCCTGCTTCACCGAAGTCTCAAGAGCAACGCTCTCAAGGGGGGTTACTTCTCCACAGGCGTCAATTCCCCCAGAGCTTGGGGTACTTACAAAATTCAACAGCTTGAGACTCGCATTCAAGTCTCTATCTATGGAAATGCCATAATGAGCACGGTTGTAAACTCGTTCTTTTAGCGGCATCTTTTGCCGATGTGCACAGTGAGAGCATATTTGACTGGAGGGGTAAAACCTGTCAACAACAGTTAGTTTATTTCCATACCAAGCACATTTATAGTCCGACTGCCGCCGAAATTCAAAGAAACCACAGTCGGCGATAGCGCTCGCTAATCTATGGTTTTTGAGCATCCCCGATATAGTCAGGTCTTCGATGATCACCTTGCCGTGGTTCTTGGCCAAGTAACTGGTGTCCTTCTGAAGGGCGTGAGGGATGGATAGTTTACTCATAGCAATTATTATACAGGATAAAAGTATAAATATGTATAATTTTGAATAACTTATAGATCACTGCTGCAAACCCTTCTATTATTAATATACAGTCCTTTTCATAAAGATGGCACATTCACTTCTGGTTACACTAAGAGTTATTGCTCTGAGCATCTAAGCAGCTATGGTTGCTTCCCCAATCCCAATCTGTATTACGTTGGGTACCCGCCCGGAGGCAATCAAATTGGCACCGGTCATTCAAGCTTTCCAGCGATCGCCCCACTTTGCCCCCTCTGTTGTTCTTACGGGGCAGCACCGTGAAATGGTGGATCAGGTGATGGCACTGTTTGACCTGCGGGCGGATCGGGACTTGGCCATTATGCAGCCGCAGCAAACCCTGACGGAAATTACCTGTCGTGCCCTGCAAGGACTTGAGCAACTCTATCAAGAACTCCTGCCCCGTCTGGTGTTGGTTCAAGGAGATACGACCACTGCCTTTGCCGCTACCCTTGCCGCCTTTTATCAGCAGATTCCCGTCGGTCACGTGGAAGCAGGCTTGCGCACCGACGATCTCTATAATCCCTATCCCGAAGAGGCCAACCGTCGGCTGATTTCCCAATTGGCGCAGTTACATTTTGCCCCTACAGAACAAGCTGTCAAAAATCTTCAGGCTGCCGGGGTCACAGGTACCATTCACTTGACGGGCAATACCGTCATTGATGCCCTCCTACAGGTGGCCGATCGCCAGCCAGTGTGCCCTGTCCCCGGCCTTGACTGGCAACAGTATCGCGTTCTGCTTGCAACCGTTCACCGTCGCGAAAACTGGGGTGCTCCCCTAGAGGACATTGCCCATGGCTTCTTAAAAATTTTGAACACTCTTCCCGATACCGCCTTGCTCTTACCGCTGCACCGCAATCCTATGGTGCGTGAACCCCTCAAAGCTTATTTGGGGCATCATCCCCGCGTTTTTCTTACTGAGCCACTGGACTACCCTGCCCTTGTGGCAGCGATTAAAAGATCAACGCTCCTGCTCACGGATTCCGGTGGCCTGCAAGAGGAAGCCCCTAGCCTCGGTAAACCGGTGCTGGTGTTGCGGGAAACCACCGAACGGCCGGAAGCGGTGACCGCCGGCACCGCCAAGCTGGTGGGCACATTTGCGGATACAATTGCAGCGGCAGCAATTGAATTGCTCACGGATCCAGTGGCCTACGACCGCATGGCAACGGCGATTAATCCCTTTGGCGATGGTCATGCTAGCGATCGCATCCTTGAGATTGTGACTCAGTTTTTTGCCCAGCAGACAAAGTAAGGAGCCACAGCAATCTGAGGATAGCAATGACAATGGTCTGGGCAGGAGTTTTGGTCACAAGTTGGCTGGGCTTGGTGCTGTTAACCGCAGAACTGATTCACGCTTGGTTTCCCAATGCCAAGGAATGGTCACGGAAAGTGGTTCACATTGGTGCGGGTCAAGTAATCCTGATTGCCTATGCCCTAGGGGTACCGACGAGTTGGGGAATTGTGGCCGCAGCGGTTGCCGGGGTAATCACGGTGGTTTCCCATTGGGTGCCGATTTTTCCCAGTATCAGTGCCGTGGGGCGCCAAAGCTGGGGCACGTTTTTTTATGCCGTGAGTATTGGCACATTGATGGGACTCTTTTGGGACACCTTGCCGCAACTGGCCATTCTGGGCATTTTGGTCATGGCTTGGGGAGATGGCTTGGCTGCCTTGGTGGGGATGAACTGGGGACGCCATCCCCTGCCGGGAACCGCTAAAAGCTGGGAAGGAACCCTGACGATGTTCTCTGTGAGCACGGTGGTTGCTGCGCTTTCCCTGCACTCTCTTGCGCCCCTTGAAGTGGTCTGGATGGCTCCCTTGGTGGGTGGGGGGGCAACCCTCTTGGAACTCATTGCTTGGCGGGGAATTGACAATCTCACGGTTCCAATCGGTAGCGCTTTGCTTGCCTATGGGTTACTCAATTTGAGTTGATTTTAGAAAGGGTATTTTCAATAAACTGACGCGCGATCGCGATCGCCTCCCCATTAATTTCATGGGCCATGGGTAGAGCATGAAAGGCTCCCTTGACGCCCGCTGCTTGTAGGGCTTGCCAACCGGCTTGGGCACTGGCAAAGGGCACCACCGGATCCGCTGTGCCGTGGATCATCAACACCGGTGGCGAGGTGGCCGTCACCAGCGGCGGGCGAACCAAATAGCCGCTAAAGACCACTAACCCCGCCAAGGGCAACGTTAACCCCACGGCTAATGTCAGTGCTCCCCCTTGGGAGAATCCTCCTAAAATTGTGCGGCCGAGATCAATGGGCAAACTGGCAATCCACTGCCGCAGTGCGGCTTCACTGGTGGCTAGATCCGTTGCCCGCTCATCGAGGAGTAATGAGCCACTGAGGGTATTGTGGTGATTCAGGTCATACCACATCCGCCCTTGGGCGACGTAGGGATGGGGAAAGGGGGCTTCCGCTGCGTAGGTTTGGGCTTGGGGAGCCAGCAGCGATCCAAGGGAAATGAGGTCTGCGGCATTGGCACCCCAGCCGTGGAGCAATAGAAGGCTGTGATCTGCCGCGATCGGCGGATCGGGACAGGTGAGAAATTGGAGCGCTGTCATGCTAGACGGGGTTGAGTTCCTTGGCCGGCGCTGCCACACTGGGATAGGTGAGGCTCGATTCAATCATCTCCCGACCCTCAGTGGACACATAGTCAAAGAAGGCCTGAGCCACTACCGATAGTTGTTTGCCAGCGGGATAGACCAGATGCCAGTGCCGCTGAATCGGGAAATGTTCGACATCGAGAATCGTCAACTGGCTGGACTCACGGTCTAGGGCTAAGCAATGGTGAGACAGGACAGAAATCCCCAAGCCGCCGGCGATCGCCTGCTTAATGGACTCGTTGCTCCCCAGCTCAAGACGGATATTGATCGGCACATTGTGCTCTGCAAAGAGTTTCTCCACCGCTTGGCGGGTGCCCGACCCCTGCTCCCGCATAATAAAGGGTTCTCCGGCCAGTTCTTGGATCGGGATTTTACTGCGGCCACTGAGGCGATGGTGACTGGGGGCAACCACCACCAGGGGGTTATCCAAAAAGCGGTGGCACTCCACATCTACATTCTCCGGCGGACAACTGGGAATATAGAGATCGTCCATATTGCCTCGGATGCGCTCCACCACCTGCTCGTGGTTGGTGACCGTCAGGGCGACATCAATCCCCGGATAGCGCTGGCAAAAAGGCCCCAGTAGTCGGGGAATCACATATTTGGCCGTGGTAATGACACACAGCCGCAAGTGTCCCTGCTTTAGACCTTTGAGGTTGGCAACGGCCATTTCAAACCGCTCCAGCCGCTCAAAGATATCTTGACAGGTGGCCAGCAGTTCCTTGCCGGCTTCCGTGAGATAGAGCCGCTTGCCCACTTGCTCAAAGAGGGGCATACCAACAGCACGGGTCAACTGCTTCATCTGAATCGAGACTGTGGGCTGCGTGAGAAAGAGTTCCTCGGCAGCGCGGGTAAAACTTCCGTGGCGAGCAGTGACCTCAAAAACCTTAAGCTGATGTAGGGTTGCCTGTTTCAAACCCATTCTCCTTCCGTCAGCGATAGGGCTACATAGATGGAATTCTATCAAATTTCGCGTCACGATAACGAAATGTGAAGAATCTCAAGGTAAGAATGATGATCAAAGGACACTTAAATCAGGTACTGAGCGATCGCCTGCGGGGGGGGAAACACCTCTGGAACGAATGGCGGCGAACTAATCCTCAGCTTACTGTAGATTTGAGTGAGATGAATCTGACGGGCATGGATCTGCGGGGCTATGACCTGCGGGGCTGCAATCTTAGCCGTGCCTGTCTGCGGGAGGTCAACCTTGCCCACGGGGATTTGCGTTTTGCTAACCTTTATGAGGCAGATCTGACAGCAGCTAACCTCGATGATGCCGATTGCCGAGGGGTCTTGTTCTTGAAAACAGTGGGCGATCGCGCCACGGCCCAGCGGGCAAATTTTCAACTGGCCAACCTCCAGCACGCCCGGTTTACCTATGCCGATTTCTCTTGGGCAACCCTTGAGCAGGCGGATTGTCGCCACAGCAATTGGTGTGAAGCGGATTTGAGCCATGCCCGTGCAGCGGCCAGTGACTTTTCCTTTGCCCTGCTGATGGGAGCGAGTCTCAATGAGGCTACGCTGCGTTTTGCGCAACTGGTGCAGGCTTCCCTTGAGGGGGTGCAAGCCTATCGCTGTAACTTCTATGGAGCCAACTTAGCCTACGCAGGGCTAACGCGGGGTTACTTTGCCCGTGCCCTGTTTGTGCGCGCTAATCTCAACCATGCCATCTGTCGCTGGGCGAATTTTCGCCACGCCAATCTCGAACAAAGCCAGTGCGAGGAAACAGACTTTCACTACAGTCTTTATGTCAGTTAGTGGTTCATCCTAAGCCTCTGAGTAGAGCAGCGCCACCGCATAGGCAGCAATACCTTCTTCACGCCCCACAGGTCCTAGTTTTTCATTGGTGGTGGCTTTGATACTAATCTGGTCGCGATCGATCCCTAGGGTGGTTGCAAGGCGATCGCGCATCTGATCGAGGTAGGGTTTGAGCTTGGGTCGCTCTGCCACGACGACTGCATCAATGTTGCCCACCTGCCAGCCCCGTTCTGAAATCAGTGCCGCCACTTTTGCCAGCAAGACTTGGCTATCGACCCCTGCCCACTGCGGATCACCGGGGGGAAAGTAATGGCCAATATCACCAAGGCTGAGGGCACCCAAGAGGGCGTCCATGATGGCATGGGTGAGGACATCGGCATCACTATGTCCCAAGAGTCCTCGGGAGTGTTCTAGTTTGACGCCGCCTAAAATCAGAGGCCGCCCTGGAACCAACTGATGGATGTCGTAACCATTGCCAATGCGGATTTTCATACCTGTTACAGAATAAAAGGGCGATCGCCGATGCCACCGCCCTCCATTGTTGCAGAGCCTTCTAGATATTCACTTCACTGAGTTGGCGGCACATATAATCAAAGGGCTGTTCAACAATGCTGGTGTCTTCAATGCCGGCGGCTGCCACGCGATCGCGCACAATCTCTTTCATGATTTGAATCCCCCGCACCGTTGGCCCAATGGGCACCCCAAGGGAGTTGTAGGTTTCCCGCAGACCTTCAAGGACACGCTCGTTGAGGACATCCACATCTCCGGCCACGATGGCGTAGGTGGCATAGCGTAAGTAGTAGTCCATATCCCGCAGGCAGGTGGCGTAGCGGCGGGTGGTATAGGCATTGCCGCCGGGTTGAATCAGTTCCGGCTGCTCTGTAAAGAGGGCAGAACCCGCTTCCTTAACAATGGCTGCGGCATCTCCATTGATGATTGCCGCTGCTTTAACCCGTACCGCACCGGAATTAAAGTAGGAGCGCAAACTGTCAACAGCATCGCGATCGAGGTAGCGACCGGTGGAGTCATAGTTTTTAATCAGTGTGGTGACGGCATCACGCATAGGTGTTTCTTACTCCTAGAACTGGTAAAACTAGCGTCAACCCGAACGCCAGCCGAAATTGCGCGGATCTAAAATCGTACTTAGCTTATCACGCTCAGGCTTCTCCCCCTTCCCTCCCGTTTACGGACTGTTGCGAAGCATTACAAAAGTTCATAATTCTAGGCGTGCCCCACGAGGCGATCGCGCAAACGCTTAATTTGATCGCGGTAGCGGGCAGCCTCCTCGAAGGCCAGTTCTTGGGCAGCCGCCTTCATTTTTGCCTCAAGGTCTTGGATCAGTTGAGGGATGTCCTCTAAACTCAGTTCCTGCAAGGTTTGGGAAGATAAGACGGGCACTGACTCGGCATTAAGGCGGCGCGAGACATCCAAAAAGGCCAAGATGGCATTGCTGGTTTTCTTGACAATGGGCTGAGGGGTGATCCCGTGGGCTTGGTTGTAGGCCAGTTGAATTGCGCGGCGGCGCTCCGTTTCTTGGATGGCCTTTTGCATACTGTCGGTGAGGGTGTCGGCATAGAGAATGGCCTGTCCACGGACATGCCGCGCTGCCCGACCAATCATTTGAATCAGCGATCGCTCCGCCCGCAGGAAGCCCTCTTTATCGGCATCCAAAATTGCCACTAGGGATACCTCCGGCAAGTCTAGTCCCTCCCGCAGTAGGTTGACCCCAATCAGCACATCAAAATCCCCCTGCCGCAGGGCTTCCAGAATCTCAATGCGCTCAATGGCATTGATTTCCGAGTGCAAATAACGTACCCGCACACCCCGTTCTTGGAAGTATTCCGTGAGATCTTCAGCCATGCGTTTGGTGAGGGTGGTCACCAGTACCCGCTCCTGGCGATCGCAGCGCCGGCAAATCTCGGCATAGAGGTCATCCACCTGTCCTTGGGTCGGGCGGACAAAAATTTCTGGATCCACCACCCCTGTGGGGCGAATAATTTGCTCTACCACCTGCCCTTCGGACATTGCCAATTCCCAATCGCCGGGGGTGGCCGACACAAAAATGCACTGCTTCACCTTTTGCCAGAATTCCTCCGCCTTCAGAGGGCGATTATCGGCTGCGCTGGGCAGGCGAAAGCCGTGGTCAATCAGCACTTTTTTGCGCGCTTGGTCGCCGTTGAACATCCCGCGAATCTGCGGCACCGTCACATGGGACTCATCCACTACCAAGAGCCAGTCCTCAGGAAAGTAATCAATCAAGCACTCCGGCGGTTCTCCCGCTGCCCGTCCTGCTAGGTGCCGTGAGTAGTTTTCCACCCCATTGCAGTAGCCCACCTGCCGCAGCATTTCCAAGTCATAGCGGGTGCGCTGGCTGAGGCGCTGTGCCTCCAGGAGCTTATTTTCGGCCTCTAACTGGGCAACGCGCTCTTTGAGTTCCGCCTCAATTGCCCTACAGGCGGCTTCAAGGCGTTCCGCAGGGGTCACAAAGTGCTTGGCAGGGTAGATATTCAGGCGCTCCACGCTCTGCAACGTTTCCCCCGTCAGCGGATCCACATAGCGAATGGCTTCGATTTCATCCCCAAAGAACTCCACGCGAATGATGCGATCCTCATAGGCAGGGCCAATCTCAAGCACATCCCCCCTGACCCGGAAGCGTCCCCGCCCCAGTTCGACATCGTTGCGAGTGTATTGAATGGTGGCCAATTGCCGCAGCAGTTGCCGCAGATCCACTTCATGACCCACCGCAAGGGGAATGGCTGCTTTGAGATACTCCGCCGGAATACCTAAGCCGTAGATGCAACTAATCGAGGCAACCACAATTACATCCCGCCGTTCAAAGAGGGAGCGGGTGGCGGAGTGGCGCAGCATATCAATTTCTTCATTAATCGAGGCACTTTTTTCAATGTAGGTGTCGGTAACGGGAATGTAGGCCTCCGGCTGATAGTAGTCGTAGTAGGAGATAAAGTACTCAACGGCATTTTCCGGAAAGAAGGAGCGCAGTTCATTGCATAGTTGCGCCGCAAGGGTTTTGTTGTGGGCAAGGACAAGGGTCGGGCGACCGATGGCCTCGATTACGCGGGCAATGGTGTGGGTTTTGCCGGTGCCCGTTGCCCCCAGTAGGGTTTGGAAGCGATGCCCTGCCCGTACCCCGGCGACCAGCTTTTGAATGGCTTGGGGTTGATCCCCCGTGGGTTCAAAAGGTGCGTGAATGCGAAAGGGAGTGCTGCTCATTGCCCAATTCTGAAGAATTCTTTCCTAGCTTTTAGGGTAATGGAGCGACAGCAGAGCAAGCCACCTACAGTCTTTTTCAGAAGAATTGAAGACACTTCAAACCGTCAAAACCACATCCCCGCGCAGTTTAGAAAAGAGCTGGAGAATTTGGTATTCTAAATAACAGTTTCTTGTGTATTGTAACAGTTAGTTGCGCCAAATCTAAAGAATTGGTAAAAGCTTTGGCCCGACGAAAATATCGGCAGTATCGTAGGGAAGCAAGATACCTCCTAACTGCGTCTTTGGCCCTACCCGCTTGGCGTAGGGTTTCTTTTTGCGGGAATTTCGCTAAAATTTGTAAATTCCTTACCGTAACGGCTATGCCTAGTGAAGTCGTTGAAATTCTCAGTGCCGAGGATCTGCGGCGCACTGTCACGCGCTTAGCCTCCCAAGTGGTGGAGAAGGCGCGCGATGCCCTCGACAAATTGATATTGCTGGGGATTCATACCCGTGGCGTTCCCCTTGCCAAGCTCTTGGGGCAACAAGTTGCACAACTGGAAGGGGTGAGCCTCCCCATTGGCGAATTGGATATTACGTTTTATCGCGATGACTTGGATCGCATTGGCCCGCGGACACCGCGGCAGACCCTAATTCCGGTGGATCTCTCCGGTCGGATTGTGGTCTTGGTAGATGATGTGATTTTCAGTGGCCGCACCATTCGCGCTGCCTTGAATGCTGTGCATGACTATGGTCGCCCCAGTGCCATTTGGTTACTGGCGCTGATTGATCGCGGGCACCGAGAATTGCCGATTCACCCCGACTTTACCGGTAAAGTGCTGCCCACAGCTCGCGATGAAGTGGTCAAGGTACTTTTGCAAGGGATTGATCAGCGGGATGGGGTAGAGTTGTGGAAGTCCTCTAGCTTGATCAACCGATAGCCTGAGTTCATTTGCTAAGGTAGGAAAAGAGCGAGTGGATAAAAAACAAATTCTTGATAGGTTTGAAACTTTTCTCAAAGAGAATGGTGATGCAGCATTTGAGAAATTAAATGAATTCTTTTATCAGCAATCAAAGCACTTTTATTCAAATCATTCTTATGGAGATAATAAAACAGCAAGACAAGCGTGGGTTTCAACCATTGGTCAGGTCTTAGAAGAGATTGTTAAAAGGCTTTTGAGAGATTTTTGTAATAGCCATGGATTAGGAATGACATCTGATCGTGAATTAATCAAGCCTAAAACTGCAGAGTTGGAACAAGTAAGAAGAAATGTAGAGGTTTTCTTTGGTAAATACTCATTATTACCAGATAGTGATATTATTATTTATAAGAAAAATAATTGTCGAGTGATAGTGATTATTTCCGTCAAAAATTCTTTTCGTGAGAGATACACTGAAACCCCCTACTGGAAAATTAAATTGTCTAACTATAACACTACAAGGCATATACGAGTCTTACTAGTCACTCCTGATAAGGATAATGAAATATCAAAGATCAGTCCGAAAAAGGCACGCATTGTATTGGATTATGAGCTTGATGGAATTTATATTGCAAAGGAAGATTTTGATAGAAGTGATAAAATAAAATCTATAAACGATTTGCTGGGTGATCTTGAAACGATACTGCGGGAGAATCAATGAAGTTGAACTCTAAAAAGGAAGCGTTTTTTCACATGAAGGACACTTGGCTATTTATTGCCGATAGCCTTGAGCCAGACTTATTTACTGAGCCTTTTATTGATCTAGTTATCACTTCGCCCCCCTATAATGTAGGTCTTGAGTATCGCTCAGTGAAGGATGATGTTCCCTATAGGGATTATTTAGAATTTAGCAGAGTTTGGATGGCCAACTGTTTTAATTGGGCAAAAATAGGGGGACGATTGTGTCTCAATATTCCACTAGATAAAAACAAAGGAGGGCAGCGCAGTGTTGGCGCGGATTTGACGGTTTTAGCCCAAGAGGTTGGTTGGAAATATCAATCCACAATTATCTGGAATGAAGGGAATATTTCACGCCGAACAGCGTGGGGATCTTGGATGTCGCCTTCAGCGCCCTATGTAATTGCTCCAGTAGAGTTAATTGTTGTGCTGTACAAGGAGGAGTGGCGGCGCAAATCCAATCAAAACCCAGACATCACGCGAGAAGAGTTTATGGAATGGACAAATGGCTTATGGACATTCAGTGGCGAGAGTAAAAAAAAGATTGGTCATCCTGCACCGTTTCCAAGGGAGCTACCGAGAAGATGTATCAAACTCTTTAGTTTTCCGGGGGACATTGTCTTCGATCCCTTTTGTGGCAGCGGTACAACACTGGTGGAAGCCTTTGCTAATAAACGAAAAGGCATCGGTGTTGAAATTGATTCTCGATATGCAGAACTAGCCAAGGAGAGACTGCTAAGTGAGATTACCCTGTTTGATGTGGTAAACATATAGGACTTTTCAAGATTAACAAATTTTATGAGTAAAGTTTTATCTCAGTCGTGCCACCCTTGTCTAGACTATCGGGGGGATTAACGGAGAGGGGGGGATTCGAACCCCCGTTAGGTGTTACCCTAAACTTGATTTCGAGTCAAGCGCATTCAACCACTCTGCCACCTCTCCAAGGATCTCCAATCATAGCAAAAGTGAATGCCAAAGGCGCGCTTCGCGATCGCTCCCCCTTAAGGAAATTCTGGCGGCAAACCCCTTTACCATAAAAGTATTCGGTCAACCTAAAACAACGACGGCATGGATATCAAAGAGGGTTTTGTGGGCACCGTTGGCCAGACGCCGCTGATTCGCCTTAACTACTTTAGTGACCTCACGGGCTGTGAAATTCTCGGCAAGGCAGAGTTTCTCAATCCCGGCGGCTCTGTCAAGGATCGGGCAGCCCTCTACATTATTGAAGATGCTGAGAAAAAAGGCCTGCTCCAACCCGGGGGTACCGTGGTCGAAGGCACAGCGGGCAACACAGGCATTGGCCTTGCCCACATCTGCAATGCCAAGGGCTACAAGTGTCTGATTGTTATTCCCAATACCCAGTCTCAAGAGAAAATCGACCTATTGCGTACTCTGGGTGCCGAAGTGCGCCCTGTGCCTGCTGTGCCCTACAAAGACCCCAATAACTATGTGAAGCTCTCTGGGCGCATTGCCGCCGAAATGGAGAATGCCATCTGGGCAAACCAGTTCGATAACCTCGCCAATCGTCAAGCGCACTACGAAACCACCGGGCCTGAAATTTGGGAGCAGACCGATGGCCGCATTGATGCGTGGGTAGCAGCCACCGGCACAGGAGGAACCTATGCGGGTGTGGCCATGTTTCTCAAGGAAAAAAATCCCGCCATTCGCACCGTGATTGCCGATCCCATGGGCAGTGCTATCTATAGCTATGTCAAAACGGGCAAACTCTGTAGCACGGGCAGTTCAATCACAGAAGGCATTGGCAATAGCCGCATTACGGCCAATTTAGCAGGTGCCCCCATTGATGATGCAATTCAAATTGAGGATCAAGAATGCCTTGAGATCATTTATCAACTGTTGCACTACGACGGCCTCTTTATGGGTGGCTCGGTGGGGATTAATGTGGGGGCAGCGGTACGCCTTGCCAAGGAACTGGGTCCCGGCCACACGATTGTGACAGTGCTGTGTGATGGGGGTTCCCGCTATCAATCGCGGCTCTTTAATCCAGAGTGGCTGGCCAGCAAAGGGCTACGGGTGCCAGAGATTAAAAAACATTAAGCCTTGGGAACAATGTCTAAAATCGAGGGGTCAGAAGGGGGCAAGTAGCCGCTAGGCGTGGGTGTGGACTTTACGCGAAGCATTAGCCGTGAAAAAACAACGTAGGTTTATCCTCTTTGCCAGCTTGGTCTGTGGGGTGGCGATCGCCCTCCATCCTGTGGCTGCCCAGGCACAAAATCTCTGGCAGCGGTTGCTATTGCAGGGCATTCAACTCATCCAGCTGTCCAATCTCTCGCCCCGCCAAGAGGTGGCCTTGGGGCAACAAATCCATGAGCAAATGCTACGCCAAGGGATGCGCCTTGTTCGCAATCCCGCTGCTCAAAATTATGTCAACAGCATTGGGGCGCGGCTGGTAAATGTCGGCGAACGTCGAGGCTTGCCCTACCAGTTTCACATCATTCAAGACCGCCAAGTCAATGCCTACGCGACCATGGGAGGCTTTGTCTATGTCACTACCGGCCTAATGCTCCGCGCAGAAAATGAGGCGGAACTGGCAAGCGTCATTGCCCACGAAATTGGCCATATTGATCAGCGCCATGTGATTCGCCAACTACAACAAATGGCGATCGCCCAAGGGCTAATGACGGCTGCGGGCTTGGATCGCGATCGCGGGCTACAGATAGCCATGGAACTAGCGTTTCGGCGTCCCCGCAGTCGGGAGCAAGAACTAGAGGCCGATCGCTATGGGTTAGGGCTGTTGGCTCGCAGCAACTATGATCCACGGGCCATGGTGACATTTCTCCAGAAATTGCAACAGGAGGGAGGGGCACCACCGACGATTTTGAGTACTCACCCGGCTCCCCGCGATCGCCAGTTGATGGCCGAAAACTTAATCCGCTCTGGCCTAAGCAATGAGTGCGTGACCACTCCCCAGCCCCTCTGTGGCACCGATGCCTTGGCCTATCAGCAACACCTGCGCTCGTTCTAATTTCGCCTAACTGGCCAAAAGATTGCGCCAGCGGGCATAGCGTCCCAAGGCCGTCAGGGGAAAGTGCTGCTGGTAGTAGTGGTACTTCAGGTAAAAGTGGCAGGGAAAGCCGGTGCCGGTGAAGTAATCCTCATGCCATGTGCCATTTGGGCGCTGGGTCCGCAGAAGATAGGCCACCCCTTTTTCAATGGCCTCTGTGGCATAGTCGCCCGTGGCATCGCCGGCAGCCAAAAGGCCAATAATTGCCCATGCCGTTTGGGAGGCGGTGCTATCCCCTTTGCCCTTGAGGGAAGGGTCATTGTAGCTCCAGCAGGTTTCTCCCCAGCCCCCATCGGCATTTTGACACCGTACCAGCCACTCCGCCGCACGGCGAATGCGCCAGCGATCGTAGCGAGGAGCCACAAGGGAAAGGGCAACCAAAACCCCACTGGTGCCGTAGAGATAGTTCACCCCCCAGCGACCAAACCAACAGCCTTCCGATTCCTGTTCGTTGCGCAAGTAAGCGAGGGCGCGATTCAGAGCATCCCTGTCAAAGCTCAATTGACACCGCCCCACCATCTCCAGCACCCGTGCCGTCACATCGGCAGTGTTCGGGTCAATCATTGCCTTGAGATCCCCGTAGGGAATGGCATTGAGCCACTCTTGGTCATTGTCCACATCAAAAGCCGCCCACCCCCCCGCCCGACACTGCATGGAGGCAATCCAAGCCACTGCCCGTTCCATGGCGCGCCGTTTCAGATTCTCATGAGGTAGCCTGACTCCGTGAAGCGCCATCACTACCACTGCCGTATCGTCCACATCGGGGTAGAAGCGATTCTCAAATTCAAAGGCCCATCCCCCCGGCTGCCCTTTTTTGTTTTTGACATGCCAATCCCCATAGTCAAGGATTTGCTTGGAGAGCAGCCATTCGCCGGCTTTGACAAGGGCGGGATGATCGGGGGCAACGCCGGAATCCACCATGGCCCGCATCACCAGGGCCGTATCCCAAACCGGGGAGACACAGGGCTGCACGCGATACTCACTCTCGGTTTCAATGGCAAAACGATCCACCGCTGCCATCCCCCGCTGCACAATGGGGTCATCCACGGCATAGTCAAGGGTACGCAACGCCAACAGGGAGTTAAGCATTGCCGGAATAATGCCGCCCCAATCGCCACTGGCTTCTTGACGCTCTAGTACCCATTCTTCGGCGGCCTTTAGCCCCTGTTCCCTCAAGGGATTGATATCTAAGGTTTCCAAGAGTTTGAGGAGGCGATCAAGGCCGATAAAAACATCGCTCCAGTCGCCTTGGCGGGGCAGCTCCCAGACCACATTTGCCCGCCCTTCGGCATAGAGTTCATCGAGGGTAAGGGGCGGATCTATGGCATAGACGGGCTTGCGATCCATAACAATCAACAGCGGCACGGTGCTGCTGCGTGCCCAACTGGACATCTCATAGATCGTGAGGGGGCTACCCGCGGGCAAGAGCATAATCCAAGGGGGCAGGGAGGGAATGCCGCGCCAGTCGTAGCAACCGATGAGGGCAAGGTGCAGTTTGGTAAAGATACGGGTTTTGCTAATGCCGCCCCGCGCCAAGATAAATTGCCGTGCCTTTACCAAGGCCGGATCCTCCGCGGGAACCCCCAAGAGCCGCAGTCCCATGTAGGCCTCTACGCTGGTGCTGAGATCACCCCCATCCCCATAAAACAGTTCCCAGCCGCCGTGCTCCCGCTGCTGGTTGCGCAAATACTGTTCCGCTTTGGCCAAGGGGAGCCGCCGTTCGGTGCCCCAGATTTTGTGGAGCAGAATCACTTCGGCGGTCATGGTCACATTGGACTCCAATTCCGCCCACCAGTAGCCCTCGGCATATTGCTGTGAAAAGAGAAAGTCTTGGCTGGCACGAATTGCCTGTTGAAGTTGCTTTGGATCAATGGCAGCGGCAAGTTGAGTTGGCATGATTCCTTGGCTGTTGGACTCTTGGTTAGTTTAACGGGGGCGATCGCTCCCTCGCAAGCGGCACAGACTTGGGTTAGGATCAAGGCTATGGCTCTCCGTCACCAGCAGCATCCCCTGATTCAGCGCCTTGCCGATCGCATTGAGCAGGCGTGGCAGACCTTTTTGTCCTTAGCCCCCTATCCTCTGCCCGAGGATCTGGGGTATGTCGAGGGCAAACTGGAGGGGGAGCGACTCACAATTGAAAACCACTGCTACCAAGCGCCGCCCTTTCGCAAACTCCACCTCGAACTGGCACGGGTGGGAGAAAGCTTGGAAATTTTGCACTGCGTCATGTTTCCGGAGCCGCGCTACGATCTGCCGATGTTTGGCTGTGATCTGGTGGGTGGCCGGGGGCAAATCAGTGCTGCAATTGTGGATCTCTCCCCTGTGACGGGTCAGTTGCCCGCTGCCTATGTCTCAGCCCTGAGTGCGCTGCCGCAACTCACCTTTCGTCAACCCCGTGAGTTGCCCCCTTGGGGACATATCTTCTCGCCCTTTTGTATTTTTATTCGGCCACAGGGAGAAACTGAGGAACGGCAATTTCTCGATCGCGTCGGCGAGTACTTGATGCTTCACTGTCAATTGAGCCGGCAGGCCATCCCCACCGATCATCCGGAAGCGGTCATTGCCGGGCAGCGGCAGTACTGCCACCAACAACAGCAGAACGATAAAACCCGCCGTGTGCTTGAAAAAGCCTTTGGCAGGGCTTGGACAGAACGCTATATGACCACGGTGCTCTTTGATGAGCCTCCTGCTTCTTATACCAGCTCTTTGTAACCTTAAGCCTAATAAATAAGTCACAAGCGAGAGGATTGCTTATCCTAAAACTG
>NZ_JBKBHV010000030.1:0-30126 GCF_046299635.1 Thermosynechococcus sp. | reverse complement strand
TTCGGGACATCTAGCCAAGACTCGGTGAAGGGGGAATCTCCCGCTATACGAGAAGCGTTAGCGGGATGAGCGTCAAATTGGCCATCTAGGGATTGGCGGCTTGACCAACAGCGCTAAACTCACCCTTGACTTGATTGAGAAACGGGGCATTAAAACTATCACCAATGCGGCAATCACCGCCATTGAGCCAAATCAGATTTGGTTGCAGGATGGGCAGAGGATTCCCTTTGGCTATAGCATGATTTTGCCGCCCTTTCGCGGAGCGGCGTTTGTGCGCGCCTCTCGCCTTGGTAATGAAAAGGGGTTTTTGCCCCTGCTGCCCACCCTTCAGCATCCCGACTATCCTGAGATCTATGGGGTCGGCATTAGTATTCACCTCCAGCCTTTAGAAGTAACCCCTGTCCCCATTGGGTTGCCCAAGACAGGTCAAATGACCGAGGAGATGGCGATCGCTGCTAGCCATAATATTGCTGTTGCCCTCGGGGAATTAGCGGCTGAGCCTGTGGTGCCGACACTCGATGCCCTCTGTTTTGCTGACTTTGGCGACACGGGGATTGCCTATATTGCCGCACCTGTCATCCTTGAGACCCTTGGGCAGAATCGCCGCTTGGCCTACGCTGTTCAAGGATTGTGGGTCAGTTGGGTCAAGGCTGCCTTTGAGCGCTACTTCCTGCTGAAAATGAGATGGGGGCTAAGTGTTCCTTGGTTTGAACGGTGGGGACTGCGGTTATTGTTTGGCCTTTCCCTTGTGCGTCCCCTGCAGCCCACGATGTTACCAGAACAGCAACCAACCTTAAAAGTTTGATAGATAAACATTGACAAAATCTGACAAAGGAGCAATTTTTATGGTGCGCATCTTTCTCATGGGGCTATTGATGGTCTTCCTGTGGCTTCACGCTTCCCTGCCCACGCTGGCCGGGGTTAATCCTGATGAACTGGGGAAGGCAGTAACTGCCATTGAACAACTGGATCAAATGCGGGTTGGTCTTGCCTCGACCCTAGAGGGCAGTACCGGCGAACCGACCCTTGACACCTTTAAGGCCGTTTGTGCGCCCGTCGGTAAGAAAGCCAAGGAGCTTGCTGCTGCCAATGGCTGGGCAGTGCGTCAGGTGGCTCTTAAATACCGCAACCCCAACCACGCCCCCCGCACAGCGCTGGAAGTGCAGGCCCTCAATCGGTTTGAGAACAATCGTCAACTGCAAGCCTTTTGGCAAACCGACAATGCAGGGGTGCATTACTTCCGTCGTATTGATGTCCAAGCGAGCTGTCTTGCCTGCCATGGGGCTAAAAATCGGCGGCCTGCCTTTATCCAAGAAAAATATCCCGGCGATCGCGCCTATGGTTTCCGCGTTGGCGATCTGCGGGGAATGTACGCCGTCACCATTCCGCAAATTCAGCAGGCACTGCAAACCTCCCTCTAAGGGGGGACTCCGATGGATCTTGGCAGCGTTTTTGGCTTGGGGGGTTGAGATTGTCGTTCCTGCTGCTGTGGTGGTTGAGTGGCATGCCCTCATTGAGGAGGCTTAGGAAGGGGTGGCCATGGGTGTTCCAAGGGCAAGTAGGAGGGCTTGGGCTTTGCTCAGGGATTCTTGCCATTCCCGCTGCGGATCGCTGTCGGCCACAATACCGGCGCCTACTTGCCCCCAAGTGGTCTGGCGATCGCTCGCCACCAAGAGGGTGCGAATAAGGATATTCAAATCCAAATGCCCTCGCTGATCCCAATAGCCACAGGAACCGTAGAACAAATTGCGGGGAAAGGGTTCTAGCTCGGCCAAAATCTCCATGCAGCGGATCTTAGGACAGCCGGTAATCGTACCGCCGGGAAAGAGGGCACGGATCACATCCACGGGGGACATTCCCGCTTGCAGTTGGCCGCGCACATTGCTCACCAAGTGCATCACATGGCTGTAGTACTCCAGGGTGAAGAGTTCATCCACCACCACACTGCCCCATTGGCAAACCCGCCCCAAGTCATTGCGCTCTAAATCTACGAGCATAATGTGTTCTGCTTGTTCTTTGAGATTGCTGAGGAGTTCCTCGGCGTAGACGCGATCGCCCGCCGGGGTTTGGCCACGCGGACGGGTTCCGGCAATGGGGCGCGTTTGTACCCTGTCGCCCTGAACCTGCACCAAGCGTTCCGGTGAGCAACTGACAATGTAGCCCCAGGGGGTCTGCCAAAAACTGGCAAAGGGAGAGGGGTTAATCTGCTGAAGCCGCAGGTATTGTTGCCAAGGATCAACAGGCCCATAATGGCAAAAGCGCGCCGACAGATTGGCTTGGAAAATGTCTCCGGCGCGAATGTGATGCAGAATTTGCCGAACCGCTGCGTGATAGGTGTCGGGTTGCCAGCCGGCAGCCAGTTCAATGCGGCTAGGGCGATCGAGAACGGGCAGGTCTTGCTCAGGGGGGATTCCCTCAAGGGCCTGTTGCAGCCTCGCCAGTTGAGCGGGGGTTGAAGCCGCCAAGTAGAGGAGATCTTCCTGATGGTCTAGGACGGCAAAGGCTGCCGGTTCATACCAAAAGGCTATTGGAAAAGGGAGGGGATCGGGTTTGAGAGGGGGAAGGGCTTCAATTTCCCAGGCCAACTCGTACCCCAACCATCCTAACCAGCCGCCGGTAAAAGGCAAATGGCTCACCGCTTCGGGCACTGCTTCACAGCGGGGAAACTGTTGTAAGGTCGGCAGAACTTGACCCAAGGACGGCACCCAGCGGCGATCGCCCCGCGGTGACCCCGCACAAATGGAGTAACGCGCTTGCGGTGTGGGGGCATGAGCCGGACTTTCAAGGAGAACAGCAATCGGCTCCGCCAAGAACAACCGCTGAAAAATGGCGTGCCCCGTGCGACCGCGCAGCGGCAAAGAGCACCACAGCCACGGCTGACAGGGGCGGATCACCGGTGGCTCACCCCTAACCAACCCAAGCGCAGCAGCCAAAATAGTCCCATCCCCCCCAGCGCAAGCCAATCTCGCCGCTGCATGCGCAAATGGTGCCATGGGTTATCGTAGGTTCCGGGTTCTTGGAAGCCTCGCACCTGCATCGCACAGGCCACTTGCTCGGCCCGCAGCAGCAAATTGTCCAACAATCGTGCCGCCAAGGCTAACCACAGCTTGATGCTGCCCTTCATGCCCACCAGCCGCCAATTGATAGCCCGTGTGCGCACGGAGCGACTGAGGTTTTGTACCTCCTCCAATACAAGAGGAATAAACCGCAAGGAGAGGGTCAAGGTCAGGGCAATTTCCGCCACCGGTAGCTTAAAGCGTTTCAGGGGCTGCATCAGATTTTCCAAGGCGGCGGTGACTTCCTCAGGGGCAGTGGTGAGCAAAAACAGATGCGTACTGTAGAGGAGGGTAAACAGAAGCGTACTCAGTCGGACTCCTAACTCTAGGGATCGCCGGGAGACTTGCAGATGAATGGGAAATTGTCCCACTTGGGTATGCAATTGCCACAGGATGTAACGGTAACCCGTAGGCGGAACCGTGGCTTCTAAAGGACGGCGGGGTTGAGAGGTCACAGCCATTCCATCGGGCATCAAGGCCGTGATCACCAGAATTAAACTGCCCACCACAAGCAGCCACAGCAGTTGCCGCCGCCACACCCGTGCGGGAATCCCCCCCAAAAGTGTCAGGAGAACTAAACCGACCACCAGCCCCAACCGCCAAGGGACATCGGCTAAAATCGGGGCCAAAAGAAAGGTCATTAACCAAGCCAACTTCACCCGCGGATCAAGACGGTGCAGCCAGGTAATGGGTTGTTCAAGGTATAGCCCCAAGGGGAGCGATCGCAACAAATCCATGGAAAATAATTAGTTTTTCTCCAGTTCCCGCCGCAGGGCTTCCAACTCTGGATCGTAGGCAGGGGTACTGCTGGGTGACAGTTGTGGATTGGCTAATTCTGCCTTCAGCCGTGCCAAATCCTCATCCACACTGCCCGCTTCGAGGGCGGCAAACTTGGCTTCGAGGGTCTCGCTATTGAGTTCAGCCACCGCTTGGGAGCGAGCCTCCATTTCCTGAACCCGTTCTTCCATCCGCTCAAAGGCGGCCATCGGCGCATTCGTATTCATGCTGCTAAAGGTTTGTTGCAATTGCTCTGAGGCCTTTGCTGCCCGTGCCCGTGCCACGAGCATTTCTTTGCGGGTTCTCGCTTCAGCAATCTTGCTTTCAAGCTGCTGCATTTGTTTTTTGAGAGCCTCTACTTGGGTGACGGACTGCTCCAGTTGCCCTTTGAGCGCCATGGCTGCATTCAGTGCGGTTTTCTTGCGAGTTAATGCCTCAAGAGCCAGTGGCTCATCCCCGTGTTGCAGGGCAATTTTGGCACGGCGTTCCCACTCAGCCGCCTGCTGCTGATATTGATTGAACTGTTGCTCTAACCGCTTTTGGGAGGCGATCGCTTGGGCAACTGCTTGCCGCAGTGTCACCAGATTGTCCTGCATTTCAATCATAGTCTGCTCGAGGATTTTTTCGGGATCTTCAGCAGCCCCCACCAGCGCATTGAGCCAACTGCGAACCACCCGGCTGATGCGATCAAACAGTGCCACAGCGTTCTCTCCCTATTTGCTTTTGGTCTATAGCCTACTTAATATGCAGTATGCCACTTTCTCATAACCATGCCAGAAAACGCCTCCATAATCTCCAGAGCCGTGCGGTATGATTTCGATAAGTAGTTACTAGAAATACAATTCAACTTATTCAAAATAAATAAAATAAATTAAACTTAAGCCTATTGTAAATGACTGAATGTTACCCCCCCCCGAAAATGCTGATAAACACGGCTTTTTAGAACGCTATGCCCCGGCGCTACTTAATCAAAAAAAATTACAACAGCTTTTAGCGCTGTACTCCCAAGGAGAGCGCTGTTTCCAAAGATGGGATCTCAGGGGAATCACCTTGGAGGATGCCGATCTCACCGGAATTGACCTCAGTAAGGCCGACCTCAGTGAAGCTCGGCTGACGAACGTTAACCTAACAAGGGCAAAGTTAATCGAAGCGCAACTGGTGAATGCTGAACTCACCGCCGTGCAGCTCACCCAAGCCAACCTCAGTTGGGCCAACTTACGCGGCGCCATTCTCGTCCGCACGTCACTGACAAAAGCTACCCTGCGGAGTACGGTGCTCCCCAGTGGGAAGGTGAGCGACTAAACAATTTTCCCTAGAGCCTGCTCCAAACGTTGCCAAAACCGCCAATTTTCCTCGGGTGTGCCGATGGTAACGCGAATCCCGCCGGCGATCGCCCGCACAAGGGTACCCTGCTGCTTGAGGGCATGCCACAGGGGTTGGGTATATTGTGGCTGCTGCAAGCGGAAAAAGAGAAAATTCGCCACGCTGGGCCATACCCGCAGTTGGGGGCAGCCTTGCAGCCGTTCGTAGAGGCGCTCCCGCTCTGCCAGCACTAGGGGAATCTGCGCCAATAGCTCTTGGCGATGCTCAAGGACAACCCGTGCAGCCAGCTGTGAAAATGTGGGCAGGTTATAGGGCAGACGCACCTTTTCGAGGGCTGCAATCACCTCTGGATGACCGATGGCGTAGCCCACCCGATGGGCGGCAAGTCGAAAGGCTTTAGAAAACGTGCGCAAAATCAGCCAGTTGGGATGGGCAGCCAAGTCCCCCACCAAGGTCTTGCCCGAAAACTCAAAATAGGCCTCATCAATCACCACGAGAATGTCTTCGGGAAGTTGCCGCAGCCAGTCCACCTCCGCGGCGGTGAGGGGATTTCCCGTGGGGGAGTTGGGGTGCAGCATAAAGAGAACCCGCACCGGTGGATCGGCTTGGGCAAGGAGGGTGTTGGCCTCGGCAATTTGCACCGCAAAGGTATCAGGATCGCGGGGCGCCCGCTGGACGGGAATCCCTAGGGTTTGGGCGAGAATCCCGTACATGGAAAAGGTCGGCTCAGCCACTAAGATGGAACCATCGCCCCCCAGTGCAGTAGCCAAAAGCAAAGAACGGATCAGCTCATCGGAGCCACTGCCAACCGCAATTTGGTGTGGGGAGATTTCGTCGGGGCTGTGTTCACCCACATAGCGGGCGATCGCCTGCCGCAACTGCCAATGGTGAGCATCGGGATAGCGGTGACCGGCAAGGTCGCGAATGTACCGCTGCGCTAAATCTTCTTTCAAGGGAGGGGGCAAATCCCACGGAAACTCATTAGTATCGAGGTAATCCAATTCCGGCGGCAGGGAGTCGCTCGTGGGGGTGGAGTAGGGGCAAAGGCTGCTCAGTGCTGGACGAAGAAACGTCGCCATGCCAAGACGCTATAGGGGGATTCAACTATAATAACACTGAGCTTTTTGCCCTTATTGACTGCCGGTCCTAAGACTTAACCCATCTTGTGACAACGGAGAGGCGACTGTTCCTATGGCGCGTACTGACTTCAAAGACTACTACCAAATCCTCGGCGTCAGCAAAAATGCCACGGAGGCCGAAATTCGGCAAGCCTTTCGCCGCCTTGCTCGCAAATACCATCCCGACTTAAATCCGGGCGATAAAGAGGCAGAAGCTCGTTTCAAGGAGATTAACGAAGCCCACGAAGTACTCTCCAATCCCGAAAAACGCCGCAAATACGATCAATTTGGTCAGTATTGGCAACAGGCCAGTGCGGCGGGTGCCGCTGGCTTTAATGTGGACTTTAGTAACTTTGGGGCTGATTTTAGTCAGTTTGCCAACTTTGAAGACTTTATCAATGAATTGCTGGGACGCTTTGCCACCGGCACGACCACAGGGCGCACCCGCAGTTGGAGTTCGGTTGGCTTTGACACCACCGGGTTTGGCGGCACCGATGTTGAGGCGGAAATACAAATTAGCTTTCAAGAGGCCTTTGAGGGATGCCAGAAAACCTTTACCGTCGGTAGCGATCAGGTAACCGTTACAGTTCCGGCAGGGATAAGAGGCGGCACCAAGTTGCGCCTGCGCGGTAAAGGTCAATATAACCCCTATACCCAACAGCGCGGCGATCTGTATCTTACGGTGCAGGTGGCGCCCCATCCCCTTTTTCGCTTTGAAGAGGATCAACTGGTGATTGATTTGCCGATTACCCCAGATGAAGCTGCCTTAGGTGCCCAAGTTACGGTGCCAACCCCTTCGGGAAGTGTGGTTGTGACGGTGCCTGCCGGGACGCGATCTGGACAGTCACTTCGGCTGCGGGGCAAAGGTTGGCCGAGTCGGCTAGGAGGGAGAGGCGATCTTCTTGCCAAAGTCCAAATTGTGCCGCCCAAATCCCTGAGTGCTCAAGAAAGAGAACTCTACGAAAAATTGCGATCGCTGCGCACCTTTAATCCCCGTGCCCATTGGCGGGTGTAGCTAAGGGAAATTGGCGGGATTTTACCGCTTGGCAGTAAGTCTGTACGGCGGCGATCGCCTGCGTCCCCAAGTCGGCATACACCTTGGCAAAGGGAGGCACCTGGGGACTCAAGCCCAGAATATCGGCCGTTACCAATACCTGACCATCACAGTGGGGGCCGGCTCCAATCCCAATGGTGGGGATTTCCAGCTTGGCAGTAATCTGTTGCGCCAGATCCGCCGGGATATGCTCCAGTATCAATCCAAAAGCACCCGCTTCCGCAAGGGCAAGGGCATCCCTTAAGATTGCCTCTGCAGCCTCAGGGGTATTGCCCTGTTGGCGCCACCCCCCCAGTTGATGCACCTGCTGCGGCAGCAGTCCCACATGACCCAGCACAGGGATACCCGCCTCCACTAGGCGCCGGGTGGCTGCACACACCACAGGGGAGGCACCTTCCATTTTCACGGCCTGAACCTGCGCTTCTTTGACCAAACGCCCCGCCGATCGCAGGGCCTGCTCCGGGCTTTCTTGGTAGCTCAAAAAGGGCAGATCGACCACCAAGAAACTATAGCTGACGCCCCGCCGTACCGCCTGGGCATGGTGAATCATCTGATCCAGGGTTACGGGCAACGTAGTTGGATAGCCCAAGGCAACCATACCGAGGGAATCCCCCACCAGGATCATATCTACCCCTGCTGCATCCAATAGCCGCGCCCACAGATAGTCCCAAGCCGTGAGCATGGTAATCGGCTCTCCCTGCTGTTTTTTTTGCTGCAGTTGAGGTAATGTGACGGGGCGACGCACCATAGCCATCTCCACAAGGGTTGTATCCCCATCCTCTAAAGGAAGCGTTAAAACGTCAATTTAGCGAGGGTTTGCAGCAGGAATCTATAAGTTATTCAAATATAATAATGGTTACGAGTAAACTACCCATCTCTCACCCCCTTCAGAAGGTCACCGGTTACTTGGCCAAGAACCACGGCAAGATGATCATCGAAGACCTGACTGTATCGGGGATGCTCAAAAACCATGGGTTGACGAGCGCTACCGGCGACTAGGGTTTCTTTGAATCTCGGCGGCAGTTGGGGTATAAATGTGCGTGGTATGGGAGTCAATTAACTTTTACCCCTCCAGTCAAATATGCTCTCACTGTGGACATGGGCAAAAGATGCCGCTAAAAGAACGAGTTTACAACTGTTCTCAAGATAGAGACTTGAATGCGAGTCTCAAACTGCTGAAATGTGCAAGTACCCCAAGCTCTGGGGGAATTCAAGCCCGTGGAGAAGTAACCCCCCTTGAGAGGGTCGCTTTTGAGACTTCGATGAAGCAGGAAGTAAGTAGCAAATTTAAACAAGTGAGTCTATTTAACTTGACTGCATAGATTTGTAGAAGTCTTACAGAGCGGAGGATAGACTCTAGTAATATGATTGTTGCCCCCTGTGAGCGACAAGAAACATGGCCTTACCTGCCTTTGTGGAAGCCCTCTTAACCCCCGCGGCCTACCCCCATCCGGTGACAACCCCAATTCAATTGCTGCAAACCCATATTTCCTACGTGTTCCTGACAGGGGACTACGCCTACAAGGTGAAAAAGCCGGTGGACTTTGGGTTTTTGAACTTTACAACCTTGGAAAAGCGCCGGCGTTACTGTCAGGAGGAGTTGCGGCTCAATCGGCGCTTGGCGCCGGATCTGTACTTGGCCGTTGTGCCCATTGTGGCGGTGGGCGATCGCTACTCTGTTGCGGATCCGCAGGATCTACCTGCGGGGGCTGAGGTGATTGACTATGCGGTGCAAATGCGGCAATTCGATCAATCGCAGCTGTTTTCTCAGCTTTTTGCTGCCAACCAAGTCACCCCCCAGTTGATCGAAGCCCTAGGCAAAGAACTGGCTCACTTTCACCGCACCGCTGCCACCAATCCCCACATTAGTGAATTCGGCTCCCCGCAGGCGATCGCCCAAGTAATTCAGAATTGCCATGCCTTGGCTGCCCAGTTTGTCGGTCGCTGTCAATCCCTAGGGCAGTATGCGGCGATTCAGGCCTTTACCGAGGACTTTCTCAGTCGGCATCAAGAGTGGTTTGTGCAGCGGCAGCAGGGCGGCAAAATTCGGGAATGCCACGGTGATCTCCACCTGAACAACATCTGTCTTTACAACGGCAAAGTGCAAGTTTTTGACTGCATTGAGTTCAATGAGGAATTCCGGAACATTGACGGCATTTACGATGCGGCCTTTTTGGTCATGGATCTGGAGTTCCGCGGGCGGCGGGACTTGGCCAATCTTTTCCTGAACACCTACTTGGAATGGAGTGGCGACTATGAGGGGGCGGTGCTTTTGCCTCTGTACCTGTGTGTGAGAGCCTATATTCGTGGCAATGTCAATTCCTTGGCCCTCAACGACCCCGCCATTGGCGAGGCTGAAAAGGCGCACATTCAAGCTACTGCTGCGGCCTACTACGAGGCGGCCTATCGCTATACCCAACCGCGCCAAGCCAAGCTCTATGTCATGTGTGGCCTTTCCGGCGCGGGTAAAAGTACAAGGGGACGGGGTCTGGCCCAGAGGGAGCAGGCAATTCAAATCCGCTCCGATGCGGTGCGCAAATACTTGGCCGGCTTACCCCTCGATCGCCACAGCAGTGATTTTCCTGAGGTGGATCTCTACTCTGAGGCCATGACCCAAAAAACCTACGATCAGCTCTTGGCCTATGCGGAATTGTTGCTGTCCCAAGGACAGACGGTGATTTTGGATGCCAAGTACGATCGCGTGGCGCTGCGCCAACCGGTGATTGCCCTTGCCGAGAAGCTCCACGTGCCTTTAGAGATCCATTTTTGTCATGCGCCCCCCGAAGAACTGCGCCGGCGTCTGAGCGATCGCCAAGGGGATATTGCCGAGGCCACACCTGATCTCATTGCTGCCCAAATGGACACGTTTGAATCCTTTTTGCCTGCGGAAGAACCCTACATTCGCCATGTGTGTGACTAGCACAAAAGCGGCAGAGATAATAGAAACAGTGCAGTAGGACGGGTCTGATGTATCACATTGGTTTACTGGGGTTGGGCACGGTGGGTGGTGGTGTGGCGCAAATTTTGGCGGATCCGGCGGGGCGTCATCCCCTGCTGCAGAAACTGGCGATCGCCCAAGTGGGGGTACGGGATCTGAACAAACCCCGCGCCGTTGCCCTTGATCCGCAGCTTTTGACCACCGATCTGGAAAGCATTGTCACCAATCCGGCCATTGACATTGTGGTGGAGGTTCTCGGCGGCATTGAACCGGCGCGATCGCTCATTCTCAAGGCCATTGCCCACGGCAAGCACATCGTCACCGCCAACAAGGCCGTTCTTGCCCGCCACGGCGATGAGATCTTTGATGCGGCCAATGCCCAAGGGGTCTATGTGATGCTGGAGGCGGCAGTTGCAGGGGGCATTCCCGTGATCCAAGCCCTGCAGCAGAGCCTAGGCGCCAATCGCATCCACAGCATCACGGGCATTCTCAACGGTACAACCAACTACATCTTGACCCGTATGCAGCAGGAGCGGGGGGATTTTGCGCCGATTCTGGCCGATGCCCAGCGCCTAGGATATGCCGAGGCCGATCCCAGTGCCGACATTGAGGGGTGGGATGCCGCCGATAAAATTGCCATTCTTGCCAGCCTTGCCTTTGGCGGCCGCATTCGCCGCGAGGAAGTCTATGCCGAGGGCATTAGCGGCATTACGGCTGTGGATATTGCCTACGCCGAAAAGCTGGGCTTTTGCATTAAACTGCTGGCGATCGCCCGCCGCTGGAAGGATCAGCCCCTCGAGGTGCGTGTCCATCCGACCCTTGTTTCCCTTCAACATCCCTTGGCGGGGGTCAATGGCGTCTTTAATGCCATTCTCATCGAGGCAGACCCCCTAGGACAGGTGATGTTCTATGGTCCCGGTGCAGGTGCAGGGGCAACCGCCAGTGCGGTGGTGGCCGATTTAATCAACATTGCGGCGCTTCTGCCCCAAGGCCGTGCCAGCCACCCCTTACTCACCTGCCGGCCCGATCGGCTAGTGCCGTTGCTACCGATGGCAGAAGTGGATAGTCGCTTCTATGCCCGTGTGCATGCCCAAGATCATCCGGGGGTATTGGGGAAATTGGGCACCTGTTTTGGGTACCACAATGTCAGTTTGGAATCCTTGGTGCAAATTGGCAGCCACAATGATCTTGCCGAAATTGTGATTGTCACCCACCAGGTGCGCGAAGGGGAGTTTCGTCAAGCCATGGCCGAGATTGCCCAGATGGCCGACATTGAAGCTGTGCCCTCGATTTTGCGCGTCTTGGGCACCTCCTAGGGATGGGATTTGATCCCTGTTTTCCGCTCCAAAATTTCCTTGACCACAAGCGTTACAAGGGCTAGCAGGCCCAGGATCACGGCTGCCGCGTAGGCCGACTCGGTGTTGTAGTTTTTATAGGCATCTTCGACAAAGAGGGGCAGGGTTTGCGTCAGGCCGGCCACATTGCCGGAGACGACCACCACAGCGCCAAATTCCCCCATCACCCGCGCATTGGTCAACAAGACCCCATAGAGCAACCCCCAGCGGATATTGGGCAGGGTGACTCGCCAAAAGGTTTGCCACTCATTGGCACCTAGGGTTTTTGCCGCTTCCTCCTGCTCGGTGCCGATTTCTTCCAGCACAGGGATGACTTCCCGTGCCACAAAGGGCAAACTCACAAAGGCGGTGGCCAGCACCATTCCCGGAAAAGAGAAAATAACGCGAATATCTAGGGCTTGCAGCCAGTTCCCAAACCAGCCATTGTGGCCATAAACCAGCACCAGCATCAAACCCACAACAACGGGGGAGATGGAAAAAGGTAAGTCAATTATGCTGAGCAAGAGGGTGCGTCCCGGAAAGCGATGGCGGGCGATCGCCCACGCGGCACAGAGGCCAAAGACCGTATTCAGGGGCACCACCACCAAGGCAAGGGCAAACGTCAGCCACACCGCATGGAGAAAATCCGGCTCCCGTAAGTTCTCCAGAAAGGGCAGAACTCCCCTGTGAAAGGCTTGGAAAAGAACATTGGCCGCCGGCATCAACAGCACAAGGGCAAGGTAGCCGATGGCAATGACCCTCAAAAGGACTTGGAGCCACGGCTTCTCTTGGGTGGGAGAGGGTTTAACGCTCCCCATAGCGCCGCCCCCATGCTTGCAGCAGGTTAATGAGAAATAACATCCCCAAGGATACCAAGACCATCACCGTACCAATAATGGTGGCGGCCTCGTAATCGTACTGCTCCAAGCTCTGGAATACCAGTACAGCGGCAATCAAATCTCGGAAGGGCGTATTGGAGGAAATAATCACAATCGAGCCGAATTCCCCCACCGCCCGCGAAAACCCCAGCGCCACCCCTGTGAGAATGGCCGGCAGTAGGGGGGGCAAAATCACCCGCCAGAAGGTCTGAGCACGGCTAGCCCCCAGCGACCATGCCGCCTCCTCCACATCCTTTTCCATTTCCGTCAGGACAGGCTGAACCGTGCGAATGACAAAGGGCAGGGAAATAAAGAGCATGGCCACCGCCACCCCCCAGCGGGTAAAGGCAATTTTGATCCCCAAGGGAGCCAAGAGACGACCAATCCAGCCGTTTTCACTATAGACTGTGGCGAGGGTCAGGCCGGCCACCGCCGTCGGTAGGGCAAAGGGCAGATCCACCACGGCATCAAAGAAGCGCTTCCCCGGAAAGGAATAGCGCACCAGTACCCAGGCAATCAGGGTGCCAAAGACGCCATTGAGGAGTGCGGCAATCAGAGCCGTGACAAAGGTGACTTCATAGGCGGAAAGGGCGATCGCCCGCGTGGCCACTTGCCAAAAATGCAGCGATCCGGCACTTGCGGCACGGCTAAAGAGGGCAGCCAGGGGCACAGCCAGCATCACCAGTAAATAAAAGACCGTGATCCTCCAGACCCAAGGAAACTGCCGGCGCTGTTTTTGGGGCGAGAGTGTCGCGGCAACGGGGGGCATAGCGCTCATCCGGCTTGGTTCTCCTGCTGAATTTGATCAAACAGGGCGCCATTGGCAAAAAATTGCGCCTGCACCTTCTCCCAGCCCCCTAAATCGGCGACGGTAAAGAGGGTGGGCACCGGCGGAAACTCCTGCCGATGGGCGGCAAGAACAGTGGCATTGACGGGTCGAAAACCATACCGGGCAAAAATTTCTTGGGCTTGGGGCGTGTAGAGAAAGTCAACATAGGCCTGTGCCACCTGCCGGGTGCCGTGCTTATCCACATATTTATCCACAAGGGCGATCGGGTTTTCAATCAGGATATTCACCGGCGGAATGCGATAGGCAAGGGATTGCCCCTTTTGGCGTGCCAAGATCACTTCATTCTCATAGTTGATGAGGGCATCGCCCTGCCCCTGTTTCAAAAAGGCATCGGTGGCTTCCCGGCCATCGCGAGGAAGCACCGCCACATGGCGAAAAGCTTCGGTGACAAACTGTCGCGCCTGTTCGGGCGTTCCCCCCGTTTGGGTAATGGATCCCCATAGGGCAAGGAAGTTCCAGCGCGCTGCGCCCGAGGTTTTGGGATCCGCCGTTACAAACGTGACCCCCTCACGGGTGAGATCCTGCCATGTCTGCAGATTTTTCGGGTTGCCCTCACGGGTAATCAGGGCACAGACAGAGGTGGTGACAATGCTGTGGTGGGGGGCTTGGTTAGCCCAATCGGGGCGAATTAATCCGGCCTTGGCAATGCGATCAATATCCAAGCCAAGGGAAAAATGGACAATATCTGCCTCTAGACCATCAATGACCGCCCGTGACTGACTGCCGGAAGGGCCATAACTCGTGCGAAAGCGGACTTTTTGCTGATGTTCCCGTTCCCATTGGGCGGCAAACAGGGGCATAATGGCCTCGTGTGCCTTTTTGGTGACTGCAAACGAAGAAAGGGTGAGATTCACTTGAGCAGGGCGGCCATCGGGCAGTGTGGCCTGAAATTGACAAGCAGTGGTGAGAGCACTAAGGCTTACCGCTAGTAGAAACAGACTAAACCAAACCCTAAAACGCCGCCAATGAACCATTCTGCTACTAATCTACGATAAATCGGTCGGAATACCGATGTGTATCTATCTTAGCAGAAGAGCAGCAATTCTTAGGTTTTAACCCCTAGAAGGCGATTAGAACACCATTAGGGTTGGTGGGAATCACAACTTGTGGTTGATGACGGTGGTGCTTTTTGCGGTAATGGCGCGATCGCGGGGAGGCTGGTGCTCCCGGCTGTACCACGTAAACAGGTTGCGTTTGCGGTGTGGGCACCCCATAGACCGGTTGGCTAGGGGAACTGGGCACGACATACACCGGCTGACGGGAACCACCGAGGTTGATATTCACATTCAGTTGAGCAGCGGCTGCATCCGCAAAGGAAAGGACAGCGAAACTAGTCAGGGAAGATAGGCCAGCCACTTGGAGTATTTTCAACATCCTCAACTCCTCTGTAAAAAATGGACTGCGGAGTCTGGCGCTCAAGGGATAGGAAGGGTTCCGACCACATCGGCAATAAAAAAGGGGGAATATCCCCCCTTGTGCACAGTGTTAACGTTGTTTACTCAACTCCTTCAATTTTGTCCTCGACCTCTTGATAGAGTTGCCGCAGCAGTTCCAGATTGGCTTCACTGGTCTCCCAGTAGCCACGTCCGTGGAGTTCGAGGAAGGTGCTCACCATCTTGCGGAAAGAGTGGGGGTTCGTATTCAGAAGCCGCTGCCGCATCTGCTCATCGAGAATAAACGTGGCATTGGCCTCCTCATAGACCCAGTTATCCACAGCCCCTGCCGTCGCTGACCAGCCCATTGTGTTCACGAGCCGCTTTGAAATCTCCCGCACCCCTTCGTAACCGTGGGAGAGCATTCCCTCATACCACTTGGGATTCAGCAGCTTGGTACGGCTGTCAAGGCGAACGGTTTCCGAGAGAGTACGCACTTGGGCATTGGCCGTGGTGGTATCGGCGATGTAAGCCTTGGGTTTCTTGCCATCCGCCCGCAGTGCCCCCACCAGCTTGGTGGGATCCGAGTCAAAGTAGTGGCTGACATCCGTAAGGCTAATTTCTGAGGAGTCGAGGTTTTGGAACGTCACATCCACGGTTTTGAGAGCCGTTTCAAAAAGTTGCCGCGCCTGCTGCATCGTCCCCGGCGAATCCGCCGAGAAGGCAAAGGACTTACGGGAAAGGTACATCTCCTGAAGCTCTGACTCCTGCTCCCAAGAGCTATTTTCCACCGCTAGGTTGACATTGGCTGCGTAGGAACCGGAGGCGTTGGTAAAGACGCGGGTCGCCGCTTGCCGCAGGTCAATGCCCAGTTCTGAGGCCTGTTGCAGGGCGTGCTTGCGAATAAAGTTCAGCTCAAGGGGTTCATCGGCTTCAGCCGCCATCTTGATGGCCCGATCAATGAGCGCCATCTGGTTGATAAAGAGATCGCGGAAAACCCCAGAACAGTTGACAACTACATCAATGCGTGGCCGCCCCAATTCCTCTAGGGGGATGAGTTCCACCTTGTTGACGCGCCCTAAAGAATCCGGCAGGGGACGGGCGCCAACTAACCACAACACTTGGGCAAGGGACTCGCCATAGGTTTTGATATTGTCTGTGCCCCAGAGCACCATGGCAATGGTTTCCGGCCATTGGTGGTTGTTTTCTGCTTTCTGCCGCGCTAGGAGGCGATCCACCACGACTTTGGCAGACTGCACGGCGGCGGCGGTGGGGATGGCCTGCGGATCCAAGGCGTGGATGTTTTTACCCGTGGGCAAGACCTCAGGGTTACGAATGGGATCGCCCCCAGGACCGGGGAGGATGTACTCGCCCTCAAGGGCTTGCAGCAGTGCCCCCAGTTCATTGTCGGCCACAATCTGCTGCAAACAGAATTCAAGATATTCCATAAGGGGCTTGAGGGCAGCGGCATCCACGTGGGGATAGCCGGCTCCATGCAGGGATTCCATCCATGGCTCCTTGCGTCCCATGTTGAAGAAGTTCAGCTTCGAGACGCGCGAGACACGCCCATCGGCATCGGCTTGGGCTTGCACAAGGGCACTGACGGCAGCACGGGTAGCGTCGTTAATTCGGCGCAGCAGTTCAACGTCTGCCAGTAGCCCGCGATCGCTGTTCTGGTAAATCTCGTCAATGTCCCGTCCTAGGCTTTCGGCAATCAGCCGCGGCAAGCTTTTAATGCCGTCCTCCGGGCGATCCAAGCTGGCAATGTTGACCAAGGTGGCTACTGCCTCTTCCGTGGTCGGCGGTTTGCCGATAACATGCAGGCCACAGGGCAAAAGGCGGCTTTCAATCTCCATCAGCTTGATATACACCTTGCCCACGAGGGTGTCGCGCTCCTCAGGGCTGAGATCTGCAGCGTCCTTATCGGGCAAAGCCACATCCTGATCGAGATTCACCATGCGGCACTTGTCCATGATCGTGTTGACAATCTGGACACCCCGACCACTGTCTTTGAGGGTTTGGTAGGAGCCAATGAGATCGCTGAGTTCCCGCAGCCCTTTGTAAAGACCGGCATTTTCTGCCGGTGGGGTGAGGTAGCTAATGGTGTTGGCGTAGCTGCGGCGCTTGGCAATGGTGGCCTCGGAGGGGTTGTTGGCGGCGTAGTAGTAGAGGTTGGGAATAGAGCCAATGAGATTATCGGGGTAACAGTCCCCGGACATGCCCATCTGCTTGCCGGGCATGAATTCCAAGGAGCCGTGGGTGCCAAAGTGCAGCACCGCATCCGCCTGCCAAATGTGGTTCAAGAAGGTGTAGTAGGCAGCAAAACCGTGGTGGGGACTGGCGGAACGAGAAAAGAGCAGCCGCATCGGATCCCCTTCGTAGCCAAAGGTGGGCTGCACTCCGATGAACACATTGCCGTAGGCTTTGCCGTAGATGAGCAGGTTTTGGCCATCACTGTTGAGGTGCCCTGGCGGTTTGCCCCAGTTTTCTTCGAGGCGCTTGGCGTAGGGGGTGAGGCGTTCGTATTCCGGTACGCTCATGCGGTAAGCAATGTTGAGTTCGGGACTCCCCACTTGAGCACGGGCGTCGTGGAGAATCTCTTGCATCAGGGCTTCGGCACTCTCCGGCATGTCCTGCACGTCATAGCCATTGTTTTTCAGGGCTTCCATGACTTTATAGATGGAGCCAAAAACATCCAAGTAGGCGGCAGTACCGACATTGCCTTTATCGGGCGGGAAGCTAAAGATGGTGATGGCAACTTTCTTTTGCACCTTAGGTTTGCGGCGCAGATTAGCCCATTTCAGTGCCCGTTGCACAATCAGTTCCACGCGGTCTTGCAGGGCGATCGCCTTGCCGGTGAAGCCGTCGCGCCCTGAGAGAATAATTGGCTCAATGGCCCCATCCAGTTCCGGGAGGGCAATTTGCAGCGCCACTTGAATCGGGTGCAGCCCGAGATCACTGTCTTCCCATTCCTCGGTGGTTTGAAACACCAAGGGGAGTGCCACCATGTAGGGACGGTTGAGTTTTTTCAGTGCTGCCACAGCTTTGGGGTGATCCTGTTTGGCGGGGCCTCCCACAAGGGCAAATCCCGTGAGAGACACAACGGTGTCAACAATCGGTTTTTCAGGGTTGACGGGATCGTAGAAGAATTTTTCTAGTGGCGTCGAAAAGTCCAGACCGCCGGAGAAGACGGGAATCACCCGTGCTCCTTGGGATTCAAATTCCTGAACAATGGCCACATAGTGGGCATCGTCACCCGTGACTAGGTGGGTACGCTGCAACAGCAAGCCGATTGTGGGCGCAAGGGGGTCTTTGAGATCGGCGCCAATATCGCGGCGACTGTTAAACCAGTTGAGGTACTCCTTGAGATCTTCAAACATCTGCGGCGCCAAGGGGTGCCAAATGCCCGTGTCGGGGTAGGTCACCGGTTCTTGGTAGCTAAGGCTGCTGTTTTGCTGATCTTTGAAGACGTAGCGATCGGCCAGCATCAGGAGAAAGTTTTGTAGATTCTCCGGTGATCCCCCTAGCCAATACTGGAAGCTGAGCATAAAGTTGCGGGCATCCTGCGCTTTGTCAATGGGGAGGTACTTCAGGACTTGGGGCAATGTGCGCAGGAGTTTGAGCATAGCATCTTGGAAACCGGCTCCCGATTTCTCCTTGCGCTTCTTCATGAAGTTGGCAATGACGCTCTTGGATTGGCCGATCTGAGCCAAGGAAAAGCTGCCCATCTTATTGAGGCGCATCACCTGCGGCAGGGAGGGGAAGACAACTGCTACGTCCAAGCGATCGCGATAGGGTTGAACGGCTTCGACCACCTTATCGGCCAAGTCCTCAATAAAAATGAGGGAGGCAATGAACACATTCGCCCGCGCCACGTCCTCACAGAAGGCGGCATAGTTCTCGGGATTGCGCAGTTCCTCAAGGAGATAGCCACTGATTTCAATGGCCACCTGGGGATGGGTGTCGTTAATGCTGCGAACCGCTGCCGACAGCGCGCTCTGGTATTGGGCTTCAAGTACCACATACACCACTCGCAACAGCGATCGCCCGTTTAACGCCGCTGGCGCGATATGCCGAATCGTGGACTTGACGTGGGTGAACATGCGTTCAAACTCCTTGTAACGATCAAGATCAGCCCCCAACGGGGACGTACCTTTTGTGGTTGTAGCAGAAAATCAAGCTGTGGAGCGACTTTGCGCCCCTGCGGTAACAAATTGCAAAGTTTTGCTACCTAAGTATTAAAACTTATTACAGGACTTGACTCATGGGAAGTCAGTGGCACCAGACAACCGTTTTCCAATCGCCAGGCGCGATCGCTGATCTCCTGCAACTCACCGGCCTCATGGGTCACCACAAGGAGGCTCCAATGTTCCTTAAGGCGGCGCAGCACCTGTAGCAATTGGCGGCGCATTGACCAATCCAAGCCGGCCGTGGGTTCATCGAGTAACAGGAGGTAGGGTTGGCGCACCAGTTGCACTGCAAGGGCAAGGCGACGCTGCTGACCACCACTGAGGGATTCAGGGCGAGTATGCAAAGGCAAGTGATCGAGACCTACATCCGCAAGGGCGCGGTAAAAGTTCTCGTAGGGAATTTCCGGATGGCCAAAGCGCAGCTCTTCGAGAATGGTACTACCACAGAAGTAGCGATCCGGAAACTGAAAGACCAATCCGGCCAACTGTTGTAAATGGTCAGGTGTTAACACTTGATCCTGCCATCGAATGGTTCCCCGACTGGGGGTGGCCAAGCCCGCTAAAATCTCTAGTAGGGTGGTTTTGCCGGATCCACTAGATCCGATAATCAATCCTAGTTCAGCCATACCCAAGTCTAAATTAATGTCCCGCAAAATGGGCTGAGGGGTGGCGGCGGGGTGATAGCTGAGATGGTGAACTGAAAACAAGATGCAGACTCCGGAGGTAACGACCGTGCAAACCCGTCAATGGCGCTTGTGGCAACGCTTTGCTCTCTATCTTAGTGGAGCGATCGCCCCTTGGGTACTGAGTACTGCTGCCCTTGCCGGAGATCCGTTCCGCAGTGGATCGCAGGCACGTCCGATTTCGGATCAAACGGAAGCTGTCTTTGTCGCCCTCTTTCGCGATGGCAATTATGTCAAAGGCAAAGAGTTGCTGCCTGCTGCCTTGGAGCGCGATCGCCAAGAACCTCTGACCCTGACGCTGGCTGCTGCCATTGCCTACCTGAATGAAGATTGGGCAGGATACAAACGCTATGCCGAAGAGACCCTTCGCGCTGCCCAGGCCCTGACGAAGCGGGATCCCCTGCGGGGAAACCTCTACCAAGCTGTGGGACATTTCCTGATGGCGGGCTATGAAATTTCCGGTGCTGGAGCGGGGCCTGTGGCCGGTGCCCCCGCCGCTCTATTGCGGGTACAGCAGGTTCTCGATCATGTGGGGCGCGCCGAAGCGGTCAACCCTCGCGATCCGGAATTAAATCTGGTGCGTGGCTTCATGGAATGGGGCATTGCCAGTAATGTCGGCTTTGTCAGTATGGATCGGGCGATTCAAACCCTGCAAACCTATGCAGCTCCCCCTTATCTCAGCTATCGGGGACTGGCCTTGGCCTATCGCGATCGCCAGCAATGGTCGCAAGCCTTAAACGCTGTTGATCAAGCCTTGGCACTGGCGCCCAACAATCCAGAACTCCTCTATCTGAAAGCCCAAATTTTAGCCGCCAGTGGCAAGCGATCGCAGGCCCAGGAATACTTTCAGCAGGCTCTCGCCAAAGAAAACCAATTGCCCCGCGGCATTCGCGAGGAAATTCAGCAATTTAGCCGCCGCATTTTGCCAAAGGGTTAGGAAACAGGCTGAGACACTGCTCGCACGATTGGTAAGTCGGCGATATCGGCTCAAGGTAATCGGATCAAGCTTTCCTGTGGATTTTAGGGTGTGGTTAATCAGTCCCATGGTGAAGCCAGTTTCTAGGAGTCAATCGCAATTGTGAGCCATCCCTCAAGGATTGAGTGTTCTGGCCTTGGGAAAAGGGCTGTACCGTTACTGTGCGACGATAGGTATAAGCAGCCAAACCTTTGGAGAACTTCTCTCGCCCGATGATTGATGAACTACTGGAACTCTCGCCCAACTGGGGACTGGATACCCTATTGTTGCTTGTGGTGTTGTTGGCTCTAGAAGCGGTTCTCTCGGCAGACAATGCGATCGCCCTAGCGGCTTTGGTACGAGGCATCGAAGATTTAGATGAACAGCGACGGGCACTCAATCTGGGACTCGCCATCTCCTACATTTTTCGGATTGGGCTGATTCTCACAGCCACCTGGGTCTTGCAGTTCTGGCAGTTTGAGCTGGCAGGGGCACTGTATCTTCTCTGGTTAGCCGCAAAGTACTTTTTCTTTACCACTGAGCCGGAGCATCACCACGAGCGGGTGATCCGTTCGTTTTGGCAGGCGGTGCCTCTCCTTGCTTTGGCGGATTTAGCCTTTTCCCTCGATAGTGTGACAACGGCGATCGCCCTTTCGGATGAGCGTTGGTTAGTATTGCTCGGCGGCACAATTGGGGTGATTATGCTGCGCTTTATGGCGGAGCTGTTTATCCGCTGGCTGAAAGAATTTCCCCGCCTGGAGGATGCGGGCTATTTGACGGTGACCCTTGTGGGGCTGCGGCTGCTGATTCGGGTCATTAATCCGCAACTGGTTCCCTCCGACTGGGTGATGATTAGCCTCATTGCCCTTTGCTTTACGTGGGGCTTTTCCAAGCGGGAGGTGGAGGAGCCAGACACCCCCCCAACCCTTCCCAACTCAACCCATGAGCCTACGTCTCATACACCCAAGAGGTGAAGGCGGGTTCCCAAGGCACCAGTTCTTGGGTTTGGAACCAGAGATTGATTTCCCGCTCGGCATTTTCGGGACTGTCGGAGCCGTGAATCACATTGCGCCCCACATCCACAGCAAAATCGCCCCGTAGGGTGCCCGGTTCGGCAGTGAGGGGATTGGTGGCACCAATCAGTTTGCGGGCAGCGGCAATCACACCCCGCCCTTCCCAAACCATGGCCACCACCGGCCCAGAGGTGATGAAATCCACTAGCCCGGCAAAGAAGGGCTTGTCTTTGTGTTCACTGTAGTGCTGCTCGGCCAGCTCGCGGCTGACACGCATTAGTTTGAGGCCGACAAGGGTGTAGCCTTTTTGCTCGAATCGTTGGATAATCGTCCCCACCAGCCCACGCTGCACCCCATCGGGCTTGATGGCCAGAAATGTCCGTTCCACGCAGTCTGTCCTCTGCTCGATCTACAGGATTGATTTTACGGTTTTAAGGGGTCGGATGCCGCTACCACTGTACCAAGTTGATGCTTTTAGCCACGAACCCTTTCAAGGCAATCCGGCGGCGGTGTGTCTTCTGGAGAGGTTTTTTGACGATGAGACCTTGGGGGCGATCGCCCGCGAAAAGAATCTTTCGGAAACCGCCTTTGTTGTGCCAATGGCCAAGGGCTTTCAGTTGCGCTGGTTTACCCCTGTGGCAGAAGTGGATCTCTGTGGTCATGCCACCCTCGCCACAGCCCACGTCCTCTGGCAGCATCAGGGGGTGGTGGGAGATCTAGAGTTTCACACCCGCAGCGGTTGCCTGCGCGCCCGGCGCCTTGGGGATTGGATTGCCCTTGATTTTCCGCAGCAGCCTGTGACGCCCCTTGAGGATCCGCAGCTGCAAACTTTAATCATTGCCGCCCTAGGGACAACGCCCCTGTTTCTCGGTCAAGCCGGCAGCGATCTGCTGGTGGAACTGGCCAACGCCGAGGCTGTGACGCAGTTGAGACCCAATTTTGACCAGATTGCCCGCCTACCCTGCCGAGGTCTAATTGTGACCGCCCGTGCTGAGGGGGAGCCATACGACATTGTGTCGCGCTTTTTTGCTCCCCAATTGGGCATCCCGGAGGATCCCGTCACGGGTTCAGCCCACTGTAGCCTCTATCCCTACTGGCAACCCAAGCTGGCTCGGCAGGAACTCATTGCCTATCAAGCTTCCGCCCGCGGCGGTGTGATTAAAATGCAGCCTCAGGGGGGCGATCGCCTGCTGCTGTTGGGTCAGGCTGTCACCGTTTTCGCCGGAGAACTGCTGCTTTAGTACTCAATCCCCGGCTGTGCCTTTACTCCCTGCTCACGAAAGGGATGCTTCACAAGGGTCATTTCCGTCACCAGATCGGCGGCATCAATCAGAGCTTGGGGGGCACCGCGGCCTGTGAGAATCACATGGGTCATTTCCGGCTTGCGGGCCAGTCCTTCAAGCACCTGTGCCACCGTTAGGTAGTCCAGCTGGAGGGCAACGTTAATTTCATCCAGCAGGATCAAGCGGTAGGCAGGGTTGGTGATATAGCGGAGGGCAAGTTCCCAAGCGGCTTGGGCACAGGCAGTATCCCGCCGGCGGTCTTGGGTTTCCCACGTAAAGCCCTCCCCCATGGCATGAAAGGCCAGTTGGTCTGACCAGTGGCTGAGAACCGTTTTTTCTGCCGGCTCCCACGCCCCCTTGATGAATTGAATAATTGCCACGCGGTAGCCATGCCCTAAGGAGCGCAGCACCATGCCCAGAGCCGCGGTGGTTTTGCCCTTGCCGTTGCCTGTGTGAACAATAATCAGCCCCTTTTCACGGGTGCGCTCCGCGAGGCGTTGTGCCTGCACGGCTTTGCGCTGCTGCATTTTTTGGCGGTACTGTTCGTCCGTCAGCATGGGCTAGCTGGCAAGGTACTCGTGGATATCGCCGCGCCGTTTGCGGAGTTTGCTGAGGGCTTCCCGCTCGATTTGCCGTACCCGCTCGCGACTAATGTTGAGCAGTTCGCCCACTTTGGCGAGGGTGAGGGGCTGGCCGTTCTCGAGGCCAAAGCGCAGGGAGAGGACATGGCGTTGCTGGGGGGTCAAATCCGCCATCAGCCGCTCAAGGTCGCTGCGCAGGGAAGATTGAGCCGCAAACTCCTCCGGAGACATGGAGGGGTCTTCGAGCAATTCGCCTAACTCCGTATCCTGATTATCGCCGACGCGGACATCCAAGGAGAGGGGTTGCCGTGCCCGTTCCAAGTATTCCCGCACTTGGGCAGGGGTTAGTTCCAGTTCTGCTGCCAGTTCATTAATCGTGGCGGCGCGACCCAGGCGTTGGGACAGTTGTCGCTGGGCTTTTTTAATTTTGTTCAGCTTTTCCGTAATGTGAATAGGTAGGCGAATTGTGCGTCCCTTTTCGGCGATCGCCCGCGTAATGGCCTGACGAATCCACCAGTAGGCATAGGTGGAGAAGCGATACCCCTTGGTGGGGTCAAATTTTTCGACGCCCCGCTGCATCCCGATCGTCCCCTCTTGGATGAGATCCAACAGATCCACATTGCGCTTGATGTACTTTTTGGCCACGGAAACCACAAGGCGCAAATTGGCCTCCACCATTTTCCGTTTGGCGTGCTCGCCAGCCTCAATGATCTTCTCCAGCTCCTCTTCACTTAACTTGGCGGCGGCAGCCCATTCGGCACGGGTAGGTTCACGGTTGAGTTCCGCCGCCAGCTTCTCACGAATCTCGTTCATGGCGGCAAGCTGCTGCACCTGTTTGCCGTAGATCACTTCCTGTTCGTGGCTGAGCAATGGCACACGGCCAATCTCCCGTAGGTAAGTGCGCACTAAGTCTGTTGAGGTATCCATAGTCCCTATCGCTCGTTCTCAAGGTTGACAGCAGTGATTTGTCCAAGGCCTAGGAATATCGTTTTTGCCATAGGATGGGCGATCGCCCCTGCTAAAGATCGCGGCCAAGCCAACGGTGCTTTAACAGCGTTTTCGTAGATGTGTTACATATATTAAGAATCTTAACATTTCTAAATCTATTCGTCGGAATCCTAACACCGACCCTTGGCGGTTCTTAATCTTTATTTTATATTTATCCCATTGATAAAGCTATATGGTTTTTGGAAGTACAGACCAAATAAATCAATTGTTGGTTCACACTCTCCAGCCCTACTGAAGAGTTATCCATGCTTGCAGCTAGGGGTATGCAGCGCAGTCGCGTCTCAGGAATTAGATGTCCCCTCTTGGAGGAAGGATTTAATTTGCGCTAACAACTGGCCAAGTTTCCCCTCCTCAAAAAGGGCATTGATCAGAGCCAGACCACTGGTGGATAGGAGTAGTTTATTAAGATCAGCGGTGGCACCCCCAAAGGTGTAAATCTTTAGTATCACCAATCACGCCTAGTTGGGGGGCAAGGGCTTGGAGAACTTGGGGCAGTTGCGGTGCCAGTTCTGGCCAAAGCGCCGTAATCACTTGAGCCGTCAGGTTGGCGTTGCTAATAATATTCTTGGCTGCGAGCATGGCCTCCATCCCTTCTGCCTCAGCAAGGGCTTTGTCGCGGTTGGCCGCAGCGCTTCCGCCTCCAATTCCGCTGCTTGTGGGGCAATTTCCGCTTGACGCCGCCGCCGAAAGGCATCAATTTCCACTACGTTTTGCTCTAGTACCCGTTTTTCAGCCGCTTCCCGTTCTGCGGCAATAATCGCGAGGTTTTTCTGGCGATCGGCTTTTTCCACTTCGATGGCTTCGATGGCGGTGGTGACCGCAGACTCTGCCCGTGCCCGCTCCGCTTCGGCAATCAGACTTTCTCTCTTCTTGGTGGCAACGGCGATCGCCACATCCTCTTGGGCAAGGCGCGCTTGACGCTCGGACTCCGCAATGGCCACCTGCGCTTGCAAACGGTTGGCCTGCACCTGCTGCTGGCGACTAATCTCGGCGATTTCTGCCTCCTGTTGTTGCTGGGCTTGCGTCACCTTCAGGAGTTTATTTTTTTCCTCCAGCTCAATGGGGGACTCTGCCAATACCGTGGCCTTGGTTTGGGTGCGGGGGGATGCTGGCAATTCTGGTGTGGGTAATGCCTGCAAAAATGTCAACCAGTACAGCATAGGTCTGCCCCCTCAGTGTTAATTTCAGTTTGGCAGTTTGGGGTCGATCGCCCGCTATTTTTAAGGGTTCTTTAATTGGCTGGAGCCACTTCAGTGCTCGAGGCTACGGTGGTATCTTTGCGCTTTTTCTTTTCTGTCACCGTTACGGGCCGCATTTCAATATGATTGAGCAGTGTGGTGACAAAGGCAAAGAGCAAAAAGGGCAATGTTAAGACCAAAATTAGCCCCCCGACCAAGAACGCCTGCACAGGATTGTTGTAGAGTGTGAGGGATGCGGCCAAACCGATAAAGATGACAATCAGCCAAACAATGACTTGGCCATAAATATCCCCAAAGGTGAGGGTGCAGACGAAACGGTATTTTTGTAAGCCGTTTTGTAGTTCATTGGCCATGGGGGCTATCCTCGCAGTGTATGCTGAATGATTCTAGTTAGAAAAATAGGCCTTTGGCTAAAAATTGGATGAAACGGGGGGTGGGTTACAGGGGTTGCTGCTACAGAGAAACGAAAATATCTGAATTTTAGAAAACCTCTCCCGTGGATTAAAGCCCTTGCAACAAATGTACAAACTTTGGCCGGAAAAAGCGGGCACAGGCATTGTAGTATGACAGATTGTATCAAAACCGCACCGGGCGATCGCCCCCTTCAACACGCTATGGGTACCTTTTACCGTTTGACTACCACTGCGGGCTTACAGGCTGTCCTTGAGGCGTTGCCTTCTGGAACTACCCTAGGTTTTGTGCCGACAATGGGGGCACTCCATGGGGGGCATGCGGCCTTGATCCGGCGGGCACGGCAAGAGTGCGATGTGGTGGTGGTCAGTATTTTCGTGAACCCCTTGCAGTTTGGCCCCCACGAGGATTTGGATCGCTATCCCCGCAGCCTTGAAGCGGATACGGCGCTGTGCCGCCAGTTGGGGGTAGATCTTCTTTTTGTGCCCCCGGTCGAGGAACTGTATCCCCAAGGAATGGAGCATCTGACGGTGGTGGAGCCACCCAAGGAATTAACAGAGCGCCTGTGTGGGCGATCGCGCCCCGGCCATTTTCGCGGGGTAGCAACGATTGTGCTCAAGCTTTTGCATCTGGTGCAGCCGCATCGCGCCTATTTCGGTCAAAAGGATGCCCAGCAGTTGGCAATTATTCGCCGCTGTGTGGCCGATTTGAATTTGGATGTGGAGATCATTAGCTGCCCGATTGTCCGCGATGCCGATGGCCTTGCCCTCAGTTCCCGCAATCAATATCTCGGTGAGGGCGATCGCGCCACCGCCTTGGCCCTCAGTCAGAGCCTAGAGATAGCAAAGGCAGCTTTTCAGCAGGGATGTGTTGCGGCCAAGGAACTCCTAGAGCGGGTTCATACCCATCTGCGGCAATTTCCCCAGTTGCACCTTGACTATGCCGAATTGGTGCATCCCCAGACCCTTGCTCCCTTGGAACGCATTGAGACGGTGGGGCTGCTGGCGATCGCTGGCTGGGTAGGACAAGCCCGCCTTATTGACAATTGCCTATTGGATCGGCGTTTGCCGATTTTGGCCGTAGATGGCCCTGCCGGCGCGGGGAAATCCACCGTGACGCGACTGGCGGCGCAAGCCCTAGGGTTACAGTACCTTGATACAGGGGCAATGTATCGAGCGGTAACGTGGTGGTGCTTAGAAAACAACATTGATCTTGGCGATGAGCCAGCGGTGGTGGAGGCGATCGCTCGCTGCCAATTGCGGCTTGAAAACGGTGATCCCGGTCAACCAACGCGAGTGTGGATCAACGATCGCGAGGTCAGCCACGCCATTCGTTCCCTAGAGGTGACGCAGCGGGTGTCTCAGGTGGCGGCAATTCGCGGCGTGCGGCGGCTCATGGTGCAACAACAGCGGGCGATCGGTGCCAATGGGGGGATTGCTGCCGAAGGACGGGATATCGGTACCCATGTCTTTCCGGAAGCGGGTTTGAAAATTTTCCTTACCGCCTCGCCCGCAGAGCGTGCCCAGCGCCGCTGGCAGGAACTCCAACAACAGGGGCAGTGTGACCTCTCCTACGAGGAATTACTGGCTCAGATGACCGCTCGCGACATGGCGGATCAGCAGCGCACCTACGCGCCCTTTCGCAAAGCCGCCGATGCCATTGAAGTCTGTACCGACAATCTGACGATTGAGGAAGTGGTGAGCAAAATTGTCCATTTGTACCGCAGTCGCTTTCCTCAATCTTGATGAAGGAAGGGAATTTCCCCTAGAGTAGCAGAGGATCGTCTATTTTTGGATAACCGCTATGAATCCAAATCCCTTTGAACTTGCCCAGCAACTCTACTACACGGGGGTGGGGGCTGCGGCTGCGGCCATTGAATCCCTACAGGATGAGGCCAAGCGTCAGGAATACCTCACGCAGCTGCGCCTCGATCCTCGCCAACTGGCCAGCGTTTGTGCCGAAAAGGGTCGCCTTACGGAAGCCCAAGCACGGGAACTAATTCAAAGCTTGATTGCACAACAGCAACAATCGCAGCGATCTACTTCAACCCCTGAGCCTAGTGCTCGTGAAAGTGCCGATCTGGCCGCCGATATGCAAACGCTTCTAGACACGCTGCGAGCCATTCGCCAAGACCTACAGCAGGATTCACAGGCACCCACCTCCTAGGATGAAAGCTCTAGGGGAAGGAGATGCCCATAAGGATTGTTCTGTTGTCTTGGCCGAGATGACCCTCGCGATCGCTCGTCATAAAGTCGCAGTGTCCAAGCGCTGCCTTCTCGAAAGCAGCCCATCTGGTCTAGGCTTAGAAATCTGATTACTCTGCCGGTGGTTGTGCAAGCACCTCTGGACAAAAATATCCTCTCAGCTCATGAATTTTCTCAACCCCAGTCTCCGCGAAGCTTTGATGAGTTTCTAACAGATTTAGAGGTGCTTGAAAAGTCACGTAATCCTTTTCCAGAGACACTTTTGCACACCTTGCCTGCGCAGATCTAAAAAATTTACCAAAACAAAAAAATGATCTCCTGTAGGTGCTTGAAAATGAGCTGTGCTATACTGCTCGTAGAGCCGCTTCCAAAGGGGCACAGTGCTGGGAGCCTTTCCCAGCCGAATCAATGGAAACCTGTGGAGTGTTTGCATTTGTAGCCAGCGCTGGCTGGTGCTGGGAGCCTTTCCCAGCCGAATCAATGGAAACTCGAGGTATAACTCGAACCGGCTTTTGACCGGTTCGTGCTGGGAGCCTTTCCCAGCCGAATCAATGGAAACGATTAAAATCCATCACTATTATCGAAAACTTTAGAGTGCTGGGAGCCTTTCCCAGCCGAATCAATGGAAACTATTTCGACTTAGTTTTGCCCCCTTCTTTCCAGTAAGGTGCTGGGAGCCTTTCCCAGCCGAATCAATGGAAACTAAATTAGAAACCGTCTGTTCTATTGCAGCAGATTGTGCTGGGAGCCTTTCCCAGCCGAATCAATGGAAACTTGGTCGCAGAGAAAACAACTTCCTCGCCTTGCGAGTGCTGGGAGCCTTTCCCAGCCGAATCAATGGAAACTTATCCATACTACTACATGCTCGCTTTTAATTCTTGTGCTGGGAGCCTTTCCCAGCCGAATCAATGGAAACATAATGACACATGTAGATAGGCATATAACCTCCAGAACGTTTACGTGCTGGGAGCCTTTCCCAGCCGAATCAATGGAAACATAATGACACTGCTATTATCGCAGGGTACTTATCTCGTGCTGGGAGCCTTTCCCAGCCGAATCAATGGAAACTTTTCCCGCATGGGTTTGGACAAAAGATCCTACGCAAGTGCTGGGAGCCTTTCCCAGCCGAATCAATGGAAACGGTAAAGGACGTTCTGTAGCGGGGTCAATAGTAATGTGCTGGGAGCCTTTCCCAGCCGAATCAATGGAAACTCTATAAATGGGCAGATTATAAATCTGACCGTAGGTGCTGGGAGCCTTTCCCAGCCGAATCAATGGAAACGCAGCGGCGTTTTGGTACTGGAAGCGACCGCTTGTGCTGGGAGCCTTTCCCAGCCGAATCAATGGAAACTTGACGGGTAGAAAATTGTACCCGTCTTCTACGTAAGTGCTGGGAGCCTTTCCCAGCCGAATCAATGGAAACTCAAAGATGTTTTGTGAGTGTTCAGGAATATTTTGAGTGCTGGGAGCCTTTCCCAGCCGAATCAATGGAAACCCTCTGTTCTTGGGCAATAGCATCTTTATCCCCAGATGTGCTGGGAGCCTTTCCCAGCCGAATCAATGGAAACCTCCTGAACGGGTTGAAACTTCATAATTAACCTCCACTGTGCTGGGAGCCTTTCCCAGCCGAATCAATGGAAACCTATATTCTGCGCTATCCTTCACAAGCCCTAAATATGTGCTGGGAGCCTTTCCCAGCCGAATCAATGGAAACGCGTACTAAACTAATAGGGTCTTGTGCCAGTGCCAGTGCTGGGAGCCTTTCCCAGCCGAATCAATGGAAACTCATTAGGATGAGCGGCCATCTGACCCAGAATCTCTGTGCTGGGAGCCTTTCCCAGCCGAATCAATGGAAACCTCAGGGTCGGATGAGCACAATGGGGGTTTGCTCGTCGGCA
>NZ_JBKBHV010000029.1:0-31089 GCF_046299635.1 Thermosynechococcus sp. | reverse complement strand
CTTGGGAATGGCTATGGGCAGCTCGCACCTATATTACCAGCCATGCTGTTGGCCTAGCAGTTCGGCGAGATTTGCATAACAGAGTTGGAGAATACTCTCGTTACTTTCCTCAGGCAGCAGATCAGTTATTTATTTTAGAAGCAATACAGCAAGGAGCCACTGTTTCTTTTAGAGACTTTATTACTGGACGTTTCTACGAGTACGGAACAAGTGGGCGAAATAGGTTAGCAACGATTACCGAAATATATCGAATTCAGGTTAAGCTAGGACATTCCTTAGCTGTCCAAACTTTGTTGCTTCTCTGTCGGCTGATAAAGTGGTGGGCTTACATTCAAAAACATAGATCATAACTTTTATGATTATTTCTCCCTGCAACACAAGAGCTGCATTAGTCATAATCCTTAGGCTCTTTATTTGCGTCGGGATGGGCTAAAGGGAAGGTGCTGCCATTGGTTGGTAGGGGACGAGTATGGCACAGGTGAGTATGGCGGCCTTAGTGGCTGCGGTGCGCAGTGGCAATTGGTTGATTAGTTTTCCCACCGATACGGTGCCCGCCTTGGCCGGTCGTTGCGATCGCGGGGAATTGATCTATACCGCCAAGGAGCGCCAACCCGATAAACCCCTGATCCTCATGGGCGCCAATCCTGAGCAACTTTGGCCGTTTGTGCGCGGCAGTGCCGCTGAATGGGAACAGTGGTCTGCTATGGCAGCACGGTATTGGCCGGGGGCAGTGACCTTGGTGTTACCCGCTGCGGAACTTCCCCCCGGCTTGAACCCCCTTGGCACAGGCACGATTGGTTTACGAGTTCCCGCCTGGCTCCCTGCCCAAACCCTCCTCGAGCAAACAGGGCCTTTGGCCACCACCAGTATTAACCGTTCGGGGCAGCCGCCCTTAGTGGAGTTGGAGGCGATCGCCCGCGCGTTTCCCCAAGTGCTAACGCTCCACCCGTGGCAGTTACCCCCTACGCCGCCAGAACCCTCAACGGTAGTGCAATGGCAATCGGGAGAATGGCACGTCCTGCGTCAAGGGCGAGTACAGATTAAAACACCCTAGTACTGGGAATCAATTTCCCCAGAGGCAACCCGTTCGAGGAGTTCCTGTAAAATTTTTTCCTCTTCTTCGGAAATTTGGCCATCGGAAAGCACCGCATCAATAATTTGGCCATGCTCCTCGAGGGTCAGAATTTTATCTTCTAGGGCTTTTTCCACCAAGGCTTTGATTTGGGCTGTATCCATACTGCGACTCCACGTCGTCACTGTCAGTATAGCCTCACCCTTGACGAAGCTAAAGTTTTCTCTAATTGCTGAGAAATTTGGCGTCAAGCACTTCCTCTATTGTATAGGGGCAGGTTTCAGGGAGATCGGAATAGTCCAAGGGAGTTTCACGAACTGCTCAATCTTTGCCAGATTCATAGGCTTCAGCGATCGCCTTCGTCAAATAAGACTGAAGGCTAGGGTTTTCTGCCAATAAATCCTTAATCTCGCGTCGCTGAATCTGAATCGCGACTCGCCAACTTTTACTACGTCTTTCTGTCTGATAGTCCCACTTCAATAGATGCCCAATCAAGACTCCTAGGCAATTCTCTAGCTCCCGACGCTCCTGACGTCCCAAGGCTTCGATTTCCTCTACTAAGTGGGCAATATCAAGGTGAGCAAAGTCTCCGGCCTTCAGTAACTTCGCCTGCTCTAGGGTTCAAGCATAAAAGTCGCTTTCATAAAGGTTAATTTGCATGATTTTTTGTTAGCTCATCCCCTCAAGCTACATTTTAGATAATGTAGGCAGCGAAAAATTGCCCCAAGCTGGGACTAGCACTCACCAGAGTATGGAAAATACGACTTCCAGCTTCATGTCCCGGTTGAATCGGAAACATTCTTTGCCACGGTTCCGGTGGGTTCAACCATTGCCAGTGGGCACCGGCGGCATGGACAATCGGCCAAGCGGGGGCAACATCCCAAATGCGAGGGGTGCGCTCTACAGCACCGAGGGTATAGCCTGCGGCAACGGTCAGCAAATTGTAACTGGCAGAACCCAACATGCGAATTTTACAGGGAAAGGAACGCTTGAGCACATCGGTACTGCGGGCACAAAGACTAAAAAAGGTTTGCGAGGTCGGCTCAGCAACTTTGACGCGAATGGGTTTCTCATTCAAATAGGCACCGTTGGCATGATCCGGTGCTTGGTAGAAGCCATGAAAGGTTTGCTGCAAGCCGGGAACGTGCACATAGCCAAATACAGGTGTGCCTTGGTAGAGCAAACTCAGGGCAATACACCAAATGGGCAGGCCATGGCTATAGTTAGTCGTACCATCAATGGGATCAATAATCCAACACCACTGTTCACCGCCGTAGGTATGATTGCCCTCTTCACTTAGACAGCCGTGGTGGGGAAAGCGCTCTTGCAGCATCTCGGTGATTTTCTGATCGGCCCAAAGGTCAGCACGGGTGACAAGGCTGCCATCGGCTTTGCGATCGCCGGGGAACTGCCCTGCCCAGGCCAGCAACTGGGGGGCAACCACCTGTTGAATCTGTTGACAGGTTTCCAGCACCTCAGACCAAAACCCTGAGTTCATTGGCTGTCTCCCACCGCGATACAATGAGCACGTTGCCCCTGATCCTATATCCCCTAGGCAATCTTCGTCCCGACTCCCCATGGCACAAACACTGGTCGTCAAAATTGGCACATCGAGCTTAACCGGGGGCAAAGAAGGGAATTTGGCCTTGGCCACCATTGCTCAATTGGTAGAGGTCTTGTGTCACTGTCAACGGCGGGGCGATCGCGTGGTGCTCGTTTCCTCCGGCGCCGTGGGGGTGGGAGCTATGCGCTTGGGCTTAACGGAGCGTCCCCAACAATTAGCCCAGAAACAGGCGGTGGCTGCGGTGGGGCAGGGACACCTCATGCGCATGTATGACGATCTCTTTTCGGTGCTGCGCCAGCCCATTGCCCAAATCCTTGTGACGCGGCAAAACTTTGTGGATCGCCAGAGCTACCTGAATATCTACAACACGTTTCAAGCCCTGTTTGAGCTGGGAGTGATCCCCATCGTTAATGAAAACGACACCGTGGCGGTGGACGAACTCAAGTTTGGGGACAACGATACCCTCTCTGCCCTTGTGGCCAGCCTTGTGGAGGCCGATTGGCTCTTTTTGCTCACGGATGTCGATCGCCTGTACTCGGCGGATCCGCGCATTGATAAGACAGCCGTTCCCATTGAGCGGGTGGTCTCCTTAGCGGAGTTGGCCCGAACCGTGCAAATCGGGGCTGCCGGCTCCCCTTGGGGCACAGGGGGCATGAGCACAAAAATTCGGGCGGCGGAAATTGCCACCGAAGCCGGCGTGCGCACGGTGATTACCGATGGGCGATCGCCTGCCAACCTCCTGAAAATTCTTGCGGGGGAACCCATAGGCACCCACTTTGAACCGCGTCCCAAAACCATCAACGCCCGCAAACGCTGGATTGCCCGTGCCCTCATTCCCAAAGGCGAGTTGTGGCTAGATGAGGGGGCTGTTAAAGCAATCACGAGCGGTGGCAAGTCTCTTTTGGCGGCCGGCATTACCCGTGTGGAAGGAGAATTTCAGGCGCAAGATGCCGTTAAGCTTTGTGACCCCGCCGGCACTGAAATTGCCCGTGGCTTGGTCAACTACAACAGTGAAGAAATCCGTCGTGTGCAGGGTCAGCAGTCCACAGAATTGGCGAATATCCTCGGCTATGCCGGTGCCGATACGATTGTCCACCGCGATAACTTGGTGGTGACACTGTAACAGTGCCCTATTATCAACCACAGGACAATAGCTAAATTGCGGTAAAATTACTCACTAACTGTGACGGTTTATGCAGCGATTGGGGGTAGGTTTTGCATCTGGCATAGCCACACCAAGGAAGGCGTATGAGGACAGTACCTGATTGGCGGAAAAAAGTATGGTTCAATTCCACATCCAACCAGATAGCGAAATTCCTGCTTCAACTCAACTCTTTAATCAAATTAGTTTTGCGATCGCGGCGCGGCAATTTCCACCGGGCTATCGCTTGCCCAGTACGCGGCAGCTCGCCATGCAAACCGGATTGCACCGCAACACAATCAGCAAGGTTTATGAGCGCCTTGAAGCTGCCGGTTTAGTCGTGCCCCAAGTGGGGTCTGGCATCTATGTGCGTGCCCTCGGCCAAGAGGAAACCCGTCCTCGCCAACGCCGACCCGCAGTGGTACCTGTCCATCGCATTGTTCAAGAAAGTGTGGATACCCTTCTGGAAATGGGCTATTCCCTGAGTCAAATTCGCGAGTTATTCCTTGCGGAGATTGACGCCCGCCAAAAAGCCGGGGTGAGGGTCTTGGTAACCGTGCCCCGCCACGATCAAGGGGCTGGCGAACTAATTGTTCAGGAACTACAACAACTGCTGCCGATTCCCGTAGAACTGATCTTTCTTGAGGACTTGGAAACCGTCCTCGATGGGGACACCTCTGCAACCGTTGTAACCGTGCGCTATTTTGCCAGCATGACGGAAGCAATCACCCGTGATAAGGACGTACGGGTCTTTTTCATTGACATCTACAACTACCAGCGGGAACTGGAAGTGGTACGGCAATTGCCGAAAGGCTCTTGCTTGGGGTTGGTCAGCCTGAGTTCCGGTACCCTTGGTGTTGCAGAGGTAATGATCCACAGTTTGCGGGGGGATGAGCTACTCTTGGTGACGGCTCAAGCCAACGATAGCTATAAGCTCAATGCCCTTGTGCACCGTGCCCACACGATCATTAGCGATCGCGCCAGTGGTGAACGGGTTAAAGCAGCCATTGCGGCAGCGCGCCATGAATTGATTCGCATCCCCCGTCTCATTTGTTGCGAAAGCTACATTGATCCTCAGTCCGTTGAACTGCTGAAACGGGAAATTGGCCTGACGGAGGATCTACCCCTCGAAGCTAAAGCCTCTTGACTCAGGGATTGAGATCATTCAGGCTATAAGACAATTGCACCGTTATGGCCTGATTTCTCTAGGGGAGAGAGGTGCTTCCCCTTTGTGTACCCCGCGTTTTAGGAACAAGACTGTGCCTAGAAAATGCGTTGAAAATTTCCTAAGCGAGGGAAATCGGTTGGCCAGTAGGGGGCACACCTAAAAAATTATTTCCAATTGTACTGACTGACCTCAGAACCGTACTGAGAGTGTTACACTTGTTAAGTTTATGAAATATGCGGCAGAATCCTGAATTCGTAAGGACTTGGGAAAGACTAAAGCAGTGTTCTAAGATCATCTAGGAAATGTTAATTATTTTTTATTTTGGCTAACCCAGCAAGCGTGGATACCCTGCCTGGGGTGCGCATTGTCCTCGTTGAACCCCAAGGAGAAATCAATATCGGCAGCATTGCCCGCGTGATGAAAAATATGGGGTTACAACAGTTGTGGATGGTCAATCCCCGCTGTGATCCCAAGGGAGAGTTAGCCCATCGCTGGGCAGTTCATGCCGAGGAGGTGCTTGAGCAAGCGAGAATTACAGACTCCCTCGCAATGGCGCTGGCGGATTGTCGGCGGGTCTTTGCCACGGTGGGGCGAGAGGTGGCGGACTTGGCATTACCCCGTTGGACACCGCGTCAGGCGGCACCGCAATTGTTAGCGGTCCGGCAGTCGGCTTTGGTGTTTGGGCGCGAGGATCGGGGACTCACGAATGTGGAGTTGGAATGCGCCCAGGGTTTAGTGCAGATTCCTACGGCCAATGCCTATCCATCTTTGAATCTGGCGCAAGCTGTTGCCGTATGCTGCTATGAGTTGTGGTTGACGGCCTGCGACAGTGTGGGAACTGTTCCCCAAGGGTCTGCCGTCCCTTTTGAGCGGTTGCAGGGGTTTTATGACCATTTAGAGCAGGTGCTGCTCCGGATTGGTTTTTTGCATCCCCATACCGCTGCCAGTCGCATGGCCAAGGTGCGATCGCTCCTCGGGCGCGCCTACCCCACGGATGCCGAAGTGGCGCTGTTGCGAGGCATGGTTCGTCAGGTGGAGTGGGCGATTCAGCACGCAGCCACAATCTCTTCGGACACCTTCCCCCTAAAGTAAATGGCATGGTTGCTCAGTCTCGTTCAATGGTTCAGTCCTCTGGTCTTTCCTCACTGCCTCGTCCAGCAACACCCCCAACGCCGCCCCGTCCCAATTTGTTCTTAATGTCGTTTCGCTTTGGGATTAGTGTGGTGGCGCTTGCCACAATGGTGGGAACGCTGCTGTCGCTGTTGCAGCCTGAAGAACTGTCCTTGGAGGCCGCTGCCGGTCAGGGGATCGCCGGTGAAGCAATAGCCCCCAACTTGCCGCCAGAGCGCCCCCTCACGACCCTACAACAGCAAATTCAGCAACTGCTTGCCCGTCAACCCCATCTGACAGCAGGGCTGTACTTTTTTAACCTAGATTCCGGAGCCTCCCTCAATGTGGGCGGGGATGAAGTCTTTTCGGCGGCCTCTACGATTAAATTTCCCATCCTTGTTGCCTTTTTCAAGGCGGTAGATGAGGGACGGGTCATGCTCCATGAACGCTTGACAATGCGTCCCGATCTGATTGCCCCAGAGGCCGGTACATTGCAATATCAAAAGCCCAATTCCCAGTACCCCGCCCTTGAGGTGGCAGATTTAATGATTACCATTAGCGATAACACGGCAACGAATATGATCATTGATCGCCTTGGGGGCGCAGCCGCGCTTAATCAACAGTTTCAGGAATGGGGGTTAGAAAACACGGTGATCAATCACCTGCTCCCCGATATGAAGGGAACCAACACCACCAGCCCCCGCGATTTGGCAACGCTGATGCTGAAAATTGCGCAAGGGGAAATTGTTTCCCCCCGCAGTCGCGATCGCCTGCTAGACATGATGCGGCGCACGGTCACCAATACGCTCTTGCCCGCTGGTCTGGGCAAAGGAGCCACGATTGCCCACAAAACCGGGGATATTGGGATTGTGGTGGGGGATGCAGGCATGGTGGATATGCCCAATGGCCAACGCTATGTGGCAGCAATGATGGTGAAGCGCCCCTACAACGATCCCCGCGGCAGTGAACTCATTCGCCAAGTTTCGCGCATGACCTACCAAGCCTTTGAGAAAATGATGCCCACGCAGCCCTAGATGTCACAGCCACTCCTGACGTTAGAGAATGTGTGCCGCTATTTTGGCGGTCTCAAGGCCGTTGATCGGGTGTCCTTTAGCGTTGATACTGGGGAAATTTTTGGCATTATTGGCCCCAATGGTGCCGGTAAAACGACCCTTTTTAACCTGCTGACGGGGTTAATTCCCCTCACTTCAGGGCAGATTCAGTTTCAGCAGCAGCCCCTGCACCAACTCAAGCCCCACCAGATTGCGGCCTTGGGCATTGCCCGCACATTTCAAAATATTCGCCTCTTTCCAGAAATGACGGTTTGGGAGAATGTGCGCATGGGGCAACATCTCCATGCCCCTGCTAGTTTCTGGGCAAACCTCTGGGGAGCACCCCCTGTACGTTATGCGCAGGAGTGCTTGGAGAACCGCGCCAAGGAACTTCTCTATTGGGTGAATCTCTACGAGCGGCGCCACGAACGGGCAGGCAACTTACCCTATGGTGAACAGCGCCGCCTTGAACTGGCGCGTGCCTTGGCTCTGCAACCACGACTGCTCTTGTTGGATGAACCGGCGGCGGGCATGAATCCCAAGGAAAAGCAAGACCTTTGTGAGTTGATTCGCCGCCTCAAGGAGACCTTTGAACTGACGGTGATTCTCATTGAGCACCATGTGCCCTTGGTGATGAGTTTGTGCGATCGCCTTGCCGTTCTAGACTTTGGTCAGCTTATTGCCCTTGGCGACCCTCTGACCGTTAAAAATGATCCCAAGGTGATTGAGGCCTATCTTGGCGGTGATGTTTAGACCCACAGATCACTACCTGAAAAGTGCCGCAGTGCTGGTGAAGCGGCAGACGACCAGCGGGAGGAAGCTTAAGGATGTTGACATCACAAGCAACTAAATGTTGTTATATAGCCATAATAACCAGTCCTGCGAAATAGATTTGAAAAGCGCTGTCGGGCGGCCAGTGCTGAAAACGCCCCTGGAGAGGTTCTGGCGGGGGTGTCCTTCGGGACATCTAGCCAGGACTCGGTGAAGGGGGAATCTCCCGCTATACGCGAAGCGTTAGCCGGATGAGCGTCAACGCTGTCAACACTGTCAGCACCAAGTGATAGTACCCGTCCCTGAAACCGTTGCCGATCCCCGTCAATGCTACTTCTGCAACCCCTGAGCAAAGACTTGGTATAATTTTTTGCATTCAACCACTCATCATTAGGTAATTCATTCTGGCACCTATCGCGTAAATTTACCGTCTGCATCCCTAGAGCAACTTTGAGGAGTGACCCATGACACTTCGCTACCTAACCGGTTTTGCCCTTGCCGTCCTTAGTCTCAATCTGGGAAGTATTGCCCTTGCCCAGACTGCAAACACGAATAACCCCATGGAGGGCTGGCAGCAAAACGGCAATGCCAATGATCTGGGCACGATTCTTAATCCTCAGAATGGTAACTTTTCCCTGCCCGGCCTCATGAATCGGCTGCGTCTCATGGATGGTCGCGATCCCAATGAAGTGGTGGCGGATCAAATGGAAAATCTCAATGCTCAAGCAGAAGCTTTCCGCCAACGGCAGCAGCAACAATTCCAAAATTTAACGGTTGCGCCCTAGGACGGGGATAACATGTCCCCGAGGGTATTAATTCTAGGGTTAGGTCATTGGGGACAAACACTGGCGTATCTATTTGAACAACAGGGCTGCACGGTCTCCTGTTGGGGGCGATCGCAGGGGGCACTCTCGGCTTCTTTATTTCAAGACATTCAGTTACTGGTTTCGGCGCTCCCTATCAAAGCGGTACGGGAAGTGGCAGCCCAAGTCGCTGCCCTTCAACCCCCTTTAGGTATCATTCTTGTCAGTGCCACGAAAGGCCTAGAATCCGAAACCTTTGCCACAGCGGCGGATATTTGGCAAACTTACTGCCCGCATCACGATCTGGTTGTGCTGTCAGGCCCCAATTTGGCCGCTGAAATTCAGCAAGGGCTGCCCGCAGCAGCAGTAGTGGGGGGGAATGCCGTAGCGACAAAGCAGGTGCAGGACTGTTTGGGCAGTACCATGTTTCGCCTCTACAGCAATGAGGATCGGCGGGGCGTCGAAATGGGGGGCATCTTCAAAAATGTGATTGCGATCGCCTGCGGGGTTAACGATGGTCTCGGTCTGGGTGTCAATGCCCGCTCTGCCCTGATTACTCGCGGGTTGGTGGAAATGGTGCGGGTGGGTACCCACTGGGGTGGACAGGTGGAAACCTTCTACGGTCTTTCTGGGCTAGGGGATCTCTTGGCCACATGTACCAGTGCCCTCAGTCGCAACTATCAAGTGGGGTGGCACCTTGCCCATGGTAAATCCCTCTCCCAAGCCCTAGCGTTGACAAAAGGGACTGCCGAGGGGGTAAATACCGCCCGCGTTCTATGCACCTATGCCCAGCAGCATCGGTTAGACATGCCGATTACTGCAATGGTGACTGCCGTTCTTGGGGGCAAGCTCACTCCCCAAGCGGCTCGCCATTGTCTTTTGGAGCGGCCCTTCAAGCCGGAGATTATTCCTGGGCAGGTGTTTTAGTCGTTGGTTCTGCACTGGGTTCCAGTAGCGCCGCAGGAGCTGTTTCACTGACGGGAATGGCCACAGGAGGACGGTCGAGACTGAGCATCAAACCGACTGCTGTTGGTTCAATTGGTAGAGGAGAGGGTTCCGGCTCAAGGCGGGCAGGGCTGGTAACGGCCAGTTGTAGATTCGGTAGGGGATTGGGAATTAGACCTGTAAGCATTGCCACAAGGGATGCGGCCAAGGTCGCCCCAACACTGCCTAGGACCCAAATACGACGGGGACGATTGGCCTTAGCAATCACTTGAGCGGCCAACTGATCCGCCGGACAGGGGGTCAGGGGTACAGGCAGCTCTTGCATCTGCTGCTTGAGGGTCAGAAGTCGCCGGTAGAGGCGTTGGCCTTCGGGGTCGGTCGCCAGCCATGCCTCGACCTGTTGCCGTTCTGCCGCCGTCACTTCACCGTCAAGGTAGGCGCTCAAGAGTTCAAAGGTATCGCGTTTGCAGTGATCGAGTTCGTCCATCATAGGGGTCTGTCCTTGCAGAAAAAGGGTAGGAGTGATTCGCATTAGGTTGAAGGAAGATCAAGGTGAGGTTGGAGTTCGAGTTGGAGCCGCTGGCGGGCACGGGCAATTCGCGATTTCACGGTTCCGAGGGAGGCCCCGGTGATTTGGGCAATTTCTTCGTAGGAGAGGCCTTCAATTTCCCGCAGGACAATCGTTGTCCGAAAGGCTTCGGGCAAGTTGGCGATCGCCCGCTGCAATTGATCATAAAATTCATCCGTGTGCAAGCGGTCATCGGGACTGGCATCACTGGCGGCAAGTTCCCAATTCATTTCACCCTCTTGGGTTTTTAGGGGCGCATCTAGCGAAAGGGGCGGTTGATGGCGTTTGCGTTTGCGCAATTCATCGTAAAACAGGTTGGTGGCAATGCGGCTGAGCCAACCCCGAAATTTGCTAGCATCTTGCAGTTTGTGAATGTTGCGATAGACGCGAATCCAGACTTCTTGCACAAGGTCGGCGCGATCGTCCCAGTCGGGCGCTAGGTGATAAATAATTCGCTCCACATGGGATTGGTATCGTCGCAGGAGTTCAGTAAAAGCAGCACGATCTGGGGTTCTGCCAGCTTGACAGCGGACAACCAACTCTTGGGGTGTAAGTTTTGTCAGCGGCAGCGTCACCCGAGCACTGATCTCCTCAACATGCGTCCAAGCAAGGGGAAGACTGGATGTCATGGATACAATTGACCTCAGACCAATCGTTTTTCATGACGCCCTTGCCCCCATGATGTTCCCTGATCCGTTATAGCTTGACATGGCCACCCATTCTGTTTTGGCTGAGTGTCTGTTAATGTTCCCTTAACGTTGGTGAATTTAGATTAAACTTTTTATTGTAGCGGCGATCGTTCTGCACAACGCGATTGACTTCAGCGTGCTACGCGAACGCTAAACACACGGTTTAATGTAACCCTTTTTCCTGCCACCGCCCCTCACCATTATGCTCTGGATCCGCATTGCCAGTGGACTTGTCGCGATCGCTCTCGCGCTACTGATGACCGTGCTAGGTGGTTGGTATTTTTGTTTAGGGATTGGGGCGCTAATTTATCTGGGTCAACTGGAATACTTTGAACTGGCTCGTGCCAAAGGGAGTGCGCCGGCAGCCAAAACGACCCTTGTGGTTAGTCAAGTGCTCCTTATCACTTCTCTGCTGCGTCCAGACCTTGCCGATGCCGTGTTTCCCGTCGCGGGTACTTTTATTTGCTTCTACTTACTGTTTCAGCCTAAGCTGGCTTCGATCGCCGATATTTCCACTTCAATCATGGGGCTGTTTTATGGTGGCTATTTGCCAAGCTATTGGGTGCGACTGCGGGGGCTAGAGCAACAGGCGACCTTACCTTTGGGAGGATTTTGGCCAGAGCAGTTTCAATTGACAGCCTTGCCCTTGGGATTAAAGGCGACGCTCTTGGCTTTTGTTTGTATTTGGGCAGCGGACATTGGTGCCTACGCGGTTGGCAAGCTCTTTGGTCGAACACGACTTTCCCACATCAGTCCCAAGAAAACGGTGGAAGGGGCAGTGTTTGGCGTTTTAGGGAGTTTGGGCGTTGCCCTTTGGGGAGCACATTCCCTCGGCTGGCCACTACCTTGGCTTTTGGGCGCAATGTTTGGGCTGATGATCGGTATTGCCAGCCTATTGGGCGATTTAACAGAGTCAATGATGAAGCGCGATGCCGGGGTCAAAGATTCCGGACAGTTGATTCCGGGGCATGGAGGTATTTTGGATCGCGCCGATAGCTATGTTTTTACAGCGCCGCTTGTGTTTTACTTTATCACTTTGTTATTGCCTCTTTGTGAATGAAAAGAATTTCCATTTAATCGGCTGGGGACAAGCCCCAGCACAATTGTAAAAATCAGGAGAGTAAATTATGGACAATGAGTTTCCATTTAATCGGCTGGGGACAAGCCCCAGCACACCCCCGTCAATGTTCTAGAGCAACTAGCCCACGAGTTTCCATTTAATCGGCTGGGGACAAGCCCCAGCACATTGCGGGGACTGAAATTAAAATGCTCGTAATGTGAGTTTCCATTTAATCGGCTGGGGACAAGCCCCAGCACAAAATTTAGGAGGTAAATATGGGCTGTGTAAATGTTTCCATTTAATCGGCTGGGGACAAGCCCCAGCACTAACCAACCACTAACACTACAATTACAATGCCCCGTTTCCATTTAATCGGCTGGGGACAAGCCCCAGCACACGGTCCCCGAAGTTCGCGCCGCCGTGGCGAAGAACGTTTCCATTTAATCGGCTGGGGACAAGCCCCAGCACGCTAGAAGAATGGAAATACCGTTAGCCGCCAAGAACGTTTCCATTTAATCGGCTGGGGACAAGCCCCAGCACAGTCGGTTGTAATCAAATTACCCAAATTTACTGGAGCGTTTCCATTTAATCGGCTGGGGACAAGCCCCAGCACTGTGCACCCCTAGAAAGTGCTCTGCGACTACTATAGCACAGGTCATTTTCAAGCACCTACCGACTTTATTTTATTTGTTTTGGTAAAATTTTTAGATTTCCGATCATCAGAGGTGTCAAATCCTCTCTACAGGCCACTTTCAGGAAAATTCAAGCACCTCTAAATCTGTTAGAAATTTCTCAAATCAGCACTGCATCTGGCTTTGGCAAAATTGCTGAGATGGGAGAATATTTTTGTCCAGAGGTGCTTGATTGTTCGCCTAAAGATCGGGAAAGACAACCCGCACATCCGGATGCACTAAACGATGGTCTTTAATCACCAGCCCCTTGGCAAGGGCAGGGGAGAGTTCAAAGGCGCGATCGCCATGGTCGGCGAGGCAAAGAATATAGGGCAAGGTGCTATTCGTTAGGGCTTGGGTAGCCGTGCGCGGCACCGCCGCTGGCAGATTGGGCACACCGCAGTGAATCACTCCACAAGCGCTGTAAGCTGGTCGTGAATGGGTGGTGGGTCGGATCGTCTCTACGCAGCCGCCCTGATCCACCGTAACATCCACAATCACCGCCCCTAGGGGCATGTCTGATACTACTGCCTCTGGAACCAAGCAGGGGGGTCGCTGCCCCGGCACCAAGACAGCGCCGATCACCAAATCGCTGAGGGGCACTAAATAAGCAATGAGATCCGGCGTACTATACAAGTACTCGACGCGGGCACCAAAGAGAGTTTCCAAATAGTAAAGCCGCTCTACATTGATATCCACTACAGTGACGCGGGCACCCAGTCCCACCGCCATTCGCACAGCCTCAGTGCCCACCACACCAGCCCCTAACACCAAAACCCGCCCTAGTTCAACACCCGGAATCCCCCCCAACAGCACGCCCCGGCCGCCTTGGGGACTCTCCAGAAAGCGAGCACCAAACTGCACTGCCAGACGCCCGGCGATTTTGCTCATCGGCGTCAAAAGGGGAAAATGGCGTTGGCCGTTTTGGCTTTCCTCTACGGCCTCGTAGGCAATAGCAGTCACTCCCGACTGCATGAGGGTCACAGTCAACTCCCGATTGGCGGCAAGATGGAGGTAGGTAAACAGCAGTTGGCCAGGGCGCAGATAGCCATATTCGGCAGGCAGGGGTTCCTTGACCTTGATGACCAAATCAGCATCCCATGCGGCTTCAGCCGTTTTAACAAGTTTCGCTCCCGCCGCTTGGTAGTCTATGTTCTTAAAGCCGGCACCTTCCCCTGCCCCCGCCTGAATCTGGACTTCATGTCCATGCTCTCGTAACCTCTGCACTGCATCGGGGGTCAAGCCCACCCGCAATTCTTGATCTTTGATTTCCTTGGGGATACCGATACGCATGGCCAACCTATTCTCCGAGGTCTAGAAATTGATAACTACCAAAAACCTTCAACACATCTGTAGCATCCTGAAGCGCCAGCAGACAATCCGCCACCACCTCGGGGCGACCATTCACCTCCAGATCCACAAAGAAAAGATAATCCCCCAAGGCGCGTTTGCTGGGGCGCGATTCAATGCGGCTGAGGTTAATCTGGCGATCGCTAAACAGTTGCAGCACCTTTAGCAGGGCACCGGGGGCATTGGCCTTGAGGCTAAAGGCAATGGAGGTGTGGGTATCCCCCGGCTGGGGCCAGCCGTCCCCCTGTTGGCGACTCACCACCCAAAACCGTGTGCAGTTGTCGGGAATGTCCTGAATCTCGGTGGCCACAATGGGCAGGTGATGGAGTTGGGCTGCCCGCACGGAGGCGATCGCCCCCACCCGATCTGATTGCGTGACGTATTGCAGGCCTTCGGCGGTGGAGGTCACAGGACACTGGCGAGCATGGGGAAGATGGGCTTGCAACCACCGCTGGCACTGCCCTAGGGCTTGGGGATGGGAATAGACCGCTTGAATTTGAGCTAGATCTGCCGTTTGGGCAATGAAGGCATGGATAATGGGGCGGATAAAGGCGTGCTGAATATGCAGCGTATCCAGTCGCCACAGCGAATCAAGGGTAATGTTGACACTGCCCTCAACGGAATTTTCACTGGGCACTAGAGCCAAGTCTAACTCGCCGGCCGCCAACCCCTCCAAACAGCCGGCAATGGTGTTCAAGGGTATCAAGGTTATCGAGCCGCCCTGCTGGTGCTGCCATTGGGCGTAGCTTTGAGCGGCTTCTTCACTGTAGGTGCCCACTGGGCCAAGATAACCCAGCTTCACCATAGATAGTCTGTCCAGAAGGGGCAGAGACTCAAGGCCAGACGCTCCCAAAGAGCTATTCTAAATGGGCAATGAATGAGTTAGACGTAAGCCGGGTTCTGTTCAAAGGGTGGTTATCTATCTGGGACACTTGTTACCAAGTGCCTCTAGCGGCTCTGGCTAGCAAAGAACTGGGGAAAAGACCAACCCTGGTTCCTTGACGCTAGCACACCTTGCTTCCAGCCGGGGTTTACCGAGCCAACACCTCTCGATGTTGCTGGTGCGCTCTTACCGCACCGTTGCACCCTTGCCTGTGAGGTTTCCCTCCATCGGCGGTATATTTCTGTGGCACTATCCTCGCGGTCACCCGCACTGGGCGTTACCCAGCAAGCTTGGTCTTTCGGAAGCCCGGACTTTCCTCAGGAGGGGTCACCTCCCGCAACCACCGCGCTAACTCATTCAGTTTTATTGTACTCAGAACCCCTTAAAGCAATGCGCCCTTGTTTTAGGCAGTGGCCAACTGGCGCAAGATCTTAAGGGCTTCGTCCACATGGGCTTTGAAATTCAGCAGGTCGTCAAAGACATAGCGCACCACCCCTTCTTTATCAATCACATAGGTCACCCGTCCGGGTAAAAGACCGAAGAGGGTAGAGGCTCCATACTGCTGGCGGACTTTGTTGCCCGGATCACTGAGGATGAGAAAGGGGAGTTGGTGATTTTTTTGGAAGCCCTGCTGACGGTTCACGGGGTCACCACTAATGCCGATGACTTCGGCACCCAGTTCTTGAAAGACACTGTAGGCATCGCGAAAGGCACAGGCCTGCATCGTGCAGCCGGGCGTCTCCGAGGCAGGGTAAAAGTACAGGACGACGTTCTTTTGACCCCGAAAATCGGATAGTTTGACCTTGCGGCCATCGCTGGCGGTCAGTTCAAAATCGGGGGCGCGATCGCCCACCCGAATTGCCGTTCCCATGCCTAGTTACCTCCCAACCACTTTTGGCCGTTTAGGCGCTGCATCACCCCAAAGACCAACAAATCCAGCGTCACCTTGCGCTCATCCCCCAAAAATGGCTCAATGGTGCTGGGGGCAATGCCGCCACTGCTACAGACAAACGCCTTTGACCCTTGGATATCCCCCTCTAGGAAGTAGAGGCGAAACTGATACATTCCCTTGCCCCATTCACCAATCACGGTATTTCCCTCTAGGCGCAGGGTCACATCCCCCACTTTGGCGCTGAGGGCATTCTGGAGAGCCGGTAAAAAAGCCTCGTTAATGAACTCGGCAAAGGGTTTATCCTCAACGGCGGGGGGCTTTTCCTTTTTGGCGGGCTTGGTGGGGGTTTCTTCTGCCATAGCGCTGCAATAGGGTACCATTTCCTCTGCATGATAGCACTCTCCCTTGCAGGCAACGGCCATGGGGCAATTAGAATTACGCCGCCCAACAATTGCGGATCTGGATAGCATCGTTCAACTGGATCAGGTGTGTCTGGGGGGCTTTTGGTCGCCCCAAGGCTATGCCCGCGAGTTGGCAAATCCGCAGCATACGCTGCTGGTGGTGGCCGGCCCTGAGCAGGTGTGGGGGTGTGGCGTCAGCTGGGGGATTGCCGAGGAATTGCACCTTGTGCTGTTGATGGTGCATCCCCAGTACCGGCGGCAGGGGTTAGCAGGATTGCTGCTGTGTCGGCTGTTGCAACTGGCCCATCAAAGGGGCGATCGCCGGTGGGCAACCCTCGAAGTGCGGGCTAGCAATGAAGCGGCGCAACGGCTTTATCAGCACTTTGGCTTTGAACTGGTAGGGCGCCGCCCCCACTACTACGAGCATCCCCAAGAGGATGCCCTGATTCTTTGGCGCAATCACCTCAATACGCCGCAAACGGGTCAAGAACTCCAGCAGCACTGGCAGTACTGGCGATCGCGGGTCGAGGGGCAAGGCTGGTTGCTCATCAATCGCACCTAGAGAGCCTAGAGATGACATATTGCGCTTTGTTACGGTGCTTTCCCCGACCCTTGGGCTGGCGAACCATAATGAAAGGGACACGTTTGGGAGACTTGTCCCATGAACTTGCTGGAACAGTTGCGACAAATGACCGTTGTGGTGGCAGACACCGGCGACATCCTTGCCATCGAAAAATTTACCCCCCGCGATGCCACCACCAATCCCTCCCTGATTACGGCTGCGGCGCAAATGAAGGAGTACCGACCCATCGTGGATGAAACCCTTCTCAAGGCCAAAGCGGATCTGGGGTCGGGTGCCACTTCCCGCGAGATTGTCTCCCTAGCGGTGGATCGCCTAGCGGTGGCCTTTGGCCTGAAAATTTTGCAGATTATCCCTGGTCGGGTCTCAACGGAAGTGGATGCGCGGCTTTCCTACGATACGGCCGCCACCGTCCAAAAAGCGCGGGACTTGATTGCCCAATACGAAGCCGCAGGGGTGGGGCGCGATCGCGTCCTGATTAAAATTGCTGCAACGTGGGAAGGAATTCGCGCTGCCGAAATTCTGGAAAAAGAGGGTATCCACTGCAATTTAACGCTGCTTTTTGGTCTCCATCAGGCGATCGCCTGCGCCGAGGCCGGTGTGACGTTGATTTCCCCCTTTGTCGGTCGCATCCTCGACTGGTACAAGAAAAAAACCGGTCGAGCCGAGTACCCCGCCCCTGAGGATCCGGGAGTGATTTCCGTAACCAGAATCTACAACTACTACAAGAAATTCGGCTATCCCACAGAAGTCATGGGCGCCAGCTTCCGCAACATCGGCGAAATTATTGAACTGGCCGGCTGTGATCTGCTGACGATTTCACCGGCCCTGCTCAGGGAACTACAAAACACCGAAGGCGAACTTCAGCGCAAGCTGGATCCGGCGATCGCCGCCACCCTTGACATGGAAAGGCTCTCCATGGATGAAGCCACCTTCCGCCGGATGCATGCCGCCGACGAAATGGCCAGTGAAAAACTGGAGGAGGGCATCAAGGGCTTCACCAAGGCGCTGGAAACCCTTGAAGACTTATTGGCGCGGCGACTGGCCCAGTTGGAAGGGGCAGCTACCCTCAGCCATGCTGCCGAAGAACTCTTCCATGTCTATGACCTCGACGGTGACGGCATTATTACCCGCGAAGAGTGGCTGGGAACCGATGCCGTCTTTGATGCCCTCGATGCCAACCACGATGGCAAGGTCACGCCGGAGGATATGGGCGCAGGTCTGGGGGTGGTGCTGCACTTGGCCAAGGCGACCTAGCCTGCCACGGGGTTGTCTTGCATCTGCCGCCGCGGTGCGTCACAGTGGAAGAAGCGTTCATGGCTGATGCAGCAACGATGTCCGATTCTTCTTTCTCCTTGCAGCAATTCCTTAGGGATTGTGAGCAACTGGGGCTGCTGCGCCTTGTGGTCACCAATGAGGTGGCGGTTTTGGAGGTGCGATCGCCCCTCAGCAAGATCTTCTATGCCGAATTGCCCAAGGGACGCTATGCCAACATGCATGCCGAGGACTTTGAGTTTCACCTGAATATGGATCAGGTGGCCAAAATCCGCTTTGAGGAAGGACAGGCGAAGCGAGGCAACTTTCCCACCTATGCCATTCGCTTTCTCGACGGCCAAGATAAATCCATCCTCAGCGCCTTTTTGCAGTGGGGCAAACCCGGAGAATATGCCGAAGGTCAAGTGGCAGCTTGGCACGCCCTGCGGCAGCGCTACGGCTCAGAGTGGCAGCCGGTGGTTGATCCCCTGCCGGGGCACTCCTCAAGTGCAGCCGAGGCATAGCTACCTATGAGAGTAGTTCTTACCGGTGCCACCGGCTTTGTCGGGCAACAGGTCGTCAGAGCGTTGAGCGATCGCGGCGATCGGGTGATTGCCTTGGTACGCTCCCCGGCCAAAGCCGCCAAACAATTTGCCGCTCTTCCCCAGGTGGAGTGGGTAGGCTACACCCCCAAAGCCGCCGGCGATTGGTTTACTGCCTTGGAGGGGGCGGATGCGGTGATTAACCTAGCGGGTGAACCCCTTGCCAATGGTCGCTGGACCGCTCGGCGCAAGCAGGAGATCTACGATAGTCGCGTGGTGGGAACGCAGCAGTTGGTGCAGGCGATCGCCCAATGTCAACAGCGACCGTCGGTATTAGTATCCACCTCTGCCATTGGCTACTACGGCACCAGTGAGACGGAAACCTTTGTCGAGACCCATGCGGCGGGGAAGGATTTTCTGGCCAAGCTCTGCGCGGACTGGGAAGCGGCTGCCCAAGGGGTGACCGATTTGGGGGTGCGCCTAGTGATTCTCCGTTTTGGCATTGTCTTGGGGAAGCAGGGGGCACTGGCCAAGCTTCTGCTGCCCTTTCAGTGGTATCTGGGGGGTTCCCTTGGCTCCGGTCAGCAGTGGTTTTCGTGGATTCACCAGCAGGACTTGGTGCGGCTTATCCTGACGGCGGTGGATCAACCCAGCATGCAGGGCGTTTACAATGCCACTGCCCCGGAGCCGCTGAGGATGGCCGACTTTTGCCGCGTTCTAGCAGAGGTGATGCAGCGCCCCTCCTGGCTGCCTGTGCCTCCCCTTGCCCTTCAACTCCTGCTGGGGGAAGGCGCCGATGTGGTGCTCAAGGGGCAACGGGTTTTGCCGGAGCGCACCCTAGCAACGGGCTTTCAGTTTGAGTATCCCAACGCCCAAGCGGCGCTCACCAACCTCCTCCAACCACGATATACTGGTGATTCACGCTAGTTTTGTTGAAGATGGTGGAATTAACCCCCGCAGCCATTCAAGAGTTGGAGCGTCTCCAAGCCCACGGCATTAGTCGAGGTCAGGCAGCCATTTTGCGGATTCAGGTGCAACCCAGTGAATGCAGTGACTGGTGCTATGATCTTGCCCTTGTGGCCGAACCCGAGCCGACGGATGTGCTCACCCAGTCCCAAGGTTGGACGATCGCGATCGCTGCTGACGCTGCTGATCTTTTGCGTGGTTTACGGGTGGATTACATCGAGGATTTGATGGGGGGTGCGTTTCGCTTCCACAATCCCAATGCCAGTCAAACCTGTGGCTGTGGCATGGCCTTTCGGGTAAGCGCATCGTAGGGTTCAAGAATCGCTATGGGCAACACCTTTGGACATCTGTTTCGCGTGACCACCTTTGGCGAGTCCCACGGGGGTGGAGTGGGGGTGGTGGTGGATGGCTGTCCTCCTCGATTAGAGCTATCGGAAGCGGATATCCAAAAGGAACTGGATCGCCGCCGCCCCGGTCAAAGTCGTCTCACGACCCCGCGTCAGGAGCAGGATCAATGCGAAATTCTCTCCGGCGTGTTTCAGGGCAAAACCCTGGGTACCCCGATTGCCCTTCTGGTGCGCAACAGGGATACTCGCCCCGAAGATTATGCCGAAATGGCTCAGGTCTATCGTCCCTCCCATGCCGACGCCACCTATGACGCCAAATACGGAATTCGCAACTGGCAAGGGGGTGGGCGTTCCTCGGCCCGGGAAACCATTGGGCGGGTTGCCGCGGGGGCGATCGCCCGCAAAATTCTGGCTCAAGTGGCCGGTACGGAAATCATTGCCTACGTCAAGCGGGTCAAGGACATTGAAGCCGTCGTTGATCCCGATACGGTGGAAGCCACTGCCGTTGAGGCCAATATCATGCGCTGTCCCGATGCTGCCACCGCCGAAAAGATGATTGCCCTTGTGGATGAGGTGCGGCGACAGGCCAACTCGATTGGCGGTGTGATTGAGTGCGTGGTTCGCAATGTTCCTGTCGGTCTAGGTTCCCCCGTCTTTGACAAACTAGAAGCAGATCTGGCGAAGGGGGTGATGTCCCTGCCTGCCAGTAAGGGCTTTGAAATCGGCTCTGGCTTTGCGGGGACGCTGCTTACGGGTCTGGAGCACAACGACGAGTTCTATACCGATGCCCAGGGGCGAATTCGCACCCGTACCAATCGCTCCGGGGGGGTGCAGGGGGGCATCTCCAACGGCGAAAACATTATTTTACGGGTAGCTTTTAAGCCCACAGCCACCATTGGTCAAGCCCAGAAAACGGTGAACCAAGCGGGCGAAGAAACAATCTTAGCGGCAAAAGGGCGGCATGATCCCTGTGTGTTACCGCGAGCGGTGCCGATGGTTGAGGCAATGGTGGCTTTGGTGCTCTGTGACCATCTGCTACGGGATCATGCCCAGTGTCACCTGTTCTTTTAGCGACTGCGATTGAGGGCAATCAATAAACGCAGGATAAAGATAAACAGGTTGATATAGGTCAGGTACATCGAAAGGGCAGCAGCGAGATACTGGTCATCGCGGTAGGTACGCGGCAGCACAAAGAAGTCCACCACCGCAGCCCCCACAAAGAGCACCACGCCGATACCAGAAATCGCAATTTCCAGAAACGTGGGGGTAAAGATGCCAAAGAAGCTAAAGACTAACTGGAGAACCAGCACCACCAGCAGGGCAATAATCCCCAGTTGTACCGTTTTGGCAAGGGCAAAGCCATCGCGTTCCGACAGATTGGAACCAATGGGACTAGCAGCCATAAACGTGATGCCACAACCACCAGCGGCAATGATAATGCCCATAATGCCGACGGTACTGAGGGCAACATAAATCAATCCAGAGAGGGTATAACCTGACAGCAGGCTATAGGTGGCCAATAGGGGCAGTGCAAGTCCGTTATTTCCTTTGCGAGCAGCCCCTTGCGCCACAAAAAAGAGCACAAGTTCAGCAATGATAGCCACAATAAACGTGGGCATAAAAAGTTGGGGGGCAGCAGCAATCACGCCCAGACCACCCCAGCTACCCACCGCCGTCAGCAGAAGACCGCCCCCCACAAAGGGCAGGGCATTGCGAATGACATTGGGACCGACGATCGCGCTACTGCGCGCCTCGCGAATCGCCTCTTGAAAGTTACTGGTACTACTCACGGGAATCCTCCAAGGGTGGTGAATAGAGAACAAAGCCAGATGGCATAGTTCTATTGTGCCAAAATTCCCTAGGGTGCCTAACTCGCCGCAACCACGGAGACCTCTAGTGGCGGGGCGGTTATCCCTAATGGCGGATAGAATTGGGTCAAGATACTTAAGGGCAGATGCTCTACCGTTGGGTAGTATCCCAGCCATTGACTGGCTAACTGGGCAAACTGTTCGGGTATCCCACTGACATAAAATTGCACTTGGCCTTGGGGGCAGGGAGTAGCCAAATTCATGGCCTCTAGTTTGCGCACGGCGGCGCAGGCAACGGTATGGGCAGGATCAAGGTGATGAACACTTGCAGGCAAATACTGCTCAATCACATGGCGCAGGTGGGGGTAATGGGTGCAACCATAGATGAGGACATCAGGGTCAAATTCGACCAAGGGAGCTAAGGTGCGGCGGACAATGCCATGGACGCGATCGCCCTCTAGACAATTACTTTCCACAAGGGGGACAAACTCAGGGCAAGCCACTTGGGCGATCGCCACTGTTGGCGAGAGTTCCTGAAGCGCCCGTGCATAGGCACCGCTTTTGACGGTTGCAGAGGTGGCAATGACACCGATGCGCTCTCCCAGCGTAACCGCCATCTTGGCGGCAGGGACGATCAAACCCAAGATTGGAAAAGGAAACTCACTGCGTACCTGCGCTAGAGCAAGGGCTGAACTGGTGTTGCAGGCCATCACTGCCATCTTGACGCCTTGGGAATGCATCCACGTTAGAATCTCCCGCACATATTGAAGGATTTCACTGCGGCGGCGAGTCCCATAGGGCAAGCGTGCCGTATCCCCAAAGTAGAGAAACGCTTCTTGGGGTAACAGGCTTTGGAGCGCCTGTAAAACGGTTAAGCCCCCCACCCCACTGTCAAACACACCAATCATTCCCAGAGGATTTAGCCCTTGGGATGTCTTGTGCCAGTTGTCCACTCGAACCTCGACCTCACACCAACAAAAATGACATTGCCCCGTTTAGTCTGAGAAAAGGGCTGTAGTGCCACTCTAGCAGGTTTTACTAAGAACCGAATGATTGAGCCAACACTGAACATAGAGTGCTATACATTGAATCACAGAGCACCCGTGGCTGTAGGGTTGGTTATCCCCTATGGGGAAGTTATGGTGTGAGGATCGGCAAAACAATGCTCAGTCAGGAACAGCTCACCAGTTCCCATGAGTGTGAGCGCGCATGGATTGAAATTGATCTGGCCGCCTTGGCCGCCAACACCCACCATCTTCGCCAGTGGCTGGCACCCACCACAGAACTGTTAGCCGTGGTGAAAGCAGATGCCTATGGTCACGGCGCTGTCACTGTGGCACAGACGGTTTTAGACCACGGAGCCACTTGGCTAGGAGTAGCCACCATTCCCGAAGGAATTGCCCTGCGGCAGGCAGGGATTACGGCGCCGATTTTGGTTTTGGGATCCGTCAATTTGCCGGTGCAGGTGCAGATGATGGCCGAGTGGCAGCTTCAGCCCACCCTCTCTACCCCCAAGCAAGCCCTCATTTTCTCCGATTACGCCGATCATCTGCGGGAACCCCTTGATGTCCATTTAATGATTGATACGGGCATGTCGCGCTTGGGTTGTCCGTGGCAGGATGCGCTGGGTTTTGTCCAATTTGTGCAGCGGTTACCCCACCTGCGGATCCAAGGTATTTGCTCCCACTTTGCCAGTGCCGATGATCCTGACCCCAGTTTGATGCAGCAGCAGCAGGCCTATTTTGAGCAGGTGTGCCAAGAACTTGCCCCCCTTGGGTTGGGGTCAGTACGGCGTCACATAGCCAATTCAGCAGCCACCTTGGCCAATCGCAGTAGCCACTATGATATGGTGCGCGTTGGGTTAAGTCTTTATGGCGTCTATCCTGCCCCCCATTTACGGGAGGTGGTGCCCCTACAACCCGTCATGCAGGTGCGATCGCGCATTACGCTGCTGAAAGAGATTCCCGCCCATACCGGCATTAGCTATGGTCACCAATTCATTGCCCCGAAGCCGATGAAAATTGCCGTTGTCGGCATTGGCTACGCCGATGGGGTGCCCCGCCTGCTTTCCAACAAGCTCGAAGTCTTAGTCCAAGGAAAACGGGTTCGCCAAGTGGGGGCAATTACGATGGATCAACTGATGATTGATGTCAGTGACATTGATGGTTTACAGGAGGGGGATGTTGTGACGCTCTTGGGTGAAGATGGCGAGGATTGCCTAACCGTGGAGACTTGGGCGGACACCCTCGGCACGATTACTTGGGAAATTCTCTGTGGCTTCAAGAACCGCTTGCCGCGTATTCCCGTATCCTAAAATTTCACTACTTTGCTTCGGGGGGGAGTCCACCAATGTCCTCAAACCAGAGCTGGGGATACTGCGTAATAAAGTCCCGCATTAACTGCTGGCAGCGCTCCAAGTTCAGGTCAATCACCTCAACACCGTGGGCTTCCATGAATTCCCGTGCCCCCGCAAAGGTTTGGGATTCACCAGCAATCACTTTTTTGATCCCAAACTGCACCACAGCACCCGCGCAGAGATAGCAGGGCATCAGGGTGGAGTACAGTACTGTATCCTCGTAGCGACCGATGCGTCCGGCATTGGCCAGACAGTCAATTTCCGCATGCAGAATCGGACTGCCCCGCTGCACCCGTTGGTTGTGACCCCGACCAATGATTTGGCCATTGCGCACCAAGACCGAGCCAATGGGAATGCCGCCTTCTTTCAGTCCTTTTTCTGCTTCGGCGATCGCCGCTGCCATAAATTCATCCATAACTGTATGCTTGAGCAAATGTTCATTTCTAGTAAACGTCGTTTTCTGAACGGGTGTCTAGTCTTGATATGATCTAAGCAAGGCAAACGCATACTCAGGCGGTAGCAAGAAAGCGAGCGAGGTAGTCATCATCCCATCCTGCCCTTAAACGTTTTGCCTTGACGCCGGCCCTCGTAAAGGTATCCTGAGAGAGGAGATTCAAAGCTAACCGACGAATCAACCCAAAATTTTCCTTGCAAATGCGAGTCCTCCCCAAAAGCCACATCCAGTACCAATGCACTTGGTTTTCAATCCCCCAATGGCAAGGCACCGCCTGCGCAAACCGCTTTCCCCCACCGTCAAGACTCAGCAGATAGTAGCGTCCCTTGATAGTTCGGTGCGCGTCCTGAACAGCGACGTGCTGATTCAACCACGTCCACCCGTTGCAGAGAGGAAAGAGCACTCAAAGATAAACAATGTAACAATATGTAAACGAGTTTAAGATTTAAGATAGAAGTAGGTCGCCCTCATTAATCCCTATGCTGCACTCAAATTTACCGGAACCTCAACTGCTTAAGGTCTTGCTGGAGCCGCTACTTGAGGATTTTCAGTACTGGTTCACGCGATCGCGATCGCTCTTGCAGACAGAAGTGATTCCCTTCTTAGGCGTGGCAGAACAGCAAGCACTTCTGGAACGGGTCGAGACTGCCCTCAATGATGTGATTGCTACCCAAAGCCTCTTTCGGGCAACGGACGGCCAAGTGGGGGTTGATACACAGGTGTTAATGCACTGGCATACGCTCTTGATGGAGTGCTGGCAGGTTGCCCACCACTACCGCTTATCGAAATCTTGTGATGCTTAAACCATTCTCAGTGCTTGGCTCGGAGGTGCTCTCTTCATGTTGCAGTTGATCTATGTTGTTGCCTTTACGGTCTTGGCACTACTGGCCATGGCCAATCTGATTCGCAGTTTGTTAACCCTTGGCATTGAATCACAGCGGCAATTTTCACCGCAACGGGTGACCCATCCCGAACTTTTAGATAGCGATGGCCATGTGATTGACGAACCCCTGTTGGTGATGCGCTCCCTGAGTGTAGAGGATGCCCGCGCCCAACTGGATGCGATCTACCGCGAATCCCCTAGCTATGGTGATGACCCCCGTGGAGAAACCCAAGCCTAGGTTGTTAGGCCAATATGGGCAGTTCCTGAGCCGCTGGTTTCAGGTAGATTCGACGGCGTTGGCAGAGGTTTTAGCGAGGGCGCGGCAGCAATTACCGGCGACGGAAGTATTGCTTATCGGTAAGCCCCAATCGGGCAAAAGTGCCTTTGCCCTTTGCCACAATGCCAGTCCTAGTGGGTGTGCAGGTGGTGATGGTAGTTTTGTTGGGGCAGTTGTACGGTCAAACCCTGTCGCCTTCCCAAGCCGGGGGCATCTTGACCACCATTGGCGGTGGATTTGTGGTGCGGTTGGTGGGACAACAGTTGATTAAATTTATCGGGTTTGGAATCGGTGCTCTCTGCCTCTTGGGCGGCTGCCTATACTTGGGCGTTGGGAGAAACAGCCTGTGTCTATTTTGGCGACTTAATGGGGGGCAAAACCCCCGATTCCCAGCGTATCCAACAGGTACTGCAAGAAATATTGGCAACTGCACATTTACGCTTGCAACAAGGTGAGAGCTAAATCAAGCCATCGTTTTGAGGGGCATTTGCCTTCAGCGAGCCATCGGCCTGCCAGCGCACTTCCCCGACTTCTCCAACTACAAAATAGGGAATTTGTTTCTGTTTTAGGTAGCGGGCGATCGCTGGATCAAGGGTATTGCGACTGAGAATGACACTGCGCGGCTTGACAATCTCAAAGAGGCGGGGGGTTAGGGTTCTACCCCACCACCAGAGAACCTGCGGCGGTTCCACGGGCATCACGGCCAGCCAATCGGTTTGGGCAGCATCGCGACTGGGATCACTGACAAAGAGCCAACGGCTGCTGCCCAGTTTTAAGTCCAAAATTGCCGGATCTGAGCGCAACACCGTAAGGGTGACTTGGCCCAGTTGGACGGGCTGCTGTAGGGGAAGTGACTGATGGGGCACCTTGAGGGTGGTCAACATTTCCCGATAGGCAGGATCACTCTTGGCCGTGGGCACGTCCGTAAACTGGCGAATGGGCACCATCTCGTGAATGTCGCGCCAGCCCTGTTGTTGGCGGTAGCGATGGGTGGTGGCCACGGCCCAGTCAATGCGATTAATGCCCTCTTGGGCAAGGAAGGCTGCTAACCCTTGGGAATCGCCGCCGTTAATCACGACGGTTCCCGCCGGTTGCTGAATCACCAGGGTCGGAACCTGTGGATTAGCAAGCACGGTGGCCTGAAAGAGGGTATTTTGCCGCAGAATAAAGGGCACCAGCACAAGGGTGACGCCAAAGGTAAAGAGCAAAAACCAGTGTCGCCGCCCCCAAGGACTCAACCAAACAAAACAAATCAGGCCATAGAGAACGACAACTTGGAGCCAGCCCAAACTTCCAAGGGAGATCGTTGCCCCCGGCCACTGACCAATGGTTTCAATCAGCCACAGGAGAAAGGCTGTAGGGTAGTAAAGCAGCCACGCCAGCGCGGATCCCACAGGGGGAATCAGAAGGCCGACCATTGCGCTGATAAAGCCGCCAACCGTCAAGAGGACAAGGGGCAGATTAGCAACGATATTGGCCAGCAGACCATAGACGGGAAAAGTGCCGAAGAGGGCCAAGGAGAGGGGAAGCACCCAAAGGGTGGCCGCAAGAGGGACGGCGACCAGGTTCCGTAGAGGTGTCGGCAACCAATCGAGGCGATCGCCGATCGGCCGGGCACTGACAATTAGGCCCAATGTGGCCAAGAAACTTAACTGAAAGCCAATGTCCTCAATCCACAGGGGGTTGTAGATCAGCATGGCAGTGGCGATCGCCAGCAGGATGCCAAGGGGTTGTCCCTTTTGGCCGTGCACCAGACTCGCTAACCCCGCCAAGCCCATCAGCACAGCGCGAACTGCCGAGGGGGCAAACCCACTCAAACAGGCAAAGAGCACCAAAACGCTGGCTCCCAGACCATAGCCCCACCGCTGCGGCAAGGGACGGGTCAGCGCCAAGACAACCGCTAACAAAATGGCCGTATGAAACCCCGAGGCCGCCAGGGCATGGGATAACCCCACTCGCCGAAAGCTATCACGCACCGCAAAGGGAATGGCCACCGCCCGGTTGCCCAGTACCATAGCCGAGACCACCGCACCGTAGCGATCGCCCAACCCTTGGGCATGGACTTGAACTATTCGCTGCCGCAGTGCCCACAATCCCCAGGGTGATCCCTGATCCAAAATCCTAACCTTATTGCCTGCTAAGCCGGCAAAGGTGTGCTGCAACTGAAGTTGCCGCCGAAAGTCAAAGGCACGGAAAAACTCACTGCCCCCCGCGCGGGGAAGATAGAGCCGCCCTGAGATCTGAACCCGCTGGCTGGGATGCAGCTTTGCCCCTTGCTCTGCCGGCAGTGTCACATAGAGGCGACCACTAGCTCTCCCCTGCAAAACGCCGCTTTGGGCGGGTACCTGACTGAGATTTTCATAGCGCTCCACCCCTAGGAAAAAACGCTGGCGCCCGGCGCGATTGGGCAGAGGAGTCGTTTCAACGCGGCCTTCCACGAGCACCGTCGGCGGTAGGTTCAAGGCGCTAAGCCGCGGCACCAAGGTACTAATATCATTTACCCCTGGCTGGGGCGTACGCAGCCACACATAGACCATTGCCAAGAGGGCAACTACGGTGGCGATCGCGAAACTTTGACTCGCAGGCAGTCGCAGCCAAGCCTTGCCCCCCCAGCGGCGCCCCCCATAGAGCATCCCCCCCAGTGCCAAGACCCCCAGCCAACCCCACTGAAAGAGACTGAAAATACACCCTGCAACAAAGGCGATCGCCCAGAGAATGCCATCCGCTTTGGTGATCCTGAACATAGCCTTGTTGGGGTTGGCGTCCAGTGGAGATACTGAGGAGAAACTTTAAGACGGCACCATACTTGTTTTAGAGCCAATTTTTAGATCATCTATGTCCTGCCGACACTAAGGGGTACCTGTGTCTTTTTTTCGGCATCAATGGTCACTTCCTCAGGACGGCAGCGCACTACACTGACCTCAAGTCCCTCTGCTCCCTCAGCCTTCAAGTCCTCAATATAGCCATCCTTCTCTCTTTCCGCTTCCGCTTGTGTCAGAAAAGGGCCAAAGTAGTAGGTGCAGGAGGGAGTTTTCGTGTCTATCTTGACCCACCATGCCAGACCCATTCCATTGACGAGATCGGCGAGCCAGCTTGTAAAACCTGCATTATTATCACTAAACATTGACGCTATTCCTCCGAGACGTGCCGAGTTGCCCCAACCAATCAATGCATGTTTTGGTTTGCTCTCTATTTGGGTATAACTGATCCCCCCCTAAATGTGTATGGCAAAAATTCCAAACCATCAATTGTCATATTTATTTACATCAAGACTCCCCTTGCGGACAAGTGATGAGGTGCTGTTGGTCTCGACATCACTCAAGCCTGACACTGAAGGTAAATGCAGTGCCGCTGGGCATGGCTCAAGGGGGTCGTGAAGGCCTGAATCTCCAGTCGTTGACTGCGGTATTGCGGCAGGAGGGCTTCTAACTTCTGGGTGTCCTCGTCGCGCCACTGGCCTCGGTACAGGACTAAAATGCCCCCCGGTCGCAGTAGGGGCAAGCCGTAGGCACAACAACGAGCGACATCGCCGACGGCGCGAATCAGGGCTAGGTCATAACGGCGATGATGGGCTTCCGCCCGTCCCCATTCCGGGTGAATGTTGGCCAAACCCACCGTTGAACGCAGAGAGTGCAAAAACCTGACTTTCTTTTGGGTTGCCTCAAGGAGGGTCACTGACCAATCGGGGCGGGCGATCGCCACCGGTACTCCGGGAAAGCCACCCCCACTGCCAATATCAATGACCTGTTGAATCTTTGTCCCCCAAGGTGTTCCCCCAGTGAGTTGAAGCCACGGCAAAATCCCCCGTAGCGAATCCCAGAGATGCTTTTCCCAGAAATCTGTGACTGCCGTAATTCGGGTGAGGTTGATCCCTTGGTTGGCGGCAAGGATGGCTCCATAGAACCGTTGGAACTGTTCCTGCTGTTGGGGGGTAGGTTGCCACCGCAGGGTCTCCTGCCAAGGGAATTGCTCAAGCAATAACGCGCTAGGACTCACCCTCACCCCCACCGGGCAACTCTTTCTTTGCCGTTAGCACCTCCCACGCCGCTTTGAGTCGCTCCTCAAAATCCTTGATATGGCTAGAGACGGTATCCGCATTCGACTTCAGCTCTGCGATCGCCGTTTCAAGGGCTTTTTGGGCATCTGCCGGTAGGGTCTTGAGTTGAGCGGTGGCAAACCGTTGTAGAGCCTTAAGAAGGGCTTTTGCAGCTTCGGTGACCTCCTCTAAACTGACGGTTTCCGGTTGCGGTTCGGGAGTCGGGGTTTCTGGGGTAGGAACTTGTGCTTCGGACATAGGAAGTGCTCGTGAGAATCCTTTTTAGGCTTCGGGTCAGCTACCCCTACCATAGCAAAAGTGGAGTTTGCCCAAAGCGGGCGTGGGCGAAGCTTGATATGCTGTTTAGGGATCCTGTTGATTCCTGCCGGCATGTCCTACTCGCTTCGTGTTGCCGATCTGCCCGTCGGCGATCGCCCCCGTGAAAAGCTGCTCAGCCAAGGTGCCCGCTCCCTCAGTTCAGCGGAATTGTTGGCAATTTTGCTGGGAACAGGTCAGGGGGCAGGTAAACTCTCGGCCGTCGGCCTCGGCCAATTCATCCTCAAACAGTTGGGGGAGCGCAGTGGAGAAAGTACTGATGCCGTGAGCGTCTTGCGCGACATTACACCAGAGGAATTGATGGCTATTCCGGGGGTGGGGCCTGCTAAAGCCACCACGATCCTAGCCGCCGTGGAATTGGGCAAGCGGGTCTTTCAGTCGCGTCCGGGCGAGCAGACAATTATTGATAGTCCTGCCCTTGCTGCTGCTGTGTTGAGTGCTGATCTCATGTGGCAACCCACAGAGCGCTTTGCGGTTCTCCTGCTGGATGTGCGACATCGTCTGTTGGGATCCCATGTCATTACGGTGGGAACGGCCACCGAAACCCTTGCCCATCCCCGCGAAATTTTCCGAGAAGCCGTGCGCCGCAATGCGAGCCGCCTAATCATTGCCCACAACCACCCTTCAGGTAATCTCTCTCCCAGTCAGGCGGATCTGGACTTGACCAGGCAAATTCTGCAAGCTGGACAGGTCATGGGAATTCCCGTGCTGGATCATTTGATCTTGGGGAATGGGGATTACCAAAGCCTGCGGGAGATAACGCTCCTCTGGCAGGAAGTCCCCCAAGGGGAAGGCAGTGCCTAATCCTCGTCGGGTTCATTTTCCAACAGGGCTTTTGCCTCCAAGAGTTGTTCCTTGTGAGCCTCAGTGACCATCGGATAGTGCAGGTTGAGACTGGCCAGTTTTTGATAAATGAAGTGAGCCACCATGAGGCGGGCAAACCACTTACGGTTGGCAGGAATAATGTGCCACGGCGCCCATTCGGTACTGGTGTGGCGAAAGACCTCGGCATAGGCTTCTCGATAGTCGTCCCATTGACGCTCATCCCGCTAACGCTTCTCGTATAGCGGGAGATTCCCCCTTCACCGAGTCTTGGCTAGATGTCCCGAA
>NZ_JBKBHV010000028.1:0-31468 GCF_046299635.1 Thermosynechococcus sp. | reverse complement strand
CAGGTCATTCAGTCTCTGACGGCTTGGTCGTTCATTACTCAGCCTCATATTAGGACTATCTTCAAATTGAATTGGTACTAGAGACTGTGCGAGGAGGATCCCCAACCAAAAGGTGGAATACGGTAAGCTTACTTGTAGGATTGAATGATTGCACTAGGAGCGATCGCCATGACCGAAACGCCTCAAACCCCACCCGCCGAAGAACCCACCGCCAAAGCTGCTCGTCCCGCCCGTCGCAGCAACCCGCCTGCTAAGGAAAATAGCGGTCAAATGGTCTCCCTCGCTGAAAAAACTGCTCTTGCCCCCACAGGCACGACCACAGCCAGTGATATTGTAGTGTGGCAAACCTTTAATAGTGCCGGCTTACGTCCCATTGAAGCCAGCCCCGTGCAAGTGGTGCACATGATCAAAGATGCCGGCGAGCGTCCTGTGCTCAGCAGTGGTTTGCAAATCTATGACAGCATCAACGCTGCTGGTATCCGCCCCATTGTGGCGACCAATTTCCGAGTGGTGGAAACCCTGAACATTATGGGGGTGCGCCCCGTGGCTGCGGATGATTTTGAAATCGTCGAAACAGTGAATTGGATGGGCATTCGCCCGATTACCACCAGTGGCCTGCACATTGCTGAGACCTATTACTCTGCTGGGGAGCGTCCTGTGGCTTCCAATATCATTGATGATTCGCCCGCCCTCATGGGCTATCTGGACTAGGGTCACAGCGTTGGAACTTAAACTCCTTAGGTGGGGCAGTGGTAGTCTGAATGTCCATTGATCCCTATCGCTACCTGTTGCGACCACTTCTTTTTTCCGGAGTGCAGGCGGATCCCGAGTGGCTACACCAGCAGTTTATCGCCTTCTGTGGGTGGCTAAATCAAGATCATGGCTTGGCTGCTTGGCTACGGCAGCAACTTCAGCAGCGCTACACCCTTTCAGATTCCTGTTTAGAGCGACAGGTGTGGGGATTGCGCTTTCCCAATCCCATTGGCTTGGCGGCGGGATTTGATAAAAATGGCGTGGCTCGCAGCGTCTGGTCAGCCTTTGGCTTTGGGTTTGCGGAGTTGGGCACTGTCACTTGGCATCCCCAGCCGGGTAATCCCCGTCCGCGCCTCTTTCGCCTACCGGCCGATCTGGCCGTGATCAATCGCATGGGGTTTAACAACGCCGGAGCAGAGGCTATGGCCGCCCTGTTGGCGCGATCGCCCGAGGCGACGATTCCCATCGGCATCAATTTGGGCAAGTCCAAAGTCACCCCCTTGGAAGCTGCAAAAGAGGATTACCTAGCGAGTTTTCGCTGCCTTCATCCCCTGGGGGATTATTTTGTCATCAATGTGAGTTCTCCCAACACACCCGGATTACGGGAACTACAAGCCAAGGAACAACTGGCGCCGATTCTAGAGGCATTGCAAACCGCCAACACCCCACACAAACCCCTGCTGTTGAAAATAGCCCCCGATTTGAGCTGGGAGCAGATTGCCACCATTCTTGATCTAATCCAAACCTATGAACTTGCCGGGATTGTGGCCACCAATACCACGGTGGCACGGGAGGGGCTGAAAACCCAAATCATTCCCCAGACGGGGCGATCGCCCGCAGACGAGGCCGGCGGTCTCAGTGGTGCTCCTTTGCGCGATCGCGCCACCGCCGTAATTCGCTTCATCCACAAGCAGACCCAAGGCACCCTGCCAATTATCGGAGTGGGGGGTATTTTTACACCAGAGGATGTGATTGAAAAATTAGCAGCCGGTGCGACCTTGGTGCAACTTTACACCGGTTGGATTTACCAAGGGCCAAGCCTATTGCGGGAGCTACTTAAAGGACTCTTAGCCCACGCAGCCGCTCAAGAGAAACCAGAGAAATAGGGGCTGTGCCCTTGTCAAGGAGAGCATTCTCACTGTTAACTTTTCTATAGTATTGTTCCTATATTTTACGAAAGTATAAAAATATGACCGTTTCGCCCGAACAGATTGACCGCATTGTTTCCAACCAACACCACGACCCCTTTGAAATTTTGGGCTGTCACCAGATCAGTGAGAATGGCCAATCCGTCTGGGCGGTACGCGCCTATTTACCCAATGCCGAGCGGGTGAGTGTCCTCTGTCCGGAGCTGCGGCAAGAATATCCGATGACGCCGGTTCACCACCCCCACTTTTTCGAGTGCCACATTCCCGTGGCGGAACTCAATAATTACCAACTCAAAATCTATGAAAATGGCCATGAGCGGGTAATTTACGACCCCTATGCCTTCCGCTCCTCAAAGCTGACGGATTTTGATATTCATCTGTTTGCCGAGGGCAATCATCACCGCATCTATGAAAAACTGGGGGCACACCTGCTGACGGTGGAGGGTGTAGCCGGTGTCTATTTTGCTGTCTGGGCACCCAATGCCCGCAATGTCTCCGTCATCGGTGACTTTAACCACTGGGATGGCCGCAAACACCAAATGGCACGGCGCGGCAACGGTATCTGGGAGCTGTTTATTCCTGGCTTGGGGGTGGGTGAGCACTATAAGTACGAAATTAAGAACCAAGACGGCCACATCTACGAAAAATCGGATCCCTATGGCTTCTACCAAGAACCACGTCCCAAGACCGCTTCCATTGTCACCGACCTCAATAGCTACGAATGGAACGACAACGACTGGTTGGAAAAACGCCGCCACACCGACCCCCTCACCCAACCCATTTCCGTTTTTGAGGTGCATTTAGGATCGTGGCTCCATGCCTCCATGGAGGATCCGCCCATTGGTGCTGATGGCCAACCCCAAGAACCGGTACAGGTGGCAGAACTCAAACCCTGGGCACGTTTTCTCACCTATCGCGAACTGGCGGCCAAACTCATTCCCTACGTCAAGGAATTGGGCTATACCCACATTGAACTGTTGCCCATTGCCGAGCATCCCTTCGATGGCTCTTGGGGTTATCAGGTGACCGGCTACTATGCCCCCACCTCTCGCTACGGCAGTCCCCAAGACTTCATGTATTTTGTGGATCAGTGTCACCAAAACGGCATTGGCGTCATTGTGGATTGGGTACCGGGACACTTTCCGAAGGACGGCCACGGTCTTGCCTTCTTTGATGGCACCCACCTCTACGAACACGCAGATCCCCGCAAGGGCGAACACAAGGAATGGGGCACCCTTGTTTTTAACTATGGCCGCCACGAGGTGCGCAATTTTCTGGTGGCCAATGCCCTCTTTTGGTTTGACAAGTACCACATTGACGGTATTCGCGTGGATGCTGTGGCCTCGATGCTTTACCTTGACTACAACCGCAAGGAAGGGGAGTGGATCCCCAATGAATACGGCGGGCGGGAGAATCTGGAGGCGGCCAACTTTCTCCGCCAAGTCAACCACGTGATCTTTAGCTACTTTCCGGGGATTCTCTCCATTGCCGAGGAGTCAACGGCCTGGCCGATGGTCTCTTGGCCAACCTATATGGGGGGACTGGGCTTCAACCTGAAGTGGAATATGGGCTGGATGCACGATATTCTCGACTACTTCAGTATGGATCCGTGGTTCCGCCAGTTCCACCAAAACAATGTCACCTTCAGTATGTGGTATCACCACAGCGAGAACTTCATGCTAGCGCTCTCCCACGATGAGGTGGTGCACGGCAAGAGTAGCATCATCGGCAAAATGCCGGGCGATCGCTGGCAGAAGTTTGCTAATCTGCGTTGTTTATTTGCCTATATGTTCACCCACCCCGGCAAGAAAACAATGTTTATGGGGATGGAGTTTGCCCAATGGAGCGAGTGGAATGTCTGGAGTGATCTAGAGTGGCATCTGCTACAATACGAACCCCACCAGCAAATTCAACGCTTCTTTACAGATCTCAACCACCTCTATCGCTCGCAGCCTGCCCTTTATACCCAAGACTTCAAGCAGGAGGGCTTTGAATGGATTGACTGTAGCGACAACCGCCACAGTGTGGTTTCCTTTATCCGTCGCGACGAAGATCCCCAAGAATTTGTAGTTGTGGTGTGCAATTTTACGCCGCAGCCCCATAGCCATTATCGTATTGGGGTACCTGAGCATGGGTTTTACCGCGAACTGTTTAACAGCGATGCCCGCGAGTATGGCGGCAGCAATATGGGCAACTTGGGCGGGAAATGGGCCGACGAATGGCCTTACCACAACCGTCGCTATTCCCTTGATCTATGCTTGCCTCCCTTGGCGGTACTGATCTTGAAACTGGATCGCGAGAGGACGGCCGCAGAGCGGACGCGCTATACTCGCCAGCCCTAGGTCTCAAGAATTCCCGCTTGCACTTGCCAGAGGCTGCAATAAACCCCCCGCTGGGCTAGGAGTGCTTCGTGAGTTCCCTGTTCCACAATTTCACCGTGCTCAAGGACATAGATGCAGTCGGCATGGCGAATGGTGGAGAGGCGATGGGCAATGGCAATCGTGGTGCGATGCGCCGTAATGTGGGCCAGCGATCGCTGGATGGCGGCTTCGGTTTCGTTATCTACGGCCGAGGTGGCTTCATCGAGGACGAGAATCGGCGGATTCTTGAGGAGGGCGCGGGCGATCGCCAGCCGTTGCCGCTGACCGCCGGAGAGTTTTTGACCCCGCTCCCCCACCACCGTGTCGTAGCCTTGGGGGAGTTGCTCGATAAAGTCATGGGCTTCGGCCAGTTTTGCTGCGTGGATCACCTCGGCAAGGGTTGCCCCCGGACTGCCGTAGGCAATGTTTTCAAAGACGGTGCCGTGGAAGAGAAAGACCTCTTGACTCACCCAGCCAATGGCAGCGCGCAAATCCTGTAGCCGGTACTCGCGAATATCCACCCCATCAATGAGAATGCGCCCCTCTTGCACCTCATAGAACCGCAGTAACAATTTCACGAGGGTGCTTTTGCCCGACCCCGTGGCGCCGACAATGGCGATCGTCTGACCCGCAGGCACGTGTAAATTAACACCCTTGAGGACGGGGGCACGGCCGGCATAGGCAAAGCGGACGGCTTCAAAGCGCACCTCCCCTTTGAGATGGCGAGGATCAAGGGGACGATCGCCGGGGGGAATGGCAAGGGGGGTTTCCAGGAGATTCAGCACCCGCTGGGTGGAGGCCATGGCGCGCTGATACTGATCCAGCGTTTCCCCCAAACGGGTCAAGGGCCAGAGCAACCGTTGAATTAGATAGACCATCGTGCTGTAGGCACCCACCTCCAGGCGTCCCTGAAAAGCGGCAAAGCCCCCCAGCACCAAAGTTCCCGTAAAGCCAAAGAGAATCACAAAGCGAATCAGGGGAATATAGGCAGCACTCAGGCGAATGGCCCGGCGATTGCTCTGTTGGTAGGCTTCACTATCCCAGCGTAGGCGCTCCAATTCGTAGGCTTCGGCAGTAAAGCTCTTGATCGTTTGGATGCCCGTGATATTGTTGGCCAAACGTTCATTGAGGAGGCCTGCCTTTTCCCGTACATCGGCATAGCGAGGGGCAAGGCGCCGCTGAAAAATGACCGACCCCCAAAGAATAAAGGGCATGGGCAGCATTCCCCAGACGGCCACACTTGGCGCTAAATGAAAGAAAATTCCCCCAATGACCAGAACGGTGGTTGTGACCTGCAACACCTCGTTGGCGCCCCCATCTAAAAACCGCTCCAGTTGGTTAATGTCATCGTTGAGAATCGAGAGCAACACCCCACTACTGTGCTCCTCAAAAAAGGCCAAATCCATTTCTTGGAGATGGGCATAGGTCTCAAGGCGCAGGTCATGCTGAATCTGCTGAGCTAGGTTGCGCCAACTGCGGGCATAGGCATACTCAAAAAGGGACTCCAAGCTCCAGATCACAAACGAGAGACCCGCCAAGGCCAACAGTTGCTCCTCAAAGCTTGCTAGCCCCCAACGGGCAAAGAGGGAATCCTGCCGTTTCACCACCAAATCCACGGCAATCCCGATCAGAACAGGGGGCGCCAGATCAAAAATTTTATTGAGGACGGAGCAAAGGGAGGCAAGCGCCACTTGGTGTTGGTAGCGTTGGCTGTGGTGCAGGAGTCGTAGAAACGGATGCAAGGATTCTTAGTCTCCCCAACGTGCAGGATGATGAGCGGCTGCTAATTCTTAAGATAAGCTAAAGAGCCGCCCCGCTGACCGACCTCTCAAACCGAGGCTTTGCCGGCCTTCTGAATCGGTACCCACTCGGTATGGAATGTTCCCGGTTTATCAATTCGCTCATAGGTGTGGGCACCAAAGAAGTCCCGCTGCGCTTGGGTCAGGTTTTGCGGCAGGCGATCGCGCCGATAGCTATCGAAGTACTCCAAGGAGGCAGCAAAGGCAGGCACGGCAATCCCCGCACGGGTCGCCTCCACCAAAACCTCCCGCCATGCTGCCTGTTTATCGAGGATTGTTTGCCGAAACTCCGGCGCCAGCAGCAGATTGGCCAATTGGGGATTTTCGCTGTAGGCCTGCTTAATTTTATTCAGGAAGCCGGCGCGAATAATACAGCCCCCTTTCCAGATGCGGGCAATCTCGCTCAGGTTAAGTTGGTTGTCAAACAGTTCCTGGGAGCCTTTGGCAATTAAAGCCATCCCTTGGGCATAGGAGCAGATTTTTGAGCAGTAGAGGGCATCGCGGATTTTGCCGATGAATTCTTCGGTATTGCCGCTAAAGCGAGCCACAGGGCGGGGAAGAACTTGGGCAGCGGCCAGCCGTTCCGCTTTCATAGACGATAGGATGCGGGCATTGACGGCAGCCGTAATGGTTGGAATTGGCACCCCTATTTCAAGGGCACTTTCTACTGTCCAGCGACCGGTTCCCTTTTGACCTGCCGCATCCACAATTACATCCACGAGGGGCAGATGGGTTTCTGGGTCAATATAGGTGAAAATCTGGCTGGTAATTTCAATCAAGAATGAGTTGAGTTCGGGTGTCTCATTCCAGCTTTGGAAGACCTCATGGAGTTGCTGGTGGTTGAGGCCAAGGAGATTTTTCAGCAGGTCATAGGCTTCGGCAATGAGTTGCATATCGCCATACTCAATACCGTTGTGCACCATCTTGACAAAGTGCCCTGCCCCCCTAGGGCCAATGTAGGTGACACAGGGGTCATCATCCACTTGGGCGGCAATTTTGGTGAGAATGGGTTCGAGGGCTTGATAGGCCTCCCGACTGCCGCCGGGCATAAGACTGGGGCCATTGAGGGCACCTGCTTCACCACCGCTAACCCCCATTCCCAAGAAGCAGAGTCCTGCCGCTTCCATTTCAGCAACGCGGCGTTCGGTCTCCGTATAGAGGGAGTTGCCGCCATCAATGAGGATGTCGCCGGGTTCAAGCAGCGGCTTCAGTTGCTGGATTAGGTCATCTACGGGCTTGCCGGCTTTCACCATCGCCAAAATGCGACGGGGACGCGAGAGAGAAGCAACAAATTCCTCAAGACTATAGGTGGCTTTGAAGCGACGGCCTGCGGCTCGTTCGGCCATGAATGCTTCGGTGCGGCTGGGGGTGCGATTATAAACCGCCACTGAAAATCCATTTCGCTCTACGTTGAGGGCAAGGTTTTCCCCCATGACGGCGAGGCCAATGACGCCAAAATCTTGCTGTGACATACATCCGTCCTGCAATGGCAAGGATCACTTCCACGATAGCGGCAAGCTCAGCCAGAGGGATGGAAGAAGACGTTAAGGTTCCGCTCTGTAAGACTTATACAAATCTATCCAGTCAAGTCAAATGGACTCCATTGTTTAGATTTGCTGCTTACTTCCTGCTTCATCGAAGTCTCAAGAGCGACGCTCTCAAGGGGGATTACTTCTCTAGGGTTTGGGTGGACACACCCTTTCATTGCGCCGCTTGAGAAATTGATAGTTTCCTCATAAGAGTGATTATACACCATAAAAGTATAAGTTTATGTAATTTTGGTTAATTTATCGGTTACTGCTGTTACCCCTAGCGGTTAATGTCTCGCAGCAGACAGCGCAGGTTATCCCAAGTGCTGGTGTAGATGAGGTTGTCAATTTGCCAGCGATCGCCCCCTTGGCGTAGGAGTACCTTCATCGGTACACTCGTTCCCGATCGCCCCCGCAGGCCTGCCATTACCTCAATATCCACTTCCGCCACCCTCGGATTATTGGGCGATCGCCGTACACTGCGCACTTTCACCCCTTGGGTACTCACCTGAGTGAAGGAGAAAGGATCAAAGTCCAGCCAAGCCCCATCGCGGGGCTGTTTGTGAAAGGCTGACATCAACTGCTGGTACAGCTCAGGTGTAAACGCTGCTCGCTGCTGACTCAAGCGTTGGCGACCTTGATCTTGGTTTTGCACCCACCACTCATAAAACTGGGTCACCACCGTTTCCGGGGCTGGGCTGGCGATCGCCCCCATCTCGACGACAAGGGCAAAACTAACGCCGAGGGGCAACCACCGCTGCATCGGCTAGGCCAAACCCACCAATTTTTCGCTCAGCTCCCAAAGACGGCGGGCTTTTTGCTCATCCCTGCCCTCTGCCGAGAGTTCTTGGACAAAGGCTTTGCGGCCTTCTTTCTGGCGGTTGCCCCAGCTCCAGTGCACTCCCGACTGGCGAAACTCAGGATCTGCCACCACCATAGCCACTCGCTCACCTGCCAGTTCTTGGCTGACATAGCCCCCTGTGATGTATTTCTGAAAGAGGGGGAAGAGCTTTTGAAAGAGGGGGAAATGGTTGCGAAATAGAGGCGTATCCGCCACACAACCGGGGTACAAAGAGCTAAAGACAATCCCTGTCGAATCATGGAAGCGGCGATGCAGTTCCCGTGCTGTCAGCATATTGCAGAGCTTGCTATCTTTGTAGGCTTTGCCCGACTTGAAGGGCTTGCCGTTAATCATGGCAATGGGTTTCTTGAAGCCCTTCTCAAAGCCTTCGAGGTTGCCCAAATCGGGGGGTGCCGGAATCGGAATTTTACCGCCGAGTTCTTTGCGGTTAGCCGTCACCGTGCCCAGAATCACCAAGCGTTTATCGCTTTCGGAGGAGTTTTTCAAATCTTCAAGGAGCAAGTTGGCTAAAAGGAAGTGACCCAAGTGATTGGTAGCCACGGTGAGTTCGTAGCCATCCACACTGTAAAGGGGCTCCTTGAGTAGGGGATAATAGACAGCGGCATTGCAGACAAGGGCACGCAAGGGGCGATTCAATGCCCGAAAGGACTCCACAAAGCCGCGCACGCTGGCCAACGAGGACAAGTCCAAATGCAAAATCGTATAGGCCTCCGGCGAAATCTGCAAGTCTTTTGCGGCTTGCTCTGCTTTTTCAAGGTTGCGGCAGGCCATAACAACGTGCCAGCCCCGATTGGCTAAGGCTTTTGTGGCATACAATCCGACTCCAGAGGATGCACCCGTAATAATGACCGTTGGGCGTGGCTGATCACTCATAGGTTCTGTGGCATACCTGCGGTAACGTCGCTATTGATCCTGCCATAGAAGCGATCGCCCCCTAGGAGCACCCCCAGCGATCCTTTACAGTTACTTAATAAATAGACTCGATAGTTAATCAAGTTTTGTATCTAGCTCGCTTCTGACCTATTTTCAGGATTAACCCGCCTCTATGACTGTCTCCCAATCCTTGCCGCCGTGGCTGCGCAAACCCCTTGGCAAAGCCAGTGAACTCTCCACCGTTCAACGCCTCGTGCGCCACTATGGCATCCACACTATCTGTGAAGAGGGGCGCTGTCCCAATCGCGGTGAATGCTATGCCCAAAAAACGGCCACCTTTTTGTTGTTGGGTGCCACCTGTACCCGCGCCTGTGCCTTTTGCCAAGTGGAGAAAGGTCGTGCCCCAGCTGCGGTTGATCCAGAGGAACCCACGAAAATTGCGGCGGCGGTGGCTGCCCTAGGATTGCGCTATGTGGTTTTAACCTCTGTGGCCCGCGATGACTTGCCGGATCAGGGGGCGGGTCAATTTGTGGCCACCATGGAGGCGATTCGCCAACGCTGCCCCGGCACTGAAATTGAAGTCCTCACCCCCGACTTTCGCATGGATCGGGGTCGGGTGTGCCAACGGGACTGCATTGCCCAAATTGTGGCGGCACAGCCTGCCTGCTATAACCATAACCTTGAAACCGTGCGCCGCCTACAGGGTCCGGTGCGACGTGGTGCCACCTATGAGAGTTCACTGCGGGTCTTGGCCACCGTTAAAGAGCTAAACCCCAACATTCCCACCAAATCGGGACTGATGCTGGGCTTAGGAGAAACCGAAGCAGAAGTCATTCAAACCCTAAAAGACCTCCGCGCCGTGGGGTGCGATCGCCTGACCTTGGGACAATACCTGCCCCCCTCCTTGAATCACTTGCCGGTGGTGAAGTATTGGACTCCCGAGGAGTTTGACGCCTTGGGCAATATTGCACAAGAACTTGGCTTTTCCCATGTACGATCGGGGCCTCTTGTGCGTAGCTCCTACCATGCAGCAGATGCCGCGCCAACCCAAAACGGGTGATGGGCACCCCAATTTACTCAGGAAAGTACTTACCCCTTGTGGTCACCATTACGGCTCCCCGCTGTTGAATCAACGCCTTGGCCGCCCGCTCGACGCGATAGCCAAAAAACAGCGGACGAACTTCCTCAGGAGCCTCCACCTGGGCCACCAAATTCAAAAACCGCTCTACCTCTGATTCAGTGATATTGCTTTTGACTTCGCCGATTACCAATACTGGTTGTCCTTCTACTTGGCCACGAATCACTAAATCAAATTCATACTCCCCATTGCGCAGGGGTAGGATGTCTCGGTCACAAAACTCAATTTGCATGTCCCAGCGATACTCAAGGATTTCGGGCACCACCTCTAGAGCGAGGTCTTCAAGGGAGCCGCCGAGGGCTTCACTGAGTCCGCCCACTTGGCGAGCCAGTTGCCTCACAGCTCGTTCGGTGCGCTCCTGTGCCGCAGCCAGTTGGTCAACCCGTTCTTCGGTGCGTTTTTGGGCTTGGGCGAGTTCTTCGATTCGTTCTTCCGTGCGTTTTTGGGCTTGAGCCAGCTCCGCAACGATGGACTTCAGCTCATTGAAGTCTCTTGCTTTCACCAAGTCGTTGTAGGCTTCATGGATCACTTCTGCCAGCAGATGCGCCTGTTCCGGCGGAAAGGCTGCCCGCAGTTTTTCTTCAAGGACAGAGGTCATTGCATCTAGAATGGTGAATTGCGGCTGTACTTACATTCTAGCGACCAGACAGTGTCTCTCTCAGGAAGGCTCTTTGCGCATAGGCTATCGCAAAACGGGTGATGGGCACCCCAATTTACTCAGGAAAGTACTTACCCCTTGTGGTCACCATTACGGCTCCCCGCTGTTGAATCAACGCCTTGGCCGCCCGCTCGACGCGATAGCCAAAAAACAGCGGACGAACTTCCTCAGGAGCCTCCACCTGAGCCACCAAATTCAAAAACCGCTCTACCTCTGATTCAGTGATGTTGCTTTTGACTTCGCCGATTACCAATACTGGTTGTCCTTCTACTTGGCCACGAATCACTAAATCAAATTCATACTCCCCATTGCGCAGGGGTAGGATGTCTCGGTCACAAAACTCAATTTGCATGTCCCAGCGATACTCAAGGATTTCGGGCACCACCTCTAGAGCGAGGTCTTCAAGGGAGCCGCCGAGGGCTTCACTGAGTCCGCCCACTTGGCGAGCCAGTTGCCTCACAGCTCGTTCGGTGCGCTCCTGTGCCGCAGCCAGTTGGTCAACCCGTTCTTCGGTGCGTTTCTGCGCTTGGGCGAGTTCTTCGATTCGTTCTTCCGTGCGTTTTTGGGCTTGAGCCAGCTCCGCAACGATGGACTTCAGCTCATTGAAGTCTCTTGCTTTCACCAAGTCGTTGTAGGCTTCATGGATCACTTCTGCCAGCAGATGCGCCTGTTCCGGCGGAAAGGCTGCCCGCAGTTTTTCTTCAAGGACAGAAGTCATTGCATCTAGAATGGTGAATTGCGGCTGTACTTACATTCTAGCGACCAGACAGTGTTTCTATGGTTTCCACGTGCTCTATACAACCCTTGTGCGCAGCTCCTACCGCGCTAGCGAGACGGATGAAATTTCAGTGTCATAAAATAAAAACAAAGTATTTGACAAGGTGAAAGGGAAGCGCCTAGAATTTATCAGAACTTGCATAATTAGCTCATAACACATTTGAGCTGTATTGTGTAAGCTAAGTACTAGGGGGCAGCAAAATGAGTTGATCGCTCTGCTGAACCCAGACGCTCGTGAGTGAGGAGTAAGATTAAGATCGTGAAAAAGACTTACCTGCTGGCAAGTAGCTTGAGCCTACTGGGTGTGGTTGCAGGGGCTAACATTGCTACCGCCAATGAACCTGCCAACTTTGAAAATCTAATCGCTGCTGAACCACACAATCTCCAAGTTTCTGAAGCACTGCCTGCGCCCAATACAATTGCAGACGCTTCTAGCACTATTACCTCTGTTAATCAGCTTCTGGCCAATGAAGAATCCATGGAGCAGGTGACCTCTGTGTCCCAGCTCTCTGATGTGCGCCCCACCGACTGGGCCTACCAAGCGCTGGCCTCCCTTGTTGAGAAATATGGCTGTATTGCCGGTTATCCCGATGGCACGTTCCGGGGCAATCGGGCAGCAACGCGGTATGAGATGGCCGCTGCCCTCAATGCTTGCTTGGATGTGATTAGTGACCGCTTTGCCACCAAAGAAGACTTGGCAACGCTGCAAAAGCTCATGGATGAGTTCGCTGCCGAACTCGCCACCTTGCGCGGTCGTGTAGATAACCTTGAAGCCCGTACGGCTCAGCTAGAAGCGCAACAATTTTCCACAACAACCAAGCTCACAGGTACGGCAGTGATGTCGGTGCAATTCGGTGGCCGTTTAAGGAGTAATGTTCCTTCTTTAAGTCCTCCAGGTCTTGCTCCTGCTCCTGAGCGTCCTAACCCTACGGTCATTGCTGCCGTTACTTTGAATCTGAATACTAGCTTCACCGGCACTGACCTTCTGCAAACCAGCCTATCTACAGGGAATGGTGGGTTTGACGCTATCAGCACCTATGGACTGGGACTACAGACCGGCTCAACGCTGGGAGCAGGGAATACGTTCGACAATGCAGCTGGACCACTACCTTACTTTAGTCCCAGCTATTACTACTGGTCTGGCTATGGACCGCAGGTGGAGCTTGACCGCTTGTCCTACAGTTTCAGGCCAATTCAAGATATTACCATCACCGTAGGGCCGCAATTTTATCCCAGCGACATCATTGATAAAAATAGCTGGGCAAACGATCCTACTAGCGACTTTGGCACCTACTTCTTTATCAATAACCCATTCATTGTGCCCTATGCAATGAACTTTTTAGGTGGTGCGGGCGCTGCTATCGAATGGAATCCGAAAGAAGGTCCCTTTACGGTGCGTGCCCTCTACCTTGCAGGAGAAGCAGGTCGGGCAGCTGCGGGCATTGCTGCACCAAGTCCCGGTGGTGGCTTTGGGGGTGATCCGTTCCAAGCGTCAGTGGAGCTAGAATATGCCAACAAATTTGGGGGCGGCAAGAACAGCTACGCCGTCCGTCTGCAAGGAACCTACTCCAAGACCTATGGGATTGAAGCCCGCTCAGGTGGCCTCAACTTTGAACTAAACCTAGGGCGTTTTGGGATTTTTGGTCGCGCCGGTATTGCAAGTATTCCGGGAGGTTACTTCCCTAACGTATCTCCGCTGCCGTTTTCTGATATAGGTCAGGGCGCAGCAGGGATGACGGCTGCTAACTTTATGGCGGGGATTGGTTATAAAGACCTGCTGGTGCCGGGGTCAGTATTGGCTGTGGCTGCGGGCGCGCCGTTTCTCAACAACGCTTCTCCATTTGGAATTGGTAATAATGCTGGAGTTGGTAATAATACCAACCAAGTTAACATTGAAGCTTTCTACAAGTTCCCCATCAGCGACAACATCACGATTACACCTATCTTTACGGCGATCATCAACCCCAACAACACCAATGGTCAGGATCCAACAGGTGTGCGGCGAATCTCTGGTCAGCCGATTCTGCAAGGGGTAATTCGTACTACGTTCACGTTCTAGCTTGGGTGAATTGACCTTTGCTTTAGTCCCTCTCCCCTGCGGAGGGGGCTTTTTTTATGGACTTTACTATTTGTAAATTAATTTTTCTGAAGTTTTCTTTCATCTTTTCCCCAGCACTGCTCAATATAATCAAAGCACCTGTATTCTTATTCTTAAACACATCTCTCACTTAAGGACAGCTAAATATCTTAACTAGTTTTACTGACACAAATGCCGGCTACTGCCGAGGGGGTGGGAGGCTTCGGTAGGATTGGCTGCTGGGAGGTTCATATGATGACATCAGATCGCGCCTTTGGTGGTGGGGTCACGCCATCGTTTACAGAAACGCTTCAGCCCGAACGACTGCTGCGCCAACTCGGCGCGTCGGGTGGGACAGGGTGCTTTAAGGTAAGTGTGAAGGAGCAGCAGTGGTTTCTCTACTTTGATCAGGGAAGTCTTATTTATGCTACCCACACGATTGAGCCGGGCGATCGCTTTGAGCGTCATTTACGACAACTCAGTCACAGTGTTCCTGCCCTGAATCGCGAGTTACGTGCCCAAGTCCGCCAGCAATGGGAACAGGCCAATACTCCCACGCCAATCTATGAGTATGAAAGCCTGCGCTGGTTGCTCACTCAACAAGTCATTACTCTAGAGCAGTTTAGCCAGCTCGTGAAAGGTCTTATCCTCGAGGTTCTGGAGTCGTTTCTATATCTTAGGAGCGGTCAGCATCAGCTTGTTCCCTATGGGGAAGTGGCGATTGTTAGCCGCTTTGACCCTACTCGACTGATTCAGCAGTGCAAATCTCGAATTCAACAGTGGCTGAGTCTTGGTCACAAAATTGTCTCCCCCTTTCAGCGTCCCTACTTTTTTGGGGATCCCCATCTCAATTTGACCCCTGAGCAGCGACAACGCCTAGGATCAATGTTGCGGGGGTTTAGCTTTCGCCATTTGGCGGTGCTCCTCAACCAAAATGAAATTGCGCTGGTGCGAAGCCTGTTGCCCTTGATAGAAAGAGGCGCCGTGGTGGTTCGGGAGCCGCAATCCCCCTTTGATTTGCTGCCGAGTTTTGATACCAGTTTGTGGCAGGAAACCACCGCCACGGTGGCAGAGGAGGGTGGGGATCTCAGCAGTGGCATCTTTACTACTGCAGTGCCGAACCGTACCTATCGGATCGTCTGCATTGACGATAGTCCGACAATGCTCAATGAAATTAAGCGGTTTTTGGCGGATGATGCCTTTGAAGTCATTGCCCTCAACGATTCTGTAAAAGCCCTTATGGAGGTGATGCGTCTCAATCCAGATCTGATCCTGCTGGATGTGGGCATGCCCAACATTGATGGTTATAAGTTTTGTAAAGTCATTCGCAACCATGAACGCTTTAAGTCGGTGCCGATCATTATGGTCACGGGTAATACGGGACTCATTGACCGCGCCAAAGCCCGCCTGGTGGGAGCGACAGACTATATGACCAAGCCCTTTACCCAAGAGGAGTTACTAAGAATTGTCTTTCGGTACCTGACGTAGGAAACTTCTATAGGTTCAAGAGGCAGTATATTGGCATTACAGATCCCCTAAAGGTTTACAAGCGACAGAGAACAGCAATAAAGAACTAGACTGGAGAAAAGATGACGAAAGTTTTGGTTGTGGAAGATGTGCCCTCGGAAATGGCGCTTATCAGCTCACTGCTGAGGGAGTCGGGCTATACAGTCATTGAGGCACTTGGGGCAAAGGAAGCGTTGGAAAAGGTAAGCCAACACAAACCTGATGTGGTGGTTACCGATGTGGTGATGCCCGAGATGAGCGGGTTTGAGCTATGCCGCGCCCTTAAGAAAAATGCAGAAACAGAAAAACTGCCGGTGGTGGTCTGTAGCTCGAAAAATCAAGAGCTAGACCGTCTTTGGGCCATGAAACAAGGGGCAGATGCCTATGTCACGAAGCCCTTTACCCGTGAGGATCTCCTGCGGGCACTGAAGTCGGTGGTGGTGTAGGGATGATTGGGGCAGTACCTTGGTTGAATCTTGGTGAAGGGCAGGGCGATTCCCCAAAGGGTACGCTAGGCGATCGCCCCCAAGGAGCGCCCTATTTGCGATTGGTTGTCCACCACGGATTGACCGCATTGCTGCCGATGACGGAGATTCAGCAGGTATTGGTCATCCCACCGCAGCAGCTCACGGTTATCCCCAATATGCCGCCCGTCATGATGGGGTTGATGAACTTTCGCAACCGCATTGTTTGGGTACTGGATTTGGCGCAGTTGCTCAATTTAGAGCCTCTTGATGCGAATACATCCCTTTTGACGATCGCTCTGCTGCAAACCCCTGAGGGATACCTCGGATTGGCGCTCAAAGAGGTGCGCGGCATCGTCCGCCTGCCGGAAAGCGCAATTCAATCCCCTGTAGGTACGGTGAGTGCGACGCTCGTTCCCTACCTGAAGGGCTGTTGCCGTTTGGATCAGACCCTGTTCTTTATCCTCGACGGGGGGGCGATCGCCAGACAGTGTTGGACCCAATGTGTTCCTGTGGATGCTCCGTAGGCTGACCGTAGTTTAGATGGATGAACTATGACCACTGCCAAACCGCCGATTGACCTACCGCCTTTACCCCCCTCGGTGCTCAACTACCAACTTGAATCTGAGGCAACGCCCTCTCCTGCGGCGGCTGCCACCAACACGGCCGACTCACCACCACCGGCTGCCCCGCCCCCCAAAAAGCGGGGGAGTCTGCGGACTAAATTGACCCTCGGGGCGATCGCCCTTGCCACGGTGCCCCTCCTTGTTGCGGGGTCTGCGACAATTTTCCGCGTGCGACAGTTAATGATTCGCCAAACATTGGAGAGGCAAGCGCAAGAGGTAAAAACGGCTGCAACTGAACTCCGCACCTATCTCGACGAACGGACAGAGAATGCTCGGCTTGAGGCTTACTTCTTGCAAAGTAAATTCCTCGGGGAGCTTCAGCGGCGTAGTTTTGCCGACCTCTCCCGCCTCCTTGCCCAGGTGGTCGAAAGTTATCCTGCCTACGATCATGCTGCGATCATCGCCAACGACGGTCGTGGCACCGTTCTCGGTGAATCGAGTCCTAATCCCTCTTTGCCCAACAATGTTTTACAGCGCCAAGCCTACTTTCAGTTGGCCATCCAGACCCGCCAAGCTGTCTTAACCCTTGAACCCACGTACTCCCTGCCGGAAAAACCCGACAGCCTATTTGTGGCCACACCCATTATTGAGCCTCAAAAGAATCAGGTGATTGCGGTACTGCGGCTACGCATTCCTGCGGCAAATCTGAGAAGTTTCCTAGAAAAAGCCACAACGCATGATGCTGCCCATCATTCCTACCTTGTGGATGCCCAAGGTCGCATTTTTACCTCCTCGGAGGCGGCGGCAGAAGGCAAACTCCTTGAGGCCGTGTTTCCCGGGCTTGGCAGCCAAGACAGCAGACGGCAGCAGCAGCAGCTGAATCATACCCCCCAAGTGGTGGCTTCCCATTCCTTGCCCGCACCGTTTAAGAGTCTGGTGTTGGCCGTTGATGAAAAGGATGCCCTGCGGCTGGTTGAGACCACCACTTGGGTACTCCTCCTCAGCGGTGGGGTACTCATTCTTTTCGTGGCGGCCATGGCAGCCCACCTGAGCCATCGCGGCATCCAACCCCTGCTGCGTCTGACCCAAGCAATTGAGCAGGTGGGTGCCGGTAACTTTGACATCCGCTTGGCGGTAGAGGGAAACGATGAGCTGACTACCCTGAGTGAAACGGTCAACAAGATGGCGGCGCAGTTGCAGACCGCCTTGGCTCAAGTGCAAACCGATGCCGAAGAGGCAGCCCTGATGCGGGATGCATTTCTGAAGTTAAGCCAGAAATCGCAGCGCCGAGAAATTCTGGATGAGGCGGTGGCAGTAGGGCGGCAATTGCTGGCCTGCGATCGCGTGATTTTCTACGAGTTTGATGAGAACTTCGTCGGGCGCGTCGTGGCCGAATCGGTGGCCGAAGGCTGGCCTAAGGCCTTGGATCGCGTGATTGACGATCCCTGTTTTCGCCAAAACTGGGTTGAAGCCTACCGCAAGGGACGAATTCAGGCCACCGCCGATATTTTCCGCGCCGGTCTGACAGAATGTCACCTGAACCAACTGAAACCCTTGCAGGTGCGCGCCAACCTTGTGGTGCCCGTGCGGATCGCAGATAGCCTGTTGGGATTGCTCATTGCCCATCAATGTTCAGGCCCGCGGCAGTGGCAGCAGGTAGAAATGGATAACTTTGCCCAGTTAGCCTCGCAAGTGGGGGCAGTTTTGGAGCGACAAACCTTTCTTCAGGAAGCCATCGCAGCACAGCAGAAGGCCCAGCAGCTGGCGCAGCAGCAAAAAGAGCGCACCGACCGCATTCAGCAGCAGTTGATTAACCTCTTGGCCGAAGCAGAGGCAGCCGCTCAGGGGGATCTCACCGTGCGCGCCGACATCACTGCCGATGAAGTGGGAACCGTTGCGGACATCTTCAACGCCCTGATTGAAGGTTTGCGCGATTTGGTGCTACAGGTCAAGGCCACAACCGAAAGCGTCAATAGCGCCCTTCTCAAAGACGATCAGGCTATGCAGGCGCTGGTGAAGGAAGCTTTCCGCCAAGGGAAAAAGGTGGAGCGGCTGTTGGAATCCGTCGAGGAAATGGTGACCTCGATTCAAGGGGTGGCGCAAAGTGCCCAAACCGCCGCCGAAGTGGCCCGCGAAGCCAGCGATCTTGCCCTGAAAGGGGGGCAGACGATGGATAAGACCGTGCAAAGTATTTTGCAACTACGGGAAACCATTGCCGAAACCGCCAAGAAGGTGAAACGCCTTGGGGAATCCTCGCAACAGATCTCGAAGGTCATCTCCTTAATTAACCAAATTGCCCTGCAAACCAACCTCTTGGCGATTAATGCCAGTATTGAGGCAGCTCGCGCCGGTGAGGAAGGCCGCGGTTTTGCCGTGGTTGCCGAAGAGGTGGGCGAATTGGCGGCGCGATCGGCAGCAGCCACCCGCGAGATCGAGCAAATCGTAGAAAACATTCAGCAGGAGACCTACGAGGTGGTCAATGCCATGGAAGCCGGCACGGCGCAAGTGGTGGAGGGCACCCATCTGGTTGAAACGGCGAAGGATAGCCTGCAAGAGATTGTGGCAGAGTCGCAACGCATTGATGAGCTGGTCGGCTCGATTTCTGAGGCCACGGTTTCCCAAACCCGCACATCGGAAGCGGTGGGTATCCTCATGGGTGAAATCGCCAAAGTGTGGTCGGAGCTGTCGAGTACGGCCGGCCATATCTCCGAATCGCTACAGACCACTGCCCGTGCTGCTCAGCAACTGCAAGAGTCTGTCAACGCCTTCAAGGTGAGTGCCGAGGAGTAGCCATGGCAGCCGCCGGCCCTGATGAAGCCATTCGGCTTCAGTTTCTCGAGGAAGCTCAGGACTACCTGCAAACCATCGAGGCAGGGCTACTCAACTTTCCCTGTAGTGCATCGGTAATAGACAGCATATTGCGGGCGGCTCACTCGATTAAAGGTGGCGCTGCCATGATGGGCTTTATGTCCCTCAGTGAACTGGCGCATCGCCTTGAGGACTTTTTTAAGATTCTAAAAGCGCGCCCCTGCGACAATTTGGAGATTCAACAGCTGCTTTTGCATGCCACCGATCAACTGCAAGCTTTAATCAGCCTCCATCGGCAAGGGGCTGAAGTCGGTGCGGATTGGTGGCACACCCAAGTGGAGCCGATTTTGAACGAGTTGCAGGGACGATTGGGGGACCCCACGGCGGAGGATGATCTGGCGCTCCTCAGCGGCGATGACGGCCAGCAGATGCGGGTGGTTCTCTTTGAAACCGAGGTGGAAGCCTGCCTACAACGCTTGGAAACCGTGCTGCAAACGCCCGGCCAACCCTGCCTCAAGGAGGAACTGGCGATCGCTGCCCAAGAGCTGGAAGGCCTTGGTCAAATGCTGGAACTGCCTCAATTTGCCGAATTTTGTGCCTCCGTTAGCACCTATCTGGAGCAACCCAACTGTGATGTCAGTCAAGTGGGTGCCAGTATTATCCAACAATGGCGGCGCTGCCAAGCCCTCGTGATCACCGGTCAACTGGACGCCCTGCCCACGCGCTTGGAAATCCCCGAAACCGAGGACGAGGAAACCGTGATTGATTTACCCCTGGCAAACCTCAATCAGGAATTAGGGGTCGAGGACTTTGCCAGTGCTGAGGTTGAACCCGTCTCCTTGGGGGATTTATTGTCCCCCCCATCCACTCCTACAGAAGCACCTTCCCCTGCTCCAGAGACTGAGGCGGCTCCAGTGAAGCCCCAAACCCAAGAACCGAAGGAAATGACCGTGCGAGTGCTGGCGCATCAGTTGGATCAACTGAGTGATCTAATGGGGGAGTTGCTCATTGAGTGTAACGGTCTAGATTTACAATGGGAACGGCTTCGCGAGCTACTTGCCGGTCTTAAGCAAAAAGTGAGTGCCCTTGAGCGAGCCAATTTTCGCCTCCGCACAGAGTATGACCGTGTCAGTGCCCCCCATCACTTTAATCCCCAAAATCAGCACGGCTTCGATGTCCTCGAGTTCGATCGCTACACCGATGTGCATCTGCTTTCCCAGGAGGTGATGGAAACCATTGTCCAAGTGCAGGAGATCACCGCCGATTTGGAATTGAGCCTAGAGGAGAGCGAACGCACCGGCCGTGATCTCAACCGCACCGCCAAGCAACTTCAGGCTCGGTTTACCCAAGTGCGGATGCGCCCCTTTGCGGATTTGGCCAACCGCTATCCTCGCCTCATTAGTGAGTTAAGTCGTGAGCATGGCAAAAAGGTCAACCTCGTCATTGAGGGCAGCCATGTTCTTATCGATCGCACCGTGTTGAGTGTGTTGGCCGATCCCCTCTTGCACCTTGTCCGCAATGCCTTTGATCATGGGATCGAGCCGGCCGAAGAACGGCAAGCCCTTGGTAAGCCTGCGGTGGGAACGATTACCCTCAAGGCTGCCTATCGCGGCAATCGAACCGTGATTACGGTCGCAGATGATGGCCGAGGGCTGAACCCGGAGAAAATTCGCCAAACCGCCCGGCGCTTGGGCTTAGCCCAGGACTGGCTGGAAAGGGCTAGCGATCGCGACCTCTGGCAACTGATTTTTGAGCCGGGCTTTTCAACTGCCCCTCAGGTGACCAGCCTCTCCGGCCGCGGTGTGGGGATGGACATTGTGCGCACCAATCTGCGCCAAATTCGCGGCGACATCCAGATTCACAGTGTCCCCGGCCAAGGCACACGATTTACCATCACCATTCCCTATGCTCTCTCAGTTATACGGGTACTCTTGGTGGAAGCTGCAGGCATGCTCTTGGCCGTACCCACCGAAGCCATTGAAGAAATGGTGCTGGCCGATCGCTACCCCCCCATCGAAACCCTTGGCTCAACCCTAATTGACTGGGAAGGCTATCTTACTCCCCTCCTCGACCTGACCCAGATTTTTCACTTTCAGCGTCCCTATCATCCTGTGGAAATGGAGGTAGCCCCCACAATTAACGAGCCGACCCTGATGATCGCAGCTCAAGGAGAAACCACCCTCGCCATTCGTGTGGATCGCTATTGGAGTGAGCAGGAAGTCACCATTCGTCAAGTCGAAGGACAATTAGCCCTCCCCAAGGGCTTGAGTGGTTGCACAATTTTAGGGAATGGCCGCATTGTCCCTCTATTAGATCCCCTTGCCCTCTTTGATTGGTCAGAACAAGAGCGTTCCCGTGCCCCTGTAGCTAGTCCTGTTGCCCCCAGCCAAGACACCGTCCTTGTGGTGGATGATTCTGTGAACGTGCGGCGTTTCCTTGCCAGTACCCTCGAAAAAGCCGGCTATCGCGTTGAGCAGGCCAAAGATGGTCAGGAAGCGATTGATAAACTCCAAGGGGGGTTACACGTTGATGCCCTCATCTGCGATATTGAAATGCCCCGCCTCGATGGCTTTGGCGTCCTTACGCAAATTCGCCGCATTCCCCACTGCCAAAACACCCCCGTCCTCATGCTCACCTCCCGAACGGGTCAAAAACACCGCCAGCTTGCAGAACGTCTAGGGGCAGCCGCCTACTTTAGCAAGCCCTTCCGTGAAAGTGATCTCTTGGCCACCCTTGATCAGTTGATCCGCCATGCTTAGAAGCCGCCGTCGCCGTCAGAGCCAACCCGTTGTTTTAGAGCAGTTCCTGACATTTAACGTGCGGCAGGAGCAGTTTGCCGTGCCCCTGGCCCAGGCCTATCGGGTCATTCCTCTACCGCCGATTTATGGCGACCCCCACCGGCGGGGAATTGGCTTAGTTACCTATGAAAATCGCGAAATTTTAGTGATTGACATTAGCCGCTGTCTCTTTGACGATCCCCTCTCTGCTTCAGAAACACAGAAGCTTAAATTCTTACTCATTCTCCGGCCCCACTTAGAAGAGGAATGGCTCGGCCTGCCCCTCACAGACCCACCCGTGATTGAGCGCATTCCCAAAGATGCCATTCATCCCATTCCCAGTAACTATCTCCACTGGGGGAGCATTCACAACGTCAGTTCCCTCATGGTCAGCAGTCAAGAGGATCAGCATGCATCCCCCATCTTTATCCTTGATATTGCGCAAATCCTCCACACCCTAAAAGCGCGATAATGGGTACTTTCTGCAAAGCAACTTTTACCCTTGGAGGCAACTGCGCAGCCGCTTTGTTTACGAGGATTGGCAAGCAACAGCATAGAACGCCCCCAGAAGCCTCTAGCCTCGGTAACAAAACAGACCTTGTTCTAAACTCCAAGCTTTTGAGAAGCCGCTTACTCCAAGCTTAGCCGATATGTTCCCATGCAACTGCCGTACCCCGCTCAACGGCTTGATTCACCCGCTTGCCTAGCAGTACGTCATAGTATTTAGGGGGCAACCCATACCCCGGACGAATGGAGCGAATACACTCCGGCGTAATCACTTCCCCTGCGGCCATATCTTTAACAAAGTACAATGAACGGCGATACACCAGCGACTTTTTCTCCGATTCCGTGGGGCCATAGTGCACCTTGCCTAGCGCCTGATATGCCCGCTGGGTTTCCTCAACCAACAGCTTCATCTCGTGGGGTTCCAAACTAAATGCCGCATCCACACCCCCATCGGCACGACTGAGGGTAAAATGTTTCTCAATGACCGTTGCACCCAGTGCGACTGCCGCTACCGCCACACCGATGCCCAATGTATGGTCAGATAATCCGACTTCACAACCGAAAAGTTCCTTTAAGTGGGGAATGGTGCGCAAATTTGAATCCCGCGGATCAGCGGGGTAAGTACTTGTGCACTTGAGAAGAACGATTTGATCATTGCCCGTTTCCCGTATAGTGCGCACAGCCTCATCCAATTCAGCCAGCGTTGCCATACCTATGGACATAATCACTGGCTTCCCTGTCTCTGCCACCCGCCGAATTAAGCGCAAATCCACATTCTCAAACGAAGCAATTTTGTAAATTGGGCAATCCACTTCCTCTAGAAAATCAACCGCCGTCAGATCAAAAGGGGTGCTGAAGGCTATCAGCCCTAGTTCCTTAGCTTTTTGAAAGATAGGTTGGTGCCACTCCCAAGGCGTGTAGGCTTTCTGATATAGATTGTAGAGAAAATTTCCTTGCCAAAGGCTTGTTTCTTCGCGAATATAAAAGTCAGCTTTGGCACAATCAATTGTAATTGTATCTGGTGTGTATGTTTGTAGCTTTATAGCGCTAGCACCTGCCTTAGCAGCTTCTTCAACGATCTCCAGAGCTGTCTCAAGAGAACCGTTGTGGTTGCCGGACATTTCAGCGATAATGAAGGGCAGGGAGTCTTTAGCAAGATCTTGATTGGCCATACTTTATTCTTCTGATAAATTCATAGGTCTATATAGTAGCATTTTAGTTTCAGAATAGCCAATATTAAATAATGGATCAAAAAAGCTTAAGAAAGACAAAAAATCTCCCTCATTCCTAAATTGTGGATATGAGTAGTTCTCTGGATCGTGGAAAAGAACCTTTTTCCCTCGTTGCTCAAAATAATTTTTGACACCGTAACTTCTGCCATTTGCTCCCGAAATGTAGATAGAGGCACCAAGCTTTTCGCATATGTTAAACAAATTTTCAACTCCCTTAGCAGGAGGTAAATCTAGCTCAGAGGCCTTTACAAAGGTGGCATCTATTTTAAATATCTGAGCAGCATTGCTAACTAATTTAATAAGAGTGCTTGAGTAACTAGAGTTAGTCTGATTGATTATTTCTATAACGCCATCATAGTAATTATGGATATATGAATCGTTAAAAAAAGGATGCTTTTTATATGCCTCCTTAATTTTTCGCTGGTGCTCTTCTACCCAATTAAAATCTAAAATATAAGAATTGCAAATAATTTCAAATTTTGATGAACGAACTGGAATTGTCAACCATTTTCTCGATGATCCTATTAAAATTTGGTTCCTGTTTTCAAATCCACGATACTGACGCTGCACATTATCTAAAAATACAAAAACATCTGCTTGGTGAATTCTCTGTAAGTAACTCAATATGGGTAAGTATCTGGGTTGGGAGATTACAATTCGGGTCATAACTTTTCGGCTATTACTTCCCACTCAGCATGAATGTCACATTTCTTTAATAGATTGGAAATAGTAAGATGCTTGATTTGATTAAGTTTCCATCGTTGCTCTGCAAACAGCTTAAGTATCATATCCTTGGTATAAAAGCATACTTTACCTGTTCCTGCGATACTTCCAACCACTACATCGACATAAGTCTCATTATCAGAAAAAAGTAACTTTGGAAAGGATGAGTGCTCAGTAGAATAAGGGTTAAAGAAAAATAATCCTCCCTTTCTTAAAACTCTGTATATTTCATCAAAAGCTTCACTCACGGCTGCATAACTTACACAAGTTAACGAGCCTCGATCAAATATCAAGTGAAAGAAGTCGTTCTCGAAAGGATACTTTTGAGTAAAATCTTGACAATAAATCTGACCTGATAAACCATACTCTGCTAACTGCTGGTGAGCAATTTCAACCGCTGTCGAACTACCCTCGATTCCATAGACTCTAAACCCCTCTCGAGCAAGTGGCCACAGATTATTACCTGCACCACAACCTACTTCCAGTATTCTAATGTCATTTCTGGGAATATTTCGAGGATAATTTCTAAATATGAAGCTGATAACTTTGTCATAGGGATATCTTGCAGTTTGCTTACCTTCCCTGCGTAACTCTTCCCATAGCTGCTGAAAGTTGTCTCTTTGATCGATCATTGGTAAACCTCCAAGTAGGCTTAGACATCGATAATACTACGAACAGTCATTTGAAAGCATCCCCATTATAATAACATCCTTTCTTTGTCCACCTTTCAGCACAAACTCCTTCAACCGACCTTCCTCCTGAAAACCCATTCGCCTATAAAAGGTTAGCGCCCTCTCATTGTCTGCAATAACCTCCAGTTTCAGGGTGTGGAGCTGAGCAATATCGAAGGCCAAACGTAGAGCCGCCTTTTCAAGGAGTATACCTGCGCCGTGAACACGCTTTTCAGGATTGGCATAGATACCAAAATAGGCATTTTGATGACGAAAATCAACTCGATTTAAATATAGTACACCAATTGGTGCTTCTTGCGTGTAGAGAAGGTAGTAGAAGTCTTTTTGACTGTTAACCAATTTACGAATAAACTGGTAATGTTCCAATTTGCTAATCTCATGATCTGAGTACATCCACTGCCTGACAGTGGGATGATTTCGCCAAGACCTCACCATTTCCCGTTCTTGCAAACTAAGATGAATAAAGTTTTTGAGCCGTACGTCTCCAAGCTCTATATTTTTCTTTAACTTCTCGAATAGGGGTATCCCATCCTTGCTCTCGCATGAAAGGTTCAAAGAGGAAACGCTCTCTGTTGTAATGCTTTGTCCCCCCCCCTCTTGTTTTACAGGAGTAATTTGGCCTGTTTTGATGAGTTCCCAATTTTCCTTAAAAAGCAATTGTATTTCTTGATGTAGCTTGAGGTAAGAACTTTTTAGTGTTTCTTTTTCTTCATCAATAAACACTTCTTTTTGTAGAAGAATATCCCCTGTATCAACACCTTTATCAATAAGGTGAATTGTAACTCCCTTGGGCGTATCGTCCAAAAAACTCCAAACATTCGGATGATAGCCTCTATTGTAGGGCAATAGAGAAATGTGAAGATTGACTATTTTAGGGAAATAGATTTCCACGACTTCCTCAGGTACGAGATGCTTATAGTTGTAGCTGACTATAAAGTCAGGCTTAATTTCTTGAACAAAATCTAAGTAAATAGGCTCTCTAGTAAAAACCACCTCATCTTCTACTGTATCAAGCCACTGAGCTAGCTCTTGACTGAGTTCATTGCCACCTAGGAAGAGAACTTTCATAAAATCCTCCTAACTACTTGAAAAGCTTCAGCATAATTGCAGCCCACTTGCAATCCACGCCATTTTGCTAAACACTCTACTCCCTCGATAGACCTCGGGTGGGGATAAGATCTAATTTCAGAGCTATAACACTTCAAAGCTTCTATTTTTGCAGAAATATGCTTCTCTGATAGAAGAGAATACATATTCGGTTGAAAGCCTTGAGGATACATCCACTCGGTAGAGGACAACACTTCACAGGCATAAATTTCCTTAACAGGATGGCTGGGTTGCGGCCTCGTGGCAGTGAGCACAGCCTTGTATGTGATTTGGTGATCGATGTTTAGATCGTACTGGGAATGCGTAAAAATTATTGTTGGATGAACTTTCTCAATATATTTTTCTATTTGTTTAATAATATCTAGTAACGGCACTGTATCAAATCGGTTATCAGGCAAATGACAAAGGTAAACACCTTCAGGGTCAACCCCAATTCTCTTGTTCGCTTCAAAAGCAGAATTTTTCAAGTCAGCTAATTCCTTCGCCACTAGGTTAGGTTCTCGATGGCTTTGTCTAGAGGTAATTCCTTCCCCTAAAATCAAGGTAAATACTCTAGCGCCTTCCTCTGACAGTTTTGCAATTGTGCCACCACAGCCAAGAACTTCATCGTCAGGGTGTGCAAATACCAAGAGAACAGTAGCTGGCTTCATTTCTATCCTCGTTCAAGCTCACTAATCACGAGAGATACACCCTCACCTGTAACAAGTTGGCGACATTGACGGCCAATATGCCTCATATCGGCACAAATAAAGTCATTATAGGCTGCTCTTACTTGCTCTAAACACAAGCTACTTACCGTTTTTTGCAGACCTTGCTGATGAAGAGCTTTTGAAAACTCAAATTGATTATCGGCAACCGGAAAGACAATGCCTGTTAGACCCAAACACATTCGCTCCCAAGTGATTGAACCACCCGAACCAAAATACCAGCAACAGCGTGACATTATTTCTGCTATTTTATCTGTTTTAATGTGCAGTTTTCCGTTTGGAAAATATCTTATCTGTTTCGCCACCTGATCCTGGTAGAGGTGGTTGGCTCCAATGACCACTTCAGGTGAAAAATCACCAATTGGCCGCAGTATCTCCAAAGCTTTGGTTGTGTAGTTTTTAGGGTCTGTTCCACCAAAAAAGATAAAAACTTTTCGAGGGTCAAAGGGGAGGTGACCTTCTCTCTCTAACTTTTCCCTTGCAGCTATGAACTCAGGGCGCAGGAGAGCATACCGAGGACCTAGTAATACAGAACAGTTGGAAGGGACTAAACCACTGTAGCGGTTTTGCTGAAGTGTATAGTTTTGATCTAAAAGAACGTCACAATCATGAAACCGATTCGCTAAATCGTCAATGACAAAAATTTTCTTAGTCCACGGCCTCATCGCTTTCTCCCAATTAGCCTCTATGCCGTAGTGATCGACCACCAGCCAATCTACTTGACCTAACTTCTCTAGGGCAGCCTGCGTTTGCTGGGCATCAACTTCCGGCGGAACCCCTAGATCCTCAGATGATGTCGGCTCAGTCCCTTGGGGTAGTTCGTACACCGTGAAGCCCTTCTGGCGCACAAGGGAATTTAGATTATTAGGATGAGAACGGCAGATAAAAACACAAGTAGCCCCCTTTTCCCTCAACCCTGTTGCTAATGTTAAACAGCGCATCAGGTGACCACTGCCGATCTGAAGTGCCGAGTCAACTCGAAATACTATCTGCATTGGAAAATCCTGACTTGAGTTGCAAGGCCTTGTAGAGCAGTTCTGCCTGCTCCCAGTCTTCAAGAGTATCAATATCCACCGCCCGCCAGCGGGGAATGATATAGCCAACCCCCTGCTGATGTATGCTTACGCCGTTAAGCCAAGCCTCGGCTTTTCCCCAATAAAACTGGCCAGCGTCGAAATAAGCAGGTTCCAAATCTTGAGTACGTGCCTGCTCATACTCTGGATAGAAGGGTCTCATTTGTCCAGATGAAGTACGCTGTAAGGCTCGTTGAATTGGCGACGGAAAAGCGGAAACAGAAAAGGCATAGGGAGCACCACTGCGCATTAGTAATTCAAATGCCCCCTTCAGGTCGTTAGGTTCAAGTAAGGGTACAGTGGGGTATAGACAGCAAACCCACTCTGGAGTGCAGTTTTGTTCTCTTAGAACTTTGATAGCGTGAGCTACGGTAGGCGTTGTGCCTGTGTGGTCGTCTGCCAAAGATAAGGGTCGAAGGAAGGGAACCTCTGCCCCCCATCTGCGTGAGAGATCGGCGATTTCAGCATCCTCTGTAGAAACTACAATGCGATCAAACAAGTTAGACTCTTGAGCAGCGGCAATTGCATAGGCAATTATGGGACGACCACAAAAATCACGGATATTTTTGCGAGGAATTCGTTTGCTACCACCTCTAGCGGTAATGACTGCTATCTTCATATGTGTTAGCACTTGTAACGAGTTTTCATCGGTGCAGAGGGTTCAATCACATGACACACCCACTCTGGATACTCTCTCTGAAAGCCGGCAGCTAGGCGACCTGCCGCACCACCAACATCTAGCAAAACTCCCTTCCTTGGCAGCGCCACTTGCCTAAGTGCTCGTAAAACCCTATCCTCCGGAGGAGCTGCTATCGTGGCTCCTGCTGCATTGCGCTCGAACCAAGCATCGGCCTCTTGATTGACAAAAATAGCATCTTGCGGGTTGAGGGACGGCATAGATAGAGCATGAATAGCTTTGTACTCTATGATACCGAGTTTTATGCGTGGATGCAAAAGCAGTGCCAAGCTCAGCAACTAGAAGGACACTGCCGTAGATGGTTTCTCACGATCTAAGAACAACGCTCTGTGATTCCGCAACATTTGCGGCGGAGTCGCAATTTCTGGGCTTTGCCGGCCAAAGTCCTGAAGGGGGTGTGGCAGAGGTTGCTGCCCCTGCTTTTCCCTACACGCTTGAGCAGGTACATGATCCTGACCTCCCTTGGGATAGAACCGGCGATGAGAACAACCTAGTCTAAGGGAGTGCTTGTGTTTTCCCCTGTCTTTATCTATAGCGATCGCTTTTTGGCACATCGTTGTCGCCAGTTTCACGTGGAGCGACCCGAACGCCTGTTAGCCATTTGTCAGCATTTGCAGAGGGCATTTCCGGTAGCCGAATGGCGCGAACCTACCCCTGTCGGAGAGGGACTCACCCCTTGGTTGGAAAAGATACATAGTCGGGTATATCTAGAGCAATTGACGCAGATTGCAGCAAAGGGAGGGGGCTGGCTAGATGCCGATACTTATCTCAATGAGGAGAGCGATCGCGTGGCACGCTTAGCAGTCCAAGCTTGGCTCGATGGGGTGGATTTGGCCACACAGCGGCAACAACCCATTTTTGTTTTGGCGCGTCCCCCCGGTCACCACGCCCTACGGGAACGAGGAATGGGCTTTTGTCTGTTGGCCAATGGGGCGATCGCCAGCTACTATGCCCTGAGTCTGCCTAGCATTAAACGGGTGGCGATTCTCGATTGGGACGTGCATCACGGCAACGGTACCCAAGCACTGGTTCAGGATCATCCTCAGATTGCCTATTGTTCGCTCCATGAGTTTCCTGCCTATCCTTACACCGGAGAGGGGGGCGATCGCGGGCCACACAAGAACGTGCTTAATCTCCCGATGCCCAGAGGCGCCACCGGAGAAACCTATCGCGCCGCTTTTCAAGATCACGTCCTCCCCTTTTTACAGCAGTTTCAGCCAGATCTACTGATCGTCAGTGCGGGGTATGATGCCCACCGCGACGATCCCCTTTCTAGCATTAAGCTAGAGGAGGCCGATTATGGCTGGATGATGTGCCGCTGCTTGCAGATCACCCACCGTATTGTTGTTGGCTTGGAAGGGGGGTATAACCTTGAAGCGTTGGGGCGATCGATGGTTGCTACCGTAGCGGCGACTGTTGCTGACGGTGGTGCTCTAAAACTTCCTCATAAAGGGCAAGATATTGCTTAGCAACCACAGGATAGGTAAATTTCTCAACTGCATAGGCACGAGCTTGGGCGCACAACTGAGCATGACGCTGCGAGTCTTCTAAAACCCACTGAATGCCGTGTGCTAAATCTGTTGAATCAAAGGGCTGAGCAAGGTAGCCATTCTGCTTATGGGATATGATGTCAGGCAAACCACCGATGCTAAAAGCTACAACCGGTGTGCCACAAGCAATTGCTTCAATGGCTGTGTTGGGCAGATTATCTTGCCGTGAAGGAACAATCATAACATCGGCTGCACTGTACAACTTGCAAAGATAGTTATCATTTGTAATGTGGCCGATGTATTTCACCGGAAATCCCAAATCTTCTTTCCTAGAAGGCTGACCTTCACCAAAAACAACTAGTTGCAAGTGTTGATTTTGGCCTTGCAAGTAGCCTAAGGCTTGCTTAAGCAAATCAAATCCTTTACGAGGATCTTTGCCACCACCCATCGCTCCAAAGAGCACAATGGGTATCTCTACTGGCAAATCAAGTTCTTGGCGTATTTGCTTCTTATCATATGGCCGCCACTGTTCAGTATTGATCGGATTTGGAATTACTCTGACAGGCCAGTTTCTCATGAGAGCACTTTGCTGAACACATTCACCGAGCCACTGGCTAGGTGTGACAATATACATCGGTTTTTGCCAATACTTGCGCTTTCGTTCCCATGTCCAGCGATTCAGATCAAAACCCTTTTCATATGGAGGGCGGTTGTTAGGATAATAACCTTCTTTCCAGCGGACATCTTCCGTGTAGTGTTCTGCCCCACAGAATGCCCACATATCATGGAGTGTCCAAACAATCGGCTGCCTTAACCTAGCAACTGCCTCAATACTTAATAGATTATCTGCAATCCAATGTAGATGAATAATATCAGGTAGTAACGGTGCTAAATATGCTGCGGAATAATGGGAAAATAAGTTGAGACTGTGAAGGATTCTATTGTGTGTTCTAAATCCAGATAGCTTGACAATAATTTTAGACACATTATTAAATATCTTATGCTTAATTAGACTAAATAGATACTTATTAGAAAAAATATAAGATTCTCTCATTCGAGAAGAGGCAACAACTATTGAGGCATCACAGTCCATCTCGCGAAGAGATTGACAGACTCTTAGTGCTGCTTTTGCCGCTCCACCAATA
>NZ_JBKBHV010000027.1:0-32576 GCF_046299635.1 Thermosynechococcus sp. | reverse complement strand
GGAAACTTCTTCTTATTTCCTTTTCCTAATAAGGATTTACGGTGCTGGGACTTGCTCCCAGCCGAATCAATGGAAACTCGACGAAGGGATGGAGAACTTTCTTTCTGACCCCGTGCTGGGACTTGCTCCCAGCCGAATCAATGGAAACAGGCATCCTTCAACAGCCTCATCCTCCTCCACTAAGTGCTGGGACTTGCTCCCAGCCGAATCAATGGAAACTTCTTCTTATTTCCTTTTCCTAATAAGGATTTACGGTGCTGGGACTTGCTCCCAGCCGAATCAATGGAAACGGTGTGCTCATTTCGAGTGTTGATGATAATGTAGATAGTGCTGGGACTTGCTCCCAGCCGAATCAATGGAAACGAGGTGGTATGGACTACCTCATAGGTAGTCTCAGGGTGCTGGGACTTGCTCCCAGCCGAATCAATGGAAACTCAGATTACATAATTGCAGGTGTTGAGTCTAATTGTGCTGGGACTTGCTCCCAGCCGAATCAATGGAAACGCTCATAAACGCACAAAAACTTATCAGGTCGCTTGGGCGTGCTGGGACTTGCTCCCAGCCGAATCAATGGAAACGTGGTCGTTTCGGCTAGCATGTGGGTTTCTAGTTTGTGCTGGGACTTGCTCCCAGCCGAATCAATGGAAACGGTCTGCTTCCGTTACCTCGTCGAAGAAAATCACGTGCTGGGACTTGCTCCCAGCCGAATCAATGGAAACTTACTTGCCAACTCGTCGAGAGTTCTGGCGGGAGTGTGCTGGGACTTGCTCCCAGCCGAATCAATGGAAACACGGCGGCGGCGACCCAGTAAATGGAATCCTTCGTGTGCTGGGACTTGCTCCCAGCCGAATCAATGGAAACTTCAGGGGATTCGGCAATGTCGAGAATGGCTTCGAGTGCTGGGACTTGCTCCCAGCCGAATCAATGGAAACGCTTTGACATGAAAAGCTCACCCTGTCGGTTGACAGGTGCTGGGACTTGCTCCCAGCCGAATCAATGGAAACTACAAGAACTTGGGCACCGATTCCCGCCCCGCTAAGTGCTGGGACTTGCTCCCAGCCGAATCAATGGAAACACCCGCTACTGCGGCACGTACCCGCCAATCGGGGTGTGCTGGGAGCCTTTCCCAGCCGAATCAATGGAAACTAATGGAAACTAATGGAAACTTTCAAGGAGACATCGTTCGTTTATGCTAGAGATCAGGTCTTAGCTCCATCGCACTGTTGCCTCAATGGCTTTTCATCTCCCGCAACTGAGCTGCCGACTGCGTCCAGAGGTGGCTGCCCTCCAGCCCGAACTTGTGCAGTGGCGACGCTATTTGCATCAGCGCCCCGAATTGGCTTTTCAGGAGCACGGGACGGCGGCCTTTATCGGTGAAAAGCTGCGGCAATGGGGCATTCAGCATCGCACGGGCATTGCCCAAACGGGAATTGAAGCGGTGATTCCGGGGATGCGGCCGGGGCCGGTGCTGGCAATTCGCGCAGATATGGATGCCCTGCCGGTGCAGGAGGAAAATGATAAGCCCTACCGCTCTCTCTATGAGGGGAAAATGCATGCCTGCGGGCACGATGGTCATACGGCGATCGCCCTCGGTACGGCGAAATACCTTGCCCAGCACCGCAACTTTGCCGGTACGGTGAAAATCATCTTTCAACCTGCCGAAGAAGGTCCCGGTGGGGCTAAGCCGATGATTGAAGCGGGGGTGCTAGATACCCCAAAAGTGGATGCCATTATCGGCCTGCATCTTTGGAATTTTCTGCCCGTTGGGACGGTAGGGGTACGGGCAGGGCCTTTAATGGCCGCAGCCGAGTTTTTTGAGTGCCGGGTTCACGGTAAAGGGGGACATGCCGCCTTGCCGCAGTTTACGGTGGACACCGTCTTGGTGGTTGCCCAGATTATTACGGCACTGCACACGATTGTTGCCCGCAATGTGGATCCTCTAGAAACCGCCGTTATCTCCGTGGGAGCAGTGCATGCCGGCACCGCAAAAAATGTGATTGCCGATCGCGCCACCTTTGCGGGCACGGTGCGCTACTTTAAGCCGGAGCTGGGCGACTGGTTACCGCGGCGGATTGAGCAAGTCATTGCCGGCATTTGCCAGAGCTATGGCGCCACCTACCAGTTTGACTATCAGCGGATGTACCCACCCACCATCAACGATGCCAAGATGGCAGAATTGGTGCGATCGGTGGCCGAATCGGTGGTCGAGGTGCCCGCCGGCGTAACCCCCCATTGCCAAACCATGGCAGCAGAAGATATGTCCTTCTTTCTCAATGCAGTTCCGGGCTGCTACTTCTTTTTAGGGTCGGCCAACGGCACCCTAGGGTTAGATTTTCCCCACCACCATCCCCGCTTTGACTTTGATGAGACCGTCTTGAGTATTGGGGTGGAGCTATTTGTACGCTGCGTGGAGAAATACTGTGGTCTAGTGGAGACCTAATTCCCCATGTCCCTCACGCTCCTCATTGCCGACGATGATCCCGGCATTCGCGTGTCGGTGAGTCGTTTTCTGGAATCCGAAGGCTATTGTTGCCTCACAGCAGCCGACGGTGCCCAAGCCTTGGAGATGATCCATCGCTATCAGCCCCACCTGCTGATCACGGATATTGCCATGCCCAATATGAATGGCTATGAGTTGGTGCGGCAGGTACGCCGGCATCCCTCACTCCGCCTACTGCCTGTGATCTACCTCACGGCCCGCACCGAGTTGGAGGAGCGGATTCGCGCCTATCGCAGCGGGGGGGATGTCTATCTGGCCAAACCCTTTGACCTCAACGAGTTGGCGGCGGTGGTGCGCCACCTGCTGGATCGGGCGCAATTGGTGCAAATCGAGTGGCAGCAGCGACAGCAGTCCTCTTCGGCACCGAAAACCCAGCGCATTACAGTTGATTTGACCCAGCGGGAAAAAGAAGTCTTGGCGTTACTGGTAGCGGGCCTCTCCAACGCCCAGATTGGCGATCGCCTCCACCTAAGTGGCCGCACCATTGAAAAACACGTCAGCAGTCTCTTTCAGAAAACAGGAGTTCACAACCGTGCCGAGCTGGTGCGACTGGCCATCGAACAGGGGTTGGTGGAGCGGCAAACCAGTTCCCAAGCTTGAGCCATAGCGGTTACTGTCAAAGCAGGAGCTTTAGGAATGAAGACCCCATGCAACGAATTCCCCCTGCTCTTGGCCAAGAATCGGTTTGGGACTATCCCCGTCCGCCCCGGGTAGAACCCACGTCAAAACACCTGCGGGTGGTGTTTAATGGTGTGGTGATTGCCGACACCCGGCGGGGACAGCGCGTCTTGGAAACCAGTCACCCCCCCGTGTATTACTTTCCGCCAGAGGATGTGCAGTTGCAGTATCTGGTGCCCTCACCACGGCAGACCTTTTGCGAGTGGAAAGGACAGGGTGCCTACTACCATGTCAAGGTGGGCGATCGCCAAGCGGAAAATGCCGCATGGTACTATCCCCAACCGACCCCTGCCTTTGCGGCAATCCGCAACTATATTGCGTTCTATGCCGGGCCGATGGATGAATGCACCGTAGATAGTGTGGTGGTGATGCCGCAACCGGGGGGGTTCTATGGCGGCTGGATTACCCCCGACATTGTGGGGCCGTTTAAGGGGGCGCCGGGCACGTGGGGCTGGTAAGGGCGGGTAGGTGTTTCTCAAATCGCTGTATCTTCACCACTTTCGCAACTACAGTGAGCAAGCGGTGCGGTTTGTGGCTCCGAAAACGATCCTGGTGGGCGACAATGCCCAAGGCAAGTCCAATTTGCTGGAGGCAGTGGAGTGGCTGGCCACGTTGCAGTCCCACCGTACCCCTCGCGATCGCGACCTGATTCAGCAGGGACACGACAGTGCCCACATTGAAGCCACCCTTGAGCGCCACGGCGTTTCCCTAGAGCTGGCGGTGAGTTTGCGACCTCTGTCGGGCCGTGTCCTGCGGGTCAACGGCTGTAGCGTCAAGCGCACGGCGGAATTTCTAGGACAACTCAATGCGGTAGAGTTTTCCTGCTTCGATTTGGAGCTGGTACGCGGCACCCCGGCTCTGCGCCGCAGCTGGTTAGACCGCATCTTGGTGCAGTTGGAACCCCTCTATGGCCAACTCCTGCAAACCTACCAAAAAGCCCTGCGGCAGCGGAACGCCCTCCTCAGACAGGCCGGCAGCCAAGGATGGGATGAAGCCCTCTGGCAAGCCTGGAATCAGCAACTGGTGATCAATGGCACCCGTATCATCCGCCGCCGCCAGCGCCTCATTGAACGCTTGGCTCCCCTAGCAGCGCATTGGCATCGCGTCTTGAGTGGCGATCGCGAGCACCTGAGCTTGACCTACGAAAGCCATGTACCGATTGGGGATGGCAGCACAGAAGCCATTGTTGCCGCCTTTAGTGAGGCGTTGGCAGCTCGCCGCCCCATTGAACTGCTGCAAAAAACCAGTCTGGTCGGGCCGCACCGCGATGATGTTCGCTTCTGCCTCAATCACCAAAGTGCCCGTCAATTTGCCTCCCAAGGTCAACAGCGTACCCTTGTCTTGGCCCTAAAACTCGCCGAACTGGAACTGCTGGAAAGGGTGGTGGGCGATCCCCCCTTACTGCTGTTGGATGATGTGCTGGCCGAACTGGATTTGCAACGACAGCACATTTTACTAGAGGTGATGGGCGATCGCTACCAAACCTTGATTACCACCACGCACCTTGCTCCCTTTGCCACCCCTTGGCGACAGCAGGCACAAATTCTTAGGGTGACGGCGGGGAAGATCGCAAGCGTGCCTGACAGCGCTGCTCAAACCAGCGACTAATCTGGGGAATTGTTAGCTCGGCAATGGGTACGCCCTCCTGAGCAGCAATGTGCCGCAGTTGCTTCAGGGCACTAATGAGAATTTGGCCATACCAAGTCATAAATCCCCCTTGGCGTTCCTCCTGCGCTTGCAACTGGGGATCTGTCGCCACCAGCTCGTAGATTTGGGTTTCGCTGAGATCTTCAAGGGCAGTGGACGGCACGCTGGCATGGAGATAGCGCTGGGCATAGACGGCCACTCGAATCGCAAAGCGATCTGCTGCTGGCAAGAGCAGTTGATCAATCTCTTGACACTCACTGACGGTGAGCAGCTCCTCAGGGTTCATCAGTAGCCTAGATCAATCCAGCCGGTGTGGGGGTTGGCGTAGCTTCTTGGATATTGATAATGCTGGGGGTAAAGAGAAAGACACCATCCCCAAGGCGGGACTGATGGCCATTGATGGCGTAGGTACTGCCGGCGGCAAAATCAGAAATGCGCTGTGCCTCCGTCACATCGAGGTGCTCTAAATTGAGAATCACTGCCTTGTCGGCTCGCAGTGCTTGAACGATCAGGGTGGTATCACTGAGGGACTGCGGCTTGATCACCACTACTTCATAACCACTACTCAAAGCATGACTAAAGGCAGTCAGTTCACTCATGACAACTCCCCCCTGGGAACATAGCAACAGTACCTACGATTTAATAATGACACTAGACTTCATACTGTTGTACTGACTACATCGAAATTTATGCAAATTTCAGCCTTAAGGTCTTGTCACCGATGAATTCTTGAGTGTAGATGGCAGTTACTAAAGTTTGTTTTAGCACCCACTGGGCATATTCAATTAACCCGTTAGCCAACTAAAATGAACCAACTTGGGTTTAGGAACGGGTCAATGATTCAGAGCAAGCAAATGAAGCGATATGGCCCTTTGGGAGCGATCGCCCTACTCACTGCCTATGGCGTGATAGCCAGTCCGACCCCCGCTTTTGCGATGCACATTAGTGAAGGCTTTTTGCCTTGGGGATGGGCCTTGGGGTGGTGGCTCGCCTTTCTTCCTTTTTTAGGAAGCGGTCTGTGGGCACTGCAACGGCGCCTAAAAGGGCACCCCGAGTCGCAGGTTCTCTTGGCCTTGGTGGGAGCCTTTGCCTTTGTCCTGTCCTCCTTGAAAATTCCATCGGTGACGGGCAGTTGCTCCCATCCCATGGGAATTGCCTTGGGTGCAACGCTGTTTGACCCGTTGGTCATGACGGTGCTGGGCACCTTTGTTTTGCTCTTTCAGACCCTGCTGATTGCCCATGGCGGTCTGACGACATTGGGTGCCAATGGTTTTGCCATGGCAGTTGTTGCCCCCTGGGTAGCATGGGCAACCTATTCAATTGCTGAAGAGGCTAACGCAGCGGCAGGGGATGGCTCTTTTTGCAGCAGCCGTCCTCAGTAACGTAGTTGCCTACAGTCTCACGGCCTTGCAACTGGCTCTGGCCTTTCCGGATAGCAATGCCAGCGTTGCGCTGTCTTTTAGTAAGTTTGCTGCTCTGTTTGCCATTACCCAAATCCCTTTAGCCATTAGTGAGGGGTTTCTAACGGTGCTGATGGGAAATTGGCTGATGACCTACTGCCCAGAGGAACTTGCAGCGCTCCAATGGATTCGAGGACAAACCAGCCATGACTAAAGGACAGAAAAACAATTGGCTACTCTTGGGGGGCTTTGTCCTGCTGGTGGCTTGGCCGCTGCTTTTTGTCAAAGGCGACTTTGAGGGAGCCGATGCCCAAGCTGGCGAACTGGTCAAAGAACTCTCCCCAGACTACACGCCATGGGTAGAGCCGGTGTTTGAACCGGCCAGCAGTGAAATTGAATCTCTCCTGTTTGCCCTGCAAGCTGCCCTTGGGGCAGGGACGATTGGTTTTATTTTCGGGGGGTACCACGAACGGCGACGCCAACAGCGGCAAACCTCCGCCAGTGCTTCCAACAATGAGCCACGGTCATAGCTGAACACCGATTGGCATGCATCACCATCTGGATTGGTATGCCTACACCAATCGCCTGCGATCGCTCCACCCGGCCCAAAAGGTGCTCTTCAGTTTTGGCACCCTGGGAGTTGCCTTTTTTGCCCATCCTCTGGTGCAAGGGCTGCTGTGGTTTTGGTTAATCCTCTGGATTTTGGGCTATGCCCGTATCCCTTGGCGGGTGTATGCCCTGCTGTTGGGAACCGTCATTGCGTTCTGGGGTCTCAGCCTGCCGGCCTTGGTGGTGCAAGTGGTTCCCAACCCAGCTCTGGAACTGGCAGGGTTAACTCCTTTTGCTCAGCTTTCCCTTGGCGGTTGGTCGCTGGTGGTGACCTCAGAAAGTCTAAAGCAAGCGCTGGCCACAGGTCTAAGAACTGCCGTTTGCAGTACGGCGTTGCTGTTTCTTGTGCTCACCACGCCCTTTCCGTCTCTCCTAGCACTGGCCGCCCGCTGGGGGGTGCCGAGCTTTGTTTTGGAGATTTTGATGTTGATGTACCGCTATTTGTTTACTCTCTGGGAAACTGCCCTGACCCTGCAACTGGCGCAACGGGCACGGGGTGGCTATCTCCGGCGATCGCGCTGGCTCTTTAGCGTGAGTTTGTTGGCAGCTCAACTCCTGCGACAGTCTCTGTACCGCTATCAACAAATCAACCTTGCGCTGCTAAGTCGTGGCTTTCAAGGGCAGTTTCGCATCTTACACCCCCCGTCCTATGTCTATTCCCAACGCTACGGCCTTGAAATCCTCATTGGTGGCGGTGCCCTCATTGTGCTGAACACGATGGTGGCCTGAGATGTCCGTTCCGCTCCTTGAGTTTCAGCAGGTGGAGTTTCGCTATCCCCACACCCCCGCCCCTGTGCTTCAGAACTGCTCCTTTACCCTCGAGGCAGGGCAGAGGGTTGCCCTCTTGGGGCTAAACGGTTCGGGCAAATCCACCCTCTTTTATTTGGCGGCAGCCCTCTATCGGCGCGATCGCGGGGAAATTTACTGGCAAGGACAACGGCTTGTCTATCAACCAGACCGACTGCGGCAGTGGCGCCAACGCATTGGCTTGGCCCTTCAAGACCCCGAACAGCAACTGGTGGCTGCAACGGTGGCGGAGGACATCTCCTATGGGCTGTGCAATTTGGACTTGCCTAGGGCAGAAATCGAAGCGCGCTTGCACCAAACCTTACTGGACTTTGACTTGGTGGATCTGGCCGATCGCCCCCTGCATCACTTGAGTTTGGGGCAAAAACGGCGGGTAGCCTTGGCGGGGGTGATGGCTTTAGCACCGACCCTGTTGCTCCTCGATGAACCCACCACCTATCTCGACTACCAGCAGCGACAGCAATTGCACCAAACCCTAGAGAACATCCACCGCCAGGGAACCACAATTGTTATTGCCACCCATGATCTGGATTTCGTCTACGGCTGGGCAGACTGGATCATGGTGCTGGTCAAGGGTCAGATAGTAGTGAGCGATCGCGCCCAGCGGGTCTTTGCACAATGGCCGACCCTTGCTCCCCATCTGGGAATCCCCGTTCTTTTAGACCTCTGGCAACAGTGTCCTGCTGCTTGGCGACGAAATCAGCCACTGCCGCGCACCCCCGCCGCGATTGCTCAAATCTGGCAAAGAAATCTCTCAGTGCCACCAAACACTGGTTAAGGGAGCATTAAGAGAATTTAGAAAAATCCTCAAAAGTGGGTATCCTAGGGATGGGTAGTCGCAAGCAACTGCCCAAGACATGACTCCTATGGTTGAACAACCCAGCGCGGCATCAGGGAAACTTCTGTATGGCTACAATTATGATTGTTGATGACAGCCCTACCCTACGGGCAATGATTGTTGAGCTAATGAAAGAGCAAAACTACGACGTTGTCGAGGCCGAGGATGGCGTTGAAGCCCAAGAAAAGATCAAAGCCCAATGCCCAGACTTGGTGATTCTGGACGTGGTGATGCCGCGCATGAATGGTTATGAATTGTGCCGCTGGATTAAGGGCGAAGCGGCTTCCCAAAATGTGCCGGTCATCATGTGCACCACCAAAGGTGAAGAATTTGATATTCACTGGGGCAAAAAACAGGGGGTAGATGCCTATATCACCAAGCCCTTTGATCCGGCAGAACTGGTGGCCACCGTCAAACGACTCTTGGGATAGGGCTAAATCCAAGAACGCAACCACATTCGCCTAAAAAAGGCGGCAGGGGTCAGCGGCAGACCAAGGGAGAGGGGGAGCCAGTAGAGAAAGCCACCGATGACCCCCCCTAGAACCGCAATCCGCAGCCAGCGTGACCAAGCGCCCCAATCCTGGCTGGCTTCCCAGACCCAAGCCAAAGCCATAAAGCTATAGAGGGCAGCAGGGAGGTAGTGGTAGATAAACACACAGCGGCTCACGAGTGCCCAAGGCAAGAGATGGGCAGCATAGTTCAAGAGCAGAAAACGGCCGGCAGTTGTGGTCAATCCAAGAGGTAAAAGCGCCAAAGTGGCCAAGGTACCCAGCCACAGGAGGGGCGGGTTAAAGAGAGCATAGACGGCATACACCCACTGTGTCTCTGCCAGGGGAAGGGGCGGGCCAATCACGGGCACCGGTTCGGCAAGGCTTTGCACCCGCTGAAAAAAGTAGCTCATCGGACGTAGCAACAGCGGCCAAGACCACCACGGGGAACAGTAGGGATGAGCTGTACTGGAGACACTGCGGTGAAAGTTGAACATTTGTTGATGGAGAACCAGTAAGCTTTGGTGGGGGTGAAACTGGAGATGGGGCAGCCAGAGGAGGGTATAGACCCCAAAGGCGACAAGGGGTAACAGCAGGCACATCTGCCACCACTGGTAGGTGGTCTTCCACTCAGCTGGCAGCGGCAACCCCTGCTGAAGAAGCCAGAAAAGGCCTACTGCCAGCAAAAAGCCCAAGCCACTCCACTTCACGGCCACGCAGGCACCAAAGACGATTCCTGCGGCAATCAGCCAGAGCGATCGCCCCCTACCCCTATAGCGCAGCCCCCACAGCCAGAGTATTTGGCCAACTACCCCCAAAAGCACCAGCGGCACGTTGATGAGGGCATAGCGGGACTCCACCAAAAAGAGGCCATCGAGAGCAACGAAGCCTCCCGACAACAGGGCAACCCGCGATCGCCCCGTCAGGAGATAGGCCAACACCGCCACCGCCACCGGAATCAGCGACCCCAACAGGGCGTTCATCCAACGATAGCCCCAAGGATGAAAGCCACCCCCCAGCCAAATGCCGAGGGCAATCAGGTATTTTCCCAAAGGGGGATGGGCATCAAAGAAGGGAACCCCTGCCAGATAGTTGCGGCCAAAGCGGGCAAAATAGACTTCATCAAAAACTAAAGTTGGAAAGCGGGTTAGCCCCCAAAAGCGGGTTGCAAGGGCAAACAGCCACAGCAGCAGTAGCCCCCAAGGCATCCTAGGCCGCTCCCTGGAGCTCCGCGGTGCGCACAGCAATCCGTTGGCTGCGATCGCCCCGTTGAACTGTCAGGTTAAGAACTTGCCCCACAGCAGCACTATCCACAATGGCCTGCAATTGATCGGCACTGCTAATCGGTTCCCCATCTACGGCCGTAATCACATCCCCCCAGCGCAGACCCGCCTTGGCAGCAGGGGTATTGGGCAGCACTTGTAGCACCAGCACGCCGTTGACCTCCGGCAGCAGAACAGGAGAATTGGGGTTGGCATTGTTTTCTCGTGCCATGGCCGGTGTAAAGGTGGTCATTTGAATGCCAATGTAGGGATGCTGGATTTTTTCGCCGCGAATTAGGCGGGCTTGCAGCGCTTTGGCCTTGTTGATGGGAATGGCAAACCCAATCCCCATGGCATCGGCACGAATGGCGGTGTTAATCCCGATGACTTCCCCTGCTTCATTGAGTAAAGGCCCGCCGGAATTGCCCGGGTTGATGGCCGCATCGGTTTGAATGAAATCAAGGCGCTTATCGGGGATGCCCACTTGGGCGCTGGAGCGGTGGAGGGTACTGATAATCCCCAACGTCACCGTGTTATCAAGACCAAGGGGATTGCCGACGGCGATCGCCCAATCTCCCACTTTTACCTGACTGGAATCCCCAAGGGGAGCCGTGGGCAGGGGTTCGGTCACCCCTTTGAGTTTGACAATTGCTAAATCCGAGACCTCATCCACGCCGCGCACTTCCCCTTCAAACACACGACCATCCTTGAGGCGCACCGTCACCGTATCTGCTTCACTCACCACATGGGCATTGGTCATCACGATACCACTCGGATCGATGATGAAGCCCGACCCCTGACCCCGCAGCCGATCCTCTTGGGGAGGCAAGGCTAAACCGGGAAAAAACTGGCGAAAGAAGGGATCGCTGAGAAGGGGATCTGGCGTGCGGACAATGGTGCGTTCGGTATCAATGCGCACCACGGCATCCCCCACCCGTTCAACCGCTGTGGCGACAAAACTGTGGTGAGCGGTAGAGACTGCTGCCCACGCCGGGGAGCCGCTACTGAGGCACCAGATAAGGACAAGGCCAAGGCAGAAGGGGAGGGTCTGCAACAGGAAATGGGCAAGGCGTTTCATCATGGATGGCCTAGAGCGCAACAGAATTCAATTCCGATTGTATCGAACTTCACGGTGTTGCCCAGGGCTAGGGATGGCGGCAAGGGTGGGCGGCTCCGACAATCTGCACCGTTCTCTGCTCAAGAACAACAATCAGTGTCATAATTGTGAAGGTTGACTAACAGTATTCAAGTTTAGGGGCACTATGCTACGGATTGGCATCGTCGGCCTAGGACTGATTGGTGGTTCGCTGGGTATCGATTTGCGGGCAAAGGGGCACTATGTAGTAGGCTTGAGTCGGCGGGCAGAAACCTGTGAGCGGGCGATCGCCAAGGGGGCTATTGACTGGGGCAGTACGGAGCCAGAAATTTTGCGTGCCCTTGATCTGGTGTTTCTCTGTCCCCCCATTGGCAGCATTCTCAGTGTAGCCTTGGACATCACCCCCTATCTGAGTCCAGAAACAGTGCTCACCGATGTGGCATCTGTCAAGGGAGCAATTGTCCCCGCCCTAGAAAAACTCTGGCTCCGCTATGTGGGTGGGCACCCCATGGCCGGTACCGCAGCGTCCGGCATTGAGGCAGCGCAAGCCCATCTCTTTAGGAACGCGCCCTATGTGCTCACTCCAACCCTCTACACTCCAAGTGCGGCCATTGACTGTGTTGCTGGCGTGGTCAATGATTTAGGGGCAAAGCTCCTCTATGCTACCCCCTCGGATCACGATCGCGCCGTGGCTTGGATTTCCCACCTACCTGTTCTGGTGAGTGCAGCACTACTTTTGGCAAATGCTCAAGAGGCCGATGAACCCATTCGGACACTGGCGCAGCGCTTGGCCAGCTCCGGCTTTCGCGATACTAGCCGTGTTGGGGGCGGCAACCCAGAGTTGGGACGGATGATGGCCGAATATAACCGCGCGGCGCTGCGTCACTGCCTGATCCACTACCGTGCCACCCTTGATGATCTGATTCGCCAAGTGGAGCAGGAGGACTGGGAGCGGCTGCAAACAACCTTAGAACAGGCGCAAGCCTACCGCGAGCAAGTCTATCCCTCAGGGACGCCGCCGGTAGTTTAGACGACGCACAATCCAGTAACTGGCAGATAAGGCCAGAATGGCGATCGCCAGCCCCAAGAGCTTGGCCACCGTTTCCGGTTGACTAATATCCAGAATGATGAGTTTACGGGCAATGGCAATGAGGGAGGTGACAATCACCAGCTCGACAATTTGCGACGAGACATGGGTTTTCAGGTAGGCAGTGATATTTTCGAGAATCTCCAGCGCCACAAGGACATTGAGAAACAGACCAAAAATTTTCACCAGCTCAAGGCTAAATTGACCCAGCGGTGGTGAGAGCAACTCTGTGGCCAAAATCCGCCCCAAATCAATAATGGCGACAATGACCACGATCAACATCCCGATCGCCAGCACGCGGGTTGCGATCCCCTGCATCTGACTGAGCAACTGCAAAAACCGTTGATTGTCCTGAAGTAAAAGAATTGCCCCCTGCCAAAAGAGAATCAAAGGCCGCAGCCAGCGTCGCATCCCTAGACCTCAGTCAGCAGCACAAGGGGAGTGTAGGCCACCGGTTCCACCAAACGGGTATCCAAGCCAAGTTGCTGAAACGACACTTGCAGTTCCTCAAGGGTTCCCCTAACTGAGAGCAGTCGCGGTAGCCATCCCTGAAGGCGGAGGGTGCCATTGCCGGCGGTGGTGATCATCACCTTGGGCTGAAGCCATTGCCCCAATTCCAGCGCGCTTTTGCCCCCCTTGAGAATCGCGCCGACTATGGGTAAACAGACATCCAAAAGGGGCGTAATTACCACATCCACCTTGCCGTAGGTGCGCAGCCACGGATCATGACAGCCGTGGGGTTCATAGTAGAGACTTTGAGTGCCCCAGCGCAGAAGATAGCCATTTTCCAGTTGACTAGGGCCGATACTGGCGCCCTTGGTGGCTTGGATCGTCAGATCGCGGTACGTGTGGGTTTGATGGAGACTGAGGGAAATCACCGTTTCAAAGCCAAGGGCTTGGGCAACTTTAGCAGCACTGGGGGAGGCAATGACCGGTAGGGCGCGATCGCAGGCGCACAACGTCGGTTCATGACAGTGATCCGGGAAGCCTTGGGAGAGCAAAATAGCATCAATATCTGTTGGAATTTCACAGGGGCGCGATCGCTCCGCCTGAAAGAGCCACGGCATGTTGCCAAAGGTGAGCGGCCCCACCAGCCACGGATCAACCAAAATCCGCGTATTCCCCAACTCCCATAACCAAGTGTTGCTCTCCAACCACGTTAACTGCATTGCCCTGCTCCTACAGGAACCGCCCCAAGATGTTGTAAATCAGCAAGAAGATGTTGCCCATAACCACACAACCCAACCCCACTAAACCACAAATGAGCAGGGCTGTCACACCCCCTAATCCCGCTTGCAAGAGGGGCACAAAAAAGAGAACTGCCCCTGAAATAACCGCAATGATCAACTGCTCCCAGTGTTCAATCCAGCGTTTGTATTGCATAAACACTAAGAGAGCAAACAATGCACCAATCAGGCCAGCACTGACACCAACGGGCAACTGCCAAGTCGTCATCAAGCTAAAAATCATCAGTCCCAAGGCCGTCATTTCAAAGCCTGTAAAGCCGGCACCAACGAGAATTTTCAAAGCGGGTAAGGGAGGCGCAGGCTGCCGCGGTGGTTTTGCTCTCGGACGCGGTGTGCTGGTGGGAGGCGTCAGGGGTGCAGGTGAAGGAGGAGATGGCGGTTGAGACACCACCGGTGGCGGGGCAGGAGATGAGGTCACAGGTTGTGGGGCAGAAGAGGAGGGGATGACCGGCGGGGGAGCCGGAACAGGTTTAGGGGAAGCATTTAAGTCTGCTAAGACCTCTGCCGCGGATTGGTAGCGATCGCTAGGCGCAGGTTGCAGCATGCGGTCAAGAATGGCTTGTAGTTGTGGACTGACTTGGGCGTAGGCATGCCACTCCCAGCGGTTGTTATAGGCATCAAATAATTGACTAGGATCTTTGCCCGTTAGGAGCACAATACAGGTGACGGCCAAGGCATAGAGATCTGAACTGGGATAGACCCGCTCCCCCCGCGCTTGTTCCGGTGGCGCATAGTATTGAGTATAAATACCTGTAAAGTGTCCTTGTTGTCCCCCTGCTTGGGAAATCTGCTTTACCGCACCAAAGTCCAGCAGGTAGAGCCGCCCTTGGCCGGGAAACTTTGTCTTGCTGGGGTGCTGGCGCATAATATTCGAGAGTTTAATGTCACGGTGGATCGAGCCGTGGTCATGGACGTACTGCAACACGGGTAAGAGTTCCCGCAGCACCTGCCGCACCTGTTCTTCGCTAAAGCATCCCTGTTGAACCAGTTCATCCTCTAAGGTTTCACCATCAATATATTCCTGTACTAGGTAGAAATACTGCTCTACCCCTTGTCCATCCACACTGGGGACTTCCTCAGCAAAAAATGCCAGTAAATCTGGAATCTGAGCATGCTGCCCCAGTTGATCAAGAACTTGCCCTTCCCGCTCAAAAAGTTCCAGTGCCTTTTGCCGACTCTGGGGATCGGACATCAGCGGCATAAACTGTTTAATCACGCACTCGCGCCGACCCGGCGTATCCAAATCCCGCGCTAGATAGGCTGCCCCAAAGCCCCCACGCCCTAAAAGCCGTTCTGCGACGTATCGCCCCCGCAGAATCAAGGGCATCCCACAGGCAGTGCAAAATCGTTCCGCCACACGGCTATAGCGTTTGTTGGGGTTGTCTAACTCTGGAACATCGTTTTGGGGACGACTACAGTGGGGACGGGTGCAGTAGACAAGCATAGTAGGGGTGGCGCGATCGTTTCCTTGATCATCATAGTGCTGTCATAGCAGACAAGACTAAACCGAAAGAACACTACATCTTTTATTTTTAAGCGCTAAGCGACCGAAGCTGATGGTCGGACTCGAACCGACGACCTACTGATTACAAGTCAGTTGCTCTACCAACTGAGCTACACCAGCACTATTCCTTAATGTACTACGCTTTGGCAGCAGCGAGAACCCTGAGCACCTGCAATCTGCAAGTGAAATCGTTATCTTGCTCCCTTCTTTGCCTACGACAACAAGCATCCGCTAGGCTGAGAAAAATAAGCTAAATTCTGATTACAGTCCTATTCTAACCTATTCTAAAAGATGGGATACGCTAAGGAGTCTTCTCCTACAGTGGCTTTCACCGTTATGAGCGTATTCCATCCATGGGAAAAGGGTCGTCGTTTGCTGTGGCAGTTGTACGCCTGTGATTATCTTGCACCTGTTAGACCCTTGGAAACGTACCCCGATCAAAACATGGCGTTTCCCGATTAAGACGACCATTCGTATTGGTCGTGCCGCAGACAATGATGTGATACTCAATGATATTCTCATTAGTCGCTATCACGCTGAATTGTGTTGCTATCGAGATCCAGAAAATCTTGGCCGTTGGTATCTCAAAAGTTTGGGGGCGATCGGCACCTTTGTTGACGGTCGCCTTGTCTCTGAGAGGAAACTTGCCAGTGGCAGCCTGATTCAGCTAGGCCCTACAGGCCCAATTCTTGAATTCCATGAGCAATCCTTTCGCGGCAGTGCGCCCACCCTCAGTGAGTGTACCCATGCCGGTAACCTGCCAGGGAATCTGTTTTGCATTCACTGTGGTCAACCCCTCAATGTGCAGCGCACGGTACGCAACTATCACATTCTGCGCCTTTTAGGGCATGGCGGGATTGGCACCACCTATTTAGCCTGTGAAGCTCAATCCCCTGGGGAATGGACTGGTAAGGTTCCAGAGGTGCGGGTTCTTAAGGAACTGCGGTCTGACATGGAGGACAATGAGAAGGCACAGGAACTATTTGAACGAGAAGCTCGCATTTTGCAATTCCTTGACCATGCTGGCATTCCCCGCTTTTATGACTTTTTTGTTGAAGATGGGAAAAGCTATTTGGTTATGGAACTCATTCATGGTATTGACCTAGAGCGCTGGGTGCTGCGCAATGGCACGGTACCGATTCCGCAGGCAGTACAGTGGATGATTCAAACCTGTGGTGTGTTGGACTATCTGCACAACCAAGACCCGCCAGTGATTCACCGTGACCTCAAGCCCAGTAACTTGCTGGTGCGATCGCGGGATAATCAGATTGTTTTGATTGACTTTGGTGCGGTCAAAGAACTGGGGCATTCCCCTAGTGGTACTCGCATTGCTGTGGAGGGCTACAGTGCTCCGGAACAGATGATGGGCCAACCCACCGTTCAGTCGGATCTGTTTGCAGTGGGGGCAACGTTAGCTTTTTTACTGTTGGGCAATAGTCCGATTCGCTTCTATCACCACCGTGATGGCTTTCATCGCCTTGATGTTTCGGATCGCCCAGAGATTCCTGAACCCTTGAAACAGGTGTTGCACCGCGCTACGGCTCCCTTGGTTCGCGATCGCTACCCTTCCGCCATTGCCCTAGCCAAAGCCCTCAAGGAAGCCCTTGTGGAACTGTCCCAAGAATCGTCGCAAGTTTAACGTGATCGTCAATTCCTATGATTTATCTGCCGGTTACTGCTCTGCTCTTTGTCCTACTGCTGCTGTCGCTGCCCTTTCTTTGGCTGGCGATCGCCCTCGATGCTGTACAAGTGGCCGTTGCCAAGTTGGGCTTTTCACCCACTGCCGCCTCGGCACTCCTGCTGCTCATCATTCTCGGCAGCACGATTAATATCCCCCTCTATGAGCGGGTTTCTACGGTGGCAATTGTGCCCGACTTTGAGGAACTCTGGTTGAGTCGGTTTTGGGGCATTCCCCTACGCAAAATCGAGCAGAAGACCATTGTGGCGCTGAATGTGGGGGGCGGTCTGATCCCAACCATATTGGCCCTTTACCAATTTAGCCGCGTCAGTCCCTTGGCAATTCTCTTGGTGACGGCAATTGTGGCCGCGGTGAGTTACTACTCTGCTCAGGTGGTGCCGGGGATTGGCATTCAGATGAATGCCTTGGTTGCTCCCCTCACCGCAGCCATGACGGCCATTTTGATCTCCGGGGGGGTGGCGGCGGCGCCCATTGCCTTTGCTGGCGGTGTACTGGGAACACTGATTGGGGCAGATTTACTCCACCTACGGGAAATTGAGCGGATGTCAGCGGGCGTGCTCAGTATTGGTGGTGCGGGGGTCTTTGATGGCATTGCCTTATGTGGGCTATTTGCATTGCTATTGACTTAGGCATATCCGCAGTAGGAATGCGCATGGTAAAGTGCTGGATGGAATGCTAAAACCTGTGAGAATCTATGGGTCTGCTGGCCGGCTATCAATTTGTTAAAGATTTAGAGTCCGCTGGGGCATTGGCACTCTTTGTGCCGCCGGAGGGCGGTTTTGAGGGCCGCTATCAGCGGCGATTGCGTTCTAAGGGCTATACCACCTTGCCCATGAGCGCACCAGGGTTGGGGGATTTGGCGGCCTATCTTACCCAAGAGCATGGCATCCGTCCTGCTCACACCGGCAAGGAGAACATCCGCGTTTATTTTCAACCCCCCCTTGTCACCTACCACTTGGAGAACCTACCCCCCAATGCCAAAGGCCTAGTGCTCTGGCTCATTGATGGTAAGCGGCTCTCAAGGCAAGAATTTGCCTACTTGGCACAGTTAACCCAGACCCTGCCCAAGTTCAAAGTGGTGGTGGAAGTGGGGGGCGATCGCTACGTGCGCTGGGAACCCCTAGCGGATTGGGTCGCTGCTGCCTAGGCGTTGACCGTTTTGGGTCAATTAATCAACTGCCTGCTTGCCCCTTGACAATTTTCCCTAACCCCTGAAGGATATAGGCCAAGAGGGCGCAATCGCGCTGTTTCACAGGTAACCATTGGGGAAGGGACAATGACCTCAAATTCCGATATCTCAGGCAAGAAAATAGCAGCCGGCATCTGCGGTATCCTCTTGGGCGCCCTTGGTATTCACAAGTTTGTACTTGGCTACAACACCGAGGGCTTGATCATGCTGCTGGTGAGTCTTTTAAGCTGTGGGTTGCTTGCCCTGGTCATGGGCATCATTGGTCTGATTGAGGGCGTGATCTACCTCACCAAGAGTGATGAGGAGTTCAACAGAACGTATATTGCCGGCAAAAAAGGCTGGTTTTAGGGGCAACGATTGATCTCCGTTGGGGAGACGGCGGGGCATCGCTCTTGGTGAGCCGAGAGTCATTGCCGGCCTGTTAGAATAACAGGCGCATCTGGTCTTGTCCTCTTTGGTTGGATTGCTGAGTCAAGAGCAGGTCTTTGCCGGCAGATCCCTTGCAGCCCAGCGGTGACCTACGAACCTCTACATCACAAATATCGTCCCCAACGCTTTGCAGATCTGGTGGGTCAAGGGGCGATCGCCACCACCCTCACCCAAGCTTTGCTCAAGGAGCGCATTGCCCCTGCCTATCTTTTTTGCGGTTCGCGGGGTACGGGGAAAACCTCTAGTGCTCGAATTCTGGCAAAATCCCTCAACTGCTTGAGCAGTCCCAAGCCCACCCCCGATCCCTGTGGGCAGTGCGACGTGTGTCGGCAAGTTGCCGAGGGCACCAGTTTGGATGTGATTGAAATTGATGCCGCCAGCCACACCGGGGTGGACAACATTCGCGAACTGATCGAGAAGGCGCAATTTGCCCCAGTGCAGTGTCGCTACAAGGTTTATGTCATTGATGAGTGCCACATGCTCAGCGTCTCGGCCTTCAATGCCCTCCTCAAAACCCTCGAGGAGCCGCCGCCCCATGTGGTCTTTGTCCTTGCCACCACCGATCCGCAGCGGGTCTTACCGACGATTGTTTCCCGTTGCCAGCGGTTTGACTTTCGGCGCATCCCCGTGAGGGAAATGGTGGCCCATCTGCAATGGATTGCCGACAAAGAGCAGATTGCGATTGAACCGGAAGCATTGACCCTCGTGGCCCAGTTGTCCCAAGGGGGGCTGCGGGATGCCGAAAGTCTTTTGGATCAGTTGAGCCTATATCCCGAACGGATCACCGTAGAACATGTGTGGCAGCTCACAGGAGCAGTGCCAGAGCAAGAGTTGCGGCAATTATTGGGGGCGATCGCCCGCCGCGATGCGGTGGCGGTGCTTGAGCACACCCGCCAATTACTGGAACGGGGTCGCGATCCCCTGACGATTCTGCACCATCTGGCCGGTCTCTATCGGGATTTGCTCTTGGCCAAAACCGTTCCCCAACGGCAGGACTTAGTGGCTCTGAGCGCAGAAACTTGGCAGGCACTGATTGCCCTTGCCGAGGCATGGTCTGTGGAGGAAATTTTGCAGGCCCAACAACATCTGCGCACCTGCGAAAGCCAGATTAAACAGAGCAATCAACCCCGTCTTTGGCTGGAAATTAGTATTCTGGGGCTAATCACGGAGACAGGGTCACACCCCCCTGTGCCCAATATAATGCCGACTGCCGACCCGAAGCCCACCATTGGCTTGCCCCCTAGGACTGAACCGGCGGCAATTGCTGCGCCTGCTGCTCCCCAGGAGCCGGAAGCTCAACAGGCTCAAATCAATCAAATCAAAGATACCAAGGAGAAGGTTGCGCCCACCCCTAAGCCCTCTCCTGAACCGCAGGCAGAGAACACCGAAGGCGTCTGGCATGAAGCGCTGCAGGTCTTGCAGCAGAGGCAAATGAGTACCTATGCGCTGCTCTCGCAACACGGTCATCTGCGACGGGTGAGCGATCGCGAGGTGCACATCGGCATTGTCAATCAAACCCTGTTAAATCTGACAAAGAATAACCAGGCCAAAATCGAAGCTGCCTTTTCCCAAGTGCTAGGCCGCCGCATCAAAGTGGTCTGGGAGATTGCCCCGCCGCCCTCCAAAACCCCGCCTGCCCCAAAGGCCAAGGAACCGCCGCAAGCCGCTGTCCTCCCTCCCCTGCGGCCTCAGGAAGAACCAGCCCCCCCGCCGGCATACCAAGCCCCTGCCACCGCCTGCGATCCGCTGCGTGAATCCGCCGAAAAACTGGCACGCTTTTTTAACGGTGTGCTCATTCGCTTCCCCGAAGAGGGAGAAGATCCGCAGACCCCGATTGCGGCAGCACCTGAGGAGGAAGAGCTTGAATATTAGGGGGTCTCGGATTCTAGGCCTGATCTGGGGCTGCGGCAACCGCAAGATGCAGGTGAATTTTCGGCTCCGCCTCAAGGGAAGTCTGAAGCTGCCCCTGCAACTCTGCCACCGCCGCTAAAAAAGGGGTCAAGTCTAGGCCATAAAAGTTTGGATCGCACTGTTGAAGACGCCGCCGCCCTTCCCCCAACAGCAAAATCGCCCCCCGCCGGTTGCCCCGCCTCAGGTGGTAGCAGGCCACGGCAACCTGCAACAGGCCTTGGTAGAACGTGCGCTCCGGTTCAGCGGCCTCTAACCAGAGGGCTTCTAGGGTGTCATGGCAGGCATAGAATTCGCCACAGTTGAACTGGGCAATGGCGAGGGCAAGCTCAGGAGGCATCATTGATTGGGAAAGCGCAATGGGGGATAATAGTCAAGAATCATGACATTTTTTAACGAATATCGGCAGAGCTTGTGCAACATCCTCGAACCGTCTCTGATACCAAACGCGCCTTTTATGCGGCTCACACGCGACCGATTCACTCGATCTACCGTCGCTTTATTGAAGAACTGCTGGTGGAAATTCATCTGCTGCGCGTCAATGTAGAGTTTCGCTACTCTCCTCTCTTTGCCCTTGGCGTCGTTACCGCCTTTGACCAGTTTATGGAAGGGTATCAGCCGGAGGGCGATCGCGCCAATATCTTCCATGCCCTCTGTGTGGCCGAGGAAATGAACCCGCAACAGCTGCAGGAGGATGCCGCCGCTTGGCAGCAATACCAAGGCCGTCCCTTGAGCCAAATCCTTGATGAACTCAGCAGGGGTCAACCCGCTGCCCCCCTCAACAGCCTCAACCACGAGGGCAAATATAGCCGTCTCCATGCCGTAGGTCTGTATGCCTTCCTGCAAAAGTTGGCGGGAGATGTCACCAAGCATCTCAACGAGACACTGGATCAACTGGCTCCCGTGATCAAGCTGCCCATCGAGAAAGTCAAGCGCGATCTTGAACTCTACCGCAGCAACCTCGACAAAATGACTCAGGCCCGCAGTCTCATGAAAGAGCTGGTGGCGCAAGAACGCAAGCGCCGTGCCCAAGAGGTCTCTCCCCCACCGGCGGTGGATGCCAGTTCCGATGCCCCTGCTTGATCCCCCCCAACTCATTACCCTCGATGCGGTCGGTACCCTCTTTGGCCTCCGGGAATCGGTGGGCACCGTTTATGGCCGCTTTGCTGCCGCCGTCGGGGTTCATGTTGAGCCGGCGCCACTGGATGTGGCCTTTTTTCAGGCCTTTAGGGCTGCCCCTCCCTGCGCGTTTCCGGGTCTGGGGGCTTCCCAACGCTTAGAGGCCGAATTCAAATGGTGGCAAGGGGTTGCAGCGGACACGTTTCGCCGCGCGGGCGTGCTGGATCAATTTGCCGATTTTGGCGCATTTTTTGGGCCGGTCTTTGCCTACTACGCCACGGCTGAACCTTGGCTGGTTTATGGGGATGTCTTGCCCGCTTTGCAAGATTGGCAAGCCCAAGGCATTCCCTTGGCGGTGGTGTCGAATTTCGATAGCCGTTTGTACGGGGTTCTAGAGGCTCTGGGATTGGCTCCCTTTTTTCAGCAGGTGTGGATTTCCAGCGAAGTGGGGGCAGCAAAACCAAATCGGCGCATTTTTGAGGGGGCGATCGCCCCCTATTCCCCCCACCAAGTGTGGCACATTGGCGACAGTTGGGAAGAAGATGTCCGCGGTGCCCAGGGCGCTGGTCTGCAAGCGATTTGGCTGCGGCGCGATCGCCCCTTACTGCCGGATCCGGCCCTCCCCGAGACCCTGGCCGTGCCTCAAATTGCCGACCTCAGGGATGCGCAAGTTATACTGAGGGGGTAACAGCAGTAACCGATAAATCAACTAAAATTACATAAACTTATGCTTTTATGGTGTATAACCACTCTTATGAGCAAACTATCAATTTCTCAAGCGGCGAAATGAAAGGGTGTGTCCACCCCAACCCTGCGGCAGTGGGAGGCTCCATCTGTTAGACTTTGTAAGTACCCCAAGCTCTGGGGAATTAAAGCCTGTGGAGAAGTAACACCCCTTGAGAGCGTCGCCCTTGAGACTTCGATGAAGCAGGAAGTCAGCAGCAAATCTACTGAGTCCATTTGACTTGACTGGATAGATTTGTATAAGTCTTAGAGAGCGGACAGCGTCATGACAAGATCAGCGGTGAGCAGTCAAATTTGCATTCTCGGGGGTGGCTTTGGCGGGCTTTATACCGCCCTGCGGTTGGCGCAGTTTCCCTGGTCTTCGCCGCCGGAAATTACCCTTGTGGATCACAGCGATCGCTTTGTCTTTACCCCTTTGCTCTACGAGCTGATTACCGGCGAACTCCAGGCATGGGAAATTGCCCCGCCCTTTGTGGAGGTGCTCAAGGATACCCCCGTGGTCTTTCACCAAGGAACGGTAACCACCGTGGATCTGTCCACAAAAACGGTTCACCTGAGGGAGGACACCCCCCTGACCTATGGGCAACTCGTTCTGGCCTTGGGAGGGGAAACCCCCAAAAACAGTATTCCCGGTGTGGCGGCGTACGCCTTGACCTTCCGTACCCTCCAAGATGCCTACCGTCTGGAAGAGGCGCTGCAGCGCTGTGAGCGCTCCGATCGCGACCGCATTCGGGTCGTGGTGGTGGGGGCCGGTCCGAGTGGAGTGGAACTGGCCTGTAAATTGGCGGAGCGCCTAGGCAGCCGCGGGCGCATTCGTTTGGTGGATCGCAACACCGAGATCCTCAAGTCCTCCCCGGCATTCAATCGCAAGGCGGCACTGCGGGTTCTCGAAGACCGAGGGGTTTGGATTGATTTAGAAACAACCCCCGTGGCGGTGACGGCAGATCATATTTCCCTGCAATACAAAGACCGCGTCGAGGAGCTGCCTGTGGATATTGTCCTGTGGACGGTGGGGACGGCGGTTTCACCCGTGATTGCTGCCCTTGATTTGCCCAAAACAGCTACGGGGCGCCTTCAGGTGCTCCCCACCCTCCAGGTCGTTGATCACCCCGAGATCTTTGCCCTGGGGGATGCTGCCGAGGCGGTGGATGAGCAGGGACAAGCCATTCCCCATACGGCGCAGGCGGCGTTTCAACAGGCGGACTATGCCGCTTGGAATCTCTGGGCAAGTCTGAGCGATCGCCCCCTCCTTCCCTGTCGTTATTCCCATCTGGGGGAAATGCTCACCCTCGGCACGGATCGCGCCGCCTTGGCGGGGCTGGGATTGACCCTCGATGGCCCTTTGGCCTACTTGGCACGGCGGCTGGCCTATCTCTATCGCCTGCCCACCCTCGAACACCAACTCAAGGTGGGATTGAACTGGATGACCAAGCCCATTCTGGATCTATTGACAGGGGTCGTGAAGTAGGAGAGGTGCGCATCCTTGGCCTAGACCCCGGTCTTGCTACCCTTGGCTATGGCTGTATTGAGGTGCAGGGCAACACCTGTCAAGTATGCGATTTTGGCGTGATCACGACCCCTGCCGACACCGCCGTGGGCGATCGCCTGCGGAGTCTCTACAACGATCTGCACACCCTCATTCCTGCCCTCCAACCGGATTGGGTGGCGTTGGAGCGCCTCTTTTTCTACAAGATGAGCCATACGATTGTGGTGGCGCAAGCCCGAGGCGTGATTCTCTTGGTGCTTAGTCAGCTTCAGTGTCCCCTGATGGAATTCACCCCTCCCCAAGTGAAGCAAGCCCTCACCGGTTACGGCAATGCGGCCAAAATCGCGGTGCAACAGGCGGTGCAACGGGAACTGCAACTTCCCCAGCTTCCTAGGCCCGATGATGCTGCCGATGCCCTAGCGATCGCCCTCACGGCCGGTCGGTACGCCGACACCATCAACCGTTGACCAAGCCATTTCCACTGCTTCACTGAGCCATTGGCGCGTTTTGCGATCCAATCGGTCATCTTCTGCTAAGACCCATTCCTGCACCTGTGCCAAACTGTGGCCTTGGGCACGGCAAATGGTAATCACGCCGGCGATCGCTGCGGCAATCGCCTCTTCACTGACCGGCTGCCGGCTGAGGGCTACCATTTCTTCAAGATTCTGCGGAATGGGATAATGCATAGGACAACAGGGCAATTCTGAGAACTCGTAAACTCTCTTAAACTGTTTAGTACAGTGCAGTTTACGCCAAATTGTGCCGTTGTCAAGCTCCCTAGGAGACCTTTGAAACAACATGCAAGAACTCCTATACCTTGAGGTGCCCACGCCCGATACCCTAGCGGTCATTCACTGGCTGCACCACACGTTTCGACCCCGTCTGGGAACCATTGTGCCCAAAGACAGCGGTGGCCGCTGGCAGATGAGGAATACGAATACCGAACTGGCCATCTTTCTCTGGAGCTTACAACGCACCACGTACCTCAAGGTGATGCGCTGGGGAGAGGAGCCGTTTCCCCAAGAGCGTGCTTGTGTGCAGCAGCTTCGGCGGGAGCTGTGCTCGGCCTTTCCCCTAAAACCTACGAGCCTCCCCTCTTGGCCTGCCGGCAAGACCATTTTTGAAGCGTTGGGCGATCGCTACCCCCTGACGGTGAAATACTTTCAACGCATGCCCCAAGGGGAAGCGGATCTAGAGCGCGTCTATTGGTGGGAACAACGCTGGCGCCAAGGGGTACAACAGCCCACGCCTCCAGTTCCTGTGTTGCAGTGGGCAACGCCCCCCTGTGATCCGCCGAGCTACGACCTGGTTTATGTGGGGGGCGCCTTGGGGGTCATCCATGCAGCGGTGATGGCGCGGTTGGGCTACCGGGTGCTGGTGATTGAGCGGTTGCCCTTTGGGCGGATGAATCGGGAGTGGAATATCTCCCGCCTGGAATTTCAGAGCCTGATTGATCTGGGGTTATTCACTGCGGCCGAGTTTGAGAGCCTGATTGCCCGCGAGTACCGCGACGGCTTTAACAAGTTCTTTGATGCCACCAGTCCTGCCCATTGTCGGGCACCCGTCCTGCACACGCCCACCGTGCTCAACATTGCCCTTGACTCGGCAAAGCTCCTCCAGTTGTGCGGTGAGAAACTGCGCCAAGCGGGCGGGGAGATTTGGGATTGGACGGAATTTGAGACGGCCACGGTTCATCCCAACGGCGTCGTGGTGCAAGCACAGCATCGCCAGACCCAAGAACAGCGACAGGCGATCGCCCGTGTCCTTGTGGATGCGATGGGGACTGCCTCTCCCATTGCGCGGCAACTGAACGGCGGGCGGGCTTTTGAGAGTGTTTGTCCGACGGTGGGGGCAATTGTGAAGGGAATCCCGCCGGAAGTTTGGGATGGCGATTACGGCGATGTCCTCTTTAGCCATGGTGATATTTCGCGGGGACGACAACTCATTTGGGAGCTGTTTCCGGGGGCAGGGGAAGAGCGCACGATTTATCTATTTCACTACCACCACATTCGGCCGGAGTTTCCCGGCTCTTTACTGGAACTTTACGAAGACTTCTTTGCCATTTTGCCGGAGTACCGCCGCTGCGATTTGGATCAACTGACGTGGGTGAAGCCGACGTTTGGCTACATTCCCGGCCACTTTAGCCACCATCGGGGCGATCGCGCCGTGGCCTTTGATCGCGTCCTAGCCATTGGGGATGCCGCCTCACTGCAATCCCCCTTAGTCTTCACCGGCTTTGGCTCCCTGGTGCGCAACCTTCCCCGCCTGACGGATCTGCTGGATACCGCACTGCGGCATGACCTTGTCCAAAAGCAATTTCTCAACCAAATTCGCGCCTATCAAAGCAATACGGCGGTGACATGGCTCTTCTCGCGAGGCATGATGGTGCCCAGCGATCGCCCCCTTCCCCCCGAGCGGGTCAATGCCATGCTCAACACCTTCTTTGGCATCCTTGGGCAGGAATCCCCCGAACTGGTTGATCGCTTCATCAAAGACCGTACCGGTTGGCTGGCCTTTAATCGCATGGCGCTGCGAGCTGCTTGGCAAAACCCCCACCTCCTGGGGTGGATCTACGCAATGGTGGGGCCTTGGCATCTGCTGCGGTGGCTGCAAAGCTACCTCAGTTTTAGCTTGGATGCCCTCTACCATACCCTCTTTGGTTTTTGGTTGCCCCCTTTAGTGCGCCGTTGTCAAGGGTGGCTTGAACCCCTTGCCCCCCAACTGTGGTTTTGGCTGTTGGGGCAAAGCTATGCCCTGAGTTACTCGGTGGGGCAACCCCGCCTTGAGCGTCCTTTGGCACCGCCACCAACCCCTAGAGTTGATGCGGCCGTTTCCCCTCGCTAACCTTGGGAACAAGGGTATTGCGGAGAGAACCACGGTGAATGCGGTAGAGCAGGCAGTGACGGTGCAGATGGCCAGTAAGCTGGGGGCGATTGTTCACCTCTTTAGGCAGTGCAATCCGGATCTGCGGGCGGATCTGCACCCCTGGGCCGATGACCCCCACACCCGCCGCTGGATGGATCCCGATTCCATTGACATCGGCTTTCACCTCCCCGGCTGGAGTCGCCGCTGGCAGGCCCGCAGTCTGCTCCTGCAAATCCGCCTCTACGGTGACCCTGACTCTCCCCAACGCCGTGCCATTGGCCTAGAGATTGTTGGTTTTAGCTACATGAGTGAGCAGTGGCGCTTCCACAGTATTGGTCAGGGGGTGTTTAGTGGCCCCAACCTTCCCGATAAAGACGTGCGCAATCAACTGCGGACCATTAGTCAGGAGATTGTTGCCCTCCTAAACGCATGAAGCTGTGACTTTTGCCCGCTACATCGGTCAATGGTGTATCCAACCTTGCATCCAACCTTCTCTTTTTTGCTGGGAACCGTCGCTGCTTTGTTTCCCATTGCCGACCCCATTGGCGCCATTCCCATTTTCTACACCTTCACCGCAAAACATCCCCCCAAGTACCGTCGCCAACAGGCAAAACAAATTGCCCGCAACGTGTTTGCCGTTTTGGTTGCCTTCTTTCTAGGAGGCAAGTTCATCCTTGGCTTCTTTGGCATTTCCTTAGCCGTGGTGCGCATTGCCGGCGGACTCATTGTGGCCCACACCGCTTGGCAAATGGTGACCTCTCACCAGCGGTTAACCCTTCAGGAGCACACCGAAGCAATTGATAAGGAGGATATTACCCTGACACCGATGGCCGTTCCTCTCATCAGTGGGCCGGGGGCGATCGGGGTGACGATGACGCTATCAACCCGCTGCCAAACGTGGGAAGAGTACCTCGGCTGTCTGTTGGGAATCGGGCTGTTTAGCGCCGTGGTCTACCTCTGTCTGTTTTTGGGCGAGCCGCTGGTGCAAAAATGGGGCAAAACCGGCGTGGGGGCTTTAACCCGTATTCTGGGGTTCCTCATTCTGGCGATCGCCGTCCAGTTAATCGCCGACGGTAGTTTGGAACTCGTGCGAGCCAACCTGTACCAAACTCGTTAAACCGGCTCCAAGGAAACGGCTGGACTTAGGCTTTTTTTGCGGTTTTCGTAGGCATGGCGGGCGTCACGTGGAGTTCCTTGAGTTGCTGCGGTTCCACACCACTGGGGGCACCGGTGAGCAAACAACGGGCTTGCTGCGTTTTCGGAAAGGCGATCGTGTCGCGGATGGACTCTTCACCGGCAAGGAGCATGACTAACCGATCTAAGCCGTAGGCAATCCCCCCATGGGGCGGAGCACCGAATTCAAAGGCTTCGAGGAGAAAGCCGAATTTTTCTTGAACTTCTGCCTCAGTAAGGCCAATGGTTTCAAAAACTTGGCGTTGCAACTCCGGTTGATAAATGCGTAGACTGCCGCCACCCACTTCATAGCCGTTAAAAATTAGGTCGTAGGCTTGGGCACGGGCGGTCTTGAGATCGGCTAAATCCGCCGGATGGGGAGCGGTAAAGGGGTGGTGCAAGGCCTCAAGGCGCTGCTCTTCGGCATTCCACTCAAACAGCGGGAAATCCACCACCCACAGCAGATGAATGGCCGTCGGATCGATGAGGTCAAATTCACGGGCAATCCTCTGCCGCAGCCGATCGAGGGTTTTGTTGACCGTTGCCGCGTCCCCGGCGCCAAAAAGCAGTAAATGCCCCGCCTTCGCCCCCGTTCGCGCGAGGAGGGCAGCCTTTTGCTCTGGAGAGAGGTTATCCTTGATGGCGCCAATCGTGTCAATCTCGCCGTTGTCGCGAACGCGGATGTAGGCCAGCCCCTTAGCACCGGCGGCAGTGGCCTCTTGGAAGAGATCGCCACCGGGTTTAATGCGCACATTGGAGATGCGATCGCTACCGTGGGGAATGGGCAAAATTTTGACAATGCCCCCTTGGGCGATCGCCCCACTAAAGACCTTAAAGCCACAGTCTTTGAGAATATCGGAGACATCCACCAGTTCGAGGCCGTAGCGGGTATCGGGCTTGTCGGTGCCGTAGCGATCCATGGCCTGTTGGTAACTCAGGCGGGGAAAGGGACGCGCCAGATCAATCCCCTTCACGGTTTTGAAAATGTGGCAGATGAGCGCTTCGTTAAGATCAATAATTTCCTCCTGATCCATGAAGCTCATCTCCATGTCCAGCTGGGTAAATTCGGGCTGGCGATCGGCGCGCAGATCCTCATCGCGAAAACAGCGGGCAATCTGGTAGTAGCGATCGCACCCCCCCACCATCAACAACTGCTTGAACAACTGCGGCGACTGGGGGAGGGCAAACCATTCCCCCGGATTCACGCGACTGGGCACCAAGTAATCGCGGGCACCCTCCGGCGTCGAGCGGGTGAGAATGGGGGTCTCCACTTCAATAAAGCCCGCCTCATCCTCCAGAAACCGCCGCATGGCCTGAACAACCCGATGGCGTAACTGCAAGTTCCGGGCCATCCGTTCTCGCCGCAGATCGAGATAGCGATAGCGCAGCCGCACCTCTTCCCGCACCGATTCATTCTCGGTGTTGGAGATGGCAAAGGGGAGTTGCTGGCGCACCGTGTTGAGCACCTCAATGTGATCGGCATAGACCTCGATCTCGCCGGTGGCCAATTTCGGATTGACAGACTCTGCGGGACGTTGGCTGACCCGACCGATGACCTTCACCACATACTCACTGCGCAGGCGATCGGCTTGGGCATAGGAGGCGGGAGTGCGCTGGGGGTCACTGACAATCTGGACAATGCCGAAGCGATCGCGCAAATCAATAAAGATGACGCCGCCATGATCTCGCCGCCGATCCACCCAACCGTAGAGGGTGACCGTTGTTCCGATATCCGTTAGCCGAACATCGCCACAGTAATGTGTGCGCATAGACTCTGCTGATTTTTGAGTATGTTGGTAAAGCCTTACTATTTTAGCGGTTCACCGCCCTACCAAGATGCGGAGCCTCCCCAAGGAAGCAGAGGTTCACAGGCGGACTGGGCTTTAGAGATTGCCATAGAAGTTTACAGAACTTCATGTGGATTCCCTAACTTTAGTTGCGGCTTTCGCAGATTCCTCCCCAATCTCCAAGGGGCAACGTATGGTAGTAGATAGACAAAATCTAAAGAAAACCTTAAAAGGAGGGCAAGTATGACCCCCTCTCTCCTCCGGCAGTTTTGGCGCTTTGTTGAGCAAGCACAGGTGGGACGATTGTTGAGTATGGATGATCACACCCTCCAGGGGTGGCTGGTGACACAGTTTAGTGATGTTTATCCCCTAGAACACCACCAGCGGCATCATCTGGAGCGCTATATTTCCTCGCGTCTTTCCCTGATTCGGGATGTGGCCGGCGACTGCGCTCCCCGCCGTGTTGGCGATCGCCCCTAGGGAACCGTGAACTGAGTTCAACCTTCAAAAGGTGAGAGGATACTTTTAGCACTGTTTGCCTTCAAGCAACCCCTTGGCAGTGGATGATCAACTTGCGTAAACCATTATGGCGGTGGGGAGCGATCGCCCTTGTGGCGTTTTTTGTAGCCATTCTCTCTCCTTGGCCGAGCGTTGCTCAGGTACCTGTGCCGGAAATCACTCAAACCACAGGTGCTCCTCTACCCTCTGGGGTGATTCGCATTGGCGAGCTAGAAATTACCGACGTGCGCTTTGATGGCAGTAGCCTCTTTACAATTGCTGCGCCCACGGTGCGCGATCGCGCTAATCCCGGTAATGCGATTCCTGTTGAAGTTCGCGCAGAATTCATTCAATCCAATCTACGGCGGGTGCTGAATAACGCTCTTGCCCAGAGACGGGAATCGCCAGAACAGGTGAATATCGGTGTTGCCCGTCTCAATAATGTTTTGGTGATCAGTGCCCGCGTTGGCCAAGCGGAACGCACCACTCGCCTCTTAACGGTCACAGAAGCCGACAGCGATTACCATCAACTGCCGCCCGAAACCTTAGCACAGCAGTGGCGGGACATCTTGCAGGAGCAGATGAACCGAGCCGTTCAGGAACGTACCTATACCGCCCTGATAGCCCAAGTTCAAGAAGCGGTTTTCATCTTTTTGAGGGTGGCAGGGGGAAGTCTCATCCTATTCATTGTGCAGCGGTTACTCCTGCACCAAGGCAAGCATCTAGAAAGACAACTGGAGAGAGTGGTTACCCAAACCACAGAACCGGAGTGGCTTTTCCCCCTTTTACCCCATCTGCGACATCATTTTTTTCTCAAGCAGCGTATCCAGCTAATTAGTCTCGTTCGCTATCTGCTGTTGTGGGGGCAAGTGGCTCTGTGGCTGCTCGGCTTAGCAGCAATTTTGCGTCTCTTTCCCATGACCCGCTGGCTGAGTTCCCAAGTCTATGGCCTGCCGATTCTTTGGATGGTGGTGTGGTTTGGCACTGGGCTGCTGAATCAATTTGCCGATTTGGCTTTTGATCGTCTGCGTGTTTTCTGGGAGCAAAATAATCTGCTCAAGTTTGCCGATACCCAGCGCAAAACTCTGCGGATTAGTACCACTGTGGAAGTGATGCGCGGCTTTAAGACCGTTGTGATCTACCTGATTCGCTTAGTGGTCATTTTGGGGTCGTTGGGGGTACCTGTTTCCTCTATTCTGGCGGTCGGGGGCTTTTTAGCCTTGGCCATTTCCCTAGGGTCGCAGAACTTGGTGAAAGACATTATCAATGGTCTGCTCATTGTCTGGGAAGATCAGTATGGCATTGGCGATGTGGTAGAAATTGAACCCTACTCAGGCCTCGTGGAAAACTTGAATCTGCGAATTACGCAGTTGCGGAATGCTGAGGGGCAGTTGATTACAATTCCCAATAGTATGATTACCAAGGTGGCCAACTTAACCCGTACGTGGTCACGGGTGAATCTTGAACTGTGGGTAGATATTGAGACCCCTCCCGATCGCTTACTCTCTCTATTGGATGACCTTAGTCGTCGCTTTTATGAAGAGCCTGAGTGGCAACTCAAGATGTTGCAGCGACCAGAGGTGCTGGGCATTGATCAGATTACTGCCAGTGGCTTACTCGTGCGCATCTGGATTAAGACACAACCAGGACAACAATGGGCAGTGGGGCGGGAGTTTCGGCGGCGGGTGCTCAACCTGATGGCCGCAGAGGGGATTGCTGTGGGTCGGCTGCATCAACAGCTTCACTGGAGGCGCGATCGCAACGGCAAAAACGGCAAAGATGAAGATACCCATCCCTCTCCCTTGGAATCCTGATTGTGGGTCAGCGCATTTTAGTGATTGGCGGCGGTGCCGCCGGGTTTTTTGGGGCGATCGCTGCTGCGACGGCCAATCCTCATCATTGCGTGACGATTTTAGAAGCTGGAGCCACGGTGCTGAGCAAAGTCCGCATCTACGGCGGTGGTCGCTGCAATGTCACTCACCACTGTTTTGATCCGGCGCTGTTGGTGTAACACTACCCCCGTGGTGGCCAAGCCTTGCGGGGTGCTTTTAGTCGCTTTCAACCCCAAGACACGATCGCTTGGTTTGAGGCGCGGGGGTCAAGTTAAAAACCGAGGCCGATGGGCGAGTCTTTCCCGTCAGTGATGATTCAGAAACAATTATTAACTTTCTCGTGCAGGAGGCAACGGCTCTGGGCATTCGCATTCGGACGCGGGCAGCCGTAAAGGAGATTGTTCAAGTCGGCGGTAAGTTTCACGTCACGCTAGCTCAGCAGTCCCAACCCGCTCTGTAAGACTGATACAAATCTATCCAGCCAAGTCAAATAGACTCCATTGTTTAGATTTGCTGCTGACTTCCTGCTTCATTGAAGTCTCAAGAGCGACACTCTCAAGGGATGTTACTTCTCCACAGGCTTCAATTCCCCCAGAGCTTGGGGTACTTACAAATTTCAACAGTTTGAGACTCGCATTCAAGTCTCTATCTATGGAAATGCCACAATGAGCACAGTTGTAAACT
>NZ_JBKBHV010000026.1:0-32593 GCF_046299635.1 Thermosynechococcus sp. | reverse complement strand
CTCGTCAAGAGCGTAAGCAAGCGCCGTGGTGGCGAGGCTCTGATCTGATTCCTGAAAACGAGGATGCCTTTTGGGAACTCCCCGAGAGTGCCAAGGAATTTAAACAAAAATTTCAAGAGCGACTTCAAGGGTTTTATGAAGCCTTAAGTCAGCTGAGTAATCACCAAATCAACCCTACTCAACCTCAACTGTTATCCGTTGGCACTGTTAATACTAATCAATGGGAAGAAGTTGCCGATCAAAACTGCCGTATCCTTGTTTGCAGTGGGGAACCCGAGGGAGAAAAACCCTGTGGCCTCGCACTCCTTCACGATCCCAGTCTCAAGCTGAATAGTAATAGTAACTACGACGAAAACCTCTGTGGTTCCACTGGCAAACCCTCGCCGGTCTGGGTTTCTAACTTAGGGGAATATCAAGTCATTACGATTTTTGGGGTGAATAAGGATCCACGACTGAAGTTTTTGAAACACTTGAATAAATGTAAAAAATGTAAAAGATGCTCACAGCTCTCACAGCTATTTCCTTTCAAGTCCTCTTGAGCTGTTTACGTTGAGCCTAATACCAAAGAAACCATGACCCACTATTACGAGATTCTAGGCTTGCAGCCGGGAGCTTCCAAAGCAGAGATCAAGGAAGCCTATCGCCGCCTTTGCCTTGAGTGTCATCCTGATAAGCTGCCCCCTGAGACGCCCAAAAAGGCACGGCAAATCGTCGAGGAGCACTTCAAGCAAATTAACGAGGCCTATGCTTATCTCATGGAGCATGCAGATAGGGCAGTACTAGAGGAGATAGACTCTGAGCGATGGGATCTAGAGGTTGAAGAATCGCTGCCGATTTTTGATCCCATTCGCATGGAAGCTGTTGGTCGTCGTTTGGAAAGGGAGCGATCGCTCATTGAGCAAGAGTATCAGCAAGTCATTGGGGAGATCGAGAAGCAACAGCGACAAAAGTTGGCTGCTCATGGGCTGAGCGTTGATGACTTGACAGCCCTCGATTCCTCCCAAAAATGGGGAAAAATCATTGAGAACTTAATTTTAGGATTGATTGGGCTGGCCATGACCTCCATTGGCGGCTTAATTGGCCTTTTTGCCTTTTTGTGGTCCTGCTTTTGTTTTTGGGCAATGTTGGCCTACTTGTTTACAAAAACAGTGAGTCATCGCCAATACAAATTTCTTTGTTCGGTTAAAACAGAAACCGAATTTGCAAAAAATCAGGCCTTTCGTCAGAAAGAGCAACGCTTAGCCACACAATCCAATTACATTCGTGAACGGATTGAGTATTTTAAGCAATTGCCCTTAGAACTGCTTTCTGAAGGGTTTATTCGACAACTGAGCGATGAGGATCAGTTCTTTTTGCTGATGGCTATCAAAGAAAGGGAAGATGCCAAGCAAGCTGAGCAATGGCAGCAGGTGGTGGAAACAGGTGTCCAGATTGCAGTGGCAGCGGGTGTTGTGCTGCTACTGTCTAACCTCTTTTTTGGTGGCTCCTCGTAGAGAACTCAGGCACAAAGCAGACAAACCGTGACCAACAGGGCAATCCCGCCAGCTCTGTTCTTCCTAGATTGACGCTTATCCCGCTAACACTTCTCGTATAGCGGGAGATTCCCCCTTCACCGAGTCTTGGCTAGATGTCCCGAAGGACACCCCTGCCAGAACCTCTCCAGGGGCGTTTTCAGAACTAGCCGCACTGTCCGCCCGACAGCACTTTTCAAAGCTGATTAATAATACTTATAACATAACTAAGCCACGACCTGCCGCTTCACCGCCCCCCAAGCCTACGGTTATGGGCGGAGCACTGCGGCACTTTTCAGGTAGAATCTAATGCCGCGCCTAACAGAGCTATTTAGCCTAAATCGCCGTTCTGTCGTTCCATCAATCTGGAACGGGACTTAGAGCGCCCGCAGAGCATTGAGGGCTATATTCTGCCCACCCACGCAGTTGAAGACCTGCGCCGAATTCTGGCGGGACTTACGGGCGCAATCCCGCAGCGAGCTGGGACATTGACAGGAGCTTATGGGACGGGAAAATCGGCGTTTGCTCACTATCTGACGGCTTTGTGGGGGGATGCGACGGATTCCGTGCGGCAAGCAGCCTTGGCCATTACAGCTCAAGCCCTTGGCATAAATTCCCCGAAACTATTTTACCATGCCTTCGGTATTCTGGCAGAGGCAATTCAATTGATTGAGAGAAGACCTGTGGGCAGCTCACTTAGCTGATTGTGTTTTACAACGCCAAAATAGGATATGAGAGTCTGAACTTAAGTAAAAGGTGATTTATGGCTCAAACTCAAGTCAAAAAATTTACCTTTGCAGAATTTTTGGATTATAACACAGAGGACAGCCGTATTGAATTGGAGGAAGGTGAAATTATTATCATGCCAGCCGGTAGTCCTCTCCATATTCAAATAATTCGCTTTTTGTTCACTATTATTGAGGCATATATTAAAGCCAATAATTTACCGCTTGAGATTTTCCCAGGTGGTATTGGTGTGCGTACTGGAATACGAACATCGCGGGAACCAGATTTGTGTATTCTCCACCGGGAAGATTGGGAAGCCCTGCGCAAGCAAAATCCTCTTTCTGCCGTTGTGGAACGTCCACCTCTTTTAGTTATTGAGGTAGTCAGTCCAGGTGCTGTAAATCGGGAGCGCGATTATCATACTAAACGGCGGGAGTATGCCGAAATGGGCATTCCTGAGTATTGGATTATTGACCCTGAAGAAAGAAAAGTCACTATTTGCCTTTTGGTGGGTCAGTCTTATGAGATTACAGAAGTGCAGAAACAAACCGTTATTCGTTCAAATTTACTACCCAAGTTGGTATTGACAGCTGAGGAATTGTTTGACCTCTAGATTTGACCCATCAGAATGTTGTAGTATGTCGGCATAAGGGCACTTCTATTGATTGGAGCTGTCAGCAAATGATCTTACTAGAATACCGAGTTTATGGAAAACCAAAGACAGGAGCTGCGCTCCGACGACCACTCCTCCCGAATGAATAGCAGTTTCCATAGGGCGATTTATTATGCGTGAATTGTGAGTCGTAACGATCAGAAGAGGCGGGCACGCTACTTTTCACCTAGAGGAGTTCTTGCATTAGATGTACTCACAGCCACAAGAGTAAATCTTTATGAATAATGCCTCAGGATTAATCGAAGGAAACCGCCAGCGTTGGCGAGGAACAACACCCATGGTGCCGAAAGCAGAGATAGGCAGAGCAACAACCCCCATCCTAATTTGAGCGCGGCTCCCGTTGGCGATCGCTTTGCCCCTAAGAAAGGGTTACCCCTCGGAATTGGCCGCCCAACTGGTGACTGGCCGCAGACACAGGAGAACCTTTAACCCCCCCTTGCTAGGCCACTTCTCAGAGTGAAAAGGGCGGTAGGATAAAAAGATGCACAACTACGGGAAGTTTCAAGTCTATGCTGCATCCGCGTCTAGCTGCTGCCTTTGAACAACGGTCTGTTCTCAAGATTATTAGTGGCCTCAACAATTTCGATCGCGATCGCGTGCGGGCGGTGGTAACAGCTGCCGATCAAGGGGGCGCCACCTTTGTGGATATTGCCGCCGATCCTCAACTGGTGCGCCTTGCCAAGCACCTTACCTCCCTGCCGGTGTGTGTCTCAGCAGTCGAACCCCTGAAACTACTGCGGGCGGTAAACGCCGGTGCTGATTTAGTGGAAATCGGGAACTACGATAGCTTCTATGCCCAGGGTCGGGTTTTTAGTGCCGAGGAGGTCTTGAGCCTGACCCAACAAACCCGCGAGTTATTACCCCACATCATGCTGTCGGTCACGGTTCCCCACACGCTGCCTTTGGATCAACAGGTTACCCTCGCCGAGGCGCTGGTGGCGGCCGGTGCCGATGTCATTCAAACCGAAGGCGGAACGAGTAGCCAACCTCGTCATGGGGGCACGGTGGGTCTCATCGAAAAAGCGGCTCCCACATTGGCGGCTGCCTATGAAATCTCCCGCGCCGTTGCGGTGCCCGTGCTCTGTGCCTCCGGTCTTTCGACGGTGACGATTCCGCTGGCGATCGCTGCCGGGGCTGCGGGTGTCGGGGTCGGTTCTGCCGTCAACCAACTCAACAGTGACGTGGCCATGGTGGCCAGTGTGCGCGCCCTTGCCGAAGCAGTCAGAGGTGCCTCTACCATCCACCGCTAAACCCGTGCTGAAGCTCTCCCGATTGGCCGTGGCCTGTGCTGACCGCCTGTTTGAAACGGCCAGCGATCGGGAGCGTTTTTTAGAGGCTCTTGCCACTCCCGCCGCCTACCCGCCTACGGTGCTTTGGTGTGGGGAACCGGCTTCCCCCCTGCCCTTCGAGCCACTGCCACCGCTGTCTTGGCAACCCCCTTGGGTGACCCGTTTTGCGGCGGGGAGTCGGACGGGTCAACACCCCCTCCATGAGGCAGGCGCCTACTATTGTTTGGATAGCTCCTCGGTCTTTGCGGCGGTTCCGCTGCTGACGCTGCCCCCAGCGCCCTCCTTGGTGATTGATGTCTGTGCGGCGCCCGGCGGCAAGAGCCTCTTTGCCTGGCGATCGCTCCACCCCCGCTATCTGGTGTGCAACGAAACCATCGGCAAACGGGTGGGGATGCTCATCGGCAATCTCAAACGCTGTCGAGTGCATCCTGTGGGCGTGACTTCTTGGGATAGTGCCGTGCTGGCTGCTGAGTTTCGGGGCACGGCGGATGTGGTGATCGTGGATGCCCCCTGCTCCGGCCAATCTTTGCTGGCGAAGGGACAAAAAGCCGCGGGCTGCTTTCATCCGTTGACGATTCGCCACAACCAACAGCGGCAAAAACGGATTCTGGCGGCGGTAACTGCCCTTGTGCGACCGGGGGGATGGCTGCTCTATAGCACCTGCACCTTTAGCCGCGAGGAAAATGAGGAGGTGGCCGCTTGGCTGATGACAACGTTTCCGCAATTTGTCCCGCAAGTGGTGCCGATGCTGGCGGCCTATCAATCCCATTTGGCGGCGTTTCCCTGCTATCGGCTCTGGCCGCACCAAGGGGAAGGGGCGGGTGCTTTCACGATTCTTTGGCAACATCAGGGCAAGGGCGACTCTTGTCCCCTGCCGGCGTTGGGCGATCGCTGGCGCTGGCAATCCACCTCCCAACCGGCATAGGTAATGGCAGCCAAGGCAGGTTGATCTAAGCACCGCCCGAAGATGCGACTGCTGGCGATCGCCGCTTGACCCATCAAGGTTGCCCCGAGCAGCCGCCCTTGGCGATTGAGCACCACTTGACCCAAACTCTGCCCCTCCGGCGTTAAGTGCTGAATCTCCCATAGTTGAATCGGTTCCCTCAGATAACGCCGGGCTTGGCGGGCATTCCAACCTACGCGCGCCAGCGGGACAGGTAGGGCAATCCACCACGGCTGGGAACGGTAGTCCAAGGATCTCGGTTTGCGCTGCAAAATCTGGCGGGCGATCGCGAAGGCCTCAAAGTAGGTCAGGGAGGGCAACCGGTATCCCCGCTGCCAACCGCCACAGGCATAGACTTGGGGGTGACTGGTGCGCCCTTGGCCATTGATCCACAACCACCCTTGGGCATCCCGCCGCAGGGGGTGTAGGTTCAAAGGGGTCGGGTCGGGGGCTTTGCGCCTCCCCTTGAGAGGAACCCCTAGACCGAGAGCACTGAGGACAGCGTGCAGGCGATCGTTGAACCAGGCATCTTCTGTCGCCACCAGCGGCAGACCTTGTTCATCGGCCTCAAGGGGCTGACCAGACCAGTGCCGCCAACAGGCCAGCTCGATCCTGTCGAGGGCATCCATGTCATGGGTGTCCATTGCCGCAGGCGCATCAAGGAGTAAGTAGCCTCGTGCATAGAGGCGATCTCCCCCCACCCGAAAATGACAGCGGGGCTGCCAGACAAATTCCCCTGCCCCTGGGATCACATCTACCCCCGCCAGTTCCAAGACCCTAGGCGCATAGCGTCGCTGTCCGTAGTGGAGGTGGGCTTGAAAGTGCTGCCAATGCTGAGCATCTAGCCGGCGGGGGGGATATTGCGACAGCCACCAGCGCTGCCACTGCCATTGCCACTGCCCCTCCGGAGGTGGGATCACTATGCCGATTCGCCCTAAGGCGGCACAGCGATAGGCAATATCCAACGCCAAGGGACTGGCCGCCACCAGCAACAAATCATATTCAAAACGCATACAACGGTGAGATAAAAACAACAAGGAGGGCAGCGCCATCACCGCCGAGATTTGCCATAACATAGCACGCGTGGCCACCTAGGGATTGCCCTGCAACTCACCGCATCTCCCTCCGCAGGCCATTGACGATTGGGCGCAACAAACAAGACTCCTCCTGCAATGGGAAGTCCACCACTTCAGGAACGGTTATATCGCCTTTGCGAACTGGTGGAGCGTGGCGTAGCCCACCTCTGGGGGATAAATCAACGCCTCTTTGAGAAACCCTTTACGGCAAACGGGCAGTCCAGTGGGAGCAAGCGCTTGCCTCCCTCTCTCGGTGCCTTCGGCGAAGCAGTGACGACTTTTGCGGAAAGCCTTGACTGCGCGAACGGTTCGGCCTTGTGCCCGATGCCAATGCTTGGCTGACCCTACGGCAACTACCCAATCAAATGGTCCAGAGGGGGTTCCTTTAGCTGCCCATGAGTCCTTGTACTGATCGAGATGGCTGCTCAGTTCTGCCGGCGGATAAGGCCTCAAGGCAGCATATTCTTAGAGAAAGGCGGTGAGGATACATGGCTCTTATGCCTGCGTTCTCTGAGCTGTTGAGGGAGAAACCGAAGCATGGCCAAACGGCGTTTTACTCAATTACTGGTGGTAGGGCTAGCTCTCCTCGGTGGGGGAGCGATCGCCCTCGTTACGACGATGCAACAAAAGCAAGTTGCCACGCCCCATCACCCCCACCATGAGCATCACGGTGCTACACCGACCCCCGATCACGGTGGGAGCGCGCCGACCACCCATGCTGAATTGGTGAATTCCCCCACGCCGATTCCACGACAGCCAACCACCCTCACGCTGGCGATTCGCACCCATAGCGGCGAGGCGGTGAGGCAGTTTGAGCGTTTCCAAGAGGAGCTGATGCACCTGATCGTCGTCAGTGAGGATCTTCAGGTATTTCAGCACCTTCATCCCCGCTATCTGGGTGAGGGTCAATTTCAGGTCGCAACCACATTGCCCCAAGGAGGCGGCTACACCCTCATTGCCGACTACAAACCCGCCAGCGCTACGGAAACGGTGGCGATGCTGCCGCTTGTGGCTCAAGGGACGCCGCCCGCAGCCGATGCCCCAACTGCCCAAACCACTCAAGTGATTGGCACAACAGCGGTTGAACTCAAACTCCCTCAACCCCTCAAGGCCGGATCGGCCGTAGAAGTGGCCTTTCGTCTGTGGGATACTGCCACCCAGCAACCCCCTCAAGATTTGCGCCCCTACCTTGGTGAAGCGGGACATCTGGTGATTTTGCGCGCCACGACTCCCCTCACCCCTGCGGATTACCTGCATGCCCATGCTTTAGATCGTCAACCCACGGGGATCATTCGCTTCATGACCCAGTTTCCCACTCCCGGATGCTATAGGCTCTGGGGACAGTTCCGACGAGGAGAAAAAATCATTACGGCTCCCTTTTGGGTGACGGTAAATTAAGGGAAGCCGGCCATTGCCGAACCCAACTGCGGTGAGACTCTGATGCGATCGCCCCCCCCAAAAACGGTTGTTGATCTGCCCACTGTTACCCTCACCCTGGAAAGTCAGGGGAAAACCTTGACCTACACCCTCACACAACCGGAGCATCGCTTGGGACGCGATCGCCAGTGGGCCGACTTGGTGGTGCCCGATGATCCCCTGTGGGCCGTGATTTCCGGTCGTCATGCCGTGTTTAGGCAACAGGGGGCAACCTACTACCTCTGGGATGGGGATGGCCATCAACGCCGGAGTACCAACGGCACGTTCTACAACCACTGCCGCATCGGTATCGAAGAAGGCTTTGCCCTTGGGGAAACACTGCGCCTAGAAATCGGCCAAGACCCGAAAAACAAAGTGCAATTGCTGGTGCAAATCCAGTTTTCGGAAACGGCCACCCCACCCCCCTTACCCCAGCAGCGCCGTCTTGTCCTGAAAACCCTCAAAGAATGGCCGCTGACGTTGGGGCGCGCAGCAAGCCACAGCTATCAACATTGGCAACTGGAGGCGCCGACGGTGTCTTTGCGCCACGCCAGTATTGATCGCACCGCTGCGGGTCTCTACGTTTTGCGGGATTTGAACAGCAGCAACGGCACCTATGTCAACGACAAACTGCTCAAAGCCCCCCATACCCTGCGCAACGGCGATCAAATTCGCCTCGGGCCTTTTGTGCTGCTCTACCGCCACGAGACCCTTGAACTCACCGATCAAGGGAGTCACATTCGCCTTGATGCCTGGGGCTTGCAACGATGGGTAAAAACCCCGACCGGCGATCGCCCCCTCCTACACGAGGTTGCCCTTGTGGCCGAACCGAAGCAACTGATTGGGATTGTCGGTGGCAGTGGCACGGGGAAATCCACGCTCCTGAGAGTGTTGATGGGGCTGGATCCGCTGCAGGAGGGACAGGTGCGGCTCAACGGTCTCAATCTGCATCACAATCTTGCCACCTACCGCCCCCAGATTGGTTATGTCCCCCAAGATGACATTGTCCATCCCCGCCTCACGGTGGCCGAAGTCCTCCACTATGCCGCGCAACTGCGCTTGCCGGCAGACACCGATGCCCAAAACCGCAGGGCAGCCGTTCAGTGCGTTCTCGAACAGGTGCAGTTAACAGGAACCGAACACCAACTGGTGGTCAGCCTCAGTGGGGGGCAGCGCAAGCGGGTGAGCATTGCCATTGAGCTATTGGCCAATCCCAAGCTGTTTTTCCTCGATGAACCTACTTCCGGTCTGGATCCGGGCTTGGACTTTTTGCTGATGCAGTTGCTGCGGCAATTGGCAGATCAAGAGCGCACGATTGTCTTGGTGACCCATGCCACCAGTTATGTGCATCTGTGCGATCGCCTGCTGGTCCTTGGGGCAGGGGGGCGCCTTTGTTATTTTGGTCCACCCAATGAGGCTCGTTACTTCTTTAGTCCAACGGGCGATCGCCCCTTGGATTCAATAGCCGAAATCTACACCCTCTTGACTCCCGAACGCAGTGCCGAGTGGAGTCAAAAATTTCGCCAATCCCCCGACTATCGGCGCTACCTTGCCAACCACCTCAGCCTAGGAGAGACCTCCGAGAGCACCAGTGTGCTGGGAACCGAGCGCCGCTTTCCTCCCGAAGTCCTTCCCCAACGGCCGGCACCGCCGCACCTCTATCAATGGCAGGTATTGTGTCGGCGCCAGTGGCAACTCCTGTGGCGCGATCGCCTGAGCCTTGCCTTAAATTTGATTAGCGTTCCCGTTGCCCTGCTGCTCACCCGCTTTGCCGTTGACCGCTCCCCCTTTGTGCCCCAAGATCCCCCCGGCCTGCTACAAGCGGCTCAAACCCTACGCATTCTCTTTGTCTTGACCTGTGCCTGTCTTTGGGTGGGACTCTCCGGCTGGGCGCAAGCCTTGGTTACAGAAGTGGCGATTTACCGCCGCGAACGCTTTGCCAATCTCAGTCTCTGGGCCTACATGGCCGCCAAGCTCACTCTTGGGAAGGGCATCGCTTTGGGGCAAACCCTGCTCATTACCCTTGTGGCCGTCTTGGCCTTTGGGCTGCCAAAGGGCGCTCTCCTCCCTTGGCCTGTGGGGTTTGGCCTCACCACCTTCTTGACCTTGGTGGCCGGTCTCTGCTTGGGACTCCTAATCTCCGCCGCTGTCACGAATAACGATCAGGCCAGCAAAATTTTGCCCCCCTTACTCTTGCCCCAAATCATCTTTGCCGGCGTTCTCTTTAAGCTCAGGGGGGCTGCAACGGCTCTCGCTTGGCTAACGATTGGCCGTTGGGCAATGGGTGCCTATGGGGCTTTGATTGACGTGAATGGCATGGTGCCGCCGCCCCTCGATTTTGGCCTCTTTGAGCCACCGCCCCAACCCTTTGATCCAACGCCGGTCTATGCCCCTACTTGGGGTAATCTGCTGCTGAATTGGGGAATGCTGGTTTTCCATAGCCTGATTTATGTGGGCGTGGCTACCTACCTGCAAGGGCGCAAAGGTTAGGCCGGGTGTTTCCCAACAGATAATTGCGCCAAAATGGGAGTCTCAACCTGTTGAATTTTGTAAGTACCCCAAGCTCTGGGGAAATTGAAGCCTGTGGAGAAGTAACCCCCCTTGAGGGCGTCGCTCTTGAGACTTCGATGAAGCAGGAAGTAAGCAGAAAATCTAAACAATGGAGTCTATTTGACTTGACTGGATAGATTTGTATGTAAGTCTTTCAGAGCGGAAACGGTTAGCCGGCGCCTAACTTTCTGCATATCTACCTATTGCGATCGCCCCGATCCTGCGGGAAGATCTAGCAAATTAGCCAAAATTACCCCTCCCTAAGACCGCTGCCGCACCTATGCAGACCGATGTCGTTTCCCTGTACGGGCGCGATTACATTCCCATTGTCGCCCCGCCGCCGCCGGCTACCAAGATTCAAACCCACCCCAAAACGGTTCCCGTCCTGAAGGACGATGATGTGTTGCTCATCTGTGATGAGCTGGGCAATGTTTGCAATGACGAGCAACAGACGGCAATTACGGGTCTATTTTGCCACGATACTCGCTTTCTCAGTCAAGTGGAGCTGCGGGTGGGGGGCGATCGCCCCGTGCTGCTCAGTTTTCACTGTACAGGGAGTCATGCCCTGAAGGTGGTGTGCACCAATCCCAAGCAACCTGAGCTGCCGGCGGAAGCCTTGGCCATCGAACGCTGCCTTGTGGTGCGCGGTGCCCTCTTTGAGACGATTCTGATTACCAACCACCAAGTGCAGCCGGTGGAGGTGGAGATTCACCTCACCTTTGGGGCAGACTTTCAGGATTTATTTGAAATTCGTCAATACGGTGGTCGTCGTCCCCAGCGGGGGCAGGCTTTGCGACCCGTCAGTTGTGAATTGCGCCACACCAAGGGACGCGCCGATCTCTGCTTTGCCTACCAAGGCCTCGATGGTGCCCTGATGGAGACCCAAGTGCAGTTTTTGGGCACTCCTCCCAACCAGCTTCACGAGAACAGCGCCACATGGCACCTCAAGCTGGAACCCCAAGGCTACCACAGCATTCACTACTGTGTCCGTCCTTTTACCAATGGGGCGCCCACAGCGCACGTGCCTGTCCCTTCCTCCCTAGCGGCTGCCGATCAAGCGGCGCAACAGGAACGGCAACAGTGGTGGTCAGACTGCACAGAAATTGTCACCTCCAACCCGCAGTGGAATCGCATCCTGCGGCGGGGCATGGCGGATCTCTATATGCTGTTGCAGTCCTTTGGTCACGGCAAGGTTTTGACCGCCGGCATTCCCTGGTTTGCTACCCTCTTTGGTCGCGACTCGATTATTTCGGCAATGCAAACGCTAATCCTCAATCCGGCGATCGCCCGCGATACCCTCTATACCCTTGCCCATTACCAAGGCAAAGAGGTGTGTCCTGAGCGGGATGAGCAACCGGGGAAAATTCTCCATGAGCTGCGCTTTGGGGAGATGGCCCGCAACCGCGAAATTCCCCATACGCCCTACTACGGTACGGTGGATGCCACGCCGCTGTGGCTGATGCTCTATGGAGACTACTACCGTTGGACGGGCGATCGCGCCACCGTGGAAACCTTGTGGCCCCATGCCCTGGCGGCCATGGAGTGGATTGATCGGCAAATGGCTGCCAGCGGCTACCTCACCTACAATCGCCAAGCCAAAAAAGGCATTGACAACCAAGGCTGGAAAGATTCCGGAAATTGTATTGTCAACCGTCGGGGTCAACTGGCCCATGGTCCGATTGCCCTCTGCGAAGTCCAAGGCTATGTCTATGCCGCCAAAACCCACCTGAGTGCCATTGCCCGCGACTTAGGCTATGGCGAGTGGGGCGATCGCTGGCAAGCGGAGGCCGCCGCCCTCAAACACCGCTTCAACCGTGACTTTTGGCTAGAACCGGAAGGCTTCTATGCCCTTGCCCTCGATGGGGACGGTCGCCCGGTGGATAGCCTCACCTCCAATACCGGCCAGTGTTTGATGACGGGCATTTGCGACCCTGAGAAAGCGCAGCGGGTAGGCCAACGCCTGCGGCTGCCGGATCTCTTCAACGGTTGGGGCATTCGCACCCTCAGCAGTACCTCCCCTGCCTACAATCCCATTGGCTATCACCTAGGGTCGGTTTGGCCCCACGATACCGGCCTCATTGCCTTGGGACTGCGAACCATTGACGACAGTGACTTTGCCCTGACCTTGGTGGAGACCCTCTTTGAGATGGTGTGTCGCCAACCGGATCTGCGCCCACCAGAACTCTTCTGTGGCTTCGATCGCCAGCACTATCCCCAACCGGTGCAATATCCGGTAGCCTGCTCTCCCCAAGCGTGGGCCACGGGCAGTCTCTTCCAGTTTATTCAAATCATGGTGTGGCCGCTGGTGGATGTTCCGCAGGGCAAGTTCTTGGTGTATCAGCCCCTATTGCCCCCCAGTATTGAGGAGCTGCAGATCCGCAATCTGCGGGTTGGCGACAGTCGCTTTCATCTGCGGCTGTGCCGCAGCGGCGAAAGGAGCTGTGACTGGGAAGTGCAGCCTGCGTAACAAAACGTAACCGAGGCAGCTTGCCCTCGCTAAACTAGGGGTGGTTTCTTTCCCACCTTGCTGTTACGAGGGCAACAGGATGATCCGAACGACGGCTTACGACATCTGGCGTGCCGGCCACCAGCCCCTGCGTCCCCTCTTTGCCCCTAAAAGTGTTGCCGTCATTGGGGCCACCGAAAGAGAAGGCAGTGTGGGTCGAACCCTTTTGTGGAATCTGATCCAAACCCCCTTTGGCGGGACGGTGTTCCCGGTCAACCCGCGCCGCAGTTCGGTCTTGGGGATCAAGGCCTATGCCAGTGTGACCGCCATTCCTGAACCCATTGATCTAGCGGTGATTGCAACGCCGGCAGCAACGGTTCCCCAAGTCATTGCCGAGTGCGCCGCCGCGGGGGTGAAAGGGGCAATCATCGTCTCGGCCGGATTTCGGGAAGTGGGGGCAGCGGGTCTTGCCCTAGAGGAAGAGATTTTAGCCCTTGCCCGTCAGGCGCGGATGCGCCTTATTGGCCCCAATTGTCTGGGGGTGATGTGTCCGCCCACAGGGTTGAATGCCACCTTTGCCGCGACGATGGCGCGATCAGGGCACGTGGGATTTCTCAGTCAAAGTGGCGCCCTGTGTACGGCAATTTTAGATTGGAGCCTGCAGGAGAACGTGGGCTTTAGTGCCTTTGTTTCCATGGGCACCATGCTGGATGTGGGCTGGGGCGACCTCATTTACTACCTCGGCGATGACCCGCAAACCCGCTGCATTGTCATCTATATGGAATCCCTAGGGGATGCCCGATCCTTCCTCTCGGCTGCGCGGGAAGTAGCCTATGTCAAGCCCATCATTGTCATCAAAGCAGGACGCACTGCCGCCGCTGCTCAGGCCGCCGCTTCCCATACGGGAGCGTTGATGGGATCCGATGCTGTGGTGGATGCAGCCTTGGAACGCTGTGGGGTGCTGCGGGTGGAAACGATTGAAGATTTATTTGACATGGCAGAGGTTCTAGACAAGCAATCGCGCCCCCAAGGCCCCCATCTGACAATTCTCACCAATGCCGGCGGCCCCGGCGTCTTGGCCACCGATGCGCTGATTCGCGCGGGCGGCAAACTGAGTTCCCTTTCCCCGGCTACCCTCCGGGCACTGGATCAGGTGCTCCCCCCGGCCTGGAGCCACGGCAACCCCGTGGATATTTTGGGGGATGCAACCGCCGATCGCTACCTCAAGGCACTGCACCACTGCGAAACCGATGCCAACAGTGATGGGCTACTGGTGATTCTCACTCCCCAAGCAATGACAGACCCGCTGGCGATCGCCCACGATCTGGCCGCCTACGCCAAAAACCGTCCCGCTGGTGCCAAGCCAATTCTGGCCAGTTGGATGGGAGGCACAAGTGTTAAAGGAGGAGAAGCAATTCTCAACCAAGCGGGCATTCCCACCTATGCCTATGCGGATACCGCTGCCCGCATCTTTAGTTACATGTGGCGCTATAGCGATCACCTGCAGGCGCTCTATGAAACCCCCTCCCTGCCTTTAACCACCGCCCCCCCCGATCGGGATTCGGTAAGTCAACTGTTTGCCCAAGTGCGCAGTGAAGGGCGTACCCTATTGACCGAGTGGGAAGCCAAGGCGGTTCTTGCTGCCTACGGCCTACCGGTGGTGGAGACCTGCATTGCCCGCAGTGAAGCTGAGGCGGTGGCGGCCGCCGATCGCCTAGGGTACCCAGTGGTACTCAAGCTCTATTCGCCAACCATTACCCACAAAAGCGATGTCGGGGGTGTTGCCCTCAATCTTCCCGATGCGGCTGCGGTAATCACGGCTTACCAACAGATTGAGAAAAATGTGACAAATGCTGCCGGGGCGGGTCATTTTGCCGGTGTCACGGTGCAGCCGCTGATCCCCTGGAAGGGGTTTGAGCTAATTTTGGGCAGTTCCACCGATGCCCAATTTGGGCCGGTGATTCTCTTTGGCACGGGCGGCCAGTTGGTGGAAGTCCTCGAAGACACGGCGATCGCGCTTCCCCCCTTAAACACCACCTTGGCCCGCCGCCTGATTCAAAAAACCAAAATCTCCCGTGCCTTTGGCGGGGTGCGGGGCTGGCCAGCGGCAAACCTTGCCCTGCTGGAAGATTTACTCGTGCGCTTTAGCTTGCTGGTGGTGGATCAGCCCTGGATCAAAGAAATTGACATCAACCCCCTCCTGCTGGCGCCCCCCGATCGCCTGCTGGCTTTGGATGCCCGCATTGTGCTCCACAAGGACGAAAGTACGTTTGTCAAGCCGGCCATTCGCCCCTATCCCAGCCAATACGTGAGTCCGTGGCAGTTGCGCGACGGCACGCCGGTGTTGATTCGACCGATTTGCCCAGAGGATGAACCTCTGATGCGGCAGTACCATGCCACCCTCTCCGAGCAGAGTGTCTATTTGCGCTACTTCCACCTGATGAAGCTGTCGCAGCGGGTTGCCCATGAGCGCTTGGTGCGCATCTGTTTTGTGGACTACGATCGCGAGATGGCGCTGGTGGTGGAGCGTCGGAATGGCGGGGAACCGGAAATTATCGGTGCGGCTCGCCTCAGTAAGGATCACTTTGGCAATACCGCCGAGTTTTCGATGTTAATTAGCGATCGCTGGCAGCGGCAAGGCCTCGGCACCGAATTGCTCCACCGTCTGATTCAAATTGGCCGCGATGAGGGGCTAAGTGCCATCCACGCCTACGTCCTCAAGGACAATGAAGGGATGATTCGTATTTGCCGCAAGTTAAACTTTGAGTTTGCAGCGGGGGAGGATCCCGCTGTTTGGTTTGTGCAGCTTGCCCTTTAGGGAACCGCAAGGAGCATTGATATAGGACAATAGGTTCCGTTGAGTCTATTGCAGGCAGTGTGAACAAGGTAACCACCATTGGGGTGATTGGGGGCGGTCAGTTGGCCTGGATGTTGGGACTGGCAGCCAGGGAAATGGGACTCTCGCTGTGGGTTCAAACCCCGGCGGCAACGGATCCGGCGGTGGCGGTTGCAGAGGGGGTCTGCTATGGGGCGATCGCCGATGGCGCAACAACAGCGCAACTGGCTGAGCGGGTTGAGGTAATTACCTTTGAGAATGAGTTTGTGGATCTCGAGGGATTGCAGCGCCTTGAACGGCAGGGGGTTTGTTTTTATCCCCGTCTTGCCTCCTTGGCGCCTCTGTTGGATAAGTACCGGCAGCGGTGCTTTTTACAGCAGCTGGGGATTCCCGTGCCGGACTTTGCCTATTTGGGCGATCGCCCCTTCACTTTTCCCTGTGTGATTAAGGCCTGTCGCCACGGCTATGACGGCCAGGGCACATTTGTCATCTCCGATGAGCAGGCATGGCGGCAGTTTCAACAACGCTGGCCAGAAATCCCGCCCCAAAAGTTTTTGGTGGAAGCCTTTGTCCCCTATGTCAAAGAATTGGCAATCATGGCAGCGCGATCGCCCCAAGGGGAGATAGCCCTTTACCCGGTCGTGGAAACCCAGCAGGTGGCCGCCATCTGTCGCCGCGTAATAGCACCTGCCCCCCTTGACCCCCTCGTGGGGGAGCAAGTGCAGCAGACGGCCCGCCAAATCCTAACGGCTCTTGATGCTGTGGGTGTTTTTGGCATTGAGTTTTTCCTCACGGCCAAGGGTGAGGTACTGGTGAACGAAATTGCCCCCCGCGTCCACAATTCCGGCCACTACACCATTGATGCCTGTGTCACCAGTCAGTTTCAGCAGCACCTGGGCGCCATTAGCGGCCAACCGTTGGGCAATCCCGCCATGCAGGTGCCGGCAGCGGTCATGGTGAATCTCTTGGGCTTGGCCGAAGCGGGGGTGGACTACAGAGCCAAATGTGAGGCCTTGGCGGCTCTCCCCGGCGCGAACCTGCACTGGTATGGCAAACGTCAAACCTACGCGGGTCGCAAGCTGGGTCATGTCACGGTGCTCTTGCCAGAACCGCAGGCCGCCCTACCGATGATCCAGCACATTGAAGCCCTCTGGTATGGTACTCCTGTTGCTGTGTGACCGTTCCTGCCGATGCGTCCTCACTCCTTTCCTCAGCCCCTCGATCGCGCGGCTGTAAGTGTGTTCTTGATAGCGGTGGTCTTCACCCTTCTGCTGTTGTGGCGGGGCGATCGCACCCAAGCCCAAGTACGCGACTTTACGTGGCAAGACCGCGATGTGGGGGTCGAGGATCGCGCCTTTATCCTCGCCTTTAATCGGCTGATGGATTGGTCCTCGGTGATGGAGCATCTCAAGATTGAGCCACCCCTTGAGGGCAAGGCCAGTTGGTCGGGGCGGCGTTTTGCCTACACGCTCACCCAGCCGATTCCCTATGGCCGAACCTTCAAAGTCTCCCTCGCAGATGCCGTCTCTGTGCCTCAAGGGAAGCCGATGAAACCCTTTCAGGGGCAGTTTCGCAGTCGCGATCGCGTGCTGGTGTATCTTGGCTCTGGGGCTGAAGAGGGGCGACTGATTCTCTATAACCTGACATTGCAGCAAAAAACTTTTCTGACACCTCCCAATCTACGGGTTTTTGACTTTCAGCCCTATCCGGCCGGCGATCGCATCCTCTTTAGTGCGGGAGAGCGGGGCGAGCAACTGGGCTTTGACCCCCAACTGTACACCGTCACCACCGGCCTATACTTTAACGCTCCTGATGCGCCCCGCCGGCAACCGCGCCCTGCGGGGGAAATTTCCCTAATCCTTGACAACAGCGAGTACCAAAATCTGCGCTTTCAGTTGGCCAATGACGGCAGCAAAATCGTTGTGCAGCGGGTGAATCGGCTCCAACCGGCAGACAGTTCCCTGTGGCTCCTCGATGCACAGTTTCAACCCCGTCGGCTCAACCAAGCGGCGGCCGGTGAGTTCCGCATTGCTCCTGACAATCAGCATTTAATCATTGCCCAAGGGCAGGGGTTGGCAATTGTCCCCCTAGAAGCTGCCAACGGCAAGAGCGACTTTGACTTTTTGCCACAGTATGGCATGGTGCTGGATTTTAGCCGCGATGGGCGGCAAGTGGCCGCAGTCAAGTTCAATCCTGACTTCTCGCGATCGCTCTATGTCGTGGACATCTTTGGCGAGCATAGGGAACTGTTAACCATCAACGGCTCAATCATTGCCGGTCAATTTGACCCCAAGGGGGAATTTCTCTATGCCATCCTTACTCGCATTGAAGGGGAAGGCCATTACCGTGAAGTTCCCTACCTTGCGCTCTTTAATCTCAAAACCAAGGAACTGTTCAAGCTCAAGGATTTTGACCCGCAGCAGGAACTCTATCTCAGCTTGGCACCCGATGGCCGGACGCTGGCCGTTGACTACGTTGAGGGGCGCGAAATTCCCGATGAAGTGGATAATAACGATCTCTATAGTGAAACTGCACCGATCACCCCAAGCCCCAGTGATCTAGCAGAACTGCCCACTGCTCCCCAAGCATCACCGTCGCTGCCGCCTCAACTGCCCCCCCAACAGCATCAAATTTGGCTTTTCCCCCTAGAATTAAACCAAGATAAAATCATTGTTGGGAGGCCAGAACTCCTGGCACCCGGCTTGCAAGCACGGTGGTTACCTTAGAAATGACAGCAGAAACTGGTCGGGTTGTCCTCAATCACTCTACCCACATTGAAGGTTTGATTCCCGTCTTGCAAAAATTGGCCAAGGTGCCCGGGATTGGTACCCTCACACCCGGCGTCATTTCCCCTGTTAAAGGCAAGTCTCCTCATTTGCAACTGCGGGTCTCCGTCCCCATTAAGGGGGGGTTTAAGGTGATTGCACGGCGCGGCAAAACTGTGCAGGAAGTTTTTGTCATCACCCACCTCAGTGAAGCCGAATTGAAAGCGGCCATTGATGCCGTACTGGCGGCGAAGTAATCCATGCTTGAGTCCATTGGCCAACGTCTTGGGAATGACACAAGCCGCCTGATTTTACGGCGCTTGGGGGAAGCCCTGATCACGCTGCTATTGGCCTCGGCGTTGAGTTTTGCCATTATGCAGTTGGCGCCGGGGAACTATCTTGACAACCTCAAGGCGGATCCGCAGATTTCCTTGGAACGCTTGCAGGAGTTGGAGCGGCAATTCGGTCTGGATAAGTCTCCCGTTGAGCAATACTTTCACTGGCTATGGCAGATCATTCGCTATGGCAACTTCGGCACCAGTTTTGTCTATCAGCGATCGGTGGCATCCCTATTATGGGAGCGAGTACCGGCTACTCTCCTGCTGTCTTTGAGTTCAATTCTCCTCACATGGGGATTAGCCATCCCCTTGGGAATTTGGGCAGCGGTGACCCAAGATCGGTGGAGCGATCGCCTGCTGCGGGTGGTGAGCTACATTGGCCAAGGGTTCCCCAGTTTTATTACTGCCCTGTTGCTCCTCTTTCTTGCCCAAAGTACCCCCTTGTTTCCCGTCGGCGGCATGACCAGTCTCTTTTACGAGGAGCTGCCGTGGTGGGGCAAAGTCTTGGATATTGGCTGGCACCTGATTTTACCCACTGTCGCCCTCACTCTTACCAGTTTTGCAGGTTTACAACGCCTGATGCGGGGCAATTTACTGGATGTGCTGCGGCAAAACTATATCCAGACGGCACGAGCCAAGGGACTGCCGGAATCACGGGTGATTTATGTCCATGCCCTGCGCAATGCAGTGAACCCCTTAATTACCCTGTTGGGCTTTGAATTTGCCAGCCTCCTCAGCGGCGCTTTTATTGCCGAGTTTTTCTTTAACTGGCCAGGACTGGGGCGGCTCATTTTACAGGCGGTGACTGCCCAAGATATCTATGTTGTGATGGCCAGCTTGATGATGGGGGCAGTGATGCTGATTGTTGGCAATCTGCTGGCGGATTTACTCCTGAAATGGGCTGATCCGCGTATTCAGCATTGATAAAGATATATAGCTTACATAAAAAATAAAATACAAAAATTTATGGAAACTAAGTCACTGTAACCTTGACAATCTATAAGGGCGCAGGATATCCTTAAGCTATTACCTTGCATATGAGGTAACTTAAATATGAACAAAACTAATGAATCTTTAGATACTAAAGTAGCAAAAGCTGCTTTAGCTAGTGCAGCTGGAATTGCAACTACTCTGGTAGGAGAGTCCATTCCAGTGGCGGTTGTAAGTTCTACAGTGCCTGCTTCTGGAATTGCCGGATGGTTAGGCTTCACAACAACTGCCACAACTGTTGTTACTCTGCCGACTGTAGGGGTGTTGGCACTAGCTGCCCTAGTGGGTTACGGTATCTACAAAGGACTTGAAGCAGCTCAAAACAACTAAAGCGTAGAGTCTTCAAGAAAAGATACCAAAAAGACTTGCTAGTTAGTGAGTCAGGGAGAGGCATAATAGCTTTTATCACATAACCTCCCTAGATCAGTTTTTTGTAACAGGGTGGCTACAACAGCAGGCCACCTTAATTTTAATTTTTATTTTTTTAAGTAATCGAGGTTGCTAGGTTGGCGATCGCGCAAAACCCGCGTCAAATTAGCCACAAGCTCTGCCCTAGCAGTAAGAACAGGGAGGAGCAATCCACCCAAGGAGGGGTCATATTGATCCTCGCTCTTACTTCGAGGAATTCGAGGAAGTAGAATCAAACGATATACAATGAACAAAGGAGCAATCTAGGGCAGTGGGTCATGAGTCTCAATGTGGTTCATTTAGTGGGTCGTGTCGGCAGTGATCCAGAGGTGCGCTACTTTGAGTCGGGGAGTGTGAAGTGCCGGTTGACGTTGGCAGTGAATCGCCTGACCAAGGAGGATCAGCCCGATTGGTTTAACTTAGAAATTTGGGGCAAAACGGCTCAGGTGGCTGCCGACTATGTGCGCAAAGGAACGCTTTTGGGAATCAAGGGCAGTTTGAAGTTCGATCGCTGGCAAGACCGCAACACGGGAGCCGATCGCTCGTCGCCGATTATTTTAGTGGAGCGCATGGATATTCTCAGTTCCAAGCGGGATACGGATCCGAGTGCGGTTCCGGCAGGCTATGTGCCAGAAATGTAGGGGCACAATCAGGTTACGGGTGCGTTCCGTAAGGTTGTCCCTATAGCTGCTGCCATGCCCAATCCGGCCCGAGAGTTTTGGCAGTCCATGACCCAGACCGTCACCCAAGCGGTACAGAAGGTACACTCCCGCTTTGATTGGCAACAGGTTGCCCTCAGGGAAAATGCCCGCACGCCTGAACTCTGGGTAGAATTCAAAGGTCAACGCCAAGTCTTTCCCTTGGTGGGCGATCGCTACATTGTGGGTCGGAGTCAGAGTCGTGCCGACATTGTTATTGACGCGGAGATTGTCAGTGGTATCCATGCCCGCCTGAAACGGCTCACCCCCACCGGTGTCTTTCAAATCCAAGACCTAGACTCCACCAACGGCCTCTATCGCCAACGGCAGCGCCTACAGAGCGGTGAGCTGCATCATGGCGATGTCATTACCCTTGGTCCTCCGGAGGTCAAAGGCGCCGTTACCCTTCGCTTCCACAATCCGCCCCCCCTTTGGGTTCAGGTTCTCACCTACGGCATTTGGGGAGTCATCGGCCTCAGTGCCCTTGGAATAGGATTGCTGACCCTAGAAGCCAACAAAGTGGCGGTGCGTCCCTTGCCCCCCCTTGAGCAAGGCCCCATTCTTCTCCTCGATCGCCAAGGGGAGTTGATTAATCCTGTCGAAGATCGCCCCCACCGCGAACTAAAGCGTCTGGCTGACTTTTCCCCCTATCTTGTCCATGGCGTGATTGCCTCAGAAGATGCTCGCTATCACTGGCACTTCGGTGTTGACCCCCTTGGCATGGTGCGGGCAGCCCTCACCAATTTGTTCACCCGCCAAACACGAGAGGGGGCAAGTACCCTATCGCAGCAGTTAGCACGCACCCTCTTTCGTTCCCATGTGGGCATGGATGAGAGCCTCGGCCGCAAGTGGCGAGAAATGGCAGTAGCCCTCAAGTTGGAATGTTTCTACAGCAAAGAGGAGCTGCTTTTGGCCTACCTCAACCGCGTCTATTTGGGTCTAGGCAATCGCGGCTTTGAAGATGCAGCTCAGTTCTACTTCGATAAACCCGCCAAAGACTTGACCCTCAACGAAGCGGCCACACTGGTGGGGATTCTGCCGGCGCCCAACCGCTTTAACCCGGTGCGCGACTACGATGCGGCCGTGGATTATCGCAACCGTGTCATTTTGCGCATGGTGCAGCAGGGCTACATCAGCAAGGAAGAGGGCGATCGCGCCCGCCGCTCCCGCATTGAAATTAGCCCCAAGGCACGGGAATTGCTCACCTCCCAGCGCTTTCCCTACTACACGGATCATGTCTATCAGGAACTGGCTCAACTCCTCGGTGAAAACCTTGCCCAAGAGGGGAACCTGATTGTGGAAACCGGCCTAGACCCCCGCTGGCAAGAACTGGCCGAATCGAGTCTGCGCAATTTCGTAACCACCACCGCCAGCAGCTATGGTGTGAGTCAAGGGGCATTGATTACCCTTCAGCCCAGCAGCGGTTTGATTCTGGCTCTTGTAGGAGGGGTGGATTACCAAAAAAGCCAGTTTAATCGTGCCACCCTTGCCCTGCGCCAACCGGGTTCGACCTTCAAGGTGTTTGTCTATACCGAAGCCCTCTTGCAAGGCCATACGGCCGGGGAAACCTTTTCCTGTGAACCAGTCTTCTGGCAAGGGCAACAATTCGCGGGCTGCCGTGGGGGGGGTGGGGCAATGGATCTGGCCACGGCCTTGGCCCTTTCTGAAAACCCCATTGCTTTACGCCTCGCACAAACCGTGGGCTTACCGGCCACGATTCAATTGGCAAGGAGGATGGGAATTACCACCCCTCTGCAAGCGGTGCCCGGCCTTGTCCTTGGTCAGAGTGAGGTCACTCTTCTTGAAATGAGTGGTGCCTTTGCTGTGCTCGCCAATGAGGGGAAGCGCCTGCTCCCCCATGCCATTCTTGCGGTACGCGACGGCGGCGATTGTAAAAATGCAAACGACTGGCAGACCTGTCGCCTCATCTATGCTGCGAGTGAGGAAATACCCCAACGGGTTCTCGACCCCGCGATCGCCAATGAAATGACCCAACTTCTAACTGGCGTTGTGAGTCGGGGAACCGGTCGCGCCGCTGCCATTGGCCGTTCGGTTGCCGGCAAAACCGGCACCACCAATGATGGTCGTGATCTGTGGTTTATCGGTTATGTGCCCACTGCCGATGTGCTCACCGGCATTTGGCTGGGCAATGATGACAATAGCCCGACCCAAGGCAGTAGTGGTTTGGCTGCCGCCCTCTGGGGTGAGTATATGGGGCGTGCCCTAGAGGCTCTAAATTAGTCTTCTTTGGGGAAAAAGCGCACCGCCTCGGCTGCCACCTTCACGGCCGTACCGACAGGAATATCCACGGCGAGGGGTTGGCGGGCATGGAGTTCTCTGCCGCAGGGCAGTTGAATGCAGTAGCGATACTCACGGCCGAGAAACTGGCGATCGCGAATCACAAAACAGCTTGTCCCCTGCGGATCGGGCTGCAACTGGAGATCCTCTTCCCGAATCATCACTTCCCCTTCTCCCCTAGGCAGCGCTTCTAAAAGGGGAAAGATGCCAACATCGGTGCGCACCTGAGACCCGTCGGCGCAGGCCGGCAAAAAGTTGGCTTGGGTAATAAATCCGGCCACAAACCGTGAGGCCGGCCGGCAATAGATTTCTTCGGGGGTACCCACCTGTTCAATCTTGCCTTGGTACATGACCGCGAGGCGATCCGAGAGACTCAGAGCCTCTTCTTGATCATGGGTGACAAAAATTGCCGTTGTCCCCGTGCCCTTGAGAATTGTGCGCAGTTGTTCCCGCAGTTGCAAGCGCACTTGGGCATCGAGATTGCTCAGGGGTTCATCGAGGAGGATCACCGCCGGTTGCGGGGCGATCGCCCGCGCCAAGGCCACCCGCTGTTGCTGTCCACCTGACAGTTCATGGGGATAGCGCTTTTGCAACCCCTCGAGATGCACTAAGGCCAAAACGGCTGCCACTCGCTCTTGAATTTGTCTTTTGCTCAGGCGTTGTTGTTGCAAACCAAAGGCAACATTCTCGGCCACCCTCAAATGGGGAAACAGGGCAAAGTCCTGAAAGACCATGCCCAAAGACCGCTGCTCAGGGGGCACAAAGACATTTGCCGCCGCCACTGGGCGATCGCCTATCCTAATTTCTCCGGCATCTGGTCTATCCAGACCCGCAATTAGGCGCAGTAGGGTCGTCTTGCCGCAACCCGAAGGCCCTAACAGCCCCAGAATTTCCCCCTCATGGACACAGAGGCTAACATCGCAAATCGCAGCAAAGCGACCAAAGGATTTACGTAAGTGCTCAACCTGAACGGCTGTTTGCAGCGTTGGCATCAGGGAAGGTGTGGTCATGATCACCTAGAAAGTGAACCTTTGCAATCAGGAAAGCGAGGGAGCACCTACTGCATTAAGAACCATTTGCAGTACAGCCCTTGGTTGAAATGGGGGGCAGGTAAAGGAGCCGAAATGCTGAACTGCACTCGCTTTCAAAGGGTCAAGCATATCCCCTCCCCATGAAAAGGGCTGCAATCAGTGCTCCTCATATTCTGGCACAAAAGTTCTCGCTTGTTGCAGAAATTTTGCAATTGCTACGGTTGCTTTCTAGGCTGCCCCCCTCACCTAGCTAGCATTGAGAATTCGCTGCACAATTTGCAGACCCGTCACCGCCTGCCAGCCAAACAGGATCACCAGAAACAGATTCAAGGTCATGTGCAGGGCACGGGCGGCCTCACTGCCCTTTTGCATAAAAGGTGTCAAACTTGCCGAGATGGCAATCAGTGCTGTCATCGTTAGACCCACAATCAAGTGAGGGCCGACAAAGAGCTTGCCATTATTGAGGTAGGTAACCGCCATGCCGCCAATTGCTCCCAAGACCATCAAGGCCAGTAGGAGGGCGCCGACTTGGTGGTGTTTGATATTCACCTTGGCTTGGAGTAGGGCTTTCTTTTCCTCGCCGCTAAGGGAGCGCAGGCGACGGGTTTGCATCCCTAAATACAACGCATAGAGCGTAAGGGCAAACAGAACCCACATCAGTACCGGGTGGGCAAAGGTGATGATGGGCTTAAGAGGCTCAGGAATTGCAATCATTGTGTTGTGAACAGAACTCGGCAGGCAAAAGTTTGCTTCTCATATCCTAATACAGCGGTTTTCTAAAATAGGGGTGCCGCTTGATCGGCATTCCCCCTCTGACCCTCCGCAGGCAAAAGGTTAGACTGAAAGCAGGACATCTCCTTCGGTGTGTCAATCCTTGGGAACACAATTTATGATGAAAACTTTTTGGCAACGTCTCAAATCTGTGACAGCCATTCTGGCAGTGGGGGTACTGATTGCCCATCTTGTTCTGGACAGTGGTGCCGCATGGGCAGCCCGCAGTGGTGGACGGATTGGGGGTGGCTCCTTTAGTCGTCCGGCGCCCACCCGCTCTTATCGTAGCCCCCGCAGTGATTACGGCTATGCCCAGCCGGTTCCAGTCTATGGCGGTGGTTTTGGCTTTCCCTTCCTGATTCCTTTCTTTGGGTTTGCCGGTGGCTTTGGCGGCCTGTTCACAATCCTTATGATCGGCGTCTTGGCCAATGTTCTGATCTCAACTTTCCGCAACGTCCGCAATAGCAGCGATGACTCAGAGATCTACCAAGACAACCCCACCGTCTCGCTGCATACACTGCATGTGGGACTGCTGGCTCAAGCCCGTGAACTTCAAGAGGAACTCAATCAACTGGCGCTCACCGCCGATACCCAAAGTGCCGAAGGTCTGAGTGAGGTACTGCAAGAGGCGACCCTTGCTCTGCTGCGCCATCCCCAATACTGGGTGTATGCCCACGCCAGCAGCCAAGAAACGAAGCTCCTGCAAGCAGAAACTGCCTTTAACCAACTGGTACTGGCAGAGCGCAGCAAACTGAGGGCTGAAACCCTGTCTAACTACCGCCGTGAGATTAAACAGACGGCGATCGCCCCTGTGGTCAGCAATGAGGTGGGTGAATACATTGTTGTAACTTTGGTGGTGGCTGCCACGGGTCGGTTAAAACTACCCGCAGTCAATAACGACCTAGAACTGCGGCAGGCTCTGCAACAATTGGGAGCCATCGGCAGCGATCGCCTGCTGGCGGTTGAGTTGCTCTGGCAACCCCAAGCGATCGGGGATACCCTTACTGCCGATGAGTTGCTGATGGCCTATCCACAACTGAAGCACCTTTAAGCCCCGCGACCCCCTGAGCGGCCAAGTGTACTGCGCCCCGCAATCCCACCTCAGGATTGGTAATCACGGCAACGTACAACTGCTCCATCAGGGGGCGAAACCGTCCTTTGTTGAGAAACCCTTGCAGAAACGTGCCATCGGTCATTTTCGGCAGGATTTTGGGGGCAATCCCCCCGGCAATCAGGACGCCCCCCAAGGGCAAACTTTTCAGGGCCAGATTCCCCGCCTCTGCCCCGTAGGCATCCACAAACATCCGCAGGGCTTCTGCACAGAGGGGATCTCCCTCTAGGCCATATTGACTGACCACGGCGGCGCGATCCTCTGCTGCTGCCATCGCTGCTGCAACGGCTGCTGATTCGCCGGCAAAATTGACACTCTTAAGGTAGTCGTAAATTGCCACCAGCCCCGCCCCGGAAACCACCCGCTCTACGGAGACGCGCTCGTAGGTCTGCCACAGGTAGCGCAGGAGACCGATCTCCTGTTCATTGCGCGCCGGAAAGTCCGTGTGACCCCCCTCAAGGGGCATCACTTGGTAGCGATCGCCCTGCCAAATCAACAGGGCTTCGCCTAAGCCGGTACCCGCTCCCAAGAGGGCTATAGGCGCTTGGGGACGCTGCGGCCGCTCCTGAAGGACAACAAAATCCGTCGGCGGTAACACCAATGCCCCATAGGCCACGGCGGCAAAATCATTCAGCAGCGTCACGCTAGGGATCTGCAACGCCGTCTCTAACTCGGCGCCACTGACCCGCCAGCCCAAATTGGTGACCTGGGCCACTTGGTCAATGACCGGACCCGGAATCCCCAAACAAGCCCGCTGCGGATGGTCAGGACTCTCTTTGAGGAACGTTTGCAGTAGGGTGGTCAAGTCGGGAAAGTCGCGACTCAGGTAGTTAGCGCGGTGGAGCAAACGCCAATCCCTCCCCCCCACGTCCCACAACTCGACGAGAGTTTTGGTGCCGCCAACATCGGCGCCGAGAATAACGGTCATTGGCTGCCTCTTAAGTCCCCCCGTGGGCCAACACTCGCTGCATTACCAGGGCATAGGCATCCTCGATCGCCCCCAAATCCTGGCGAAAACGATCCTTATCGAGAATTCGTTTCTGAGGATCACGTTCATCTTGATTCCAGAGGCGGCAACTGTCGGGGCTAATTTCATCGGCCAAAAGAATCTCCCCCGTCGGTCGGCGCCCAAACTCCAGCTTAAAGTCCACCAGAATGATGCCACACTCGGCAAAAAAGCGACTGAGATGGGTATTGACGGCCAAGGCCATTTCCCTAATCTTTGCCACTTCCTCATCGGTGGCAATCTTCAGCAGGCGCAGGCGATCGCCCGTCAGCAGCGGATCACCCAGATCATCATTTTTAAGGTAAAACTCCACCAAGGGGGGATGGAGTTCTAATCCGAGGGGTAATCCCGTCTGCCGACAGAGACTCCCGGCTGCCCGATTGCGCACCACCACCTCTAAGGGAATGATCTCTACTCGGCGAATGTGCATTTTGTTGGGCGCCACTTGGGCAATAAAATGGTTGGGGAGGCCCTGAGCTGTCAAATACTGAAACAAATGGCTGGCGATCGTACAGTTCATCACTCCCTTGTTTTGGATTGAGCCGCGTTTCTGGGCATTAAAGGCGGTCGCATCATCCTTAAACTCCGCCAGCAGGATGTCGGGATCCGCTGTGGCGTAAATAATCTTTGCCTTGCCTTCGTACAAGGGAGAAAACTGAGTCATAAAAAGAGGTGCGTCTAAAAGCCAGATCTAGCCTAGCAAAGGCAGTCCCCCGATCCACAGTAGCTTGCTATAGGATAATCCCAAGAGCTAAACCCCTCTTTGGCATATTGGCATAGACTGACGGCAGGAGATAGAGAGCGATGCCTCACCTCAGTGATCAACAGGCAGAAAAACTGGCAGAACTTGGTGCCTTCCTCCGCGAAAAGCGATTGGAACTGGGTCTGAGCCTTGAGGAGTTGGCCGCCAAAACTTTAGTGCGCCAGTCACTCCTTGCGGCCATTGAAAACGGCAACCTTGAGGAGTTGCCCGAACCCGTTTATACCCAAGGATTTATTCGCCGCTTTGCCGATGCCCTTGGCCTAGATGGCAAAAGTGTGGCTGCCCACTTTCCAACAGTGGCTGAGCCTGTGAAGCGACCCGATAACTCTAGTATCTCTAGGGGCGGCATGGGTTGGCAATTGCGCCCGATTCACTTGTATTTAATGTACTTTGCCTTAGTGGCAGCGGCAGTGGCTGGATTGGCCTATCTCTTTCGTCCCCAAGCCCAAAGCATTACCGATTTACCCACCCCAGCAGCACCTACGGTGTCTCCCAGTCCCACACCAACACCCGCCGCAGCAGCAACACCGACACCCAGACCCACTGCCCCTGAAACGGTTGAGGTCAAATTGTCCCTTGCCGCTGCCGCGTGGCTAGAGGTGGAAGCCGATGGTCAAGTGGTCTATGCCGGTATTTTGGAGTCGGGCACAGAGCGCAGTTGGCAGGCCAAAGAACGCCTGATTGTGCGTACCGGCAATGCTGGGGCTGTCAAGGTAAGCGTCAATAATAGCCCGCCCCAACCCATGGGTCAACCGGGAGAAGTCACTGAAAAAGAATTTCTAGTGAGTCAGGCCACCTCAGGGCAGACAACCACGTCAACAGCACCTGAGCGTACCGTTTCCAACTAGATTGCCTCGATGGATGCAGCAGCAACCTATCAAGTGGGGGGAAGCTTACCCACCACCTCGGCAGTATATGTTCGTCGCCAGGCGGATGCCGATCTTTTAGCTGCCCTCACCGCCGGTGAGTTTTGCTATGTCCTCAATTCCCGCCAAATGGGCAAATCCAGTTTGCGCGTGCAGGTGATGCAGCAACTGGTGGCAAGGGGGTACCGCTGTGCTGCCCTCGACATTACCAAAATCGGCAGCCAAAATATCCAGTCCGAACAGTGGTACGCCAGCTTTGTCGGTGCCCTGATTCAGGGATTTCGGTTAACCGAGGTGGTCTCGCTGCGCTCTTGGTGGCGCGATCGCCAGCTGGTGTCGCCGATTCAACGCCTCAGTGACTTTGTCGAAACGGTGCTGCTTGCCCACACCCGTGAGCCTCTAGTGATTTTCATTGACGAAGTTGACAGTCTATTGAGTCTGCCCTTTGCCACCGATGACTTTTTTGCGTGGATCCGTGCTTGCTACAACGAACGGGCAGATCACCCGCAATATCAACGCTTAACCTTTGCCCTCTTTGGCGTCGCCACCCCCGATCAACTCATTCAGGACAAGCAGCGCACCCCCTTTAACATTGGTCGTGCCATTGACTTACAGGGATTTACCCTTGCCGAAGCCACCCCTCTGCTCAAGGGCATTGCCCATCTCAGCGATAACCCCGATCACCTCTTGGCAGAGATCCTCCACTGGACAGGCGGTCAACCTTTCTTGACCCAAAAACTCTGTCGCCTCCTGCAACAGCAGGGGTCATTTATGGCGGCATCAACGCTCTCGCGGCAATTAGCCCAGTTTGTCCAAGATCATATCCTCCAAGATTGGGAGCGACAAGATGAACCAGAACACCTGAAAACTATTCGCAATCGCTTGCTGGCCGATGAGCAGCGCAGTGGTCGCCTCTTGGGTCTCTATCAACGCATCTTGGAAACCGATGGCGTTCCCCTCGATGGCAGTAGTGAGCAGCGTGCCCTAGCCTTGACGGGATTGGTGTGCCAGCGCGAAGGGAAATTACAGGTCTTTAACCCCATTTATGCCCAGGTCTTTGATGCTCGGTGGGTTGAGGAACAGTTAGCCCAACTGCGCCCCTACAGTGAGGAATTTCAAGCATGGTTACGCTCCGGCGGCAAGGATAGCTCCCGACTACTGCGGGGACAGGCTCTTGAGGAAGCGTTGCTTTGGGCCAGCGGTAAAAGTCTCAGTGATCTGGATTACCAGTACCTTTCTGCTAGCCAAGAGGCCAACCAAAAGGCGATTCAAGATACCCTGCTTCTTGAGCGCAAAGAAAAAGAAGCCATTAGTGCTGCCAACCAAATTCTAGAGGCGGCTCGCCGCAAAGCCCATCGCTTGACTCAAGGGGCACTGATGGCGCTGGGGATTGTTTCTGTGATTTCTTTGGGGGTAGCCGCGATTTTGGCCAAAACCCACGCGGATTTGCAGGCTACGCAAGCCAGTTTAGCCCTTGAGCAAACCAGTAACGATCTCCTAGAGCAGTTTCAAAGCCAACAGCTGCCGGCTCTTTTAGCAGGAATTCAGGCAGGACGTGACCTGAAGCGATTAGTGGGCGATCGCCCCCTCAGGGAATACCCCACCACCCGCCCCCTCTTTGTCCTCAATTTTTTCTTGGATCGCATCCAAGCCCGCAACCAATGGCAGAGCCAACATCCCCCCCTGATGGCGGCCTTTTTGAGTGCCGATGGTCAGCAGCTCAGCATTAGTGAAAGCGGCCTTGTGGAGTTTTGGCGAGTGAGCGGCGAGCGACTGGCTGCCCAAGCTTTGCAGATCGGCAAGGTCAAGCTGGCGCGGATTAGTCCTAGAGGCGATCGCGTGGGTCTGCTCAACGACAGGGGCGAAATTTCCCTGTGGCGTGTCGGGTCGCAAAAACTGGTCTTTGAGCGGCGTTTGCCGGCCTTGCCCCTCAATAACTTCCGCTTTAGTCCCACAGGGGAGGAGCTGGCTGCCACCACGACCACGGGCAATATCCTACGTTGGAGTATTGAAGGAACATTACTGGCAACCGTGGCCACCCCCAGCCGGCGGATCACCAGCCTGAGTTATGCCCTCAAGGGCGATCGCCTAGCCACCGCCGATGAAGAGGGTTGGATTCGGGTCTGGTCACGGCAGGGGAAACTGCTGCAAGCATGGCAAGTCCAAGGGGATCTGCCTATTCCCCAAACCAGTTTGACGTATCTCAAGAATGGTCAACTGGCCACGGTCGGCCAAGATGGTACCCTCCGCCTCTGGAATGCCAAAGGCCAACAACTCAATCAGTGGCGTGTCAGTGCAGCCCCCGTCTATTTCGTCGGCACCTCTCCGGTGGGGTATCGGCTATTGACCCTGAGCACCGATAACACGCTGCGCCTCTGGCAGCCAACGGGTGAACTGATTGCCGAGTTACGCGGCCATGAACGCCTGATCAATACGGTGAGCTTTAACGCAACGGGGTCAGTCCTCCTCAGCAGCGATCGCGGCGGGCAAATGACGCTGTGGTACCTTGATCAGCAGCGCACAGAGGAGTGGTTTGCCGCTCAAGAGAGCATTTGGACGGTGGCCCTCGATCCCCAAGCTGCCACATTGGTGACGGGGGGCAAAGATGGTCGTGTCAAGTACTGGCGACGGGATGGCACCCTCCTAGCCACAACCCCCGTCCTCGATCCCCAGGGGATCAACCAAGTGCTCTTTAGTCCCAGTGGCCAACGGGTGGCGATCGCCACCAAAGGAGGAAAACTGGTTCTGTGGAACCTCGAGGATCACTCTCGCCAGACGTGGCAACTGGCCGGCAAAGCTCCCCTCTACACCGTTGCCATGGATGCTCAAGGGCGGTACGTGGCCGCAGGCGATGAGAAAGGCAGGATCTATCTTGTTGACCTCCAGCGCCCGCAGAACATCCAAAAACGCAAAACCGAAGGGGAAATTTGGAGCCTCAGCTTTCATCCGCACCTCCCCCTTCTGGCCAGTACGGGGTCTGCCGGCACCATTGAGGTCTGGGATTTGGCGGGCGATCGCCTTGCCTATCGCTTGAATCCTAACCAAGGGTGGCTGGCCGGCATTAAGTTCAGTGCCAATGGCCAATTCTTGGCGGCAGGCGGCGAAAGCGGCTCGGTCTATCTATGGGCCATTCACGGCAAGCGTGCCCCCCGTCCTCCGCGGGTGTTTCGCGCTCACCAGCGGAGTATTGTCAGTCTTGGCCTTAGCCCCGACGGTGAAATAATTGCCACCGCCTCGCCGGATCGCAGTGTGCGGGTTTGGAATCAACGAGGGCAGCTCGTTACGCTCATCGATCGTATTTCCGCCATTCCCTACAGTGTTGATGTCAGTGGCCAAGGGAAACGCTATCTGGCGATCGGTACTGAAGACGATGAAGTTTTAGTGAGTCCACTTGCTAACCTACAACAATTGTTAGCTAGCGCTTGTGACTGGCTCAAAGACTACCGTCAACAACATTCCGCCGTTGTCGAGGCCTGCCCCTAGACACTGGTGAGGGAAGCAAGGGGGTTAGGAACTTCCTCGCTAGTGAATTGCCCCATCAGCACGTACTCCAAGCGTAGTTTCAGCCACTGGATAAATTGCTGATTAGTGGAAATAATCGCTGCGGCAGGCTGTGGACAACGCGCTTTTTGTTCAGCAAACTGGGACTGCTCTAGAAAGGCAGGCTCTGGCACCATCCAAAAATCAATCTCTTTACCCTGCTCCCGATAGTGACGTTGTCGCTCGCGAAACACTTCCTCAAGGGGTTCTTCCTGAGTCAAAAACTTTTTGCTTGCGAGAATGTAATAGTACGTTGCCATAGGGATCTATCAAAACCACAACATATTCTATACAGTCATCAGCTTACCATAGGGGAACCTCTACCTTCATAACTCTCTACTTCTGAAGTTTCTGGTTGGAGCGATCGCTCCACCTAGCCCATGCGTCGCGACTCCCTCTTCTATCAACTCTTTGCCCAGTTGCCCCACACCTTCTTTGACCTCCTTGGCATTGATAGTGCTGAGGGCTATCGCTTTGACTCCATTGAACTCAAAGAAACCGCCTTTCGCATTGATGGCGTCTTTGTACCCCCTGACTCCTCA
>NZ_JBKBHV010000025.1:0-33043 GCF_046299635.1 Thermosynechococcus sp. | reverse complement strand
TAGGTAAACTCGAATCTTCCTTGATCTTCTTCCGGTAGCTTCTGAGTCCGTGCATCCTGCAACTGAAGACGTGAAGGACGACAAGAAGATCGGCTGTGAGTTCGGTCTCTGGACAATGTTCAGGTTTTGCGAGAGCCACGATTGATCCACTGTTTTGTTCTGCCATGGACGGGAATACTTCAAATCCGAATCAGCAGAGTCTGTCTCGACAGGCAACAACAATCGTGAGCTTATCGCCATGCATAAGTCGCACCAATAAGCCTTGCAATCCTTATTGGGGGAGTGGCCGCTGGACAGGCTATGCAAAAATGATTTGCGATCGCGGGATAGCGCTATTGCAAGAACCAGCGTTTGAGAGGAAGTTTTCCAAGAATTTGTAGAATGAGTTATGGCATGGCAGAACTGGTGCATATCTCCCTTAGGAGCGATTGTGGCGGGTGCCCTCGCCGTCGCCCTTACCCGTGAACCGCTTCCTGTGGTGGCGGTCAGTTCTGCGGGGGCATTGGTAGGCAGTTGGGTACAGGATCGTCAACGCCATTCCCTAACCCCCCAGATAGAAGACCTCCTCCAACGTTTAGAGGAAAGACTGGAACACCTTGAAACCCGAACCCTTGGGAATAGCCAGCGTCGCACCGCCATTTTCTACGATATTGAAAACCTGATCAAAGGCTATAACATTAGAGCTGCCGATATGGCCAAAATTTCCCTAGGTGCTATTCAAGCCCATATTCGCCAAGCCTACCCCATCGAGCGAGTACTGCTACAACGCGCCTATGCCAACTGGAGTGATGCTCGCCTTGCGTCGCTGCGCCGGGAAATGCACCAATTAGGTATTGAACCCGTACAGGTCTTTGGCTTTTCCTACGAGAATCGCAAGAATGCCGCTGATATTCAACTGGCGATTGATGTGGTGGATTTAATTTTTCAGGATGATCGCTTTGATACGTTTGTAATCGTCTCAGGGGATGGCGGCTTTGGCTCTCTCGCGAAGAAGTTGCGGCAGTACGGCAAAACGGTAATTGGCTGTGCCTATGAGGATGCCGCTGGCAAGAGTTTTCAAGCCATTTGTGATGCCTTTGTCCACATTCCCGATCCAACGGTAAAACCCCGCCCGCCTGTTGTCAGTTCTGCCCCCCTCCTTGAGACGCCAACCCCCTCAGCAATTCCCTTAGATCCCGATAATCGTCGTCTATGTGCGGATTTGAGTGTCAGCCTTGCTCGCCATGCCGAGGGGGCGATCGCCAAAACGCGGGAGATTCTGGATTGGTATCGCCGTGATTCGGCGTGTGGCAAGCTCCTGCGGGAGGAAGGGCTAGTCATTAGTAAAGTCCAAGGGGCGGTACACGCTCTGCTGCCCAACTTTGACATTTTGCAGTTGGGGATGGTCAAGTTCTCGGAATACTTGCGCTACGCCTGCAAAAACACGATCTTCTGCATCTTTCATCCTCAGGGCAGTGCCAATCAACTGCGTCTTGGTCTACGGGAGCATCTCCCCCCCAGTGCTGTGGTGATGGCCAATTTTGAGAAGCGGCCCTTGCATAGTCTGGCAACCTATCGTGCCCTGCTCAGTCACGAACGGGTAGCGATCGCCCAACCCACAGTTTTGGCTCATGTGTTGGCATGGCTCCTTGAGCATCGTGATCGCGCGGCCACCCTAGGAGAACTGGCCACCATGATTGAGAAAACCACGCCAACAGAGATCAGTCGCAGTCAAATCGAGATTGCTTTGAATAACTGCCAAACGGCCAACATTCTCGTGCTAGCACCCCACAGTAGCGATCGCTATTTCGTCGCCGAGAAAATCACAACAGCTCCCGAGGGCTATACAGCACTGGTGCAGTGGCTAGACCAGACCCTTCAGGTGTTTTTTGAACGGGTGGGGACACATCCGAAACCAGAACTCTTGCGGGCACTCGTTGAGCCATCTGTTTCTGTCTCCAAATAGGCGATCGCCATGGCCTTTCCTTGGTTAGTTTGGCTTGAAACCTGTGAAAGCACCAACACATGGGCATTGCACCATGCCGAGCAACTCTACCTTGGTCAAGTGATCTATACTCAGGCACAAACAGGGGGACGGGGTCAGTACAACCGCGCTTGGCAGTCCCCGAAGGGGGTATTGACGGCCTCCTTTATTCTGCCGCAGGTGCAGGGGATGGTTGCCCCCAGTATTCAAGCAGGGATAGCAGTGATGCATGCTTTGAGTGGGCTGCGACCAGCAGTGGATCGCCATCTGCAATTAAAGTGGCCAAATGATGTCATGGCTGAGGGCAAGAAACTGGCGGGAATCCTCTGTGAAAGTCGTTCCCCTTGGCTGGTGGTGGGGGTGGGGCTGAACCGTTGTGTTGATGTTCAAGCCATGAGCCTTCCCCAAGCCATGAGTCTCCATAGGCTGCTTGATCCTTGTGAGGCGGTACCCACGGACTTGGAACTCTTGGTGGCAATTCGGGCTGAACTCCTTTGGCACTGGCAACAGCAACAGTGGACGGGGGTAGCTGCGGAGCGCGATTTTTTGCGGGGGCGATCGCTGACGCTTGTCCAAGGACAACAGAGGTGGCAGGGAATCGGTGTGGGAATTAGCGATCGCGGGACATTGCAGGTGCGCCTCACCAATGGCGAAGTGCGGGAATTTAGCAGTGGCCATGTAATCTATGCCCCTTAGAATTGATTGCGGAAGTGGGCAGCCCGTCTGCGAAAATTGTCCTTGGTACTACAACCGTCTGAGGTGCGCATGAAGGGTTGGCAGGTCTATTGGCAACGGGCGATTGCTTTTGTTCTCGGCATTGTTCTCCTGTGGTCAGTGGGAGGGATCGCAGCGGCAAAATCCAGTGGCTCGCTGGCTGAAGTAGCGGCTCCTGTGGCCATTGAGGATATGAAAGGTTGGTTCGATCGCTATGAACCTCGGCTGAAAATTCTCACCCCTGAGGCCAACCAAACCCTCCAAAGCCGCAATGTCACCGTCAAGCTCAGTGTGCAAGGGCTACGTCTCTTTCAGGATCAACGCACCGGTCTCGGTCCCCATGTGGAGGTGGTGCTCGATGATCTGCCCAGCCGCAGTGTCTATGATCTAACGACCCCCATTGAATTTAGTAACCTTGAGCCGGGGACGCACCTGCTGCGCGCCTTTGTGGTGTACCCGTGGGGTGAAAGCCTGAAGAATCCCCTTGCCTATGCCCAAACTGCCTTTCATCTCTACACCGCCGATGAGGACACTCAAACAACCAATCTTCCCCTCCTCACCTACAATCAACCCGCCGGTACCTATGGCGCTGAACCGGTGCTCCTCGACTTTTATCTCAGCAACCTGCCGTTGGATCGGCAATTGAACAATGAGAAGGTATGGCAGGTACGTTGCACCATCAATGGTCAAGCCTTCACGGTCGATCGCTGGCAGGCCTACTATCTCACCGGACTTCAGCCGGGGGATAACTGGGTGCGCCTCGAACTCCTTGATGGCAACGGTCAGCGGATTCCCTCTCCCTACAATCCCATTACCCGCCTTGTCACCTATCAACCCGGCGGCAAGGATGCCCTCTCGCGTTTGCTGCGGGGAGAACTGGCAGCGAAAAATCTCCAAAGCAGCCTCAGTCCAGAACTACCCAGCAATCTGCCACCTGAACCTACCCCAGAGCCAACACCTGTCGTTGAGGCACCTGCTCCTACTCCCGAAGCGCCCGTGGCTGAAGAACCTGTATCAACCGCAGAGGAAGCACCATCTAGCGTTGAACCCGTAGAGGAAATACCCGCTGCCCCCGCACCAACAGCAGCACCCACCGTGAAAGCTGCCGAAGAGCCACCCACTCTGCCAGAACCAACCCCGGAAGCCATTCAAGAGCCACCCCCTACAGCACCTGCGCCACAAAAACCCTTCTGGCAGCGTCTGAATCTCTTCAAGAAAGCAGAACGCCCCACTCGTTCTGTCCTCGTCAGCCCGCGAGTCCCCTCCAAACCATCTTCTTCTGTGGATGAATCCACCCCAGCGGTCACTGCCTCTGAGGCCACTGAACAAGAGACTGCCCCCACCCCAGAGGATTTGCCACAACTAGAAGAACCAATGACCCCTCAGGAGTAAGCCCATGCAAGGAACCTCCTTGGCCACTGTTCGCCTTCAACCCTCATTTGCCGTTCCTCTCGGTGTTCTGCTGCTAAGTCTGCCCCTGTGGTGGTCGCGGTGGTGGCTGGGCTTGCCCCTTTCGCTCTTTGCGCTATTTTTGGCTGTGCAGGCGGCAACACTGCGTTTAGAGTTTACGGCGACGGCTCTCGATGTCTATCGGGGTAGCCAAAAGATTCGCCACTTTCCCTATCAGCAATGGCAACACTGGGAGGTCTTTTGGCCAGTCTTTCCCATCCTCTTCTACTTTCGAGAGGTCAAAAATATCCACTTTCTGCCGATTCTGTTTGACGCCAAAACTTTAGTACAATGCCTGCAAGAACGCTGCCCACGCACAGCCTTTATTTCCACGGTTCGCAATGACAGATGACCCTACGGTGACTGATCTCTCTGAACCCACGCCAGAGGAAATCACTGCTCTCAAAGCCCAGCGCGATGCGCTCAAAGCGGAAATTCAAGCCCTCGATGCGGAGTTTCATCGTCTTGTTCACGATCACCTCAAGTCTCTAGAAGAGCGGCAGCATAGCCTGCAACTGGCGATTGAGCAATTAGAGCGGCGCAAAGAACGCATTGAGCAGGAGCTACGACGCAATTTTGTCGGCGCCTCCCAAGAACTTGCCATTCGGGTGCAGGGGTTCAAGGAATTTCTCGTCAAGAGCATGCAGGAGTTGGCTACCACCGTCGAGGAAATGGAATTGCTGCCCCCGACGCCCGCTGTAGCGGCAACTGCGCCTGCCCCAGCAGAAACAGCGACAACGCCGCCCAAGTTGGTGCTTGATGAGGGATTTCAGGAGGAAGCAGATCGTATTCGCCGCTTGCTAGAGCAATATCGGAGTAGCCCCAACTACTATGGTCCTCCTTGGCAGTTGCGACGCACATTTGAGCAAATCCATGCTGAGCGGGTAGAAAGCTGGTTTTTTGATCTGGGGGGACGGGGTGCTCTGCGATCGCTCCCCAGTCGGCTGCAAAATATCCTTGTTGCTTCCGCGATCATCTCCATCCTGCGGGACTTCTATGGCGATATGCTGCGGGTACTGGTCTTAGCCGACTCCCCTGAGCGCCTAGGGGACTGGCGACGCGGGTTGCAAGATTGCTTGGGGATTAGTCGTCAAGATTTTGGCCCTGATCAAGGGGTGGCACTCTTTGAATCTGCGGATGCCTTGGCCTTTCGTGCCGATCGCCTCGAGCAGGAGGACTATATCCCGCTGATTTTGATTGATGATTCCCAACCCCAAGTCAGCCTTTCACTGCTGCAATATCCCTTGCTCTTGGGTTTTGCCCCTGAACCCCAGTTGCGTCCTAGCCGTAGTTCTGATTTCTTTGAGTAGTTTTAGTCACCCTCGGAGGCTCCCGTGACTACTGTAGTGATCCTTGGACTGCTGGCGCTGATCAGCTATCTGCTTGGCTCGATTCCCACAGGCTACCTTTTGGCGAAAGCGCTGCGGGGGATTGATATTCGGGAGTATGGCTCTGGCTCAACGGGTGCCACCAATGTGCTGCGGGTGGTGGGCAAAGGCCCCGGACTAGTCACCTTCCTGGTGGATGTGGGCAAGGGGCTAGGGGCGGTTCTCTTGGCGGGTTGGGTCTTGGGTCAATCTTGGAGTAGCGTGCCGGCTGATTGGTTTGACTTTGTGCTGCTGGCGATCGCCTTCATTGCTGTTTTGGCTCACAGTAAGCCAATTTGGTTGGGCTGGCGCGGCGGCAAATCCGTTGCCACAAGTTTAGGGGTGCTCCTTGCCCTCAACGCTCCCACTGCCTTAGCCACCTTTGGGGTGTTTTTGCTGGTCTTGGCGGCCAGCCGCATTGTCTCCCTGAGTTCAATCACTGCTACTCTATCCTTACCCTTCTGGTTTTGGCTCTTTACGCAGTCTTGGCCGTTTGTTGGCTTTAGCGTGATTGCCGGGGCTTTTGTGATTTGGCGACACCAGAGTAATATTCAACGCCTCCTTGCAGGAACAGAACCACGGTTGGGCGCCTCGGAGGGATAGACCCCTTAGAAGGTCACTTTTGGACAGGTTCGGAGTTCCTTAATGCCCCCCATATTTTAGAAAACGGTTGTATTTGTACATTTGGCAGACCTCTGAGGTTGCTACCATGAGTGGATACCAGTTTTGGTGGGGAGATTTGTGATGGAAACACTGCGGGGCCGTGATTTGCTGAGCATTGCCGACCTCTCACGGGCAGAGGCGGAGTATCTACTGGATTTAGCTGCGCAGATGAAACTCGGCAAGGCGGCTCCCCGCTGTCCTAAGGTGTTGGGGCTGCTGTTTCAGAAGGCTTCGACCCGTACCCGCGTCAGCTTCACGGTGGCGATGTACCAACTGGGCGGCCACGTCATTGACCTGAATCCTCAATTTACCCAGGTGGGGCGCGGTGAACCCCTGCCCGATACCGCACGGGTCTTGGATCGCTATTTGGATGCTGTAGCGATTCGCACCTATGCTCAGGCGGAACTGCAACTGTTTGCCGACTATGCACGAATCCCCGTGATCAATGCCCTCACCGATCGCGAGCATCCCTGTCAAATCTTGGCGGATTTGCTGACGCTGCGGGAATCCTTTGGCACCTTGACGGGTCTGACCCTCTGCTACGTTGGCGATGGTAATAATGTGGCTCATTCCCTGCTCTTGGGCTGTGCCCTCTTGGGGGTGAATATTCGGGTGGCCTCCCCCCCCCAGTTTGCCCCTTTGCCTGAGATTGTGGCGCAAGCCCAAGCATTGAGTGGCGGCCAGAGTGAGGTGACTGTTCTTACGGATCCCCAGGCCGCAGCCAAGGGTGCCCATGCCCTGTACACCGATGTTTGGGCCAGTATGGGGCAGGAGGCCGAAGCGGGCGATCGCCGGCCGATTTTTCGCCCTTACCAAATTAATGATCAGCTCTTGGCGCTTGCGGATCCACGGGCGATCGTTTTGCACTGCCTGCCGGCGCACCGCGAGGAGGAAATTACCACCAGTGTCCTTGAAGGGCCGCAATCCCGTGTTTGGGAGCAGGCGGAAAACCGTCTCCATACCCAAAAGGCACTGCTTGCCAGTCTCTTGGGATAGGACAATGCTGCGCCGCCGGCGTAAACTCAACCTTTCGGAGGGATTGTTGCTGGTGGGAGCCGTAATTTGCGGTGCTTTTCTGCTGCTGGCGGCTTTGGCTCCCGTGGGGGCAGCCCTTGGCTGGATTGCCGATCCCCAAGAATTTCTTGACTTTCCCATTCATGCGCCGCCTTCACCGCAGCACTGGTTTGGCACAAATCGCCTAGGCTATGATGTGTTTTCGCGAACCGTCTTTGGTGCCCAAGCGGCCTTACAGGTTGTTTTTGTGGCAACCGTTTTCAGCCTAACCCTAGGGGTGCCGTTGGGATTGCTGAGTGGTTACCAAGGGGGCTGGCTGGATCGCGGCTTGCTCTTTTTGATGGATACGATCTATACGTTGCCGGGGCTACTGTTGGCCGTCACCGTGGCCTTTGTGGTGGGCAAGGGCGTGCTCAATGCGGCGATCGCCCTCAGTGTCGCCTATATTCCCCAGTACTATCGGGTTGTGCGCAACCACACCGTGAGTCTGAAAAATGAGGTCTTTATCGAAGCTGCCCGTGCCCTTGGGGCTTCTACCCCCCGAATTTTGCAGCGCTATCTTTTGGTAAACGTGCTTCCCAGTCTGCCGGTGCTCTTTACGCTCAATGCCGCCGATGCCATTCTCACCTTGGCCGGCTTGGGGTTTTTGGGCTTGGGGTTGCCGCCGCAGGTGCCGGAGTGGGGACACGATTTGCGCCAGGCCTTGGATGGGCTAGCGGTGGGCATCTGGTGGACGACCCTTTTTCCGGGGTTGGCCATGACCCTCCTTGTCGTGGGGCTGTCGCTCCTTGGTGAGGGGTTGGGAGAACGTCTTGATCCCCGCCATTTCAATTAGCCCCCAATGCCTCAGCACCTCTTGGTTACCGGTCCAAGTCGCAGTGGCAAAAGTGAATGGGCCGAAGCCCTTGCTGCCCAAAGCCACCAACCGGTGATCTATATTGCCACGGCGATCGCCCCCCCGGAGGATTTGGAATGGCTTCAGCGCATTGCCCAACACCGTGCCCGCCGCCCCCCTGACTGGGAAGTACGGGAATGCCCCCTTGAACTGGCGGCCCTGCTGCGTGAGCTGCCGCCTCACCACTGTGCCCTTGTGGATTCCTTGGGAACTTGGGTGGCCAATTGCCTAGACCAATCCCAGGATCGATGGCAAGCAACCGTTGCCGACTTCTTGACAAGTGTGGAAGCCTGTGCCGCTCGACTCATTTTGGTTGCCGAGGAGGTGGGGTGGGGGGTGGTGCCTGCCTACGCCAGTGGTCGCCGTTTTCGGGATCGCCTCGGCGAACTGTGTCAGCAGCTAAGTCCGTTGATGGCGGAAGTGTATCTTGTAACAACCGGCTTTGCGCTGCCGTTACACCAATGGGGAATTCCCCTGCAACGTCCTCGGCGGGCATAAACTTTCAGGGGGAGGTCTCCGAGGAGAGCGGGGCAAGGGCAGCCACAATGGCATCGGTAACCCGGCGGACAGGATAGATCTCTAGGCCGGCGATCCCGCCCCCTTGGCTTTCGGGAACAATGGCCCGCCGAAACCCCAACTTCAGGGCTTCCCGCAGCCGTAGCTCCAACTGAGAGACGGCCCGCACCTGTCCACCCAGCCCCACTTCGCCGATGATCACGGTTTGGGGTTGTACCCAGCGATCGCGAAAACTGGCCACCACGGCCACGGCAACGCCCAAATCGGCAGCCGGTTCGGCCACATTTAGCCCCCCCGCGGAGGCCACATAGGCATCCAGCTTCGAGAGGGGCACACCGAGGCGCTTTTCCAGCACGGCCAGAATTTGCAGAAAGCGATTGTACTCAATGCCGGTGGCGGTGCGGCGCGGCGAAGGGTAACTGGTGGGGCTGACCAAACTTTGCAATTCCACCACAAGGGGACGGGTGCCCTCGCAGGCAACAATGGTGGCCGTGCCGGGGGTCGGCTCGCGATCGCCCAAAAACAGAGCAGAGGGATTGGTGACCTCGGCTAACCCCTGTGCCCCCATTTCAAAAACGCCAATCTCTTGACTGGCGCCAAAGCGATTCTTGACCGCACGCACAAGGCGGTGACTGGCAAAGCGATCTCCCTCAAAGTAGAGCACCGTATCCACCAAATGCTCCAGCACCTTCGGGCCGGCGATCGCCCCTTCCTTGGTGACATGACCGACAATAAACAGACTCATCTGCTCCCGCTTGGCAAAGCGCATCAAGGCTGCTGTGCCCTCCCGCACCTGCGACACCGAGCCGGGGGCAGCGGTTAATTGCGGTAGATAAACCGCTTGGATGCTATCAATAATGGCCAGCTCAGGTTGCAGATGGGTGAGTTCCTGCAAGATGACCTCTAAATCCGTTTCGGCCAAGAGATAGAGAGAAGGCGGAGCAGCAATGCCCAGTCGTTGCGATCGCAACTTGACCTGTTGGGCAGACTCTTCGGCACAGACATAGAGAACGCGCTGCTGTTGCCCCAACGTGGCCGCCATCTGTAACAAAAGCGTGGACTTGCCAATCCCCGGTTCGCCGGCCAGCAACACAAGGGAGCCGGGGACAATGCCGCCGCCCAAGACCCGATCCAACTCGGCAAAGCTAGAAGAAGAGCGGCTCTGTCTCTGCTCGCCAATCTCGCCTAAGGCCTTAGCACTAAGAGGCTGGGGCGTTGTGGATTTTCGGGGGGTGGCGCGTCGAGAAGAGGTCTCTATAGGGGCAACAAGCTGCTCCTCAAGGGTATTCCACTGACCACAGTTGGGACAACGCCCAAAGTATTGCAGGAATTCTGCCCCACACTCGCGGCAGACGTACAGTGCCTTGCCCTTGGGCATCCCTTGCCCTATTGCACACCCAACAGTTCAACGTCAAAAATCAGTGTCGAATTGGGGGGAATAACCCCACCGGCGCCCCGTGCCCCATAGCCCAAATCGGGAGGGATAATCAGCCGCCGCTGACCGCCGACGTGCATCGAGGCAATTCCTTCCTCCCAGCCCTTGATGACTTGACCGACCCCAAGTTGGAATTGGAAGGGCTGGCCGCGATCGCGGGAGCTATCAAAAATACGACCATCGCTGAGCATTCCTGTGTAGTGCACCGTTACCCGATCGCCCACTTGAGGCTGTGCCCCTGAGCCGACGACAATATCTTCGTACTGCAACCCTGAAGGGGTGGTCACCACCTTTGGATTCCCCATGAGTCCCGCAGCCTCCGTTGACGCTTCTAGCGGTACACTGGCGATCGCGATCGGCACGGCCACCAACCATACCACCAGAACAATACCACAGAGGAGCCAGCCATAGGCTCGATGCACCAGCTGTCCTACCATGAGCGATTTTTTAACTCCCGCACATCCCGTTCGAGGCGATCAATGCGTCCCCGCAGTTCATCAATTTCCGACTGTTGCGGCACCCCCAAGCTCTCTAAAAACTGGCGCGTTTGGCGTTGCACCGCTTCATCGAGGGCGGCGGCATCTTCTTTGAGGTGGGCAAGGACTTCATCCACGATTGCCTTGGCCTGATCGGCATTGAGGCGTCCCTCTTTGACCCATTGGTCGCTCACTTGACGCAACTTTTCGGCCACAAGAGAAGTGGTGCCGACACCGATTAAAAGCAATTGCTGAAGCAGATTTTGCTGGTTCATGGGGCACGTTCAAAACGCCTATCTTGTATTGTGCCACCGGCGCCTAGGCTTGCGGTAAGATTAGGAAACGGTCAAGTTGTAGAAATTCCCATTGCCGGTGAGGGTGAGGATGATTGAAAAAATTGCCATGGGTCTGTGGGCATTTTCGGCCGTCGGCCTGATTGTATTGGTTTTGCTCCACAGTCCGAAAGGGGATGGCCTCGGGGGCATCGGCGGTCAGGCGCAGCTTTTTACCAGCACCAGAAGTGCTGAAACGACCTTAAACCGTGCGACGTGGACATTGACAGTGCTGTTTATGGCGCTCACCGTTGCCCTCAGCGCCGGTTGGCTGCGCTCACTTTAATTGGGTCGGCGTGTCTTGTGCGTTTGCAATTCGTGCGGCCACTCCCGCGGATGTGCCAATCATTTTCCAACTCATCCAAGCCTTGGCTGCCTATGAAAAGCTCAGCCACGCCGTAACCGGTACAGAGGAGGCACTGCGGCAGCACCTGTTTAGCGATCGCCCCTATGCCCAAGTTCTGTTAGCCGAAACCACAACTGAAACCATCGGCTATGCCCTCTTTTTCCCCACCTACTCTACGTTTCTCACCCGCCCCGGTTTGTGGCTAGAGGATTTGTTTGTGTTGCCTGCCTATCGGCGGCAAGGGGTGGGCACTGCTTTATTGAAGGCGGTAGCACGGCTGGCAAGGGATCGCGACTATGGCCGTATCGAATGGAGCGTTCTGGACTGGAATAGGGAGGCCATTCAATTTTACGAGCGCCTCGGTGCCACTGTATTGCCCGACTGGCGTATCTGCCGCCTTAACGGTGAGGCCTTAACGACCCTTGGGAGCGCTCAGGGAGAAAGAGGTTGAGCATCCCCTGTTCATCGCGCCACCGATCCAAGGCCAAGTAGGTCTGCTGCCAAGAATTGGAGACCCACTCCCGCAGGATTTCATAGCGATGCCCAAAACTTGACCCATGAGCTGCGCCATCACCTTTCCCACACTGGCCAACTTTATCCTAGCAACTGAGTTGCTGCACAATCTCCAGAGCAATTTTTTCCAGCACCTTAAGGGCTTTGAGGCTACCTTGGATCAAGTGTGCCGCCGCTAGGGGCTTGCGGAGCATCGCGATCGCCAGGAGCCATGGCCGCAAATTTCCCTGCGAATCAAAGGCTTGACTCAAATCGGGTAGGTCGCGATCGCCTCCATCACTGATCACCCGCACCATCGCCACTGGTATTCCCGCTAAAGCCTTGAGCAGGGGCACCCCCTCCATATCCACCACCTCTACCCCCCAGCGAGCCGCAAGGGCTTGCTTTTCCTGAACCTTAGAAAGGGTTTTCGCCGTTGTGATGCCCTTCACCCGTCGCCAAGCAGGAGCCAATGTTGCCGATAGCGTCTGGTCTAAAGAATACATCTGCCCCGCTTCATCCTGACATGTGGTATAGACCACGACTTCACCGACGCGATCCTCAGGACGTAAGCCACCACAGACCCCCAACACCAGAACCGTTGCCGGCCGTTTCCGGAGGGCACGGATCAAGGCCGGTGTGGTCACCGCGGCTGCCCCCGCTCGGAGGGGAAGAATGGCGACGTTGGCGCGCTGCAATCCCCGTTGTACCGCTTGATATTCTGCCCCTTGGGGCACAAGGACAAGGCATGAGGCCATGAATTAGGAATTCGTGAGTTTTACTTTAGGTGACCAAGGCTGCTGAACCTCTTGACTTCTTGAAGGAGCGATCGCGGGCAATTGAGAAACTGACCAATGGAAAGAGTGTCACACTCAAGCGTCCGTTATCGTGGACAAGAGGCATTTTCTGCCAAATCTGATACCGTTGTTAATTGTTGAAGCTATGTTAGTGTTCTAGCAAATTGTGAGCTATCCCCCCTTTGACCTCAGTCACTCTGGGCAACTGTCACAGACCACCTAGACAAACAAAAATGAGTATGATAACTATAGACTTTGCTCAATCCTTGTTTGTGAAAATTGTCCCCCGTTGGGTTGCGATCGCGAGGCATCTTTGGAGAATCGCGAACTGACTGCTCCAGAGCGTTGGCCTGAGGAACGGTCGAGGATTGACTCAACTATCGATCAATGCGTGTAGGAGTGAACCCCCATATGATTCAAATGGTGCTGGAGAACCCAGTTTCCGTCAAGGATGCCGAGCGCTTTTGCCAAGAGATACTCCCCCAAGTCTCGCGCACATTTGCCCTCAGTATTCGCTTTCTCCCCGGAAATTTGGGTCGGGCGGTTCTTGTGGCCTATCTTATCTGTCGCATTGCCGATACCGTTGAGGATGACCCGGTTGCTAGTATCCCTGCGAAAACAGCCCTATTGGATCATTTGCTGGAGTGTTTCGACAGTTCTGAGCTGGCCAATAGTTATGGTGAAACGGCACGGGGGGTTCAGGGGGAGCCAGCCCATGTGGAACTCGTGAAAAATACGGGGCTAGTCTTTGCCCTCTACCGTTCTTTGCCCCTCACATCCCAACAGCACGTTCAACGCTGGGTTAGCGAAATGGTGCATGGGATGAAAAAGTTTATTAACCTCTACCCCAATGGCATCCGCATTCAAACCCTTGATGAGTATAAGGAGTACTGTTACTATGTTGCGGGTACCGTTGGCTATCTCCTAACGGATTTGTGGTATGAGCATTCCCCCAGTATTGGTGCCGATGAATATCAAGTGCTGCTCAAGCGCTGTGCTGCCTTTGGTGAAGCCCTGCAAACCGTGAACATTCTCAAGGATATTGCTTGGGATGCGGAGCACGAGAACTCGATCTATATTCCCAATGAATCTCTAATGCTCCAAGGCAGCAGTCATCAGTCCATCCTCAGTGCCGAGCACCTTGAGCAAAATCATGCGGCGATTAAGGAATTGATTGCCTTGGCTTGGCATGATCTCGATGAAGCCCAAGCCTACCTCCTATCGGTGCCCAAGGCAGCGATTCCGATTCGTCTGTTTTGCGTGCTGCCGCTGCTGTTTGCCTATGCCACCCTGCGGGAACTGACCCATTCGACGGCAATGCTGCAACCCGGAGGCATGGTTAAAATTAGCCGTGCAGAGGTGAAATCCCTCATGGTGATGGGGCCTTTGTCCATTCTCAGTAACCACGGCCTCCGCTGGCTGATTGGCCAAGTGCGGCAAAAGCCTTTCATCCTTAGCAGACTTTAGGGAAATGTGCCAAAAAAGCCAATGGTTGGGGGAGCCAGAATCCGTTAGGATAGGGAGAGATTGCTGAATTGTTGCAAATCTTCATAAACCAACATGGATTGTATTATTCACCGCCGCGCTGAGTTTGCCGCCAGTCATCGCTATTGGTTACCAGAATGGTCTGAAGCGGAGAATTTGGCTCGGTTTGGTGCCAATAGTCGCTTCCCCGGCCACGGTCATAACTATGAACTCTTTGTTTCCATGAGGGGCGTTGTTGATGACTTTGGCATGGTGTTGAATCTATCGGATGTCAAGCACATCATTCGCCGTGAGGTCATTGACCCCCTGAATTTTTCCTACCTTAATGAGGTGTGGCCAGAGTTTCAAGCCACGTTACCGACAACTGAACATATTGCGCGGGTGATTTGGGATCGACTCTCTCCCCATTTACCCCTTGTGCGCATTCGACTGTTTGAGCATTCCCGCCTTTGGGCGGACTATACGGGAGACCCTATGGAAGCCTATCTTTCTGTTGGTACGCACTTTAGTGCGGCGCATCGTCTAGCCCTTGAGGATCTGAGCTATGAAGAAAACTGCCGCCTCTATGGCAAGTGTGCTCGTCCCCACGGTCATGGCCACAATTATCATGTAGAGATTACGGTCAAGGGTACTATTCATCCGCGGACGGGCATGATTGTTGATCTGATCCAGCTTGAGAACCTCCTCAAGGAGCACGTGATTGAACCGCTGGATCACACGTTTCTAAATAAGGATATTCCCTACTTTGCGACGGTGGTGCCGACGGCCGAGAATATCGCGATTTACATCGCCCGCTTGTTGCAAGAGCCGATTCGCGAGTTGGGTGCCACGCTGCATAAGGTGAAGCTGATTGAGAGTCCCAATAATGCTTGCGAAATTCTCTGTGAGGAATTGTCCCCTCAGGAGGGGCTACTCAGCACTGCCCTGCCGGTCTTGGAGCGAGTGTAGGTGATGTGGAGCAATACCCCTTGGCTATTGGCCGTCAGTTTACTGGCTGCTGCGTTACTGATCTATTTCCCCTACATTTTTGTGGTGGTGGGGCGCTTGCAGGTAGGCTTTGATATGGCGGCTCCCCGTGCCCTGTTTGAGAAACTGCCTCCCTTTGCCCAGCGGGCGGTGTGGGCCCACGAGAATAGCTTTGAAACCTTTATGCCCTTTGCGGCGGCGGTGCTACTGACGCTTTTTGCGGGGGTGAGTAATTCAACGGTGGCGATCGCTAGCTTCAGTTTTGTCGCGGCTCGCTTTTTGTACAGCATCTGCTACATTGCTAACTTTCCCCTTGGCCGCTCTCTCATGTTTGGGGTGGGAACGGCGGCCACCCTAACCCTCTTTTGGCAGAGTCTTGCCAAGTTAGCCCATCAATAGCCTTTTTGTTTTAGAACCTATCAGTGTAAGGGACTGAATTTCTTCTTGGGATAACGCTGCCATTACCCTCGCTGCAATGAAAGATAGGGAGAAAGACCTATGCTGACCCCCACCGATTTTGCCACCTATAGCCGCTGGGCTGGAATTGCCACCCTTGTTATGGCTGGCTTGACTGCGCTGACATTTGTTTTCCGCTGGGGTGTGCGCTTTCGCTTTGTCGGTATCACGGGTTTTCTCGGTGTCGTGACGGTGGGTCTCTTTGCCCTGAGTATTGTGCCGATTGTTCATTCCCCGGTGCCCGGTGCCGGCAAATATACCCTTGTCTATGACAATGGGGCAACACAAGTGGTCATCACGGTGCCCCCCGACATTGAGCGCAGTACCCTTGAGGCAACGCTGGTACAGGCTGCCAATGATTTATTTTCCTTGGGACGGCTTGGCCGAGGGGGCGATCGCCTGACGGTGATTGCGCGCACTATTGAACACCCTGAACCGGGGGTAACGGAGCCGGTCATTTTAGGGGTTGCCAGCCGTTCCTTGAGCGATCGCACAAACGACACTGTAACTGTGCATCTGTTGGAGCCTTCTGTCCGCTCGGCTTCTAGGCTCGAGGAATTCTAGATTAGGCACTTTAGCGTTCTGACAGGCAACAGCCCACTCCTTTCGTTCTCCTTTTGAAAAATTAATTTTCTTATAGTTTTTTTTAACTTTTTAACGCTGGGGATCGGTTGGGAACTTCATCTCTGCCAATGACTTCTTCTTTAATCACAGCTTGTTTAGAAAGGAGTTGGCACGATGAAGTACTTTCGTCTGCTGGCTTTGGGAACCTTAACCCTACTTGGGGTAGCGGCCTTCAAGCCGGAGCAAAGTCAAGGTAAGCCCGGTGGGATACCGGTTCTTGTGTCAGATGTGCTGCAACCCCGGCCTTCCGTAGCCCAAGAGCCAGAAAGCCGAACGGTGATCTCAGATCCTCCAACCCTCGAAAAGGAGTCGGAAGCGCTACCTGGCAGAATCATGCCGCCTATGAATGGACAGAAACCCTGCCCACGCCCACAGACAATCGTTCTGAGTGGGGCTGCCCCTGCACCTGCCACCCCAAATCCTGGGGATTTTCCACCACCGCCACCCCCACCCGGAAACGTGGCCACCAACTTTGGCTTCAACACAGCTGATACCAATTTTCGTCACACGTTTTCTTTCCCCGACCCCTGTCGAGAAGGAAATTGCTGTGAAATTCAACGGGCTGTGCTGGAGCTACAGGTCAAAGCACTGAAAGGGGGTCAAAATCAGCAAAGCCCCAATGCCGGTAACGATAAGTGGTACATTATCAAAAATGGCACCCCCTTGGCCAGTGGCTATATTTGGAGCACTTTTCCCGTGACGCCGGGTCAAACCCAGACCTTAACCATTCCAATCCAGCCGGCTTGGTTGAACGGTTGTCGCCTATCTTTTGGTACCCAGGATGACACCAGTGTGATGGCGGCCAAGTTAACGGTGACGGGCTGTTGTGTTCGTCCAAATATGAGTACAACAGGTTCTTAAAGACCGCTGCTTTTCTTAAGGCATGAAGGCTTTAAGGACTATCGGCGTTTCTGCCTAAAAGTTGAGATTAAGCTAGGCCTACGCTATAATCAGTAAGCATCTAAACTAGTAGGGACGCATAGCTCAGTTGGTTAGAGCACCACGTTGACATCGTGGGGGTCACTGGTTCGAGTCCAGTTGTGTCCACTCTTTTTTTTTGAGATGAATATTGCAGGATGCGGACGGAGGGACTTGAACCCACACACCTTGCGGTACTAGAACCTAAATCTAGCGCGTCTGCCAATTCCGCCACGTCCGCAGTAAGTCTAGTTTAGCGCACTTTAGCTGGAGGGCGATCGCCCCTAGGAGCCTAGTAATGGTTCCCCACTTTGCGATGGTGAACGGCGGTTCTGCCATCGGGCTTGGAGACACGGCCACTCTCAACGGTGCTATAGACAATCCAGTGATCGTGGGCATCCAAGCGGCTGACCACTGTGCATTCCATGTAGGCAAGGGCATCGGCCAAAATGGGACTGCCGTTATTCGCAGGATAGGTTTTCACGTGGGCAAAGCGATCGGCACCCGGTGGAAAGCGCTTCAGGAAGTGGCGCATCAGGGGCTGGTAGTTCTCTTCTTCGAGCACATTAAGGACAAAGGTATCCCCCACATGCAGGAAGGACTCAATGGCTCGATCCTTGGCGACGGCAATGGAAATCCCAAGGGGTTCAGTACTGGCCTGGGCCACCCAAGAGGCCAACATGGCACTGTTAATCGCCCCCTTTTGGGCGGTGATAATGTAGAGTCCACCGCTGAGGCGACCGAGTGCTTTATCCAAGTCGGTGTCGAGGGACTTCATTTGTTTGACGGTGCGATCGCGCAACAGCCATTGCCCCATATCCGTACCTGCTTCTTCGGCCTCTTGAAATAGGGCATCGGTGGGAGTCGCTGTGACCCGAATCACCGGAAAGGCAGGCGTCAGACCGGCATCCCGAAATTGGTTGAGCAATGGATAGGCGGGTTCGGCATCGGCAACGCCACTTTCAAAGACACCGATGGCCTGTTTGGCATGGGCAGCCGCCAGAATCGTACTCAGGGTCGTTTTGGCAACGGCGGTGGTGGGCGGTGTGCCGATAATGATCCCGGCCGCAAGCTCGGTGAGTTCGCGAATATCTTGGGGTTCGGCGGTGAGCAGATCCATTTTTTCAACCACCACCCCGGTTTTAGCGGCGCCCCGTTCAATTGCCTCTGCCAGGGCATTGGCATAACCATAGTTGGCGGCATAGAAAATGGCCACGGTCGTTGCTGCCTTTGCCTGCTCTTGACTCCAGTTGCGGTAGGAATCTAGCCATTGAGGGAGATGATGGCGCAGCAACGGGCCATGTCCTGTGGCAACCAGTTGCACCGAAGGCAGCGGTTCTAAGCGTTTGAAGGCGGAGAGCACTGAGCGGGCATTGGGCGCCATGAGACAGTCGTAGTAAAACTTAAAGTCTGGCTTTAACAGTTCTGGCTCGGTGTCAAAGGGATCATCGTTGCAGAAGTGGGCGCCAAAGACATCGCAGGTAAAGAGCGTCTGGGTACCGTGATCAAAGGTAAGAATCGTGTCCGGCCAGTGGAGATTGGGTGCCATGACAAATTCGAGAACATGCCCTTTACCTAGATCAAGGCGATCGCCATTTTTCACCTGCTGCTGATTAAAGGGCTGATGAATAAAATCGGCCAGAAACTGAAGGGCTACTTTTGAGGCCACCACCGTTACATGGGGAGCTTTTGCCAATACGTCCTTGACGAGGCCACTGTGATCGGGTTCGGTGTGGCTGACAATGAGGTAGCTGAGGTCTGCGGGATTCACCAGTTCCCAGAGCTGCTGAAGGTAGCGATCGCCAAACTTGGCATGGGAGGTATCCACAAGGGCAATCTGTTCCCCTTTGATCAAAAACGAGTTGTAGGTGGTACCGTTTTCAAGGGCAAACTCAATATCAAAGCGATCGCGATCCCAATCTAGGCAGCGAATTGCCGTCGTCTCAGGGGCAATGTCCAACACCTGAAGCGTTAAGCGCGGCGGACGCTTGGGCGTACTGACGGCCATAGGCAGGTCCTCAAACTTACGAAACTACCCCTTATCCTGACACATGAAGAAAGGTAACAGGATTTAGAGTTTCTAATAGCTGTAATAACAATCGTTACCAATATCAATGGCTATTCGGGTTCAAGGGGCGCCATGGTCAGACCCGCCCGCAAAAGTTGTTCATGGTAAAGCTCCGCCTGTTCTTGGGGGCCGACCCAAACAATGGCTTGACCCTCGTAGTGGATCTGATTGGTTAATTCCCATGCGCGATCGGGGGTCATATTGGGAATATACTTCATCAAACAGGCAGCCACATGCTGAAACGTGTTGAAGTCATCGTTGAGGACAATGACTTTGTAATTGGGGTAGTGCTTGCGGATAACCTGCTGTCGCTCTTGGGGAACAACGCTAGGCATAGGTCACACACTTTTGTAGCTACACTGCCCCTTAGTTTAGCTCATTGGTGAAGGATTGGTTGGTTTGCTATGGGAACATTGGGAAAACGCCTATGCTATAGCTAGACTTAGGTTTAAGACTTGGGGGCATTGGTGATGACGGCAATGAATGTGTTGGGCACACCCTTAGCGTGCTGCTGTCAAAATCCACTAACAGGGTTCTATCGCGATGGCTTTTGTCGGACAGGGGCGGGGGATGTTGGTGCCCATGTGGTCTGTGCTGAAATGACCGCAGAATTTCTCGCGTTTACCCGTTCGCGGGGCAATGATCTTTCGACGCCGGTGCCGGCTTATCAATTTCCGGGCTTGAAACCGGGCGATCGCTGGTGTCTGTGTGCCTCGCGTTGGCGGGAAGCCTTGGAAGCAGGTGTGGCTCCTCCTGTGATTCTCGAAGCAACCCATGCCAGTGCTCTTGAGTATGTCTCCCTAGAGGCTTTGAAAGCCCACGCCCTCGGTGGTAGCCAGCAACCGTGATCTGGGGAATACTGAGGTATGCCCGATCCAGAATCCGATTTTCGCTTAGATCCTCGCTACGTTGCGGGTTTAGCTGCCTTTAATCGCGGAGATTATCAACTGGCGATCGCCGCCTTCAAAGCAGTCATTGCCACCTACGGTCAATGTCGTGAAGGTCTGAAAGCGAATCTGCACTTGATTAAAGCCTATACCCACACCTGCCAGTGGCAAGAGGCTATTGATCTTCTGTCAACGCTTGGCGAGATCGCCTTTCCCCAAAATTCGAGCTTGGGCACAAAAACCCCTGCCACCCTTAGTGCCCTCTCCCGATGAAGAACCGACCCCTTCTGCGGCACAATGGGTCTTGGTTTGAGGTGTCAGATTGCCCATGGAATTGCTGCCACTACCGCGCCTTTCTCTTTGGCTGAGTCAGGGGGCAACGCTGCTGGTGATTGCTTGGCTGCTGCAAGGACTGCTCCAAGGGGGAATTGCTAGTGTCCTCAGCTATGCCAATGCTCCACTGACACTCCTGCGGGGTTGGGAGGGGGTGATGGCGTGGTTTGTGCTGGGCTGCTTGGGGTTGGGGCTGCTCAGTGGTGGCAGTGGTCTGTGGTCGTGGCGATTACGTGCCCGTTATGGTCTGCGTCCCGTTAGCCTCGGCGAACTGGAGGAGTATAGTCCCGAAACGGTGAGGCTCTTGGAGCGTTTGCCATGGTCATGGTGGCAACCCCGTCCCCAAGTGGGCTGTTTGCTGACAGCAGCACCGATCATCTTCAGCTATGGCCGCTGGCGGCGCCGCATCATTGTCAGTGAAGGTCTATTGCGATCGCTCTCCGGCGAGGAATTGCTGGCCTTGATGGCCGCTGAAATTGCCCAACTGCGACTGGGGCTGAACACCTTGGTAACCCCCCTTGTGCTGCTGTTGCAACTGCCCTATGACCTTTACTGTTGGTGGAGTCGCTGGGGCGATCGCTTTGCTCCCCCCTATGGCAACGACTGGAGACGGTGGATCATCAGGGGGACTCTCTATCTCCTTTGTGCCATTGGCAGCCAAGGGAGTTACCTCTTCTTTCGCGGGCTGGAGATGCTCTGCTTTTGGAGCAATCAGTTGCGGCAGTACTATAGCGATCGCCAAGGAGCAGCCTTGATCGGTAATCCCAATACCCTTGTGATGGCTTGGTTTCGCCTCATGGAAGCCACAGCAACGACCGTGCGTGCTCAAGGGGAAATCGGTGTTCCCTTAGAATCGTTGCGCTTGCTCCTGCCTCTGAATCCGACCCAAGCTGCCCTTTTGGGAAATCAACCCCTCGATTGGCCAACGCTGCTCCACTGGGATACCGCCCATCCCCTGCGATATTGGTTTCGCTTCACCTCCTCCCATCGTCCCTTGGGACTGCGCCTGCACGCCTTGATGACCTATGCGCGGCAATGGCGACTGAATCCCCTCCTCTCACTGCCCTCTGTTTCCTCCCCTCGCTGTCCACGGGCGTGGCAGCAACTGACTCCCTTCTGGGGGGCGATCGCGGGAGTGATCACGACGATTATCCTCACGGGCATTGGCCAGTTTGCGCTGCGGGCAGGGGCGATCGCCTTTCCCCTCTGGTGGTTAGCCGATTGGTCAACCTTGGCACGGGGCTTCATTCCTATTGGCATTGGTCTCGGTCTCTTTTTACGCTTGAATGCCTACTATCCTGACCGAGCGCCGCAAACCTATACCTTGGGGCAGCTGCTGCATCGTCTTTTGCCCCTCGATAGTCCCGCTGTGGAGCTAAAGGGGCAGATACGGGCGGTGAGCGGCTTACGCAATGGCTTAGGACAGCATCTGTGGCTGGACACGGAGAACGGCCTATTTCCCCTGCGTTGCCAGAGGGCGTGGGGGCCGATGTGGCCAATGCTTGAGCCAGCCTATCTGAACACATTGGCGGGGCGATCGCTGGTGGTACGCGGTTGGTTTCGACGCGGTACAGTTCCCTTTGTTGAGGTGAGCGAGTGGCACTCTCCAGATCTACAGGAAAAACAATCTTGGGCTGCCCCCTATTGGGCAATTGTAGTTGCCACGCTGTGGGTTCTCTACGGCATCCTGACACTATTGGGTTGGATTTAGACGATGCAACTTTCCCAAGCCCATCTGCGCACCCTGCAAACCTGTCCACGGCAATACCAGTATCGCTATCTTGACAGCTTAATACTGCCAGAGGCTACACAATTAACGGAAACTACTTCCCAAAAGCAGGGTCGTGACTTTCACCGCCTGATGCAGCAACACCTTCAGGGACTGGATATCCATCCTATTCTTGAGGCACAGCCTGAGTTGAAACCTTGGTTTGAGGCCTTTCAAAGGATGCCGCCGCCCATGATCCAAGGCCAAGGGGAAGCAGAGCATGTCCGCAGTCTAGGCTGGCAGGAATTTACCGTTGTGGGCGTGTACGACTATGTGATTTTTGGCCAAGGGCAAGCGCAAATTCTCGACTGGAAAACCTATGCCCGCCCGCCGGCCCCAGCGACCTTAATTCACCATTGGCAGACTCGCCTTTACTGTTATCTTCTAGCGGCTACTAGCTCCTATCTCCCCAGTCAGATTTCCATGACCTACTGGTTCGCCCAGGGGGAGAAAGGCGCGAATTTCTACACCTTTCACTACAGTGAGGTGACCCACCGAGAAATTCACCATACCCTAGAGCGGTGTCTTAGGGAACTGTGCCAATGGCTACAACAGTATGCACAGGGGCAGGAGTTACCGCAAGTTCCCCCAGACCAGATTGCCCAATACTGCAGTGAGTGCCCCTTCAATGAGCGCTGTCAGCGTTCTCAGCCCAATCCTGTCTCAAGCATTGCTCCTTTTCTAGCCGTGCTCAAAGACTTGAGTGTAGCCCGCTAAATCGAGATCGACGATCGCAGGCAGGCAATTGAGAGCTGCTTGCATTAACTCAAAGCGCTCCTCCCGTTTCAGCATTGCCGTGAGTTGCTGCCGCAGGGGAATCAAATAGCGCACATCATTGGCGGCGTAGCGCAGTTGATCTTCGCGCAGTGCCATGGCATTGCCCCAGTCGGAGCTTTGGGCGGATTTATCAATTTCTATCCCTAGCAGATCCAAGACTAGATCCTTGAGGCCGTGGCGGGGGGAATAGGTGCGGGCAATCTTACTGGCAATTTTAGTGCAAAAAACGGGATGAACGCGGATGCCCAAATGGTAGCGCAACGTGGCCAGATCAAAGCGGGCATAGTGAAAAATTTTGGTAATGCCGGGATGCTCTAGGAGTTGCTGAAGGTGGGGGGCTTCAGTTTGCCCACGAGCAATCTTGACCACGGCTACCTGTCCTTCTGGATCGCACAGCTGCACCAAACAGAGGCGATCGCGAGGAATATGCAAGCCCATGGTTTCTGTGTCTACGGCCAACTGATCGGCATTGAGAAAGCGGGCTAAGGCCGTGGCACTTAAGTCGTGATCAAAACACTCAAGGGGAAAATCCAGCTCCATGACTCGCTCACAAACTAGGTGGGGGGCAGTTCTGAGGACGGTTCTTTGGCCACATCAATGCGTTCCAATTGCCAGAGAATTTGGTTGCTTTCACGGCGGACGCGGGAGATTTGCCAATTGCGCCATGTCCATTCTTCACCGCGACTGGTAACGGCACTGGCGTGCACATCCATCAATTCCGCCAATTCGGCACTGGTAATCAAGTATTTACCCGCCGCCAATTCATCGGCAATCCGCAGTGTCACAATTAGTTCTTCAAGGCGGGCGCGGCGCTCAGACCACTGGGGTGATTTTCCCCCCAACCATTCACCGTCACCATCGACCCTTAGGGATGGTTGCACCATGAATTTTTTCCCGTAACTGACGTGCTCCAAAAATCTTAGCGAGAAATGAGGATTTTTAGCGAACCTAGGCGATCGCCCACCGCGCCGAGGAGAGGTCTAGAATAGATTTAAGATTTGTGAATTAGCGATCTGCGTACCATGACGGTCACCTTACCCCCTGCCTCTACCCTCTACGAACGGGTTGCCCTGATCGCCCGCCGCCTTGGGATTGAGAAATTTGACCTTGGTGGCTCCCATGTGGATGAGGTGAGTGTCCAAGTGCAGCAGGGGGAACCCAAACAGGTGAAGGCCTCCCAGCGCTCCGGAATTACCGTGCGGGTCTGGAATTCAAGCGGTCGCTTAGGGGTAGCCAGCACTACCCAACTCGACGATCGCGGTCTGGAGACTGCCCTAGAGATGGCCAAAGAGGCCAGTGCCTTTGGCGTCACCGAGGATATTCCCGACTTTAGCCCCTTGGCCACCGCACCCCTTGGCCAGACAACGGTAACGACGGCTGAGGTGCCCCTTGCCGCGGCAAAAACCCTCTTGGATCAACTGATTGCAGCGGAGCAAGAGCTTTTAGGGCGCCATCCGGCGATCGCCAGCGTGCCCTACAATGGCCTGAGCCAGCGGCGGTTAGAACAGTTTTATCTCAACAGTGAGGGCGCCGATCGCCGGCAAACCACCACCACAACCACACTTTACCTCTACAGTAAAACCGAGGAGCCGGGTCGCAAGCCCCGCAGTGCCGGCGCCATTCGCATGAGTCCTGACCTTGAGCACTTGGATATTGCCGGCTGCATTGAGGAGGTGGCCGATAAAACGATCCGCCACTTGGCCTATGAACCGATTGCGTCGGGGCAGTACCCTGTTTTGTTTTCCCCCTCTGCCTTCCTGAGCTTGCTCAATGCCTTTAGTAATCTCTTTAATGCCCAAAACATTTTGGATCGTCAGAGCCTTTCAACGCCGGAGTCCCTTGGTCAGGCGATCGCCAGCCCCCTGTTGAACCTGTACGATGACGCCCGCCACCCTCAACATGTCGGTCAGCCCCTCTTTGATGGTGAAGGTACACCCACCCGCCGTACGCCGTTGATTGAGCAGGGGATACTCACCGGGCTTTACCACAGTGCCGGCACCGCTCGCCGCTTTCAAACCCAGCCCACGGGGCATGCCAACCTAGGGGCAAAGGTGACCGTTAGCGGTCACTTCTACGATGTGCCGCTCGGGGAAGGGGGCGATCGCTCGGATGGTCTGGTCTGGATTGATGAACTCCATGCCCTCCACGCCGGCGTCAAAGCCCTCCAAGGCTCCTTTTCCCTGCCCTTTGACGGTTGGCTATTGCGCAACGGTGAGGCCATCAGCATTGAAGCGGCTACCGTGGCCGGCGATATTCGCACCCTGCTGAAGAACATTCTCCATGTGGGCAACGATGTGGAAGTGACCCCCTACGGCTGTTGTCCCTCGATCTGGGTCAGTCCCTTGGCCATTACGGGAGAATAGCTAAACCTGCATCAGGTCGAGACTGCGGGAGGTGCCCAGGCGTGTGGCACCGGCCTCAATGAGTTCAAGGGCTTGCTCACGGGTGCGAATGCCGCCGGCGGCCTTAATCCCCACGCGATCGCGACTCAGGCGCTTAAGCAGACGCACCTCTGCCACCGTGGCGCCACCGCGCCAGCCGGTACTGGTCTTCAGGAAGGCCACCCCCGCATCCAGGCAAATATCCACGGCAAGTTGTTTTTCTGCCTCCGTCAGCACCGTGGTTTCTAAAATTGCCTTGACGGTCACCCCTGTTTCGGTGCAGATCTGGGCAATATCGCGATAGACGGCCTCGCTGTTTCCCTCCTTGAGCCAGCCCAAGTTGAGAACCACATCTAACTCGGTTGCGCCACCGTCAACCGCCTCCTGAGCCTCATAGAGTTTGGTGGTACTGGTGTGGGCACCACTGGGAAAACCGATGACGGTACACACTTTTACCGGTGTGCGATGTAGCAATTGAACTGCCCGCTTCACCCATACGGGCATGACACAGACGGCGGCAAACTTCCATTGTTCGGCTTCGGCACAGCACCGTTCAATGTCTGCGGTGGTTGCCAAGGGGTCAAGCTGGGTATGATCAATATAGGGTGCAAGGTCAAACAAGTCACGTTCCGCCATAGGGATTCACCGCCAACAATCCTATTTTCGCTGTTCAAGAACGAGGAGGGGGGCGGAAAATGGGAATTGGGGAGATCGGTTCTCCTACCCCCCCTTGCAATTCACCCTTGTTAGATTAAATTTAGGTTATCACAGCCACACCCGTGTGAGCCAAATCACTTTTCTGGGAGGACACTCTATGGAGCCAACCATGAACCCTCAAACCCTTCAGGAAAGGGCTGACTCCCTCTGGAACTATCTGCAAAGTTTAGATGCAGAAGTGGTGGCTCGCCTGTCCCGTCCCGCGTCGCCGGAAATGGCTATTGTCATGGAACGCCATATTGGTAATCTGCTGGGCTACTTGCCACCGGAGGGGTTTGAAGTTTCCATTACCACCAATCGGGAGCACCTCGGGCGTCTGTTGGCTTCAGCAATGATGAGCGGCTATTTCTTACGTGGTGCAGAACAGCGCCTAGAATTCGAGCGATCGCTCCAAGCGGCGGCGCAAGCGGAAGACGGCAAATAACCCATGCCAACCGTGCCGGAGAGGGGGGAGGCGCTGCCTGCCCTGCGCTTTGCCCTTTTGGAATGGTATCAGCAGCAGGGGCGAGACTTACCGTGGCGCCACACCCGGGATCCCTACGCCATTTGGGTTTCAGAAATCATGCTCCAGCAAACCCAAGTGGGCACGGTGATTCCCTACTACCGACGGTGGTTGGCCGCCTTTCCCACAATTGCCGATTTGGCCGCTACCGATCTGGAAGCCGTCCTCAAACTGTGGCAGGGATTGGGCTACTATGCCCGCGCCCGTCACCTACATCGAGCGGCTCAACAAATCATGGCCAATCATGGGGGTCAATTTCCCCGCACCTATGAGGCCGTGGTGGCCTTACCCGGCATCGGTCGCAGTACTGCAGGTGCCATTCTCAGTGCTGCCTTTAATCAACCCCGGCCGATTCTCGATGGCAATGTCAAACGGGTGCTGGCCCGCCTCTATGGCCTGCCTATCCCCCCCCAACAAGCAGAAGCCCAACTGTGGCAGTGGTCGGCGCAACTGCTGTGTCCCCAATCCCCCCGCGATTTTAACCAAGCCCTCATGGATCTGGGGGCCACCCTCTGTACACCCCGCCAGCCCCTATGTCATGCTTGTCCTTGGCAAAGTCATTGCATTGCCCATCACCACCGGTTAACCCATGAGATTCCCCGCAGGATGAGCCGTTCCCCCTTACCCCACAAAGAGATTGGTGTTGGCGTCATTTGGAATGCCGCCGGTCAGATTCTCATTGATCGCCGGCCACCGAGGGGTCTATTGGGGGGATTATGGGAATTTCCGGGGGGCAAAATCGAACCCAATGAAACGGTGCAGGAGTGTATTCGGCGGGAAATTCGCGAAGAATTGGGCATTGAAATTGCCGTGGGGGAGCATTTGATTGACATTGACCATGCCTACACCCATTTTCGGGTGACGCTCCATGTTTACTACTGCCGGCATGTTTCGGGAACCCCTCAGCCTTTGGCGTGCGAGGCCATCCGCTGGGTCACCCCTGAGGAATTGGCGCAGTTTCCCTTTCCCAAAGCCAACACTGCGATTATTGAGGCCATCCGCACACGGGGCAGACCCACCCCCTAGGCATTTTCAAGTACCCCCTCAGCGGCCGCTTGATCCAAAAACCAAAGGGCATTGCCAGTAATCAGTCGCGCCGGATAGAGATGGGGATCGCCCGTGCCGTAAAAAACATGGCGCAGGGCCGTTTGTTTATTGGCACCGGTGACAAGAAAGAGGATTTGGCGGGCATGGTTAATCAGGGGCACCGTGAAGGTAAGGCGGGGGTGGCTCTCTTTGTTGCCCACAGTAATCAGGCGATCGCCCACCGTTAAGGCGGCGGTGTGGGGAAAAAGGGAAGCGGTGTGGCCATCGGGTCCCATGCCGAGCAAAATCAGATCCAAGCTGGGAAATTCCCCTTTGCCTAGGCCAAAGTGTTGGCGCAGGGTTTGCTCGTAGCGATCGGCCGCCTTCTGCGGATCCGCATCCTCCGTCAGCATCGGATGAATTTGGGATTTAGGAATGGGCACATGGTTGAGCCACGCTTGAAAGGCCATACCCGCATTGCTGTCGGGATGCTCAAGGGGAACATAGCGTTCATCGCCCCAAAAAATGTGCCAGCGTGACCAAGGGGTAGCGGCAGAAACAAGGCTTTCATACAGCGGCTTAGGGGTGTTGCCGCCGGCTAGGGCAACGGTAAATTGCCCCCGTTGGGCGATCGCCCCTGTGGCCTGCTCAAGAACAAACTGCTTTGCCGCCGCCGTCAGAGCAGCCAAATCTGGAAAAACACGGACGTTGGGTATTGGCATAGAAGCCTCCTCACTAATTCTAATTGGAGCGAATCACACCCTCGGTTGCTGTGCCCAGCCCCGGACTGGAAAAGGGATCGGCATTGCCCCGCCAGTTAAAGCCACTAATGCGCAAAAGAATTGCCGCCAGCTGGCGATCGAGGTTGTAGCGAAACACCACCCCGTAGGTACGGCGGCTATATTCCACAATAATGTTTGTATCGAAAACTCTGCCCGTGTCTACATTAATTTGCAGTTGGGTACCGGCTCGCACAGGACCGTAAATTTGTTGCAGGAATCCCACATTGAGCACACTAAAGTCACTGACGCGATCAAAGAGAAAAGGAGAGGATGGTTCGCCTAGCGTCTGCGTAAATCCCAAGTCAAAACTGGTGTAGTCAAACCAGCGACGCGCAAAATGACCAAACTGACCCCGCAGACCTGCCCCTACAGTTAAAGCGGGCTGGGTACTGCCATTGGTATAGTAGTTCACCACCCCCCCCAACTGACTGTAGAACTCCAGGAAGGGTTGGACGGGACGGGGGCTGTAGCGCAGCCCTTGGGTTCGTGTCGGTGGTAAGGGAGTGCCTCGCCAAATTGGCATTCCCCAGTTGAGATTTGCTGCCGCCTGAATACGTCCTAGACTTGGCTTGGGGGGCAAGGCGGGATCGTCACTAGCAGCCGTAATGTATTGCCCTCCCAGCAAATAGTTAAATGCCAAACCTTGACCAAGGGGAATACCTGTACCGCTAAAGGTGCCACCAAAGCTGCTGGTAATTTCCTGCTCTCTAAGGGAACCGTTAAAGACGCGCTGGCGATAAATGGCAGAAACCGTTAGAACATTGCGAGTATCAATGCTGTGGAACAGGTCTGCCCCCGCCCGTGAGGTACTCGGCCAGTCATTGGGGTTTAATGTATTCAAAAAGCCATAGCCGCGTACACGGGTTTGGGGAGTGAACCGATGCCCTAGCTCGATCGCCGCCCCATAGCTCTTAGCATCAAAGAGATCAACGTCATTACTGATAATACGCTCCAAATAAATCGATGGCAGGAAGGTGATTTGGGTATTGGGGGTATTGATGGCTCTATAACGGTAGGCAAGAAACACGCCGCCTCGGTCTTGCTCATCATAGCCAAATTCAAAGGGCAACACTTCATAGGGGCGACCCACCACAAAGCGGCGGAGGACTATGGGCAAAGCCACCCGCTGATCAAAAACAACCCTACCCCGTCGCACCGTCAGAAGAGTTTCATCGGCACTGAGGGGCTCGGCGGTGGCTTCCTGTGCCCGTGCTTCCAGTTCCGGCGGACTAAAGGGGTCATTGGTGATCCGTAGATTCGTTGCAAACCAGCGGCGGCCATCAAATTCCAAGCGATCGGCTTCAAAGCGCAACCGATCAAATGTTTCCGTCTCTTCTGCTTGGGAATTTGTGTCCTGTTGATTAAGGCCGGGGAGGAGGGGGTCAGGAGAACCCGTCAACCTCAGGTCTGGATCTACCCTAGCTGTATTGACCACACCGCGAGCATTCGTGAGGGAGCCTTGATCCAGTCTGAGATTGTATTCCAAGCGATCGCCTTGGAGGACTTGATCCCCACGCGTAATCGTGACATTGCCCTCCGCCACCAGAATTTGGGCATCAATATCAGTTTGAATGCGATCGGCGGTGAGTTCGGCTTCCTTGAAGCGGAGGAAAACATTGCCAATGGCATTAAACAATCGCCGCATCAGATCAAACTCTTGGCGATCGGCGGTCACCTCTAGAGGTTGATCGCGGACAACGGGGGTTTCAGCATTTGCCTGCCCAAGACGCAGAGGAGCTGTAAAATCAGGTGTTGGCTCAGGGCTGAGCGGCGTTGTAGTGCTTAGATCAGGGGCTACCGTTGTTCCCAGTAAATCCGCTTGGGATGCGCTAATAACCTCGGTAATTTCTGCGGGTTGCGCAGGGGGGGGCAGACTAGCAAAAAGGGGTAAAAATAACAACGGCCAAATTTCCTCACGACCACTGCCTAGTTACGTTACCCGATGTCCACCCCCTTTGACGAGGGCTACTCGAGATCCTTGCGCTTGGGGTTACGCGCTGGGTCACCGGAAAGGAACCCGAAAACAAAGAGCAGCACAAAGAAGGTCACAACGATATAAACGGTAATTTTGAGTGTTTCCATGATGGTGTTGTTTTTCGTAGCGTCACCTTCTGATCATACGGGATGAGGGACTCCCTCGCATCCCCTAAAACACTTGGCTTTTCGCGGCCTCCGACAGCGTGGGAATTTCGGCGTAAATGCCCCGTACGGACTGCACCACGGCATAGCCGACACCAATTACCGTAGCAATAAAGACAAAGTTGAAGAGCACTTTAATCAGCAGGTCAAAACTAGCAACACGGACGAGGAGTTGTACCAGCAGTTGCACAATAAACAGCACAATCCCCATCAGCAGTGCCTGCATCGTGTTGTAGCGGATAAAGAGACTTACACGGTTGTTGCGCACCACCAGCAGGTACAGCAGCATAAAAACGAGTAGCCCGGCAAAGGGAATTGAGTAGATCACAGCAACGGGCAGTACCACCAACACCAGTGCTTGCAGGGGCGGAAACAGATCAAATAAAAAGCCACCAAAGGGCATGACGTAAAAGAGCGGTAGCAAATACGCTAGGCTGGCAAAAATTCGATCTGGGATGGTGGTGGTGGCACGCCAAGTCATGAGCTTCTCCTTAGAGTGTTGATGGCTGTCGGCTCATTACCTTTAGTAGGAGTTCAGGGGGAATCATATTGCACTCAATTGCTTTACCAATCAACGGTGGTCCAACCCGTGAGGAAATGATTAACTGAAGATCGGGACTGTCCTTAATGGAGAGCATAACTGCGCCAATGATCGAGTTGGGATCCGGTGCCGAATTGCTGCCATTGGTGGGGAGCATTTTGATCAACTGGGCAATATCCGTACAACTGGCTCCCGATACATATTGTGCGAGGGAGTCACTCACCTGCTCGACCATGGTTTTCATCATTTCCGGCGGCAGAGGGCTGGCAGTTTGGGCACGCACAGGTTGACTTGTTGCCAGTGTCATGAGGGCACCTGCAAGGAGAGGAAAGCTGCTAACAGATAGGCCAATGCCTACGGCACGCTTGGGCAAATGTCTACGGCACGCTTGCGGGATTTGCAACATATTAAACCTCAATATCTTAGTAACTGTAACTAGTTCAAGCAAACTAGTTGGAACGCTCCTCAATCACCCGATCAATCAGGCCGTAGTTTTTTGCCTCTTCAGCGGACATGAAGAAGTCGCGATCCATATCCCGCTCAATTTTTTCGAGGGGCTGGCCGGTATGGTAGGCGTATAGCTCATTGAGTTGCCGCCGTACCCGTAAAATTTCCCGCGCTTCGATCTCAATATCCGTTGCTTGGCCACGGGTACCACCAGAGGGCTGGTGAATCATGACGCGGGAGTGGGGAAGAGCCAACCGTTTGCCTTTGGTACCGGCTGCAAGGAGGAAAGACCCCATCGAGGCAGCCAAGCCCACACAAATGGTGACGACATCGGATTTAATATGTTGCATCGTGTCATAAATTGCCATACCGGCGGTGACGGAGCCACCGGGGGAGTTGATGTAGAGCATAATGTCTTTGCCCGGATCTTCGGAGTCGAGGTAGAGCATCACCGCCACAATTTGGTTGGCAATCTCATCATCCACTTCTTTACCGAGGAAAATAATCCGCTCGCGATAGAGACGGTTGTAGATGTCAATCCACTGGGTGTAGGGTTCACCGGGCATCCGGTAGGGGACTTTGGGTACTCCGATGGGCATAGAATCCTTCCACGCTGAGCTATCAACGCCGTAACCTGAGCCATGAAGGCGGCTTTTCTCACTGATTCTAACTTATTCCTAGGGGCTTCGGTCTAAACTTGGCAGAGGCAGAGGGCAAACCACTGCTGAGGGTCCGTAAAGGCGGTGATCCACTGAAACTCGGTCTCGGTCAATGCCTGCTTGAGGGCAGGAAGGTCAAACTTGCGGGAAATTTCGGTGAGAATCGGTTCACCCGCAGTAAAAGTGCACTGAAAATCAAGGGCAGCTAAGGTAACGGTTTGCTCTTGCTGCGAATCCAGATACATCTCAATTTGCTGAGCAATCGGGTTATAGATGGCGCGATGGGCAAAGGCTTCAGGCTCAAAATTGCCTTGAAAGCGCCAGTTGAGGTGATGGAGGATATTGCGGTTGAAGGCAGCGGTTACCCCTTGGGCATCGTTGTAAGCAGGAAGCAAAATGTTGGTGTCTTTGATCAGATCCACACCCAACAGGAAATAGTCCCCGCTGCTGAGAACTCGATGAATCTGTTGAAACAGGGTCTGGCAGTCGCTGGGGGAGAGGTTACCGATGGTGCTACCGAGAAAGCAGAGCAAGCGGCGGGGTGCCAAGGGGGGCGGTAGGTGCTCTAAGCCCACTTGATAGGTACCAACAAGGCCATGAATCCTAAGCTGGGGATAGTCGGCCAGAAGCGCCATGGCACTGGTTTTGAGGATCGAGCCACTGACATCAATGGGACAATAGTAAAGCTCAAGTTGCACTTGGGCATAGGCCGATAGGAGGAGGCGAATTTTGCGATCGCTCCCACTACCCAGTTCTAGGAGTTCACAGGCACCCGTAAGTCGGGCGATCGCCCCAGCGGCGGTCTCTAAAATGCCTAATTCTGTGCGGGTGGGATAGTATTCCGGCAGCTGACAGATTTGCTCAAAGAGGCGGGATCCTGCCGCATCATAGAAGTAGTAGGAGGGAAGGGATTTAGGGTGCTGAGTCAACCCGCGGATGACATCTTGGCCGTCCCGTTCTGGGGTAAGGCTGGGTAAGTGGGTCAGGCGCAGGCGATCGCTCACAGGGAAGGTCACCAGTTACTTGGTCAATTGACGCTCATCCCGCTAACGCTTCTCGTATAGCGGGAGATTCCCCATTCACCGAGTCTTGGCTAGATGTCCCGAAG
>NZ_JBKBHV010000024.1:0-34051 GCF_046299635.1 Thermosynechococcus sp. | reverse complement strand
AGCAACAAGCTGAAATTGAGTAATTCCTCCCGCTGGTCGTCTGCCGCTTCACCAGCACTGCGGCACTTTTCAGGTAGTGGGCAATCCAAAGAATCGCCAAGCCCCAAAGGACAAAGTGACCTTCTCTGCTAGCCCCTGCCCGTCGGAGTAGCCCAAGGGTATCACCGCCATTCCCCAAAAGGCGGGAAGTAGGTGAAGTGGGGCAGTGATCGGGAAGCTTCTTCGCGAGAGTTTTACTCAAGTTTATTTACAAGTTGATTGATTTTTAGGGAAACAGCAATCGCTTTGATCAAGCTTGGGCTTCAGCTTAAAAAGAGGTGAGACCCTCTGCGTTGGCGTAGCTTTGAGCCTTCGGGTGAAATTTCCAATGAGGATTTGGAATACGGATATGACGAAAATCACATCACTTTGCCCCGATTTTGGTTAGATCATTATGAACGGGCATGCAAAAATTCAGGGTATAGTTTATCTAGCACCGGCCATCGGCGAGTTTAGTAGGAAAAATAACCTCAAAACAGGGGTCACGAGGAGAACAAGCCGATGATAAAAAAACTGCTGCGCTCCAAAAGGCGGTATCGGCAGCGGGGGTTTACTCTGCCTTTGGTCTTGGGCATGGGGTTGATCATGATCGTGGTTGCCCTCACGCTGCTCTCGCGATCGCAACTGGATGTGAGCACGGCCAGCCTGCAAAAACAAACCCAGCAGGCCTTTGCGGTGGCTGAAGGGGGTATGGCGCGTACCCTTGGCCTACTCAATGGCAACTACCAGATTTTGCTGCGCCGCACCTACAACCCCGCTACGAATACGAACTTTAGTCCTTCTCGTCCGTATCTGATCAGTCGTTCAACAGATGCAACAAAAGTCGGCCAGCCCAATACGACGGGTCTCGATGTCCCTCCTGTGAATGAGTGGACGGCGGCGAGCCTTGGTTCCGATGCGCCTCCCTGCTTTACCCTCGACAACCTGAATACGATTGTTCTGAGCGGCACAATTGGTGACACACCTGATTCCAAGGGCACCTACCGCGTTCTTGCCTACCTCTACGATGACCAGACCCAAACAGGACACCTATTGATAGAAGGCCGCCTAGCCAATAACTCGCCTGCCAATGCCTTCATCCTGCAAAAGGTGAAGATTACCGATCGCAGGGTGCCTGCCAACTTTCCCGGCTTGCTGGCAGAAAGGATTAACCTCGGCAACAATGATGTCTTTGGCACCGTCAACGGCAACGTAATCTGCACCAATCCGGCGAACTGTGTAGTGCCCCCAGCACAGTGTGTCAATGGCCAACCGACGCAACAGGGACTGCGCAGTGCTGTGGGAGCGCTCAATAACTCAACTATTGAGGGGGCGATCGCCATTAACAAAATTGACTTGCCCCCCTTTCCCACGTGGCCAAATCCAGTTGGCGGCTCTGTGCTGGGCAATCTTACCCTGACCCCGCTACCCAGTTGGTTGCCCGCAGAGCAAATTCAAGACTTTCAGCGAGCCCTGCAAGCACCAGAGGGGGCAGAAGAGGCAGAGGGGTATAGGGGGTATAGTGAGGGAGCTTATGACTTGGGAAGTATTACCGATAATGCAACTTTTCCTCGACCGGGCGATTATCCCTATGTCGACCCTGATCCCAACATTCCTTTCTTTATCCCCGATCCCCTGCGACCGGGAGAACGCATCGTCAATCCGGAGAAAGTCTATTACGCCTACCGCATTAACAACATCAATCTGAGTGGTAATGAAAAGGTAAAATTCGATACGAGTAACTACGCTGTGCGGCTCTACGTCAGTGGCAACATCTCCCTCAGTGGGAATGCGGGAATTGATAATGTCTGCAGCCCCAATAGTTCTACTTGCGGTACCGATGCCAAAATAATGGGACTTCCCAGCGGTGTCGGCACGCCGGATCGCTTGCGTATCTATGGTAATCCCCCGGATCCAAATAATATGAAGATCGATCAAGAATTCACCCTCAGCGGTGGTGCCCAAGCAGGCAGTCTCTTTGTCTATGCGCCCGATGCCAAGGTGGGAATTAACGGCGGTAGCCGGGATCCGGACATTTTTGGGGCGGTGTGGGCCAAAGAGTGGAACGGCTCTAGCTCGAACAATGCGGAAATCAGGGTGCCCGATCGCCTGCCTGAAGCCTTAGGGGGCAACTATGCCAATGCCTCCATTGTTGTGGCGCACACTACTGAAGCCAGCAACTGGAACCGCCTAGCTCAGTACTAAATTTGGAGGCGATGTTGATAACTCGTAGTAAGTTCTATTTCCATTGGCTGGTGCAGCAACATGCCCAAGGCTTTACCCTTGCGGAGGTGTTGGCCTCGATCTTAATCATTAGCCTCTTTACCTTGGCAGCCCTGCAAACCCTCGTGATTGCCGCCTTTTTCCAAGCGGATGCCCGCAAATTTGCCGAGGCTAGCAACTGGATCCAAGATGATCTGGAAAATATCAAAATCGTCGCCTACGATCTCTGCCAAACCAAGTTTGTCCAACGCAAGCTGGCGGTGCCTGCCCAAGGGACTGACACCTCCTTAACACTGGCATTCATTGAACCCGGTGAAAGCGACTATGATCAAGCGATGCCCCTAGAGTATCGCACTGGAGGAGCCTGTCCCCCGACCTCACCCACGGATGGGTTTCGCGTGGGCGATCGCGTGCTCATTGGTTCGGACTCGGGCACACGCCGTATTGTCTCCATGTCGGGTAACACAATTACCTTGGACTCTCCCGTAGGGGGCTACCGAGGAGCGGGTACTCGTGTCTATGCCCGCTGTCGGATTCAAGCCAATGAAACCAATGGCATTGATGGTGGCTTTGGTGCCTACTTGCAAACTTTGATTCCGCCGATGAATAACAGCAACAATAGCCGTCCCATTGTCAATGACACCTTTACAATGACGCGCACACCCACCACCCGTGCCGAGGCGCCCTTCCAAACCTTGGAACTAGCCTATTCTGTCCGCAATAGTAACAACCGCATCGTTGCTCAACTATCAACCGAGGTGGTGCCCAATGCGTTTTTCCGCTGCCCATAAGCTTCAGCAGGGCATGACCCTGATTGAAATCCTCATTGTTCTCACAGTGGCCGCCATTTTAGCCGTCGCCGTCACCCCCAGCTTTCTTTATTGGCTAGAAACCCAGCGCGTCAACCAAGCCCTCGAAAGCCTAGAGGGGGCACTACGGGAAGCGCAGCGGGAAGCGATGCGGCGCAATCAAGCTTGTCGAGTGACGATTAACACGGGAACTAATCCCATCATTGTCGGCGATCCACCCGAATGTCTGCCTAATGGCTCACGCCAATTGGAACATGTAACCCTGCGTCGAGGAACGGGTACTGCGTCTATACGGTTTGGCTTTCAGGGACGCACCAGTAGCACGGGCACGGTTGTCCTTGCCTCCACCGCTATACCCACACTTCAGCGCTGTTTGGTGGTGTCTTTGGGCTTGGGGATTATGCGCACGGGCAATTACTTGGAAACCGACACAACGGGTGCCACTGCCGATCACTGTCGAGCGCGCAATTAAGGAGCAGGGAGATGCAGAGCGGGCACAACAATCGCGGCTTTACACTGACGGAGCTACTGGTGGCGGCTGCCGTTGGCAGTATTGTGGTGGCCATGAGTGGTTGGGCAATGGTGGCCATGCTGCAAAACAATCGCCGTGTTGAAGAGCAGGCAATAACCCGAATGAACCTGAGTCGCGCCCTCGATTTTATCTCCGATGACATTCGCTCGGCAATCCGTATTTCAACAACGGCACCCTCAGATTGGACAATTCCCGGTGGGGGGTATCAATTGGTGATGTTTATTGAAAAACCAGTGGATAACCTCGAGGAGCAGGACAACGGCACCTTGGCCAGTACAACCCGTGTAGCCTACTACACCCGTCCTAAAACGAGCAATGTAGTGTGGCAAGGCCCGATGATTCTCTATCGCCAAAAAATTGGTGACTCTACCCCCAATGCGTTGATTGATGGCCTTGCCAACACGAGTCCCAACTGTACCAATCATTTGTCCGGCGCGACGGATAGTGGCACCAATAAAGGAGGATTTCGGGTTTTTGTGCAGCACAATCGCAACGTCAAGCTGTGTATTGCGGGTCTGGTGGAATCAACAGGTGTCGTTTACCAAGCGGAAACCCTCGCAGCGGTGCGTTCCGGATCTGCCACACCCACTCCCTAAAGACAGCGGGGATCTTTAAGACCGGCCTTGTGAGGCGATCGCGGGAACCAAAAGGCGGTGCGCCGGCAAATGTTTACAAGCAGCAACATGACCGGCACCTCAATGAGAACACCCACGACCGTCGCTAAAGCTGCCCCGGAATTGAGGCCAAAGAGGGTAATGGCAGTGGCGATCGCCACCTCAAAGTGGTTACTGGCACCGATATTGCTGCGGGTGCTGATCTTCGTAGTCTAGGCCCAACGGCCGTGCCGCCAAATAGCCCAACCAAAAGATCAAGTTCGTCTGCACAAAAAGGGGAATGGCAATCAGCAAGATATGGAAGGGCGCTTCCACGATCAGCTCCCCCTTAAAGGCAAAGAGCAGCACTAACGTAATCAGCAAAGCCGTGATGGCAATCGGGTCAAGAAAGGGCAAAAACCGTTTTTCAAACCACTCCTGTCCCCGCTGGCGCAAAATCCAATGGCGACTATACACCCCAGCCACGAGGGGCAACCCCACATAGATCAGCACTGAGAGAAGGATGGTTGGCCAGGGCACCGTTAAATCACTGGCGGCAAGCAAAAAGCGACCCAGCGGCGCATAGAGAAAGAGCATGGTCAGAGAGTTAATGGCCACCATCACCAACGTTAACCCCTGATTCCCGTAGGCCAAGTACCCCCACATCAGCACCATGGCCGTACAGGGGGCAATTCCCAAAAGAATCGCGCCGGCAATATAGGAGTCCACCAAGGGGATAGTCTGGCCGCGAATGACTTCTGTTCCGGCCAACCAAGGCCGAAAGAGATAGCCCAAAAAAAACTGGGCAATCCACAGCATGGTAAAGGGCTTAATCCCCCAGTTAATGATGAGGGTTAGCAACACCGGTTTTGGGGTGCGAAAGGCGCGATCGATCTGGCTGAAGTCAATTTTGACCATGATCGGGTACATCATGAAAAACAGGCAGAGGGCGATGGGGATAGACACTTGGTAAAGACTCAACCGATCCAAGGTGATGGCAACCGCCGGAAACAGCCGCCCTAACAGAATTCCCGCCAAAATACAGAGGATGACCCACAGCGTCAGGTAACGTTGAAATATACTTAGGCGAATTGCAGATTTCTCTGACATCCAATCTCTCCAAGAACATGGTCAGGCCGTTACAGCCTCCGGCACCCATCCTAAGGCAAGTCGTCTTTGGGAGGTGTCAAGCAGTCACTTGCCCATGGGGGTTCCCCCAGCTTGGAAATCCTTGCCACAAAGAAAGCCAGCTCCCTTGCTCTCAACAGCTCATCTGGGTTATCCGATCGCGATTGTTCCCCCAAAAGGACAGGTGGAATCCCAAGGGAAGTGTAGGATAGGGAAGGCGTCGTTGCGGCGTCGCCAGAAGTCCTTTGCTGCGTTGTCCCTATGCCTCGTCGTACCGACATTTCTAAGATTCTCATTATTGGTTCAGGCCCCATTGTGATCGGCCAAGCTTGCGAGTTTGATTATTCGGGAACCCAAGCCTGTAAGGCGCTGCGCGAGGAAGGTTACGAGGTGATCCTGATTAACTCCAACCCCGCCACGATCATGACCGATCCGGAAATGGCGGATCGCACCTATATTGAACCCCTCACTCCCGAAATCGTTGAAAAGGTGATTGCCGCCGAACGCCCCGATGCTCTGTTGCCCACCATGGGGGGACAAACAGCACTGAACTTGGCGGTGGTACTGGCCAAATCCGGGGTTCTCGATCGCTACGGCGTGGAACTGATCGGCGCTAAACTGGCGGCCATTGAGAGGGCAGAGGATCGCAAGCTCTTTAAGGAGGCCATGCAGCGGATTGGGGTGGCGGTGTGTCCCTCCGGGTTGGCCAATACCCTCGCCGAGGCCCAGGCGATCGCCCACGAGATCGGCGTCTATCCCCTGATCATTCGCCCCGCCTTTACCCTAGGGGGCACAGGGGGCGGCATTGCCTACAACCAAGAGGAATTTGAAGAGATGGCAGCAGCCGGGCTAGAGGCCAGTCCTGTCTCCCAGATTCTCATTGAGCAGTCCCTGATCGGCTGGAAAGAATACGAGCTAGAGGTCATGCGCGACATGGCCGATAACGTGGTCGTCATCTGCTCCATTGAAAACCTTGACCCCATGGGCATCCACACCGGGGACTCGATTACCGTTGCTCCCGCCCAGACCCTGACGGACAAAGAATACCAGCGACTGCGGGATGCCGCCATTAAAATCATTCGCGAAATTGGGGTGGAAACCGGCGGCTCGAACATTCAGTTTGCCGTTAATCCGCAAACGGGAGAAGTGATCGTGATTGAAATGAATCCCCGCGTCTCCCGCTCCTCGGCATTGGCCTCCAAGGCAACGGGCTTTCCCATTGCCAAAATAGCTGCCAAATTGGCCGTGGGCTACACCCTGCCGGAAATTCCCAATGACATTACCAAGAAAACACCCGCCAGCTTTGAACCCACGATTGATTATGTGGTCACCAAAATTCCCCGCTTTGCCTTTGAGAAATTTCCCGGCTCACCGCCGGTGCTGACCACCCAAATGAAGTCTGTGGGGGAAGCGATGGCCATTGGCCGCACCTTCCAAGAGTCGCTGCAAAAAGCCCTGCGATCGCTAGAAATTGGCCGCGCCGGCTGGGGGTGCGATCGCCCCGAAAAACTCCCTAGCCTTGAGCAACTGCGGGGAAAACTGCGCACCCCCAATCCCGATCGCATCTTTGCCATTCGCCACGCCTTTCTTTTGGGGATGACCGTTGAGGAGGTTTACGAACTGACGGCCATTGACCCGTGGTTTTTGCGCCAGATGCAGGGGCTGCTCGACACCGAAAAATTCCTGAAGCGCAGCACACTGGAGCAGCTCACTGCCGACGATCTCTGGCGGGTGAAACAACAGGGCTTCAGCGATGCCCAGATTGCCTATGCCACCAAAACTACTGAGGATGAGGTGCGGGCCTATCGCCAATCCCTGGGGGTTGTGCCGGTCTATAAAACGGTGGACACCTGTGCCGCCGAGTTTGAGGCCTACACCCCCTACTATTACTCCACCTATGAGCGGCCGCCGGAGCAAATTAATCCCGACACCGGCGAGGTCGAAGTGCTTCCTCCCCAATCGGAGGTCTTGCCCCCCCGCAAGCCACGGGTGATGATTCTCGGATCAGGACCCAACCGCATCGGCCAAGGGATTGAATTTGATTACTGCTGCTGCCATGCCGCCTATGCCCTGCGAGCCGATGACTATGAAACCATCATGGTCAACTCCAACCCCGAAACGGTTTCCACCGACTACGACACCAGCGATCGCCTCTACTTTGAACCCCTCACCAAAGAGGATGTCCTCAACATCATCGAGGTGGAGCGCCCGGTGGGCATCATTCTTCAATTTGGCGGTCAAACGCCCCTGAAGTTGGCGCTGCCCCTGCAGCAGTACTTGGCAACCCATGGCGATCACCTCGCAACCCAAATCTGGGGCACTTCCCCTGACGCCATTGATATTGCCGAAGACCGCGAACGCTTCGAGAAAATTTTGCGCGATCTCAATATCCCCCAACCCCCCCATGGTACGGCTCGCAGCTATGCTGAAGCCCTGAGTATTGCCCGCCGCATTGGCTACCCGCTGGTGGTGCGCCCCAGCTATGTGCTGGGCGGTCGGGCCATGGAGATCGTCTATTCCGATGCCGAACTGGAACGCTACATCAGCGAAGCGGTGCAGGTGGAGCCGGAGCGACCGATTCTCATTGATAAGTATCTGGAAAATGCCGTTGAGGTGGATGTGGATGCCGTTGCCGATGCCACAGGGACGGTGGCGATCGCGGGGATTATGGAACACATCGAGCAAGCCGGGATTCACTCCGGGGATTCCGCCTGTAGCTTGCCCACCCAATCCCTTTCTCCCACCGTGCTGGCAACTATCCGCACATGGAGTATTGCCCTTGCCAAGGCGCTCAAGGTGGTGGGATTGATGAACTTACAACTGGCCGTCCAAGGGGAGCAGGTCTATATTTTGGAGGCCAACCCGCGTGCATCCCGTACGGTGCCCTTTGTCTCGAAGGCGATCGGGGTTCCCCTTGCTAAAATTGCTGCCCGGCTGATGGCGGGAAAAACCCTCGCGGAACTCAATTTCCTTGCCGAGAAAATTCCCAACCATGTTGCCGTCAAGGAGGCCGTCCTGCCCTTTGAAAAATTTGCCGGCACCGATACGGTGCTTGGGCCGGAGATGCGCTCCACCGGTGAGGTGATGGGAATTGATATGACCTTTGGGGCGGCCTATGCCAAATCCCAACTGGCGGCCAATCAAAAGTTACCGCTGCAGGGAACGGTCTTTGTTTCGATGAGCGATCGCGACAAGGCAGCGATTGTGCCCGTAGTCCAAGAGTTGCAGTCTCTCGGCTTTCGGATTATTGCCACCGCCGGCACCCGCAATGCCTTGCTCGCAGCCGGCCTGAGCAATGTTGATCTCATCCTCAAGCTCCATGAAGGGCGTCCCCATGTCCTCGATGCCATTAAAAATGGGCAAATTCACCTGATTCTGAATACGCCCTCAGGTCAAGAGGCTCGTACCGATGCCCAATTGATTCGTCGCACCGCTCTTGCCTACAAGATTCCGATTGTGACAACGATCGCGGGAGCTAAGGCAACGGCTGCTGCCATTAAAACCCTGCAAACCTCAACCCTAGGCGTACGGGCACTTCAGGATTACCATCGGTTGGAATGCTGAACATTGGTTTTGGTAACTATGTGTCACCGCAACGCCTGCTGGCGATCGTCAGCCCCGATTCTGCTCCGATCAAACGCCTGATTCTCGAAGCACGGGAGCATCATCACCTCATTGATGCCACCCACGGGCGGCGTACCCGCGCTGTATTGGTGTTGGATGGCGAGATTGTCGTTCTCTCGGCGCTGCATCCTGAAACGTTGGTGGCGCGACTCAACCCACCCCCCTAGAGGCCTCTAAAAAACAATTGTCACCCGCAGCGAATCGGTGTACAGGCCGGGGGCAACCCACTGCTGGGCAGGAACGCGACCGTAGATGATTAGGGTAGTAAGAACATTGTTGCCGGGAATAAAAGGCCCCCGTTGCTGTGTACCCCCTGTGCCATCGCCCCAAATAATGCTGCGGTTGGCATCGAGGTAGAGGTTATAGTTCAGGCGATCGCTGCCACTGCTCATTTGTCGCGGAGTAAAGCTGTTGCTGCCTCCTTGGCTCAGTTGAACCGTTACGGGGCGGTTATTAAAGCTACCAGCCCCCCCACCCACACAGAAAAACTGGACTTGACCGGTCGTATCTAGGGCAATGGGCGAAAAAGGATCATAGATGCCAAAGTTCAACCCGGTCACACCCTGAAACTGACAGCCTGTCCCCTGAGCCTGTGCAGCTGTCCAACACCCAAGGGAACTGAGGCCAGTGATGAATCCTATCGCGGCGAGTCGGGCAATGAACATGAGACTTCCCCTACATCGGTAAAGAGATCGTCACTGGGTGGCAGTGTCAGTTGGAATGTACAGCGCAGTTGCTCATAGGCCACCTCAGCAGTGTAGGTTCCTGCTTCTAGGGTATCAAAGTAAAATTCTCCCTTTGGTGAGAGGGGCGATACAATTTTTTCCTTGTTCCGTTCTAGGGTAAGTTGTCCCAAATTGGGGATGATCCGCTCGCTCCCCCGTAAAATCACCACCCGACCCACATAGTTGCGACTGGGGCGGACATCAAAGCGGGCGATCGCTCCCCCACGAAAAGGCGGTGCAATCAACAGCTCTGTGCGGCCAATGGCAAAATCAATAGGAATATCCTCATCCTCAATCCGCAGGGCATTGCCGTAGTAGGGCAGCAAGTTTGGAATCAGCAGTTTCCCTCGACGATTCGTGCGACCGATTTCTTGATTGCTGAGGTAGGTGCGCACACCGGCAACATTCGGGACATCCACAAGGGCAAAACTCCCCTGGATCGGTCGCGTGGCAAACACCTCACCGCCAATGGCCACCAAGCCGCCCTCTGCCACAACCTGAGCTTTGCCGGTCGTGCCGCTCTGTCTGTAACCGATCTGATAGCGACCCCAAGGGGCATTGTAAAAGAAACTGCCATCAGCAACCACCTGATTATTCACCTGACGCAGCTCTCCCTGATAGCCATAGCCGACGCCGGTGGGGAGGGATTTTGAGACACTGAGGAAAGGAACCCCTTGATTTCCCTGTTGCTGCCAGCCCGTGTTAATCGTTACCGCGTTGTTCAGGAAATAGTTAAACGTGACACTGAATTGATCCACTGGCGGATAACTTCCCGAAAAGAGACGCGAACCTTGGAGGTATAGACTTAGATTGCGACGGAGTTGCACTTGAGCCAAAATTGTGGCTTGCTGCCGTGCCACCTGATCCCGGGGATTGGAAAAAACATACTGACCACTGATTGTTACCCGTGGGCTTAGACTCAGGGTGGCATTGGCAAAGCCCTCTAACTGTGGGCGATCGTCCGCCAACGCCAAGCCAGTATTGACATAGTTGCCACTGAGCAATCGCATCCCTCCGCCAAAGGCCAGCCGCCGCCCCGGATAGTTGTAGCTGACTGCAACCCCGCTGCCCAATTTTCCCTCAGTGGTACTGATGGCCGCCGCCACATCCAGCGTGCCAATCGGAATTGCCGTACTCAGGTTCAAGCCCGCATTCAAAAGATTGCCATTGCCTTCAAGACGTGCCCCCAGTGTCAAGTTATTCAAAATTCCCTGCCGATAGGCTGCCAAAAACTGCCCCTGATCTCCGTAGCTAAAATTCTCCGTACTCAAATTTTTTCGTTCGGCACCGGCAGCCACAATAAACTCCGATAGGCCGGGACGTAGTAACGGAAACGACCGGACAAAATTGCGCCTAAACACCCGTTGATTACCGTCGGCATCTGTTGCCACAATCCGCAGCTGATTAAAGCCGCCAAAGGCGGGTAAGTTTTTGACAATCAAAGGTCCCGGCGGTACCGTCACCTCTCGAATGGGCACGTTATTCAAGTAAACTTTTACGTTGCTGGGAGTCGTCACCTCACCGCGAAACTCAACCGTCGGCTGGCGAATCAGGTAAGGGCTAAGGCCAAAGTTGCGCTGCCAAACCACCCCACCCCACAAACCGCCACCCCCCAACGCATCACTACGGATAAAGGCATCCCCAAGGGTCAACGTGGTGAGACGCTGCCGATTATCGAATGTAAAGGCGGTGAGTCCCCGTTGCAGTTTGCCATCGGCCGTCAAGCCCAGCGTTGAGGTGAGGGCATTACCGCCAAAGCTAATCACCGCTTCGCTGGCAGCCGTCAAGCGTTCAAAGTTATCCCAAAAAATGCCGTAGTTGAGGTAGGCACTCAAAGGCTGGCTGTAGCGAATCCCCGGCGGTTCATTAGTCGGGTTAAAGTCAATGACCGTTTCCGGCAGTTGGGCTGCTCCTACCTGTAACCCTAGGACTAAGTTGGCGTCATCTCGCTGGAATGTAATCGCCGGTGCTAACGACTGCAAGGAGACGTGCTCAAGGCCTTGGATGATTTCGCGGCGCCCCCCAATTTCCCTTAGGCCTGCGTTGAGTAAATCCTGCACCGGGATGAGCACATCATTACCACGTACCACAACAATCACATCCCCCTTGGTGACGCGGTTGACCTCAAGGGTGTAGATGGCCGAGAGTTCCTCTTGGGCGGAGACGGGGGCAATGACGAGAAAGGAACTAAGAGCAAACGCCGTTGGGAGTAGCAATTTCGGCGCTAAGGGAAGGGGCAGTGCCCATGGCTTGAAACGGTGATTGCAATTTAAGTTGACGCACTTGGGCACAATTTTTTTGAGGCAGGGGAATGTTCGTAAAGGGGCGATCGCGATCCGCCAAAACATACACAGAGCCTAGCGTCTGCTCAAACACAACCGTCCCCTGTTCGTTCAGCCCTTGTACGGTGATGCCGAGGGTTTGAAGGTGAACATTGCCGCGATTACGCACGACAAAACTTAATTTGCCCCCTGCGACGCGGGTATTCATAATTTCGCCTTGCCTTTGAATATTGGGCGGTTGAACAAAGACCGGCAGGCTTAAGGTCTTAACAATGCGAACGGTTGCCCCTTTGGTCTCCGGCAGATTAGGGGGAGGCAGTTCTGTCACCAAGAGGCGATAGGTTTGTTCTTGAGTGGTTGCCGGTTGCCGTACGCCCACCCGTAAACTCCGCTGCTCCCCGGGAGGAACCGACAGCAAAAGAGGAAAGGCCACCAGATTGTCGTCGTTGGGGACTAACTCATCTTGGCCATCGGCAGTTTGCTGCCAGCGATGCACCTTAATCTCAAAGTTAATCGGCACCCGCCCCGTATTGCTCAGGGTCAAAAGTGCCGTTCGCTGCCGCGGTGAGAGGAATATCTGCACCGCATTCAAGTAAAACTCCGAGACTTGGGCTGCCCCTCTTGAGCCGACACTAAGGGCAATGACCGTGGCCAGCAGGGCAAACCGCCATCCGCATAGGAAACGCACGCTAGAACGAGACAGTAACTTGAACGTTATCAGTGTAGGTACCGACTTCTAGCTGATCTAGAGTACCAGCCGGTAAATCGTTTGCTGCGGGAATCCGACCATAGATGGTAAAGTTTTGAATGGCAGCATTAGATGCTGTGTACTCGACATCATTACTGGCATCGCAGCCCCAAACTTGGCTTCTCGCAGTATCTTTGTATAGTCCGTAGGGAAGCACAGCACTGCTATTGCGCATCTGGCGTAGGGGACTGGTACAAGAAGAACCAGGCGCAGCATTGGCTCCTTGATCAAGCTTAATACTCACTTGGGTATTGCGTAGGCACTTGATACTCACTTGGCCTTGTTCATCTAGAGCTGTAGCGGCGTGTAGACCCAAGGGATCATAATCACCAAAGTTGATACCTTGAGTACCCGTGATTTTGCAGGCTGGATTGACCTTTGCTTCAATTTGGATATTTGCTGTTTGAGGCGAAGTTTGGGCTTTAGTAGCCTGTGCCATTAACAAAGGCAGTACGCCCCCCGCAGCAGTAAGAAATACACCAAGAATCAACCGTTTGAGAATCAATGAGAAGGTCATGACTCAATCTCCCTACGAGAACAACAGAAAGTTGATACATCAATTTCTCGTGTTAATCGAATATCGAAGCCAGCAAACCTTATAAGGATGAATCACTTACAATATGAGCATGCAGCGCACTTTAGTGATTATATTGCTTATATTACTATACTATAGTATGCCTGCCCTGCCTACCGTGATCTTACGGAGGTTTTATCTTTCCTCTAGAAGGAAACAATAATCTGAACCGTATCGGTATAAGTGCCTGGTGTCAGTTGATTAAGAAACCCTGAACTTTCAAGGACTTCACCTGCTGGAATGCGCCCATACACTGTGAAATTTTTAACGCCAGTGTTGCTAGCAATGTAGTCCACATCGTTTATCCAGTGACAGCCCCAAAAGGCAGAGGGTAAATAAGAGCTATTCCGATACAACAGATAAAGAAGGTGAGCGGAACCAGAAGCCATACGCCGTAGTGGGAGAAGACAACTAGAGAAAGAGTGAGGATAATTTCCCTGGCTAAGCTGAATTGTTGCTCGGGTTCCGGGTAAGCATTGCACGCTCACCTCACCTTGGGCATATAGTGCTTGGGTGTAGTGGGTACCGAGGGGATCATAGATGCCAAAGTTAATATCCTGAACCCCCTTAATCACACAAGCTGCCTTCACTGTCGCCTGAATGTTGATGTTACTGGTTTGAGGTGAAGTTTGTGCAGGGGCACGCTGAGCCGTTAGGAGTGGCAATAGACCACTGGCAGCAGTCAAAAATAAACTTATTGGGTAGAGCTTTAGCCTCAGAAAACAGGGGCGATACATATACATACATAAGTCTTTTCTCCCAACCACTCGTCAGTATTTTAATTGCTAGTGTGAAGCCTACAGATTGCTAATTACAAATTTGGAGAGCACTCAGTCATGACCCGTAGGCCGAGCTTACGCAAGCCCCAGTGAAGGTGTGCGGTGAGTTCACAATTGCAGAAATTAGAAATATACTATCCATCCTACACCCTTTACAGGACTGATGAACAGAAATTTTAACTGCGCAACAAAAGTTAATCTCAAGATTGGCACCCCCAAGCGTCAGGATCATCGTTGATAGAATGCAATCGCCATCGAAGGCATTCTCATAAATATCTTTGTAAATGTTGATTGACTCCATTTTATTTGATATTTGAGTGTATGCTAGTGCCTAGGAAAATTTTATAGCCCTTTGATTTGGAGTGATTGCTGTGTTGCCAGACGTGCCAAGTTTTGATGCTTTGCTGCAGAGTTTGCGTAATATCGACACCCTAACCGAGTGGGAGATGGCGATTCTTGGTGTTATCGTCATTGTAGTGGGTATTTCTCTGGGAAACTGGGTCTGGCCAAAGATTTTGCAGGGTCTATTTATTCTTCTGTACCTCAGTTTGACTGCCATTCCCCTGTTTTTGGTGGCGAATGGTATTCTTCAGCAGTGGCAAGATGTGGTCTTTAGCTGTTTGGTCATCGGCTTTTTGGGGTCAATCCCGTTACTTCCCTTCTTTGCTGCTTCCAACATTCAGTGAAAAATAGACGGTGTCAAGCAACAGGTGAACACACCCCCTGTGCCAGCTTCTGTGAATGTTAATGCAAGCACAAGCAAAAGTCCTACTGCGTGAATTTCCTGTTTGAGTCTAGAATTTACTTTGCAGGGCGGCTTGACAGCGATCGCACAACTGGGGATGCAAGGCCGATTGACCCACACTTTCAGAATAGTTCCAGCAGCGGACGCATTTTTCCCCTTTAGCACGACCAACGCCAATCCACAGCCCTTCGGCGTCAAGAACGTAGGGAACCGCGACCGCGTCCCGTTGGGGTATTAGCTCCACCTGGGACACCAAAAAGAGATAGCGCAGCTCATCCACGCCATTGCCACTAAGGGCAGCGTCGGGATTCATGTCCGCAAGGCGATCGCGCCACTCCGAATCGGCCACATAGAGCCACACTTTCGCTTCCAAAGACGAGCCAATCAGCTTTTCAGCACGAGCCTGTTCAAGCACCTTATTGACCTCTAGGCGCAGTTGCCGCAGGCGTTGCCACTCATGGGCTAGCGCCGCATCGTACCACTGGCCAGGAAGCTGTACCCAGCCACTTTGAAAGACGGAAACATAGGGGGTCTTGAAGGGCAAATGCTGCCAAATATCCTCGGCTAAATGGGGCAGCACCGGCGCAATGGCACGGGCAAGGTTTTGAACTGCAAGGGCAAGGACGGTTTGACAACTGCGACGGCGATCGCTGGTGGGGGCACTGATGTACAGCCGATCCTTGGCAATATCCAGATAAAAGTTCGACAGATCAACGACACAGAGATTTTGAATTGTTTGGAAAAAGCGATAGAACTGGAAGCTATCAAAGGCCGCCGTTACTTCACTCAACACCTCATGCAGCCGATGCAGCATGTAGCGATCCAACGCCGGCAGTTGGGCATAGGGAACGGCATCCTGATCGGGATTAAAGTCGTAGAGATTGCCTAGGAGAAAGCGCGCCGTGTTGCGAATTTTGCGATAGACATCCGCCAACTGCTTGAGGATATTTTTGCCGATGGGCACATCATTGGCGTAGTCCACCGAGGAAACCCACAGGCGCAGCACATCAGCACCGTAGGGCGGGTCTTGCTTTTGATTTTTGCCCCCCTCAATGACTTCCCGGGGATCGGTGACATTACCGAGGGACTTGCTCATTTTCCGCCCCTGCTCGTCGAGAACAAAACCATGGGTGAGGACGGCTTTGTAGGGGGCCTGGCCTTTGACGGCCACCCGTGTCAGCAATGACGATTGAAACCAGCCGCGGTGTTGGTCGGAGCCTTCGAGGTAGAGATCCGCTTGCCGATCACCGAGAACCGCTGCCCAAGAGGAGCCAGAATCAAACCAGACATCCATGGTGTCGGTGCCTTTTTCGTAGCGATCGGCCTGAGGGCGCAGGGATTCAGGGAGCAGTTCGGCCACCGAGAGTTCCCACCAAGCATCGGAGCCGCGATCGCGAATAATAGCCTGCACATGGGCAATGGTTTCTGGTGTCAGCAGGGGTTCGCCAGTTTCTTTGTCATAGAAGACGGGAATGGGCACGCCCCAACTGCGCTGCCGTGAAATACACCAGTCGGAACGCTCGGCTACCATGGCGGCAATGCGGTTTTCCCCTTGGGCAGGAATCCACTTCACCTCGGCGATCGCCCTAAGGGCGGCATCGCGAAAGCCTTCAACGGAGGCAAACCACTGCTTTGTGGCGCGGAAGATGGTCGGTTGTTTGGTGCGCCAGTCGTAGGGATACTTGTGCACGTAGGGTTCTTCCTTGAGGAGGGCGCCACAGGCTTGCAGGGCGGCTATCACGGCTTCATTTCCTTCCTTGAGCACATTGAGACCGGCAAACGGCCCTGCTTCCTCCGTAAAACAGCCATTCTCATCCACGGGGGAGAGGATCGGCAGGCCGTAGCGTTGACCCACCGCATAGTCTTCTAAACCATGGCCGGGGGCGGTGTGCACCAGTCCTGTCCCCGATTCCGTGGTCACATAGTTGCCGCCGATTACAATTTTGCTTTCGCGCTCAAAGAGGGGATGGCGATAGCGCGTATTTTCCAAGTCGGCCCCTTTGGCGGTGGCCACCACCTTGAGGGTACAACCAAGGGTGTCCCTGAGGCGCTCTACCAGATCCTTGGCAACAATCAAATAGCTGTAGCGGGAAGCGGGCTTGACCTCGACAAGGGCATAGGTGAGATCGGGATTAACACTCACCGCCAAGTTGGCAGGAATCGTCCAAGGGGTCGTGGTCCAGATGGCTACCCCCAATTGGCCTAGGGCTTTGTACCAAGATTTGGCTAAGCTTGCGGGCAACTCGATGACTTCAAAGGCGGCATAGAGACTGCGGGAGGTGTGACCTTCGGGATATTCCAATTCGGCTTCGGCTAGGGCGGTTTTCGAGCTTGGACTCCAGTGGACGGGTTTTAGGCCGCGATAGATATAGCCCCGCAGCACCATTTCACCAAAGACGCCGATTTGAGCCGCCTCGTAGTCGGGGGTCAAGGTCAGGTAGGGATGCGCCCAGTCGCCCCAGACCCCGTAGCGCTGGAAGCCTTCCTTTTGCTCGGCAACCGTCTTGAGGGCAAATTCCTTGGCCCGTTGGCGGAGGGTAAGGGGTGTGAGTTGGGCACGCTCTTCGGGCTTGAGGTTTTGCAGCACCTTGAGTTCAATGGGCAGGCCGTGGCAGTCCCATCCTGGGCGGTAGTGGACTTTGCGCCCCCGCAGCAGTTGGTACTTGTTGATGATGTCCTTGAGGATTTTGTTGAGGGCATGGCCGATGTGAAGGGCACCGTTGGCATAAGGAGGCCCATCGTGGAGAATAAAGACTTCCCCCGGATTGGTTTGCTGAAGCGTTTCATAAATTCGCTGCTGTGCCCAAAAGGCCTGCAATTGGGGTTCTCGTATTGCGGCATTTGCCCGCATGTCAAAGGTGGTTTGGGGCAGATTGACGGTGTTTTTGTAATCGGGGGTTGCGTCAGTCATGGGCGGCTACAGCGGGGTATGATGTTTTCAGTCAAGGAAAAAATGCACCTTGGCGATGGATTTCATTCTAGGGGAACTGTTCTTGCCGACTCAAGGATGATTTCCGTTTTGGGCCTAGATTTAGGGCGCAAGCGCATCGGCGTGGCGGGGTGCGATCGCTCCGGGCAGTTGGCCACAGGCTTAACGACAATTCAGCGCCGTAACTTTGCCAAGGATATTGAGACCCTCCGCCAAATTTGTCAAGAACGCCAAGTGGAGCGTTTGGTGGTGGGCTTGCCCTACACATTAAATGGCGAGTTGGGTTCCCAGGCACGGCAGGTGCAATATCTGGCGGAAAAAATCGCTGCCGCCTTGAACTTGCCGGTGGAATACATAGATGAGCGACTGACCTCCTTTCAAGCAGAGGAAATTCTTAAACAGCGGCGGCGATCGCCCCGTCGCCACAAGGAACTGGTGGATCAAATTGCCGCGGCCCTCATTTTGCAACAGTGGCTGGATAGCCGCTCTCAAGCCCTAAAAGCCACACCGCCACCCGTGAACGACTCTGACCACGCCGCGCCTACCACCGGCGGGGCTGAAACTGCGCATCGTTGAGAATCGTGACCCCCTCTCCCGACTGCGCCAACACAAACAACCCTTGCCGATAGGCATAGCGCGCTACCTCCGGCGGCACAATTATCCCCGCCACGGCTCCCAACAGCTGGGTGTCCCGATACTGGTGCGCTAAACGGCGAAATTTGGCAATGCGCTCTATATGCTCATCCACATCCCCTTGGCTGAGTTTGGTTTTCACCTCCACAAGAACCGCTTCCTCGCTGTTGACAACCAGCAGATCAATTTCTAAGCTGTCGTTACCGTCTTGGAGAATGACATCACTGTAGAGTTGGGAAACGGCAATTCCTCGGCTGCGAAACAACCGCAGTACGGCGGGGCGCACCTGCCATTCGACAAATTCCCCAAGACGATTGCCCAGTTTGCCGAGTTGCTGGTTGAGTTGACGGGCTTCTTCCCGCAGTAAGCGCTCCGTTTCTTGGAACCTCCGCTCTGTTTCTTGGAAGCGGCGGTCTGTTTCTTGGAACCTCCGCTCTGTTTCCTGAAAACGGCGCTCTGTTTCCTTTTGGGTCTCTAACAGCTCCCCCAATAACCGCCAAACATCTTCAGGGGTGTATGCTTTTGTCATTGCTTGCTGAATTGAACCGCACAATCACCGGGATGTTCCCCTATCCTAACACAAAGTATTGAAAATCAATGAACCGCATGACCCTAGAGACCCTGCGCGCCTATCACGACAGCTACCCGGCGCTGCTGAATAAGACCTACCTCAACTATGGGGGGCAAGGGCCGCTGCATCAAGACAGTTGGCAGGCCATTCTCCAGAGCGATCGCCACCTTCAAGCGGAAGGCCCCTTTGCCAATCGGGTGTTTCCGTGGCTCAATGAGCAACTGCAGACCCTGCGGCAAGAACTGGCACGGCTATTGGGAACCACGGCAGACACCATTGCCCTTACGGATTCGGTGACCACAGGCTGCAACATTGTGCTCTGGGGCATCCCTTGGCAAGCGGGGGATCATCTTTTGATTTCCAACTGCGAGCATCCGGGGGTGGTGGCAATTACGGCGCAGTTGGCGCGGCGATTGGGGGTGGTTGTGGATCGCGTGGCTTTTTGGCCGGGGTGTGACGATGAGGTGGCCGCCGTTGAGGCTCAGCTTCATCCCCGCACGCGCTTGGTGGTTCTCAGTCATTTACTGTGGAATACAGGCAAGCTTTTGCCCTTGGAGAAAATTGTTGAGGTTTGCCATCGTCGCGGCATCCAAGTCTTGGCGGATGGTGCCCAAAGTGTTGGCATGGTGCCCCTCGATTTACCGGCCCTAGGGGTGGATTACTATGCCTTTACGGGACACAAGTGGTGCTGTGGCCCTGCGGGGGTGGGGGGGCTGTATATTCGGCGCGATCGCCTGCCTACCTTGGAGCCGACCTTTGTCGGCTGGCGCGGCATTCACCAAACCCCTGAGGGGCAACCTGCCGGCTGGAAGGAGGATGCCAGTCGCTTTGAGGTGGCCACAACCGCCTTTTCTTTGGTGGCGGCGCTAACCACTGCCCTGCGGATCCATGAGCAATGGGGAACTGCCCAAGCGCGATACCGGCGCATCTGCGAGCTGAGTCATGACCTCTGGGAACAGTTACAGGGCATAGAGGGGGTGACCTGTCTGAGTCCGGTGCCCCCGCCGTCGGGTTTGGTGGCTTTTCAGTTGGCCAACGGTCGGCATCGCCAATTGGTGCAAGACCTCGAAGCGGAAAATATCTTGGTGCGGGAGTTGCTCTTTCCTGCCTCGGTGCGTGCCTGTGTCCATTACTTTACGTTGCCGCAGGAGTGCGATCGCTTTGTGACGGTTCTCAAACAGTGGTTACAGGATCATCCTTAGGAGCGCAATCCTCCCAGAGACTCACCTACCACCGGCGGGGCTGAAACTGCGCCTCGTTGAGAATCGTCACCCCCTCTCCCGACTGCGCCAACACAAACAACCCTTGCCGATAGGCATAGCGCGCCACCTCCGCTTCTAAGCTGTCGTTGCCGTCTTGGAGAATGCCATCGCTGTAGAGTTGGGAAACGGCAATTCCTCGGCTGCGAAACAACCGCAGTACGGCGGGACGCACCTGCCATTCGACAAATTCCCCAAGGCGATCGCCCAACTTGCTGAGTTGCTGGTTGAGTTGATGGGCTTCTTCCCGCAGTAAGCGCTCTGTTTCCTTCTGAGCTTCTAATAGCTCCCCCAATAATCGCCGAATATCCTCAGGGGTGGATGCCTGCCTCATATCTAGATTGACAGCTATCCACACCTGCCTCTCCTAACCTGAATTAATCCTCCCCCCTGAGAAAAGGATGCCGACGTAAAAGAGGCCCTTAGGGGTATTGCCCAAAGTCAGGAGGACGTTTGCGCCTGTCGCGCCGCAATGTCAGCGATCGCCAGCTTGAGAATCCGATGCTCTTGGACTTGAATGCGGGCATGGAGAGTGGCCGGCGTATCGTCGGGAAGAACGGGCACCGCCGCTTGAACCAAAATCGGGCCGCTGTCCACTTCCTCTTCCACCAGATGGACGGTACAGCCCGTGATCTTCACCCCCGCTGCCAAGGCCTGTTCAACGGCATGCAGCCCGCGAAAACTCGGCAGCAAACTGGGATGCAGGTTAATGACCCGCTGCGGGTAGGCCTGAAGAAGCACAGGGGTGACAATCCGCATCCAGCCTGCCATTACCACCCACTCCACCGCATGCGCCTTGAGGGTTTCGACAAGGGCAGCATCAAAGCTTTCACGATTGGGGTAGTGGCGATGGTTGAGGAGAACGGCGGGAATCTGCCACCGTTTTGCCCGCTCTGCCACCAAGGCCTCGGGATTGTTGTAGATCAGCACCTGAATGCGGGCGGCCAATTCCCCTTGGGCAATGGCTTCGGCAAGGGCAGCAAAATTGGAGCCACTCCCAGAGGCCAACACCCCCAGTCGCAGGGGGCGAGGAGCCGGGGCGATTGTAGGCGCCGACGGAACCACAAGAGCCTCAGCGGACATAACAGGCAGTACCCAGCTCTAGTGCTCGATATTCTAATATGCCCAAATAAAAAAATCCCCCTCAGGGGAGGGGGAAACAGAGGGCACTAGAAGCTAAACGTCGTGCGAATGGCGCCGATGACCAAGGTATCGTTACGAAAGTTGCTGTTGGGGTTGAACACAGCAATGATCCCCGGCGTAACTGAGATGTTCTTGGACACTGCAAAGCGGTAGAAGCCCTCTAGGTGATAGGTATTAAAGCGAGTGTATTCTGCAGGAGAGTTGGAGAAACCAGGACCCACACCAACCGTGGTAATAAGATTAGAGAGAGGAGGGTTAACTGAAGTTAGTTGAGGAGGCTGACCGAAAACCAGACCCGCCAAATCCCCTTTGCGCCAGAGGTCAGGTGCAGCAAGAGTGACCGCCCAGTTGAGAATGTCAGCTTGGAGCCGACCACCGGCTAGAGCATTCCCCCGAACACCGTAGACATTGGCATAGCCCAACCAACCGGCAACATTGAATTTTTGAATGGGGCGGTAGGTGAACTGGAAGCCAATCGCATCAGCAGCTTGGTTTGGAATATTGTTTGGAATATTGTTAGGAGTACCTAATGGATTTGCTGCCGAGATTGGACCCAAACTACCCGTACCATTAAAAGGATCAAGACCGTAGGAGTGGGTGTAGGTAACCCCCAAAGCCAGATTTTTGACAGGGCGGACATCAACCTGTGCCAAGGCGGCATAGGCACCATCGAAGAAACCGTTCAAACCATTGTTCGCATTTGCGTTAGGGTTGTTCGCATTAGGTGCCAAGTAGCCCACGTTCAGGGTCACGCCGGTACCTTTCTCGTCGTTACGCACGACATCGTACTTAAAGCTGACCCCTGCTGCGTTATCTCCAGAACCGGCGCGGTAGATGGGGTTATAGCGACCAAAGCGAGACAGAGCACCCGTGTCGCTCGACTGTAAGAAGGGGTTGAAGTTCTCAAAGTTGTCGTTGAACTCCCCACCGACAAAGTCTAAAATCAGGCGACCTTTGGAAGTCACAGGGAAGCTGTAGAACGCCTTTTGCAGTGTAAATTGGTTGGCGCTGTCGCCATCATAGCCAAGGCGACCCATGTTGGTATTAGTCAAACCATCATACCTAGTGATGTTTGCAGCTTGTAACCGCAACCGCAGCCGGTCTTTGCCGTAGAAGCTGGTGTCGAAGTTCAACCGCGTGCGCTGGTTGGCAACAGGGTTGGTTCTGTTAACATTAATAGCACCAACTTGACCTGGAGCTCGTGCCGTCACATCCCTTGCCTCAGAAAGGTTAAAAATCACCGTGGCGTTCAGCTTGGTGAGGGTGGCAAATTGCTGTGCTTCCAGTTGAGCCGTCTTGGCTTCCAGTTTGTCCACCCGACCCCGCAGGGTGGCCAGCTCAGCTTTGAATTCGTCTGTCAGGCGCTGTAGGGTTGCCAAGTCTTCTTTGGTGGCAAAACGGTCACTGATCACATCCAAGCAGGCGTTGAGGGCAGCGGCCATTTCATAGCGCGTGGCGGCGCGGTTGCCGCGGAAGGTGCCGTCGGGATAGCCGGCAATACAGCCGTATTTCTCGACAAGGGAGGCCAAGGCTTGGTAGGCCCAGTCGGTGGGGCTAACGTCAGAAAGCTGGGATACAGAGGTGACCTGCGGCTTGGAATCTTGGGTTGTCGGCAGTCCCAGTTCTTTTTCCAGTTCTGCCACCGAGGGAATCGCTTGGCGGGGGTTCGTCGGAGCTGGTAAGTCGCTTGGGGTTTCGGCGGCGGCGGCCATGGTTGCTCCCACCAAAATCGTGGGAATGAGCACTCCTAGCTTCGTCAATGAGGGAGACATAGACACTTTACTCCTTATTCACTCCTCGCGCTTTTCTACCCAAACCCTTTTCTGATAGTCCAGTAAGCTCAGGTAAGTAAAAGCTATAAGCATGCTAGCACATTCACCCACGATTGAGGAGCGTCTTGAGGTTAATCACCGGTTAAGGTTTCCCTAGTCCCCTGAGGGGTTAGAAGAGGTTTTTGAGGTCTCAGAGCGACTCCAGCCACCGCCAACGGATTGACCAATGCCCTGCAAAATGCCGCGGCCGATCAGCCCCAAACCGCGACCGATTACCTGCGTCAATAGATACACCACCCCCTTGCCGACCCAAGCCACAACCGCCCGTAGCGGCGGGGCTAAAGCATCGCGGGCTTCAAGGGCCAAGGTGAGAGCGTAGGGAATCCCCTCCAGTTGCATTAGCTCTTTTTGGCGGGGGACGGTCAGTGCCAGCTCCTGAATGCCTCGCGCTGTCAGCCGCAGCAAGATCAAGCGGCTTTCAAAGATGTTTTGCGGTTCCTTGACCCAGCGCTGCCAGCGGTAATGCCAAGAGAGGGCATTGCGAAAGCGTTCCATTTCCCGAGTTGAGGTGTATTGCGGTCGCAAAAACGTCTGCTGGATCACCTCGCTATAGCAGCACCGATTCAACAGGGCATAGACAATGCCGTTGGCCACACTGAGCAGCCAGTGATCTAGGAGGGCATCGAGAATCTCCAAGGCGGCAGCGGTGCCGTAGCGATAGAGTTGCAGATGGATTTTAAGGGGTTGTTGGGTTAACAGATGGGCCAGCATCTCCGCCACAAAGGGAACGGGCTTGAGATAGACGTTGGCCACCGTCTCCCTTTCGCCGAGCAACAGCTCGATCAGATCCGACTCCTCCCCCAGCGCAAAGCGATAGGGACGAAAAAACTCCCGTAGGCTCTGCTCCCACAGGTCTTGTAGTAGGGAGTTGCCTCGTTGGTGTAAAAATTCAATACTGGGTGGTGTCGCTTGCATGGCGCGCACAAGCAGATCCCACTGCCGCAAAATGGTATAGAGCAGTTCCCGTCGTTGTTGTAGGGTGAGTACCTCTAGCTCCAAAGGCCGCGACGTTAAGTTCAAGAGATCCGATTGCATCCGCTCTAAGCAGCGATCCACCAGTTGGGAAATGATTTCAATCTGCGGACGCACGGCGGATACGACGGGAGCAGGAGGTGTTGGACTCGGCTGCGGCAATAAACGGGAGACCAACCAGCGGGCGGCACGAATTTCCCGATGGCGACCTTCACAGACCAGCCGTTCAAGGGGAGAGAGGCGCGATCGCCCCAAGTGGTGATCCAAAGCCTGCAACCACGCATCCATTTCCTCCAGTCCCTGCTGGATAAACTGATACCGCCAACGATCCCACGGCTTGGGAAACAGCACCCTCAAAGGCGGCGGCGGGGGGGTTACCCTGTGCACGATCGCCCCTTGGGCAATTGCCAGCACTCCCGCCAGGAGTTCACCCAGAGCCGTATGGCGGGGGTAGATGCCCTCCACACCCACCTGTTGAGCCAAGGAGACCAATTCAAGGGCAGCGGGGCGAACCGTGAGCAGCACCCGCAACGTCGGATGGTGCTGTTTCAACCACTGCCACAGCCAAGGGGTATTGGCATCATTCACCGTGAGTTGGGCATCGCAGAGCACAATCCAAGGATGGCGCTCCGGATCGAGAGGCGTGTTTTCCAGATACGTGATCAGCCCATGGCCGTCGTGAAACAACAGCGGCTCAATCCCCCACTGCTGCTGAATGCCGGTCCAAAGACCAAGGCGCACCACATCCTCTCCCTCGACAATCATGAGACCAAAGTTGAGGGAGGCATCAGCAGTGATAGGGGACATGGACATTTGCGCAAGACTGAGTTGGGGTTGAAACTATCAAATCAGCAGATATTCGTGCAGGGTGGGAATCTGGCGATAGTCGCAAAACTTTGTCCCGCGATCGCGATCCTCTGTGGAGGGGGACAAAACCTCCGCAATGAAGATAGAGTGCCTCACCCCATCTGGGCGTCCCGCCACCAAGGGCAGGGGCTTTGGCGTCACCACGACATCGGGGTAGTAGTAGGACTGGGTTTCAGGAATCCAGAGGCGTTGATCCGTAACAAAGACTTGGTAGGGTTTCCCTTTGAGAGCCAAGCTCAATAGTACAGTTGAGGAACGAACCAACTCATTGTGATTAACAGTGCCCCCAAGTCTAGTGTCAAGTTCTCCTTGACGATACTCGTGGCGCTCCGTGGTTAGGGCGGGTGCCAATAGGGTGGTCATAACGCTTCCCGTCAACGCAGTAATTCAATCCTAGGCAATTTACCGTCCTTTTCTGGAAAGCAGCTAGGCTATACTGCTGAAGCGGTCGTTTTTGCGCAGCTATGGAGCCGACGCCTGACTTTGTGTTGCCGATTCCGGCGGCGGATAGCCCCCTTTCTGAGGAGGAATTCCTGCACCAAGTGCGCCAAGCGTGGCAGGTGTGTGAACGCTTTGACCTGCAAACGGAGATCTGGCGCGGGCAAATTCTGCGGGCGGTGCGCGATCGCTATCGCCGTCAGGGGGATGAACGGGGAATCGGCTTTCAGCAGTGGCTTCAAGAACAGGAGATCGGTAAACGCCGCGCCGAGGAGTTGATGCGGTTGGCCGATCGCGCCGATGAGCTGCTCAAGGCCCATCCCCTTCCTGCCGAGGCGGTCTCCCGCTTTAGCAAGCGAGCCTTTTTGGCAACTGCCGCTGCCGATCCTGAGGTGCAAGCCCTGATTACCCAAGCGGCTGCTGCCGGCGATCGCATTACCCACCGCCAAGTGCGCCAACTGCAGGAGGAATGGACGGCCCTGCACGCGGATTTCCTACCGCCGGTGGTGCGACAAAAGGCCGGCGATCGCACCCTTGCCCCCCGCGATGTGGCTCCCTTGGTGAAAGAATTAGAAAAGCTGCCCCCGCCGCAGCAGCAGGAACTCTGCCGAGAACTGGCCGGCGACCCCAGGGTGGAAACCGTTAAGGAAGTGACCGCCACCGCCCGCCAACTGCGCCGCTATCTTGAGGCCGCCCCCCAGATCCAAGCCCTCACCGCCCACCCCGTGGATCTAGAACAGCTCCTCCTCGAAGCCCAGCGTCTTGATCAGCTGCACACCGTTGCCGATCTCCTTCAGCAGGCCGCCCAACTGGAAAGTGCCATTGCCCGGCTTTATACCACTTGGCAGCGCCTCGGCCGGTTGAGCGATCGCCTCTACCAAGAAGCGGGTGCCAGCACGCCGCAATTACAGGCTCTCTTAGAAGCGCTGGATGTTCTTTTTGGCGACATCGTCCAAATTGACTTGGCCGGCGAAACCGTTAAGTTACATATCTTTTCGGAGCCTAAAAGTCGCCGCCCCGATCCTGCCGTCGAATTCTAAGCCAAGGGATCAACGGCGTCCCCATTACTGGTAACGTGGTATGGAAGCCACTGAATGGCTGGCGGAGTAGTTATTGATTTCAGCACGGTTAGCATGAGAGTCCTCGTAATTGGCGGTGATGGTTACTGTGGCTGGGCGACAGCCCTCTATCTTTCCAATCGTGGTCACGATGTTGCGATTTTGGATAGCCTCATTCGGCGTCATTGGGACAATGAACTGTGCGTGCAGACCCTGACGCCGATCGCCCCCATTCAACACCGTCTGCAACGCTGGCAGGATCTCACCGGCAAAAAGATCGGCCTTTACATTGGCGACGTTTGCAACTATCCCTTCCTTGAGCGCGCCATGCTCGAGTTTCAGCCAGAGGCGATCGTCCACTTTGGCGAACAGCGCTCCGCCCCCTACTCCATGATTGATCGGGAGCATGCCGTCTTCACGCAGGTCAACAACGTGGTGGGAACGCTCAATCTGCTCTACGCCATCCATACCCACAACCCTGACTGCCACCTTGTGAAACTGGGCACCATGGGGGAATACGGCACCCCCAACATTGACATTGAAGAGGGCTATATCACCATTGAGCACAACGGTCGCAAAGATACCTTGCCCTATCCCAAGCAGCCCGGTAGCTTCTATCACCTCAGCAAAGTCCACGATAGCCACAACATCCACTTTGCCTGCCGCACTTGGGGACTGCGCGCCACGGATTTGAACCAGGGGGTGGTTTACGGCGTGCTCACCGAAGAAACGGGCATGGATGAATTGCTGATCAACCGCCTTGATTACGATGGCATTTTCGGCACTGCCCTCAATCGCTTCTGCATTCAAGCGGCCATTGGGCATCCCCTCACGGTCTATGGCAAGGGCGGGCAAACCCGCGGCTTCTTGGATATTCGCGATACGGTGCGCTGCATTGAACTGGCCGTGAACAACCCCGCCGCTCCGGGGGAATTTCGCGTCCTCAACCAATTCACAGAACAATTTAGTGTCGGTGACCTTGCCCGCAAAGTCCAAGAAGCCGGTAAAGCCCTTGGCCTAAAGGTGGAAATCCAGCACCTCGAAAACCCGCGGGTGGAAAAAGAAGAGCACTACTTCAACGCCAAAAACACCAAGCTCCTCGATCTGGGATTGCAACCCCACTACTTGTCGGATTCGCTCCTTGACTCCCTGCTTAACTTTGCCATCAAATACAAAGACCGGGTGGATGTCAACCACATTCTCCCCAAAGTGAAGTGGCGCGCCTAGCTCCTCCACTGCCATGCCCCCCTATGCCGTAACGGCCGCCTGGTTGGCAGCCCACCTCAGCGATCCGGACGTGGTGATTGCCGACTGCCGTTTTGACCTCAGGGATACCTGCCGGGGACGGCGGGAGTATGCCCAAGGGCATCTGCCGGGAGCCTATTACCTCGACCTAGAGCAGGATCTCTCTAGTCCCCGCCAACGGCATGGGGGGCGCCATCCCTTACCCGATCCGCAGAAATTAGCGGCACGGCTCAACCAAATGGGGGTTACTCCGGCAACGCTGGTGGTGGCCTATGACGATTCGCGGTTTGCCTATGCCGCTCGCTGCTGGTGGCTCCTGCGCTGGTTGGGGCACGATCGCGTGGCAGTACTGGATGGGGGCTATCGCGCCTATGTCGAAGCGGGGTATCCCGTCACTCCTGTTGTCCCACCCCCTCGGCAGGGAAACTTCAAGCCCCATCCTCGGCCGGCGTGGGTGGTGGATCGGGCAGGGGTGATGGCGGTGCAAGCCGACCCCCAGACGGTGATTGTGGATGCCCGCGAACCCCAGCGCTATCGCGGTGAAATCGAACCCATAGATCCCGTGGCCGGTCACATCCCCGGTGCGGTGAACTACCCATGGTCGGCCATCTCCGATGAGCAGGGGCGACTCAAATCCGTGGCCGAACTGCAAGCCCACTGGCAGCCCTTGGCCACAGCCCAGCAGATCATTGTCTATTGTGGCTCTGGCGTAACCGCCTGTGTGGATATTTTGGGGCTGGCGATCGCCGGCCTGCATCAAACCAAGCTCTATGCCGGCAGTTGGAGCGACTGGTGCTCCTATTTGGCGACCCCGAAAAACCGTTCGCTATGATTGAGCCTAAGACCTCTTCCTCACAGAACCATGGAACGCCTTCCCGGTAATGCCCCCCCGCCATCCCAGCGAGGTACTACCCAACCTCTCCACCGCCTTGGCCGTGAACTGCAACGCTTTGGCTGGATTGGCTTTTGGACACAGGTTGTCCTTGGCTTTGTTTCGCTGTTGATTATTATTATTGTCATCTTTAGTCGCCAATTTAATATCAATCGTCCGCCCAACGGCATGAATAGTCCCACCTTGGGGCTGGTGTTGGCGATTATCGGCTTAGTGTTTTTGGGGGTGAGCATTTACTGCTGCTATCGCTATCCACAACTGGGACGACGCTTGGATCAACCGGAACAACGCCCCAGCAAAGAGCACGTCATCCGCAGTTTGAATATCGGTCTTTGGGTGAATATTGCTGGCATGATTTTCACCGTGGCCGCGGCAGAGTGGAATGTGGGGATGTTGTTGCTCAAGGTGCTGTCGATCCCCCAAGGGGCGGCAGTCTATGTCACCAATGTCTTGATTGAGCCACTGGAAATTTTTGTGATTCAGGCCAAAGTGAATACCATTGCCGCTCAGTTGACGGGTATTATTGTGGCGCTGTGGTTGCTGCGCTGTGTGCGCCGCCCGGTGTGAATCGTCTGAGGAGATCAAAGAGCCTTGTTTGATTCGCTAGAGACCGTTGCCGCCAAAATTATTGTCGCCTTGGATGTGCCCAATCTGGAGGGGGCGATCGCCACCATTCATCGGCTACCCCAAGTGCAATTTTGGAAAGTGGGGCTAGAACTCTTTTGTGCCAGTGGACCGATTATTCTCGATGTCCTCAAGGATCAGGGGAAGCGCATCTTTCTCGATTTGAAGCTTCACGATATTCCCAATACGCTGGCTGCTGCGGTGCGGGCGATCGCCCCCTATGGCGTGGACTTTGTAACCATCCACACGGCCGGCGGCTTAGCAGGGCTAAAAAGCGCTCAGGCGGCTTTGGGAAACAGCGCCACCCAACTCATCGGCGTCACCTTGCTCACCAGCATTGATGCCAATACCCTTCAAAGTGAACTCCAGATCCCCCTTGACCCGGTCACCTATGTGGAGCGCATGGCCGATCTGGCCCATCAAGCAGGACTGGCAGGCATTGTCTGTTCTCCTCAGGAGGCCGCACGGGTGAAACAACGGTGGGGAGAGGAGTTTTTGAGAGTTTGTCCGGGGATTCGTCCCCTTGGCACAGCCCTAGGAGATCAGGCGCGATCGCTGACGCCCAATGCTGCCTTTGCTGCCGGTGCCTCTTACCTTGTCATTGGCCGTCCCATATTACAAGCAGCGGATCCTGCCGCCGCCTTTGATGACATTTGCCGCAGCCTTGTTTAAGCAATTTACAAAAGCCTGCCATCCAAGATATGATTGAAAGTTGTCTGAACTAGGGCGATTAGCACAGTGGTAGCGCACTTCCTTCACACGGAAGGGGTCACTGGTTCGAATCCAGTATCGCCCATTGCTTGCTTCAAGTTATAGGATGAATTTAATAATTTAATTCAGACATTCAGACGAGTTTAGGACTCCGCCATGAGTACCCCGATTCCGCCGATTCAACTTCCCCCCTGTGGTGACTGCACTGCGGATGCGCAATGGCTGGAGCAAGCCCTTCTCAATTGGCTGAATACAGAATACTTGCCGGAAGCGATAAATCAGGCGATCGCCCGGCGAGCTGCTCAAGTGTACTGCCGTCAGCGGTTGGAAGGGGAGCATGATCTCGGCGGCATTCTCTTGGCATTGGTCACGGAGTTGCAAGAGTTTGATTTTTCCCAAAGCTTCTACAGTGAGTTTGCGGTCGCCAATGCAGTGAGTGATTTGCTTCTGCGGCGGCTGGGCATTGAACCCTGCTGTGGGGCAGGCTAGGCTTTGGGTTGCCAGTTGGGTTTGACCACCTGACGACAGCGGGCAATGACAAGGGCATTATCCGGTACATCTTCTGTAACCGTCGAACCCGCCGCCACCGTGACATTTTCACCAAGGGTCACTGGAGCCACTAGGACACTATTAGCACCCGTTTTGGTACCGCTACCGATATGGGTGGGGTGCTTGCGCATGCCGTCGTAGTTGGCGGTAATGGTTCCTGCCCCGATATTCACGCGATCGCCCAAAGTGGCATCGCCAAGGTAGGCAAGATGAGAGGCCTTGGTGTCGCTGCCCAACTGCGCTTTTTTTAGCTCGACAAAGTTACCAATGCGACAGCGATCGGCAACAACAGTTTGCTGGCGGATGTGGGCAAAAGGCCCCACTTGGGTATCATTTCCAATTTCACTATCACTAATCACAGCATAGCGCGCTGTCACCCGTTCGCCAATCACACTATTTTCAATCAACGTGCCGGGGCCAATCATGCTGCCACTGCCAATACGGGTTTGGCCGCGCAGGTGAGTTTGGGGTTCAATCACCACATCTGGTGCTAGCTCAACCGTATCTTCAATCGTAGTACTGGCCGGATCAATGAGGGTGACGCCTGCCTGCATCCAAGCTTTTTTGATTCGATTTTGCAGCACTTGATAGGCTGCCGCTAACTGAACACGATCATTGACGCCCAAAATTTCCTCATAGTCTTCTACATCCACCGCCATCACCGGACTGAGGGCATTGACGGCATCGGTCAGGTAGTATTCCTGCTGATCATTATTGGCCTGAAGATGGGGCAAAACCTGAGCCAATTGCGGCCAGTGGAAACAATACACCCCAGCGTTGATGCGGCGGTTTTGTTTTTGGGCTGTGGTGCAATCGCGGTCTTCGATAATCTGCTTCAGGATATTCTGGCTATCACAAATCACCCGGCCATAACCTTGGGGATTGGGAATTTGTGCCGTTAAAATGGTGGCCGCATTGTTGTGTTTCTGGTGCACGTCTAGCAAATGCACCAGTGTTTGACCTCGCAATAGAGGCACATCGCCATTTAGTACCAAAAGATGACCTTCGTAGTCCTTGAGGTAGGGTAAAAGCTGCTGTACAGCATGACCCGTTCCCAGTTGTTCCCGCTGCTCCACAAATTCCAAGTGGGTCTGATCCGCTAAAGCCGCACGAACAGCGTCTCCCCCATAGCCAATGATCACAAACTGCCGTTGCGGTTGCAGGAATTGAACTTGGTGCAAAACCCAGCCCACCAGCGATCGCCCACCTAGGGGATGGAGGACTTTTGGCAGGGAGGATTTCATACGTGTGCCTCGTCCTGCCGCTAAGACTGCCACAATGACCATGGATTTGTTGTGCCTCAATGAGCAAAGAGATGGCGAACCAGCGATACTGGGGAGAAGCAGCCCAGCAGCATCAGCGCCATGCACATTTGGAGTATACCAAGGTTGCGGTGAGCAAAGATAGCCGCTCCACAGGTGAGTCTGTTCCCATAACATGAATCAACAGCACCAAAATCCAGTAAGGTTGATGCAGTAGTTGACGAGTCACTCGCAGTCCATGACCGCTATAAAATCAAGCCAGCGACCTGTGCCCTTGGCGGCTCAGTTCCTGAAACTGGTGGGAATTATCCTACTGCTGACCTTTCTGGTAGAGTGGGGCATCCTCTTTATCGCTCCCCAGTTCAATAACAGCCAGTGGCAACTCACGGTCGTCAACCAATTCATTGAGCGCGGTGCCACTCCTCTAATTGGGTTTGTCTTTATCTACACGGGCTTTTGGATTCAAGCGGTCTCTGGGAGTGCCACCCAGCCGCAGCCGGGGGAACCCGCCCTTAAGGATTGGCGATTTTGGGTCTTTGTCCTCTCTAGTTTGCTTGGATTACTGTGCCTGTTGGGGATTCCTCTCTACCTATCCATTACAGGGCAAATTACAGAACAGGCGGTTAACCAAATCAATCAAGAGGCGGCGCAGGCGGAAATTCGGGTTGAGCAGGAACAGCAGCAAATCAAACAACTGGCCAGCAGCGGTCAACTGGAGCAGCTCCTCAAGAGCAATCAACTGCCGCCAAATCAACGAGCCATTCTCGAGCAGTTACAAAAAGACCCCCAAGCCCTTGATAAACAGGCGGGTCAGGCACGGGAGCGTATCCGCAGCCAACAACAGGAAGCTGTCAACCGGGCACAACAGGAAGCCTTTGTGAATCGTCTAAGGGTAGGCATTCGTAGTTTTCTATTGGCAGTCGGCTTTATTACCATTGGTTGGAGTGGTCTGCGCGAGCACCGCTAAGAATTGCCCTCTACTTGAGGAGTGAAATATGCTTTACCTCACTCTGCGTTGGCGTCTTCTGCCGCAGTCGGTGGGTCTGGGCTGCTTGATCAGTTTGCTCCTACAACTGACGGCTGCAGCGGTGGAATTGCGGGTCGCGGTTCTGGATCGGGTACGTCAAGTAACAATCAGTAGCTCCACCCCAGCACAATTGCGGGATGAGGCGGGTCGAGTGCTAACGGTGGCACCGCAGCAGAATATTACGGCTCTCCTCACGGGGGCAGGGGTACAAGCAGGGGGCGTGCGGGGACGGCAAGTTTTTCTGGAGCCACGAGACAATGGCCTTGTGCGCGTGGGCGATCGCTGGTATCGCGGGCGGTTACAACTGGTGAGTACCAGTGAGGGGATTATCGCCATCAACCTTGTGGATTTAGAGGAGTATCTGCCCAGTGTGGTGGGCAAGGAAATGTATCCCTCTTGGCCGCTGGAGGCTCTCAAAGCCCAAGCAGTAGCCTCCCGTTCCTTTATCCTCTTTCGGCGCGATCGCGAACGCCGTCGTCTTGGCAGCCTTTTTGATGTCGGCGCCACCGTCACCCATCAGGTGTATTCGGGGGTGAGTTCAGAAACCGCCAGTACACTAGCGGCCGTCGCTGCCACACGGGGTCAAGTGCTCACCTACAATGGCCGAATCATTGAGGCGGTGTTTCATGCCTCCTCAGGGGGACATACCGAAAATTCGGAGTTTATTTGGCAAAAAGTGGTGCCCTACCTGCGCGCTGCTCCTGACTTTGACCAAGTCTCTCCCAACTTTCAGTGGACGGTTCGTTTTACCGCAGCACAACTGCAACAACGCCTCCCCGGTATTGGTAAAATTGTTGGCTTTCGCCCCTTGCAATTGACGCCCCAAGGACGAGTCATATCAGTACAAGTTATCGGCACTGCGGGTAGCCGTACGATTTCAGGAAATGAATTACGCCGTGTATTGGGACTGCGGAGTACACTGCTAACGATTACGCCAGAGTATGGCAATGTGGCCAGTCAAACGGGACAAAGTATGCCGGTTGCCTTTACAATTACGGGGCGCGGTCACGGTCATGGGTTGGGCATGAGCCAATGGGGCGCTTACGGTATGGCATTGCAGGGCTACACCTACGACCAAATTTTGAGGCATTATTACCAAGGCGTGATGTTAAGTACATTAGACGCACTAAACACTACAGCCCTCTTCACCCAGCCTCTGATACTTGGCATTAGCTCCCTGTGAATTCCATTGCTCATGCGTCGGGATTCCCTCTTTTATCAACTCTTTGCCCAGTTGCCCCAGACCTTCTTTGACCTCC
>NZ_JBKBHV010000023.1:0-34155 GCF_046299635.1 Thermosynechococcus sp. | reverse complement strand
CTTCGGGACATCTAGCCAAGACTCGGTGAAGGGGGAATCTCCCGCTATACGAGAAGCGTTAGCGGGATGAGCGTCAAAAAACTCACCCCAATAAAACTAACGCCGCTGCTGTTTACTCACCCATTTGCGGCTAAAACGCAGTTCGATACCGGCGTCCTCTGCCCACACCTGCAATTGCCTGAGGAAGGCCTGGCGATCGCTCCCCTGGAGAACGGCCAACTGATCGGCAGTTTCGAGGGCATAGGGATAGCCTTGACCAGTGATCAGTTCCCCACAGAGCCAGCGAATCACCTGATCCAGTAAGCCCGCTTCGCAAATCCACAAGGGGAGTTCTAGGCGCACCGGATACCCTTGATGCGCTTTGAGGTAGCAAAAACCAATCCCCTTGGCCCAAGTACCATAATTTTCAAGGATGCCGCCGCGATCGCAGATAAACAAGGGGGAGCGATCGCCCCACTGGGTCAAGACAGAATTCAATAGTTGGGCATCGGAAAGGTAAGGACTCGGAGACAGACCGGCCAGATGCCCTAAAAGGGTCACCAAATCCCGTGCTTGGGAGCTATCAATGTAAGCAACCACCGGCATCTGCTGCTGCACACTGGCCTCTAAGGTTTGGCGCAGGGCTGCCACATAGCGTCCTTGCCATTCGGGGGCATAGGATTCGGCAAATGTGGCCACAAAAGAGCCATCAAACAATAGCAGGGCGGGAGCCGTTACCTCGGCCATGCGTTCGCGGAGAGTTTTTAACTCCAATTCAAAGCGGCGCAGGTGGATATAGCGTTCGTGGAAGCGATAAATCTGGGGTTGTCGCAACTGGGCTTCCGCCTGGCGCAGTTCCGCCGGTGTAATCAGTTCAAGGGCAATTTCCTTGGCATAGGGGCGATCGCGCCGATGGGGATTGAGAAACCACCCCGCCTGCACCACACCCACCGGCAACAGTAGCTCTTCACTGGGAACAATCTGGGAACCATCCACCGCAACCGTGGTGACCTCCATCAGTTCAGCCGTTGCCCACTCCCGTGCCGCCTGACGGTGCGGCCACTGCACCCCCAAGGGAATACACCACCCCTGATGCCAAGGTTCAACGGGGCGTGCCCCCCAATGGGTGATCTCCGAATTAATATCAATGGCATTGCTGATCTCGGTAAGGGATTGTTGCTGCCAGTGGCTTAGAGCCTGTTGATAGGCCTGTCGCACCTCGGCCAAGGCGGTGTCATAGCTGAGAAATTCGGTCTTTTTGGCATTCAGTTGCTGCACCAGTTGGGAAAGGGGTAACACCATGACCGGAAAAGAGTTGGGAAGCGCCTATTGCTATTCTCATCGGAATGGGTATGGGTTTGCCTTGTGTCCCCTCCTGCGGTAGATATTAAGGTGTCCCCTGACCCACCCTCAAAAACTGTGAAGGCACTCAATCTCCTTGGCTCCACCGGCTCCATTGGCACCCAAACCCTCGACATTGTTGCCCAATATCCCGATCGCTTTCGGGTGGTTGGCCTTGCGGCCGGGCGCAACCTAGAGCGACTGATTCCCCAAATTCGCCGCTTTCAGCCGGAGATTGTCGGTATTGCCGATCCCAATCAACTGCCGGAGCTGGAGGCGGCATTGGCCGATCTACCCCAAAAACCCCAACTGGTGGCCGGGGAAGCCGGGATTGCCGCGGTGGCGGCCTATGGGGATGCCGAGATTGTGGTCACAGGCATTGTCGGCTGTGCGGGTCTGGTGCCGACGATCGCCGCCATCAAAGCGGGCAAAGATATTGCCTTAGCCAACAAGGAAACATTGATTGCCGGCGGGCCGGTGGTCTTGCCCTTACTCCAGGAGTACGGTGTCAAGCTGCTGCCTGCGGATTCTGAGCACTCCGCCATTTTTCAGTGCTTGCAGGGGGTGCCCGAGGGCGGGCTGCGAAAAATTATTCTCACCGCTTCCGGCGGAGCTTTTCGGGATTGGCCGGTGGAGAAGCTCTCCCAAGTGACGGTGGCCGATGCCCTCAAACACCCCAATTGGTCAATGGGGCCGAAAATTACGGTGGATTCGGCAACCCTAATGAATAAAGGCCTAGAGGTGATTGAGGCGCACTACCTTTTTGGGGTGGACTACGACAACATCGAGATTGTCATCCATCCCCAAAGCATTGTCCACTCCCTGATTGAGTTGCAGGATACCTCTGTGCTGGCGCAGTTGGGCTGGCCGGATATGCGCTTGCCCCTGTTGTATGCCCTCTCTTGGCCGGAGCGAATTCCCACCGATTGGTCGCCCCTTGACCTTGTGAAGGCAGGGGATTTGACATTTCGATCCCCCGATCACCAAAAGTATCCCTGTATGGGACTGGCCTATGCTGCCGGTCGCGCCGGCGGGGCTATGCCCGCCGTCCTCAATGCCGCCAATGAACAGGCAGTGGCGCTCTTTATTGCCGAGGCGGTTTCGTTCCTAGAGATTCCGCGACTGATTGAGATGACCTGCGATCGCTACGCTGGCCAAAACATTCCCAACCCCACCCTAGAGGACATTTTGGCCGCCGATCGCTGGGCGCGAGAAACGGTACAGGCCTTGGCGCGGCGGGGGGTCAGCCCCATGGTTGCTCTGTAGAGTGTGTCAAAATACCATCAGATTGCTTCAGAGGAGAGCCAATGGATACCCGCGCATTCAAGCGATCGCTACACAGTTCAGAAAACTATCACCGCAAAGGCTTTGGCCACGGCGAGGAAGTCAGTCAGCAACTGCAAGGGGAGTATCAAAGTGCCCTGATTCAGCAAATCCGCGCCAATGGCTATCGCTGGCAACAGGGGGATGTGACGATTCGCTTGGCGGAGGCCTTTGGCTTTTGTTGGGGCGTAGAACGTGCCGTTGCCCTGGCCTATGAGACCCGCACCCACTTTCCCACAGAGCGCATCTGGATCACGAATGAGATCATCCATAACCCCTCGGTCAATGAGCGCCTGCGGCAAATGGCCGTGGAATTTGTCCCCGTCGTCAATGGAGCAAAGGACTTTAGTGAGGTGCGCCAAGGAGATGTGGTGATTTTGCCCGCCTTTGGTGCCAGTGTTCAGGAAATGCAATTGCTGAATGAGCGCGGCTGTACAATCGTGGATACCACCTGCCCGTGGGTCTCGAAGGTGTGGCACAGTGTGGAAAAGCACAAAAAAGCGAGCTTCACCTCGATCATTCACGGCAAGTACAACCACGAGGAAACGATCGCCACCAGTTCCTTTGCCGGGACGTATTTGATTGTGCTGAATCTTGAGGAAGCCCGCTATGTCTGCGATTACATTCTCAAGGGGGGCGATCGCGAGGCCTTCATGGCCAAGTTTGCCAAGGCCTGTTCGGCGGGCTTTGATCCGGATCGCGATTTGGTGCGGGTCGGCATTGCCAATCAAACAACCATGCTCAAGGGAGAAACAGAGCAAATCGGCAAGCTGTTTGAGCGTACGATGATCCAAAAATACGGCTCTGATCGCCTCAATGAGCACTTCATGAGCTTCAACACGATTTGCGATGCCACCCAAGAACGCCAAGATGCAATGCTGAATTTGGTCAAGGAACCGTTAGATCTAATGGTTGTGATTGGGGGCTACAACTCCTCCAATACCACCCACCTTCAAGAAATTGCCGTTGAGCACGGCATTCCTTCCTACCACATTGACTCTGCCGATCGCATTGGGCCGGGGAATCGCATTGCGCACAAGCCCCTGCATGGGAACCTCACCGTGAGCGAAGACTGGCTGCCGGATCGCCCCATTACCATTGGCATTACCTCCGGTGCTTCTACGCCCGATAAGGTGGTCGAGGAGGTGATCAATAAAATTTTTGCCCTGCGCTCTGTGGCCACGGTGGCCTAGGCCTTCGGCCCTTGGGTCAAATCCCAAGCAGGCGATCGCTGGCAACTGATCTCATAGAGGGCAATCCCCACCGCCACCGAGGCATTGAGACTATTGGTGCGCCCCGCGAGGGGAATAGCAACCATTTCATCGCAGTGCTTTTGCGTTTGCAGGCTGATTCCTTCCCCTTCACTGCCGACCACGAAGACCGTGGGGCGATCGAAGGTAATCTTGGGCAGGGGCACGGCTCCCCGCTCCGAGAGGCCATAGATCCAGTAGCCTGTTTCCTTGAGGGTTTCAAGGGCTTGGTTGAGGTTGATCACCCGTGCCACCGGGAGATACTCCAACGCCCCTGCGGCTGCCTTGGCGACCGTTGCGGTAATACCCACAGCCCGTCGTTGGGGAATAATCACCCCTTGCATACCGAGGGCCTCGGCGGTGCGGATCATGGCACCGAGATTTTGGGGATCCATAATGCCATCGGCAGCTAAGAGCACCGGTTGATTCACAGTTGCAGCTTTGGCCAAGAGATCCTCAAGAGACAAGTAATTGTAGGCCGCCACCTGCATGGCAATCCCCTGATGTCGTCCCCGCTGGCACAGTTGATCGAGGCGTTCGGGCGTCACGGTATCAATGATCGCCCCCTTCTGTTTGGCCTCATTCAGGCGTTGATGGAAGCGTGGATCATAGCGCAGGGAGGGAATCACCCAAATCCGGTTGCAGGGACGGCCACTTTCGAGGGCTGAGAGCACCGCATGGCGGCCATAGAGGAGTTCGGCGGCCTCCTCCGCCGGGGGGGGAGTTGGGGTGTGTCGCCGGGAGCGAGGAGAACGGGTTGCTGTCGGGCGATTTTTTTTTCGGGGACGAGGTTTCTCGGTCATGAAGAATCCCTAAGATGGCTCAGGTGTTCGCTAAAACATTGCCAAGGGGCGATCGCCATCATAAAAGATCGCGAAACCTTTAGGAGCTGCCTTTTGCCAAGTGGCTCAGGGCCAGATCTTGGGCAATGCGGTCGTGACCATAGCTAAAGACGCGGGGCAAATCAGGGTGAAGCTGCCGCGCAATCTCGCGGTAGGCATAGGGACTGCCGTAGATCACCAGCCCCCTCAGCTGTTGTTGGGCTTGCAGCCGTTCGAGGGTGGCGATCGCTACTGCACTTAGGCCTGCTTGCCCGCGAAAGGGGTTGCCGCGACTAAACACCTGAACCAAGGTCGGTGCGTTGGGAAGACCGGCAATCATACTTAGGGGCGTTTGCCGATCCACCACCAGCCGTTGGTCAAATCCCCAGCGGGGGGGCAGGGTCAATGCCGGACAGGTGCGGTTCAAAAAGCTGGCGTGGAGGGCATCATCCACCACCAGACAATTCACCCCTGCGGTCACAGGTTGCAAGCTCTGGCCGGCTCGCTCGATGCTCTCTTGGGCAATGGCAGTCGCCACCTCAACGGCCGGGCTGGCTTGGAAATAGTCCAACTGCAATACGAGGGGCTGAAGGCGAGCCTTTGCGGCTTGAATCCGCGCTACCGAGGCCTGAATGCGTTCAAAGGGAATCTGCCCCGACTCCACGGCGGCCACCACCGCTTCAATAGCAGCCGGCGGATCCAAGGGCATAAGCAAGATATCGGCCCCTGCTTCTACGGCTTGGACAGCGGCTTCTGCACTACCGTAGGTGTTGGCGATCGCCCCCATGACCAAGGCATCCGTCACAATCAGCCCCCTAAACCCCATCTCATGGCGGAGAATGCCCGTGAGAATTCGGGGCGACAGGGTAGCGGGTCGCTCGGCATCCAAGGCCGGTAGGTGCACATGGGCACTCATGACGGCATCCACGCCTGCCTGAATTGCAGCAACAAAGGGCGGCCATTCAATGGTTTGCAGGCGATCGCGATCGTGGGGAAGCACAGGCAGGATCAAGTGAGAATCCGTTGCCGTATCCCCATGGCCGGGAAAGTGCTTTGCCGTTGTTAGCACCGGATAGGCACGTGCCCCCTGAATAAACGCCGTTGCAAGGACACTCACAATATCTGGCTCCTCGCCAAAGGCACGCACATCAATCACCGGGTTCGCGGGATGATTATTCACATCCACCACCGGCGCCAACACCCAATTCAAACCAATGGCTAAAGCCTCGGCGGCTGTGTATGCCCCCATCTCCCTTGCAAGGTCAACTGCCCGTTTTCGGTTCTTTTGGGCAATGGCTCCCAAGGCCGCCGGCGGGGGAAACTGGGTTGCACCATTGAAGCGTTGACCAACCCCCTCCTCTATATCCGCCGCCAGAAACAGGGGAATTGTTGCCCAAGATTGGAGTTGCCGACAGCGCTCTGCCGCTTCCACGGCACTGCCCCCCAAAAGAATGACGCCGCCGATTCCCCAGTCTTTAATCCAATGTTTTAGAGTGTCTTGGGGCGGCTCCCAAGCAGGGTACTGAATCTGGCAATCGTAGAGGTAGCCACTGGCCCGTACAACCACCATTTGCGCTACCTGCGCTCGGAGTGAAAGATCAGAAAAAGGGGGAATAAATGTCATGGGTGTAATCTCATTTAGAACAAAATTTCACAAATCAATAACTTCCTTATTCAACATATAAAAAATTGTCTCAAACTCTCTCAGGTAACTGGTCTGATTTTTTATACTAAAAGTACAGCCTTTACCTAATGATGTTGAGGTGAAGTCCGATTCCGTTGCTCCGGTAGAGCAAGTTTCAAGTCTTTTCTGCGGTGTTCAACCATTAAGCCAAAGGCTGGAGCCTAAATTGCTTTCTTTAGGAGTTGACCTATGTTAAAAGCACTACGTGAGAAACTGCAAAGTATGATGGTCTTTTTGATGGAGGCATTTGGGCGCATCTTCACCCCTCGAAACGATCACTATCCTTCCACAGGGGCACAGCCCTTCACGGGGACACCCGCTCGTAAGAGTTAGTTACTGTCTTCCACAAGCAGAATCTACCCAGTAAGTTTCCCTCATATTAATAAACCCTACCAGCAACGGTAGGGTAGTTGCTCATTGGAATTAGTTTGTCTCTCCCTGTGTTTAGAGACTCATCATTAAGTCTCTGGAGAGGACTCCTGCTACTTTAACTCACTTGCCGAGAAGACAGTGAGGAGTATTCGGGCGAAAGTTCCCGATACTCGCCTAGAAGCTGGGCTTGTTTGTGTGATGTGTGGCCTCTCAAGTCTCAGGTTATCATTGACACCATCACCTCGCCTCAGCAGGGGGGGTGAGCTTCATAACGCAGAGATAATGCTCGGTGGTAAGGATACCACTAAAAGGGCATAACCACTGAATCTAACAGCATATTGCAGAATCAGTTAAGGAATATTTCAGATATTGAATTTCCACTTAACACTTGAGGATTTCCGAAAGTCTATGCTAACTTAAAAGTAGGCACAGAAAGAAAGGTTAACGATAAGAGTGAACTTAAGGCTTGTGCCTCCTAGTCCTTGAGTTCGGGATAAAGCAAAGTTACTCCAAGATAAATCTCATTCCTATCTTGCGGGTAACATCAAAATCAATCCTTTGAGCTTCATCGTTGTGTATTTTTCCTCTCGCTTTATCCAGCCTTATCGTTCGTGTGGTTACTGCCGAAGTCCCCATCCTGTCGTCCATGGGAGTTAAGGCAAAGCTAGGTAACCTCCCAATATTAAAGGTCGTCAACGTTGACAACAATCCATTACCTAGTGTCCATGCTCCAAGCTTGATCGGTTGAGATCACGTAGTGGGGGTTTGGATCGCCAGCTAAAACCACGTTTTGTCCACGTTAGTTGTTGAGTTCAATATCGTCGCTGCTAACTTTTGTAGGGGTCTTGCTGCCGTCAGCTTGACCCCCTCGTTTTGTTTGTTTTGAGGCTATGGCGTTGGTTGCGGTTGTCGCATGGCGCGTGCCAGTTCTGCCGCCACTTCTGGCCGCGAAAACTCTGGGGGTGGCAATTCCCCTCGGCGCAGCATTTCCCGTACCTTGGTGCCTGACAGGTGAATGCGCTCTTCCGGTTTGCTGGGGCTGGTTTTACTCGTGGCCATAGACTGGGTGCGGGTGCAGTAGAAGGCATGCTCAAACTTCAAGGGAATAATCCCTAGGGCTGCCGGATCAAATTCATCAAAAATATGTTGGGCGTCGTAGGTGCCGTAGTAGTCCCCCACGCCTGCGTGATCGCGACCGACAATGAAATGGGTACAGCCGTAGTTTTTGCGGACGAGGGCATGGAAAATCGCCTCCCGGGGGCCTGCATAGCGCATGGCTGCCGGATTGATAGCCAGCACTACCCGATCTTTGGGGAAATAATGCTCCAAGACAATTTCATAGCAGCGCATGCGCACATCGGCGGGAATGTCATCTTCCTTGGTGGCTCCCACGAGGGGATGCAAAAAGAGGCCATCCACAATCTCTAGGGCGCACTTCTGGATATATTCGTGGGCGCGGTGGATAGGGTTACGAGTTTGGAAGCCAACGATGGTGCGCCAACCTTTTTTACGGAAAAGGGCACGGGAATCCACCGGATCAATGCAATAGTTGGGGAATTGGGGATGGGGATGCCGCTCTAGGAGCCAAATCGAGCCTGCAAGGTTGACTTCTCCCTGCCCATAGAGCACCTTGACACCGGGATGTTTGTCATCTTCGGTGCGATAGACACAGCGAGCCTCACGGCGTTTGTCATAGGTGTATTTTTCTGTGAGTTCGAGAATGCCCAAAAACTGACCCGCTGCATTATCAAGACGAATGGTTTGGCCGATTTCTAGGGAAGCTGCCACCTCGGCACTGACGGAGAGGGTAATCGGAATTGACCATGGCAGACCATTGGCTAGGTACATTTCTTCAACGACTCGCTCATAGTCGGCCTGTCCCATAAAGCCCGTCAGGGGACTAAAGCCACCAATGGCAATGAGTTCTAAGTCAGAGACGGCTCGCTCATCGAGGATCACGCGGGGCAATTGATCGGCACGGGCAAGCCAAGCCTGTTTTTGTTCGGGGGAGAGAATTCGATTCACGAGAATGCCGCCGTGGGGGGCGATCGCGTCCTTTTGGACTGTAACGGATGAACTCAAGGTCGAACTCCTTTTGAGGCTGGATGAACCTGTTGCAAAACTTCATAAGATATGAAGTCATTATTGGACGAATGGGTGCAGGAGACAACGGGTGGAGGCCTATCGCTACGGTGTGCAGCGGGAGTGGTGCTGGCGGGGGTGGCAGAGTCGCTATAGTTTTTGGCGACCCGCTTCCCAGGGGGGAGCTCCGGTGCTGTTGCTCCACGGCTTTGGCGCCTCTTTACGGCACTGGCGATACAATCTGCGGGTTTTGGGGGAGCATCAGCCGACCTACGCCCTTGACTTGATAGGGTTAGGGGCAGCAGAAAAGCCCGTTGCTGCCTATGGTGCTGAATTTTGGGCAGCTCAGGTGCATGCCTTTTGGCAGAAGATGGTCGGGCAACCGGCGGTGATTGTCGGCAACTCCATCGGAGCATTGATTGCCCTCACCTGTGCCTATCGCTATCCGCAGATGGCGGCGGGAGTAGTGATGCTGAGCTTGCCGGATCCAGCCGTGCGCGAAGAGCTGATCCCAAGGGCGATCGCCCCCCTTGTGAGCGGCATTGAACAGATTTTTACGGCTCCTTGGTTCCTGCGTACCCTCTTTTACCTCATTCGGCGCCGGGCCGTTGTCAAACGCTGGGCACAACTGGCCTATGCCAACCCCGCCTGTGTGGACGATGAATTGCTGGAAATTTTGCTCCCCCCGGCCTATGACCAGAATAGCGATCGCGCCTTTGTCCAAATTATTCGTGCCATGAGTCGGAGCAATTTTGGCCCTAGGGTCAAAATAATGCTCAAGGAGGTGTCCCAACCCCTATTGCTGATCTGGGGCAAGCAGGATCGCTTCATTCCGCCAAGGCTCGCCCGACGGTTTCAACAGATACAGCCGCGGATGCAGGTTGTGGAGTTGGAGCACACAGGTCACTGTCCCCACGATGAGCAGCCCAATCGCGTCAATACCCTGCTGTTGGAGTGGCTGCGCAGCCAAGCACTTACGGGGGGTTGAGTTCTACCCTCCGACAATCTGCCGAGTGGGCGGGGGAAGCCGTCACTCCCTCAAATGGACTCCACGCCAAGGGATAGAATGGAAACGGGCTGAGCCGCCGAGCCGTCTCCCCTAAAAGCTGCATTGTGAGTGTGCTAATGACTTCTGTACTCCTCCAATCCGTTGTTGAGAGTGACGAACGAACCGATCTGCGTCAGTTTTCACGTATTCTGCAATTGGGGGAAAAACGCTACCTTCTGCGCAATGAAATTTTGACGGCCTTTGCGGACTACTGTCGAGAACACGATCGCCCTGTGCCTACCCCCGCCGAATCGCGCCTCAGCAAGCTGGTCTTCTATACCCAAGAAATTATTGTGGACAACGAAAGTCTATGTTGGATTATTCGACCCCGCATTGCCCAGCAGGAGGTGTGTCGGCTACTCGTAGAAGATTTGACGATCGTGCCAATGACAATTCCAGAGCTACTGAATCTGCGCGATCGCTTGGTGAATCGCTATCACCCCAACGAGGGGGATATTTTTGAGATTGATGTGCAGCCCTTCTATGACTATTCGCCCATCATCCGCGATGCCAAGAATATCGGCAAGGGGGTGGAATTTCTCAATCGTTACCTGTCCAGTAAACTCTTCCAAGACCCGCGCCAGTGGCAGCAAAACCTTTTTAACTTTTTGCAAATTCATCGCTACAACGGCTATCAACTTCTCATCAATGAGCGGATTCGCTCGCCCCAGCAGCTCTCAGAACAGGTGAAACAAGCGCTCGTGGCCCTCAGCGATCGCCCCCCCGACGAGGCCTACAGTGAGTTTCGCTTTGAATTACAGAATTTGGGGTTTGAACCCGGCTGGGGCAACACTGCTGCACGGGTGCGGGACACCCTAGAAATTCTGGATCAACTCTTGGACTCGCCGGATCACCAAGTGCTGGAGGCCTTTGTCTCGCGAATTCCGATGCTCTTTCGCATTGCCCTGATTTCTCCCCACGGCTGGTTTGGCCAAGAGGGGGTGCTAGGGCGACCCGACACGGGGGGGCAGGTGGTCTATATCCTCGACCAAGTGAAAAACCTTGAAAAACAAATGCGCGAGGACTTAGAACTTGCCGGGTTAGGGGTTTTGGAGGCCCGGCCGAAAATCATTGTCCTGACTCGCCTGATTCCCAATGCCGAAGGAACGCTGTGCAACCAACGCCTAGAGAAAATCTACGGTACCAATGATGCGTGGATTCTGCGGGTGCCCTTCCGCGAATTTAATCCCAAGGTGACGCAAAACTGGATTTCGCGGTTTGAGATTTGGCCTTACTTGGAAACCTTTGCCATTGATGCCGAGCGGGAGTTACGGGCAGAGTTTGGCCATGTCCCCGATTTGATTATCGGCAACTATTCCGACGGCAACTTGGTGGCCTTTTTGTTGGCGCGGCGACTCAAGGTGACCCAATGCAACATTGCCCATGCCCTAGAGAAATCTAAATATCTCTTTAGTAACCTCTACTGGCAGGACTTAGAGGATAAGTACCACTTCTCACTGCAATTTACGGCGGACTTGATTGCCATGAATGCCGCCAACTTTATTATCAGCAGTACCTACCAAGAGATTGTGGGAACCCCCGACAGTATTGGCCAGTACGAGTCGTACCAATCCTTCACCATGCCCGACCTTTACCATGTGGTGAACGGCATTGAACTCTTTAGCCCGAAATTTAACGTGGTGCCACCTGGGGTCAATGAACAGGTGTACTTTCCCTACTACCACTACACCGAGCGACTGGAGGGAGATCGCCAGCGGTTGGAGGAGTTGCTCTTTACCTTGGAAGACCCCCAGCACATTTACGGCTACTTAGAGGATCCCAACAAACGCCCAATCTTTTCAATGGCGCGCTTGGATCGGATTAAAAATCTGACGGGACTGGCGGAGGCCTTTGGCCGCAGCAAAGAACTGCAAGAGCGTTGTAACTTGATTTTGGTAGCAGGCAAGCTGCGTAGGGAAGAGTCTAGCGATCGCGAGGAAATTGCCGAGATTGAGAAGCTCTATCAAATCATTGACCAGTACAATCTCCACGGTAAAATCCGCTGGCTGGGGATTCGTTTGGCAAAGGCAGACTCCGGAGAAGTTTATCGCATCATTGCCGATCGCCAAGGGATTTTTGTTCAGCCTGCTTTGTTTGAAGCCTTTGGCCTCACCATTCTCGAAGCCATGATCAGCGGCCTGCCCACCTTTGGCACTCGCTTTGGTGGTCCTTTGGAAATTATCCAAGACGGCGTGAACGGCTTTTATATCAACCCAACCCACCTAGAAGAAATGGCCGAGACCATCTTGCGCTTTTTAGAGGCGTGCGATCGCGATCCTCACCAGTGGCAGCGAATTTCCAAAGCCGGTATCGAGCGGGTCTATAGCACCTACACTTGGAGAATTCACTGTAACCGCCTGCTTTCCCTTGCCAAGATCTACGGCTTCTGGAACTTTTCTTCCCAAGAAAACCGCGAAGATATGATGCGCTACATGGAGGCCCTCTTCTACCTGCTGTATAAACCCCGCGCCCAGGCCCTCTTGGCAGAGCACATGAAGCGATGACCAAGGTTTAGACGTAGTGGTAATCAATTGCCCAGCGGGTCAATTCAGTGCGATTGTGGCACCCGGTTTTCCCCAGCATATTGCTGACATGGCTTTCCACCGTGCGCTGACTCACGTGTAGCTCGGCAGCAATTTCACGGTTCGACATGCCCCGCGCAACGTATTGGAGAATTCGAGTTTCTGTAGGGGTAAGTTCGACACCAAGGGGTGGTGTGGGCACAGGAGAGGGTTGTAGTCCTTGGGCTTCTCGCAGGCGAGCAGTTTGTTTCAGGAGGGCTTGGATTTGGGCTAAGAGTTCATCGGGTTCAAAGGGCTTGACCAAGTACACATCCCCGCCGGTTTGTAACCCCTTAATGCGATCGTGGGTTTGCCCCTTGGCCGAAAGAAAGAGCACCGGCACCCAACTGAGGTGTGCCTGTTGTCGCACCGCACTGACAAAGCTATAGCCATCCATCTGCGGCATCATCACATCACAAATAATCAAATCGGGCGTCTGCCGCTGAAGAATTGCTAACCCCTCCTTGCCATGGGCTGCCGTCAGCACACGATACCCCTGCATCTCTAGGTAATCCTTCACCAACAGGAGAAGGGTGGGGTCGTCATCCACCAAAAGAATCGTGGGAGCCGGAGAGGCCGCAACGCTCATATCCTATAGACGGTGAAAGTTAAGATTGAGAGGGCTGTGCTCCTTTAGGATACCCTATTCCTTTGGGGAGGCAGCATTGGCCAACGCTGGGGCAGCCTCTTGGGTAGCTATCACAATCTGAGAGCGTCCTGCTGCCTTAGCGGCATAGAGGGCATCATCCGCCATCTTCACCAGTTCCAGTAGAGTCTGCCCATGGGTGGGAAACTGACTGAGACCGGCACTAAAACTCACCTTAAAGCTCTGATGATTGGGAGCGTGGAACGTGTGATGGCGCAATCGCTGTAAACAGACGGCAAGGCGATATTGGGCCACATCAAGGGAAATATCATAGAGGGCAATCAAAAATTCCTCGCCTCCCCAGCGAGCAACCACATCCTCCATCCGTAGGGATTGTCGCAACATCCGGGCAGCGGTCACCAATACCTGATCGCCAATATCGTGACCATAGGTGTCATTGATGCGCTTGAAATGGTCTAAGTCCAAAACGGCAATGCAAAGGGTTCGGTCTTGGCGACCGGCAAGGGTCAAAAAGCGTTCAATCTCTGCGGTGGCCTTGCGGCGGTTGCTCAGCCCGGTGAGGGGATCCACCTCTGCCAAGCGCTTCAGGAGGCGAGTCCGCTCTAGGCGATTGATAATCCGCGTGATTAGCTCAGGGCCGACAATGGGTTTATTGACAAAATCATCGGCGCCGGCAGCAAAAAGCTGGGTGACCAGAGCCGGATCGGTGGTGGCGGTAAGAAAAAGAATGGGAAGCTGATTCCAGCGGGGATCATTGCGCACTACTTGGCAGAGTTCTAGGCCGTTAATACCGGGCATCTGGACATCCAGAATCACCAATTCCGGATTGGTGGCCTCTAGGACATCCCAAAATTGATTGGGATCTTGCAGAGCGGTAACACTCATTCCCCAAGGTTCTAGGAGCCGTTTCAAGATGGCTAGGGTGACGGCGTCATCATCCACGGTCAGGATACTGGCGGAGGTGATTTCTTGAGGTTGTAGTAACTGTTCGAGGGATCGCAACAGCCGCTCGACATCCACAGGCTTACTCAGGGTCATCCGCGAGCCAAGGCGAATGGCAGCAAGGCGATCGCGCCACGTGTCATGGGCAGTAAATACTAGGGCGGGGATGGGGGGACGGTGTTGCCGCAACTGCTGGAGAAACTCGCGGGTGGTCACCTCATCGGGCATCACTTCAGGATTGAGAATGACGGCATTGGGCCAGCACGCCTCAAGGAAGGTGGTGACCAGCGGCCAGCTATCCATGGCGACGTAGCGAAACCCGCCATCGGCGGAGTGTTCCTCAAGGGCGTGAATTAACTCGGTGTCGTTGTCAATGTGGAGAACGAGGGGCAGGCCTGCATCGCTGTTATTCTCTGGTTTAGAGGTAGCGATCGCACTCAGCAGTTGCCGGACAGTTTCAAGGAGTGCCTGCGGGGAGCAGGGATAGGGGTAATAAATGACTTGAGTTTCTGGCCGCGTTGGCCGATCCTTGCGCGTCAGGATTAAAATCGGCTCTTGAAACCCGCGATCGCGCACCTGCTGGCAAAAGATATCAATTGCTGTACCCACATGGGATTCCTCCACAATCAACAGGTGATAGCGACAACTGGCTAATAGCTCCCAGAGGTCTTCAGATCGCGCAACAACATCCACCCGATGATCGGCAGCGGTCAAGATCGAGACTAACGTTGCCGCTGTTGCCACGTCATCGTGATAAAGCAAAATGGCCATACTTGCCCGCCAACAGCCTCTTGCTATTAGCCTACTCCCTTGTCTTGATCTTGCTCAAGTTCTGGGAGATACAGATTGCCGCTAGTGGGTAGTTACATGTCTTTACATTTCTATCTTTGCTAGATGCTAGTAATTCTCAATAGTGGTGCTATAGTAAGCCTAGGCATTATTGAGACTTATCCTCAATAAGCTCAGTGCTGATACCTTTATCGAAGGAGGAATGTATGGTAATCTCCACTGAATCCACCACCTCTGCGACTAGACCACCCACAGGTGCAGGCTTACAAACCTACGGTCAAGCCGACGTTAAGTACGACTGGTGGGCAGGCAATGCCCGGTTTGTGAACCTTTCAGGGTTGTTTATCGCTGCCCATGTAGCCCAAGCAGCGCTGACGGTATTTTGGGCGGGAGCGTTTACGCTGTACGAAATTTCCCAGTACAAACCTGATCTACCCATGGGGGAACAGGGTTTGATTTTATTGCCCCATCTGGCAACCCTAGGCTTTGGCATCGGCGAGGGCGGTAAAGTAGTGGATCTATACCCCTACTTTGTCATTGGCGCTGTGCATCTCATTTCCTCAGCAGTCCTCGGTGCGGGTGCCCTCTTTCACACCTTTCGTGCCCCTCAGGATCTCAGTACCGCCACAGGGCGAGCACGGCGCTTCCATTTCCGCTGGGACGACCCGAAACAATTGGGCATTATTCTGGGGCATCATTTGCTCTTTTTGGGGTTCGGTGCCCTGCTGCTCGTATTAAAGGCAACTATTTGGGGTGGACTATACGACGCAAATTTGCAAACCGTCCGCCTTGTTACTCAACCCACATTGGATCCCTTTGTTATCTACGGCTACCAAACCCACTTTGCCAGTATTGACAATTTGGAAGACTTGGTGGGCGGGCATATCTACATCGCCGTCTTGCTGATTGCAGGTGGGATTTGGCATATTCTTGTGCCACCGCTGACTTGGGCACGGAAAGTCTTGATGTTTAATGCTGAAGCCATTCTCTCCTACTCCCTAGGCGGCATTGCCCTTGCGGGATTTGTAGCCCCCTATTTCTGCGCGGTAAATACCCTCGCCTATCCCGTAGAGTTTTATGATCCTCCCTTAGAGGTGAAACTGGGGATTGCTCCCTACTTTGCGGACACGATTGATTTGCCCCTTGGGCAGCATACCCCCCGTGCTTGGCTGGCAAACGCTCACTTTTTCTTGGCCTTTTTCTTCCTACAGGGGCATCTTTGGCACGCCCTACGAGCCATGGGATTTAATTTCAAACAATTAGAAACTTTTCTCAATCCAGATGTTGAAAGCTAATTGCAATAGTTCTCCCTTTGAGCGATAGCGATCGGTGCTGCCCTCGGTCGGAATGATCGAGGGTTTTTTGTGAATTCAAGGAAGGCTTTTATTCTTTTGGGAACGTTTGCTACTCCTCAGCTGGCGCACGATCGCCGGCGCAAAGAACATCAAGAAGGCAACTTGAGCTGTAAAGACCCAGCCATAGTACCGCAGGACAGGATGTAAATCCCACTGTGCCATGAAGCCTAGACTGGCCAGCGTCCATAGAAGGATAACTGCCGGCAACAGTAGTTTTTGTGTTGAGCGGGCCATGATTAAGATTCCCCTTGGGCTTCGTTTTGCATGGCCTGCATGCGGGCTTTGGCTTTGGCAGCACTCTTTTTCAGTGCTTGCAGACGCAGTTCATAGCGTTTGCGTTGGCGGCGGTTAGGAGCTTGCTCAATCAAGAGCTTGAGGGCACTGCCAAGGCTTTTGTAGGCGTTGGGGAGTTCGTAGCCAAAGCGGGTCGCAAGGGCGATCGCCCGCTCATCGGCAGCAATGGCTTCCTTAAGAACCTTTTCACTATTGTTGCGCCGGTAGAGCCGCCAGCCCGAAAAAGCACACAGTCCAAGCGCCAGCATCAGTAGCAGGCCGTCTTGCACCCAGAGTTCACCCACAGCCCCCCCCAGACCAATGGCCAGTGCAGCCATTTCCCAACCGTCGCGAGGAATCGTGTCATTTTGGATGCGAGCCACTTCATGCCAAAACAGAAGGTTGCGCTGATCTTTGGCCAATTGATCCCAGCGCGCCAAATCAATTTGAATTTCCACCTCATCCTTGCCAATTTCTTCGCAGGTAATGAGGGGAGGATTTACGCCACTGGCCGGTTCGATCATCACCCAGCTTTGCAGCTCCGGGGGCAACAGAGACTTAAGGCGGCGCAATTCTGCCAAGTCAGAACGGGCAACTGAGGATGCAGCCGAGGTCATAGTACAAGATAATCCTAGGGTATTTCTTATCTGTCTTACTCTATCTTAACAGTTGGCGGTTGCCCAATCGGGATGACAGGATTTGAACCTGCGACCCCTTCGTCCCGAACGAAGTGCGCTACCAAGCTGCGCTACATCCCGCTAGCTTATCTAAGATAGCATTTGGCGGCTGTTTCCTCAATTGGCCTGTGGGGATTATGCAGCAAAAAATTTAGGCCAAATTTAGTCCCTAGTCCAAACTAGGGCAGCCAAAACTCTCTCTAAGAAATAGTTTAAGAAATCTGCTCTATTGCGGCAACACAATAAGCTATGGATAAAGAGAACAACACTCTCCCTCTCATGTGCGGGCAGAGTTTGAAATCACCTGAGATCGAGTGTTTGCCCTGATTGTTTTGTTCATCTGCTCACAGCGGAACATTGCCCATCTAAACAGCTCTACGCAGCCAGAAAAGCTATCCTAGTCACTCTGCTGTGCTTGATTGGACGGGCTCGGCTTTTTCGCGATCTAGCTTTTTAGTATGTCTCGTATGAGATTAAATATCTCGTAAAAAGCCTTATTACGAGTCCAAATATCTCATTTAAGATAAATTCGCGACAAGTTGCAAATATAATACCCCCTCTGGGAGGGAATGGGCGCTTTCTTTTTGAGGTTAAGACTTGCTAAAGTCATGGCGTTACGGCAAGGCTGTGCTATAAATTGAGAAATATCTGCAATAAGCTGCTTTCAAAAAGTTGTTAAATGCAATATGTCATCACCCTTGTGGTTGCCGTTTACCTACATTGCCGACCCCCATTTTCGGAAACGGCGCCGGAGAAAAGATATGTCTAAACTGATTTCCCTTGCCGAAGCGAAGACGGGCGATCGCTACACGATTGCTGAATTGACCTGCGATAATACTCAGCAACTGTTGGGGATGGGGCTCAGGCCGGGGGCAGTCATTACTGTTTTACACAGGAGCGATCGCGGAGCAGTCATGGTGGCGCTCGCTTCCAGCCGGTTTTGCATTAACCACGAGTTAGCCCAAGACATCTGGCTCAAGGCGATTGACCCTGTAGAGGCGAACCTGCGCACTGCTCCCATTGGTGCTCGTCTACGCATTGTTGGCTATGCCCCCACCCATCCCGGTTACAAACGCAAATTATTAGCAATGGGCTTAACTCCCGGCACGGAAGTTGAGGTGATTCGCCATGCCCCCTTGGGTGATCCCACAGACATTAAGGTGCGGGGCTTTCATTTGACCTTGCGCAAGGATGAAGCCGATGCCCTCAAGGTTTCTCCGCTTTAGAGAAGGAGTGTGGTATGGCAGCAACAATTGCCCTGATTGGCAATCCAAATTGTGGTAAAACAACAATTTTTAATGGTCTCACAGGCGCAAATCAACGGGTGGGGAATTGGCCGGGAGTGACTGTTGAGCGCAAGGAAGGCCGCTATCGCGATCGCGACCTCACTGTAACGGTGGTGGATTTGCCGGGGGTGTATGCCCTCGATGCTGAGGATAGCGGCCTAGACCAGCAGATTGCCCGCAAGTTTCTATTGGCGCGTGAGTATGATTTGGTCGTCAATATCCTTGATGCGGCAAACTTGGAGCGTAACTTTTACCTGACCTCACAGTTGCTCGATCTAGGAGTACCGCTGCTCCTCGTCCTCAACATGATGGATGTGGCTCATGCTGCAAGAATCACCATTGATATAGAGCCGCTGAGCCAACGTTTAGGCCTTCCTGTCTTGCCCTTTTGTGCCAAACAAAAACGGTATTTTGCGCAACTGCGGGAAGCAATTCGCACCGCCTTGGCCGCACCGCCCATGTCTCCTATCAGTGTGCCCCAACCGCCTGTCATTGAAGAGGCGATTGCCGATTTGCTCACCCAAGGTGCTAGGGATCGAGCCCAAGCCTTGACGTGGTTGCAGTACTTTGAATCAGTTCCCAATGATGTTGTAGCACCCCTGCGCCAATGGCGACAGCGGATTCACCAGACCCTAGGGGAAGATATTGATTTCCTCATTGCCGATAGTCGCTATCGTTGGATTCAGCACTTGATGGCTGAGGTTCTGAAACGGGGCGATCGCCAGCAGCTGTCTTCTCCACGGAGGGCATGATTATGCTTTTGCAACTACAGGACTATATTCAAAAGCGCCAAGTGGTTTCCTTGGCAGAATTGGCAACCCATTTTCACACATCACCAGCGGTGATTGAACCAATTCTTCGCCAACTCATTCGCAAAGGGCGCCTGCAAAAAGTCACCCCTAGCCGCTGTGGCGGCTGTCATCAATGTGGCTCCCACACTCTTGAACTCTACGAATGGAGGACCAATCATGCTATCCACAGCAATGACCAATCGGCTCAATGAACAAATCACCTTGAAATCTACTCGGCACACCTCTACTTGCAGATGAGTTCTTGGTGCGCCCACAAAGCCCTCGAAGGGTGTGCGGCATTCCTCAGTCAACACGCCGATGAAGAAATGGCTCACATGCGACGCCTGTTGAATTACATGCACGAAACCGGTGCCTTGGCCATTCTAGGGGGTATGGAAGCGCCGCCGCACACCTTTCAGTCTCTGAAGGACATGTTCGCCAAAGTCTATGAGCACGAACAGTTTGTGACCCGCAAAATTAACGAACTGGTGAAACTGGCCGATACGGAACCTGACTATGGCACATTGCAATTCCTCCAGTGGTACGTTGCCGAACAGCACCAAGAGGAGTTTTTGTTCAAGAGCATTCTCGACAAAATCGAACTCATCGGCACAGAGGGGCAAGGACTCTTTTTTATCGATCAGGAAATTGGCAGGCTTGCCCAAACCAAAGCAGCCACAACAATGGAGTCATTGCCCTCTGCCTAACCAATGGGTGCCGCTTGAGAAAGTGTCATGTGTCGCTCTCCAAGTTCCCAAATGCTCAGAGTACTGTTTAGGTAGTGAGGAGTGATTCGCAAACGAAAGTCCTGGGGTCGAAACACGGCAAGACTCTCGGGACTTTTTATTTTGGGCTGAAGCCGTTACCCTAGAAATTATGCCTTTGCGAATTTCCGGCCAGCGATCGCTCAAAACCCTGCCCGGTCACAGTACCCGTCCCACAAGTGCCAAGGTTCGCCAAGCCATTTTCAATATCTGGCAGGGTCGTCTGCAAGGGTGTTGCTGGCTAGATTTGTGTGCGGGTACGGGGGCGATGGGCGCGGAAGCCCTCCTGCGGGGCGCTCAGTGGGTAGTGGGTATTGAGCAGTCTCCCCAAGCCTGTCAAGTCATCCGGCAAAACTGGTCAGCCCTTGCCCAACCCCATCAGCACACGCTGGTTTTGCGGGGGGATGTGCGCCAAAAATTGCCTCAAGTTCCTATTCCCCAGTTTGACTTTATTTATTTTGACCCCCCCTACAATAGTGATTTATATCTACCCGTTCTCCGGTTGCTTTGGCAGGAGGAGCGTCTCAGCCCTGAGGGAGAAATTGCCGTTGAGTGTCGCACGAAAAATCCACCAGACTTAGAGGCGATTCTGGAGATCGGCTGGCAGCAAGAGCGGCTTAAAATCTACGGCAGCACGGCGGTCATTTTCCTCAGGCGTTAGCATCACCGCTGAGTTTGGATCTGTGCCATGCGCCCCTAAAACTCATCGGTTGCAGGAGAGAGGGAATCGCGGTAGAGTGGCGATGGGCAAAGGCAACTTCCCCAAGCCTGTCACAGGCTCACGAGATCCCTCCATGTGTCTCCAAGGCTTCTACTGTTCGCTGATTCAATAGTGGTATGCAAACCCGTTCCCTTGGTCGCACTGAGATTCAAATCACGCCGCTAATTCTTGGCACTTGGCAAGCGGGCAAACGCGGATGGGTCGGTATTGAAGATGAGGAGTCCATTCGGACAATTCGGACTGCTGTGGAAGCGGGGATGACCACCATTGATACGGCGGAGGTCTATGGGGATGGGCACGCCGAGCGGATTGTGGCCACAGCGGTACGAGATTTGCGCGATCGCTGTGTCTATGCAACGAAGGTCTTTGCTAACCATTTGCGCTACAAAGAAGTCATTGCCGCCTGCGAGCGATCGCTCCGCAACCTGAACACGGATTACATTGACCTCTACCAAATCCACTGGCCAGCGGGTTCCTTTGGCTCAGAGATCGTGCCCATTGAGGAAACGATGCAAGCGATGGTGGAGTTAAAAGCCGCAGGCAAAATCCGCGCTATTGGCGTTTCCAACTTCTCCCGTGCTCAACTGGCAGAGGCCATGCAGTACGGACGTATTGACAGTATCCAGCCGTCCTACTCCCTCTTTTGGCGCTGGGCAGAAACGGAATTAATTCCCTTCTGCATTGAGCACGAGATTACGGTTTTGGCCTACTCCCCCCTTGCCCAAGGCTTGCTCACGGGTCGCTTTGGCCCCGGCCACCAGTTTGACCCCGCAGATAACCGCGCCAAAAACCAACTCTTTCAGGGGGAAACCTATGAGCGCGCCCTTGAAGCCATTGAACTCATGAAACCCATTGCCACCAGCTTGGGCACAACGGTAGGGAATTTAGCCTTGGCGTGGCTACTGCATCAACCGCAAACCTGTACCATTGTCGGTGCCCGCCATCCAGAGCAGGTGCTGGAAAATATCAAGGCGGCTGATCTCCACTTGGATGAGTCCATCTTGGCCATGCTGGATGACATTAGCCGGCCGGTCATTGCCACCCTTGATCCGGCGAATCCGGTAATGTGGAAGTGGTAGTTCAGATTCGCCAACCTCTTTATGGAACTCCTCGGTCTTTGTGCAATTGCTCTCTACTGCTTTATTGCCCTGCGCTTTTGGCAAGGGTTTCACCGCACGTACTATACACAATCGCGTTTTATTCTCAGCGTGCTGTGGTTACCGCTGCTGATGAATAAGTCCTATCGGGAAAATTTTCGTCGCGCACTGCTGGGCTAGGTGACAGGTGCGATTTGGCTGATCGGCGGCACCCACGAGAGTCGCTGGATTGCCGACTGCATCCTATCCCAAGGCTTTTCCTGCTGGGTGAGCGTCACAACCGCGGCTGCCGCCGGTCTTTATCCAGCGCATCCGTTGCTCACCTGTCATGTGGAGCGCTTGACTCCTGAACGGGCCCGCAAATTGATTCAACAACACTCGATTCAAGGGATTGTGGATGCTTCCCATCCCTTTGCCGCGGCGGTCTCTGCCCTTGCCATTCGGCTCAGTCAAGAACTGGGTCTGCCTTACCTGCGGTTTGAACGCCCCGATTTGCCCCAAACGACGGGTATCTATACGGATTTACCTGCGCTGCTACGAAGCAATCTCTTGGTGGGTGAGCGGGTGTTGTTGACCTTGGGAGTAAAACTGTTGGCGGCCTTTGCGCCTCTGCAGGGTCAAGCAACCCTCTTTGCCCGAATTTTGCCGACGGTGACGGCGTTAGAAACGGCTCTTGCTGCGCGGTTCGATCGCCGGCGGTTGATTGCGATCTTTCCGCCGGTATCCCAAGAACTAGAGCGCGCCCTCTGGCAACAGTGGCAGATTACAACGGTAGTCACCAAGGCCTCAGGTACTGCCGGCGAGCAGATCAAGCAGACCCTTGCCCGCGAATTGGGGGTCAAGCTGATTACGCTGCGGCGTCCGCCTATAAGTTATCCGCGCCAAACGAGCGATCGCGCCGGTATCGAGGCCTTTTTGCAGGAATTGGCCACCTCTAGACAAAGCGATCGGTTACTGCCCCCAGACTACTAGAAGAGACGAGTTTAGTATATTTGGCCAACACCCCCCGGGTATAGCGAGGCGCCGGCGGCTGCCATTTAGCGCGACGGGCGGCCAGTTCTTCCTCACTGACATTGAGTTGCAGCAGCCGCCGCTGGGCATCAATGGTGATTAAGTCTCCCTCCTCCACTAGGGCAATGGTTCCTCCCACGGCTGCCTCCGGCGCAACGTGACCCACGACCATGCCATAGGTACCGCCGGAGAAGCGACCATCGGTAATGAGACCCACACTATCCCCTAGGCCGGCACCGATAATGGCCGACGTGGGAGCCAGCATTTCCCGCATCCCCGGACCGCCAACGGGGCCTTCATAGCGAATGACAATGACATCGCCGGGGTTGATCTTGCCGCTAAGAATTGCCTCCAGACAGGCTTCCTCGGAGTCAAAGACGCGGGCAGGTCCGGTAATCTGGGGATGTTTCACGCCGGAGAGTTTGGCGACGGCGCCTTCTGTGGCTAAATTGCCCTTGAGGATGGTCAAGTGCCCCGTGGCATAGAGGGGTCGCTCTAGGGGACGGATCACTTCTTGATTAGGATCGGGGCGATCGGGCACATCCCGCAGCCGCTCGGCAATGGTTTCTCCGGTAATCGTCAGGCAATCCCCGTGCAGCAGGCCGGCATTGAGGAGCATTTTCATCACCTGCGGAATGCCCCCTGCCCGGTGCAGATCGGTGGTGACGTATTGACCCGACGGTTTTAGGTCGCAGAGAACGGGCACCCGCTGGCGGATGGTTTCAAAGTCATCAATGGTCAGGGGTACCTCGGCACTGTGGGCGATCGCCAGAAAGTGCAGCACGGCGTTTGTGGAGCCGCCGATCGCCATAATCACACTCAGGGCATTTTCAATGGATTTGCGGGTGATAATATCGCGGGGGCGGATATCTTTGCGGATAGCTTCCACCAGCACCTTGCCCGCCAACTCCGTACTGTCGGCTTTTTCTTCGTCCTCCGCCGCCATGGTTGAGGAGTACATCAGGCTCATGCCCATGGCTTCAAAGGCCGAGGACATGGTGTTGGCCGTAAACATGCCGCCGCAGGAACCTGCCCCCGGACAGGCATGGTGTTCAATGGCATGGAGCGTCGCCTCATCCATTTTGCCGGCGCTAAACTGCCCCACGGCCTCAAAGGCGCTGACAACCGTAAGGTCTTGCCCCTGCCAGTGACCGGGCTTAATCGTGCCTCCATAGACAAAAATAGCCGGAATGTTCATCCGTGCCATGGCAATCATTGCGCCGGGCATGTTTTTGTCGCAGCCGCCGATCGCCAGCACCCCATCCATACTTTGGGCATTACAGGCGGTCTCAATGGAATCAGCAATCACATCCCGCGAGACCAAGGAGTATTTCATCCCCTCGGTGCCCATGGAAATGCCATCGCTGACCGTAATGGTGCCGAACAACTGCGGCATGCCCCCTGCTGCCCGAATACCGGCTTCGGCGCGACTGGCAAGGGTGGCAATGCCCATATTGCAGGGGGTAATCGTACTGTAGGCACTGGCCACCCCCACAATGGGCTTGTTAAAATCCTCATCGCCAAAGCCCACGGCTCGCAGCATGGCTCGGTTGGGAGTGCGTTGAATACCTTCTGTGATGATGCGACTGCGCCAGTTTTCTGCCATAGTGTTCTCGCGATCGGCCTAAACATTAATCAAAAACATTTTCCCCCACTCGTGGGCGATCGCTCCAGCGGCCAAGCCAAATAAAACCCTAAAGCAGCAAACAAGCCTAGACCAGAAAGATACTTGACACTGTTGGGAATCAGCGGATTGGGCGACCAAAAGCCTTCGATAATACCTGCAATCACCAGCAGCGGCACGATCCCAAACATGAGTTGCGCGGCCAGAGCACCATTGCGCTTCAACGCCGTAGAGCGACGGTAGCGCCCCGGCAAGAGAATTGCCTGCCCTAGCAGCAGACCCGCTGCCCCTGCTAGAAAAATGGCGGGTAACTCCAAAGCACCATGGGGACTGACGAAAGCCCAAAAGGGGTACTCTAGGTTGTTTTGTGCCACAAGGGCAGCGATCGCCCCCATATGCAAACCGTTATTCCAGAGCATATAAAGGGTTCCTAGCCCCCCTAGGATTCCCCCCGCCAACATTGCAAAGGCAACACTCAAGTTATTGGTCATAATGGCACTAGAAGCCAAGGGTTCGACACCCACAATAGACCCCATCCACAGCTTGCCCTCCTTTTCCACAAGAGACAAAATATCCGAGGGCACCACCAGTTCCAAAAACTGGCGATCGCTCCACGCATACCACCAGGCGATCGCAGCGGCTACCAGAAACACCCCAACAGCAAAGGCCGTATAGCCCCATGTTTGCTGGACAACCGCCGGGAAGCCCCGCTGGAAAAACCACCAGACTTTGCGCCAATCTTGAGAGCGCTGACCCTGATAGACTTGGCTGTAGCCCCGCAAGGTTAGACCCTGCAAATAATTGATGATGCTATTACTCAAGCGGCGCGTTTTTGCCCGTGCCAAATCCGCACTGACCACGCGGTACAACTGACTAAGCCGACAAATCTCCGTTGCCGATAACCCCTGAATTCCCTCCGTCTCAACACGGTTGAGCAGTTGTTCTAGCTCTAGCCACTGTGGCTCTTGACGGATCAGCCAGCGTTCAACATTCATGACTATCCGATTCCTCTTGAATTGCCCCCAAAAAGGACTCTAGGCGTTTGCGAGGAATGTAGGGCCAGCCGCCATTGGCTTCAATATCCCGCAGTAGTTTATAGAGGGCTTGGCGGTTGGTGGGCAAGGCCGCTTGAAACTGATTGTCACAAATTTCACGGTGCAATTGTTCCAAAAGCCGCAGTAACGCGAGCAGGTCATGGACATTTCCATTGGCTTGGGCAGCCGCCATGCGGATCCTTTCGGCAAGGGCGTTGAGGTCGGTTGTTGTCAACGATGAGGATAAAGGTATCATTCTTTCCTATAGAGCTTTTTGAAGCCAGAATTAATGATTTTTTAGCACAGTTGCTTACAGGACAACACAAGCGGAGGGTGCAGATTCCTGTGACCCCCAGAGGGTCGCCGCCTCAAGCCTAAGCGATCGCCTCACCGGTTTTAGCGGAAAGGGCCGAGGCAAGGTCGGCAGGAGCAAAGACCCCTAGTTCGGTGATAATGCCGCTAATCAAATGGGCAGGGGTGACATCAAAGGCAGGATTGTAAAAATCCACCCCAGCCGGCGTAATGCGGCTAAACCCCACCTGATAAATTTCTTGGGGGTGTCGCTCCTCGATGGGAATTTCTGCCCCGCTAGCAATTTTCGTGTCAATCGTGGAAAGGGGAGCCGCGATAAAGAAGGGAATGTTGTGGGCTTTGGCGGCGAGGGCAACACTATAGGTGCCAATTTTATTGGCTGTGTCCCCATTGAGGGCAATGCGATCGGCACCCACCACCACCGCATCAATCATCCCCCGCTGCATACAGTGGGCGGCCATCGTATCGGCCAAGACGGTGACGGGAATGCCCTCCTGGACACATTCCCAAGCAGTTAGTTTTGCCCCCTGAAGGCGAGGACGGGTTTCATCGGCATAGAGTCGCTCCAAACGCCCCGCTGCCCAAGCAGCCCGAACCACCCCTAAGGCTGTTCCATAGCCTGCCGTCGCCAGAGCACCGGCATTGCAGTGGGTGAGCAAGCACAATTTCTCAGGGGTTTTAGGGAGGGCATTGAGGCCGTGTTGACCAATGGCTTGGCAGGTTTGCACGTCTTCCCGAGCAATGGCTTGGGCCGTTTCAAGGAGGTGGTTCTGAAGTTCCTCAAGGGACGCTCTGGGCTGTTGGGCTGCTGCCAGCATCCGATCAATGGCCCAAAATAAATTCACCGCGGTTGGCCGCGTCTGCCGCAATTTGTCAGCAATGTTCTCAAGGTGAGCTAAGAAGCCCTCGCGATCGCTCCCGCGGTATTCCCGTGCCCCTAAGACCATGCCAAAGGCCGCTGCCACCCCGATCGCCGGCGCCCCCCGCACAATCATATCCCGGATGGCTGTAGCCATTTCGGCAGCAGTCGTGATGTCCTTGAGTTCATACTGTTCTGGCAAGCGAGTCTGGTCAATCAACTGTACGCGATCGCCCACCCACACTACAGGAAAGATGGTTCCGACATTTGCTGTGAGTACCACAACCGCCTCCGTACCTCACATCTAAATTGACTACTCATCATAGCCTAGGGTAGAAATTTACTTTAACCTCTAAAGCTCGGTTACAAAGCAACCCCTAGGCAAACGTCAGCTCACCATTCACCTCTAGGCGGGTAAATGGGTTGGGAATCAGAAACTGCTCTCCCAAGGCTTCGGCCACACTGGGGGTAATCCAGCCCAGTTGCTTCAACAGTTGAATGGCAACAGCATATTTGGCACGCTTGGCACCATCGCTGACCTTAATGGCCAATCCCATACCTTCGCCCACACGACCCACACATTGAATCCCCTCAGCCCCCGACTTACTGAGGATTTCTCCCTCCGTGAGGCGCATCAACTCACTATCAAAAGCACCAGATCCGCCAACGAAATCCGGGTGGTGGGTCATGGCACGGACGACGCGCTCCATTGCCCAGTCATTGCCAGAGGCCAGCTGGCCGTAAAGGGTGGCCATCTGCACCAGTTGCATCAAGTACGTGGGCGCCCCACAGTCGTCGTGGGCACAGATAAATTCTGCGGCGGGCATCTTCAGCAGTTCCGCCACCTTGGAAAGGATCAGGGTCTGAACCGGGTGATTTTTGTGCAGATAGCTGGCCAGCGGCCAATTGCGCTGTTGACAAACCGCCAGCATCCCGGCGTGTTTACCTGAACAGTTGTGCTGGAGTGCTCCTTGGCGGCCGGGGGGAATGGGACATTGCAGAGCGGTGGGATCCACATCCGCCCGCCAGAGGATGTTAAAGACTTGGCGCACTTGCTCGATCCGGCCTTGGTGCGAGCTACAAATAATGGCGAGGTCGCGATCGCTCAAATCGAAGCGTTCCATTGTTCCGGTGGTGGTCACTGCCAAGGCTTGAAAGGGCTTAAGGGCAGAGCGAACAAAGGCAGCGGTTTCCGCATTCCCTGCAAGGGCAAGAATTCGACCCCGAGCATCACAAACAACGGCGTGGACATGGTGGCGCGACTCAACAATCCCTTCCCGCAGTAGGCAAACCTCGAGGGCAGGGGCTTGGGTGCGTTTGGACATAGGTTCGGTCATGCGGGTAAATGAGCAACAATGTCAGCAGCAGCTACAGGAGTGCCCAAGCAAGGGCAAGTCCCAAAGAAAAGATCACTAGTGCCAAAAGGGTCACCTGTAACCGTTGCAAAATCGGGCGCAACTCGTAGGTATAAATCAGGCGATCTTGAGCCAATTCAGCTTCAGGTTTTTGCCATTCTTGACCGTCATACCAGCCCGTTTCTTCGTAGATGACGGTGGGACGTTGCAGGCGATCGCCCACGTAGGCCCAACCCAACACAAGGCGTAGGAGAATGAGTAATAGCAAAAAATTAGCTCCTAGGGCAGCGGCTAAGAAGGTGTGAAAGGGCGCCTCTTTCAAGGGAAAACTGGCGATCGCCACCGATCCACTGACCAGCCAAGCCATCCCCCACAGCAGTAGCAAACGCACTTGAAAACGCGGACGCGGCCAACTCGACCATTCAAAAAACCAAGAGGCTTTGAGGTCACGATATTCGTTGATCGGTCGTTGATCTGTCGGAACGGGACAGAGAATCTGAGACACAGTGGCACAAGTTCAAGGACGCTGTTTCCAGCATACCAGTCTCGCTCAAATCGTGGATCGCCACAGTGTGCATGAAATCGGGCGATCGCCCCGTACACTAGAGGATGGTACTCTTACCCCGCGTCTAGTGGGGAAAACTTTGTTGCTATACTAATTAGCCCTTAACTTCCTTGCGGCACTGTTGATGGAATGGCACCAGTCTGATGTTGCGCAATTGCGTGTAATTGACCAGTTGCTGGCGGGACACAACCTCAGTCCAGCACAATACGACATTACACGCCGCGTGATCTATGCAACGGGGGATTTAGAATACCTAGATTTGATGATTTATTCAGAGCAGGCACTGCAATCCGGTGTGGCTGCCTTGGCTGCTCACACCCCCATTGTGGTGGATGTCACGATGGTACAGGTGGGGGTACTTTCCTACGCCCAAAACACATTTGGCAATCCCATCTACTGTGGTGCTGAAACCTTTACCCGTCCGCAGCAGGAAAAGTCCCGCATTGCCTTTGGCATTGAAACCTTGGCGCGGCGTCATCCCACCGCCATTTTTGTCCTCAGTAGTGATCACTCAGCCCTAGAACCCCTTCTCACCCTAGTGGAGGCTCAGGAGATTCGTCCGGCGTTAATTATTGACGCTGCCCCCAATTTTCTCCCCCCCATTTTGGATCGCCTCCAAAAGTCTTGGGTGCCCTACATCTCCATTAAGGGTTGCAAAGGGGGGGTGAGCGCTGCCACAGCAATCATGAACGGTTTACTAAAGTTGGCTTGGACGGCCTATGGCGACCCCCTTCCCTGAGACGAGTGAGTGGCTCTGTATTGGCCAAATTGTCGGTGCCCATGGCCTGCGAGGGGAGGTTAAGGTCAAGCCCTTTAGCGATTTTCCCGAACGCTTTACGGTGGCGGGTTCTCGTTGGTTGCGATCGCCCCGGCAGCCACAGCCTTATGCTGTTACCCTCGTGCGCGGGCGATTTTTACCCCGTGCCGAACAGTTTGTGGTCACCTTTGCCGAAGTCAGCGATCGCACGGCAGCAGAGGCGCTCAAGGGGGCAGAAATTTTAGTCCCCGCCAGCGATCGCCCCCCCCTTGCGGCCAATGAGTACCACCTCATGGACTTGATTGGACTGGCGGTGTATCACCAAGGTGAGCGGGTTGGCGAGGTGGTGGGGTTGGTTAACGCCGGCAATGATCTCCTAGAAGTGCAGTTACTCAATCCTGCCAAAGACTCCCCCCTAGCGGTGTATATTCCCTTCGTGCCCGCCATTGTCCCAGTAGTTGATCTAGCGGCGCGACGTATTGAAATTGATCCCCCCTTGGGGCTGTTACCCTGATCAATCTCTACCAAAATCGTTAATAATAGGGATACTTCTATTTTTTAGTCCCGACTCTTGAGATTGTTGTTGAGTGAGTTGAGTGAGTTGCCCCAACCCATCCCTTAAAACCCATTAATTCCACTTTGACGGTAGCCTTTACCTGAGCGATCGCGATCGCCCTACTGTTTGTCCTTTCGTAGAGATTTCAGAGCCTTTGAGAGACAGCATGAGCATTGGTAAAGTTCGCATTTATGACCTATCCAAAGAACTCAACCTAGATAATCGAGATTTATTGGCGATCTGTGAACAGTTGGGAATTCCCTATAAAAGTCACAGCAGCACAATTTCCGATGCTGATGCCGATCGCATTCGCGAAGCTGCCAAAACCTATCAACCCCATAGTGCCCCTCCCCGTAAAGTCTCAAAAGCACCTCCGCCAGTGAAAAAAGCCCCAGCCCCTCCAAAAACACAGCAAATTGTGGCTGTGCATACCCAGCCCCGTTCTGAAACGACAGAAGCGCCGAAGCCTCAATTACAACAGCCTCCCGCTCGCCCCCAAGCACTGCAAGCGCCGACGCGACCCACGCCCCCTGAACCCGTTGCCACGAAGCCAGCGGAACCTGTGGCTCCCAAGCCCCCTACACCCCCTGCAAAACCCGAACCGACACCACCGCGTCCAGTGCCTACTTTAGTTCCCCCACCCACCCGCCCCACCAAGAAAGTGGAAAAAGTGGCTGCGGCTCCCCCGCCCCGCAAAGAGCTAAAAGAACCACCCAAAAAAGAAAAGGGGGCGATCGCTCCCGCCAAACCCAGCAGTCAAGACCGCATCGAAATTGTCCAGCGAGCAGTCCCTCCGGCGCCGGTCAAACCTTCGGAAATGGCGCCCAAGCCCTCCATGCCGCAGCTACAACCGCCACCGGCAAAACCTGTTCCCCCGGTTCTGCGGGCACCGAATTCGCCGAAGCCCATCACCGAAACCGTTGAAGTACTTGATGACAAGTCCGTTAGCAAAGTCATCAAAGATCGCCACCGTCACAAAGACTTTGATGATGAGGAGAACAAACGCAAATCCTCCCGTGTCGTTAAGTTGCGGGAAGAAGTCATTGATGAAGAAGAAGAACTCGAACTCACCAGCCGCTTGGTAGGGGTACACCAAGTCACGGTGGATGTCAGTCAATCACTACAACGGCCACCCAAGCCCAAGGCGCCTCGCCCAGCCCGTCCGGTTACGCCCGCAACAAAAACCGAAAAAAGCAGCGAGAAAAAACAACCCCGCCATCGCGATCGCCGTCGCGAAGAGCCAGCCGAAGCCCCACCACCCGATCACATCACGATTGAAGGCCCAATGTCGGTGCAGGAGTTGGCTAGTTTAGTGCGTCGCCCCGAAGCGGAAATCATTAAAATTCTCTTCTTTAAAGGGATTGCCGCTACCATCAACCAAACCCTTGAGGTGGAAACGATTGAACTCGTGGCCAAAGAATTGGGGATTACTGTTGAGACAGCTCAACAAAAAGCCGACGCCACAAAAGTTACGGAAATGCTGGAGTCCAGCGACCTTGACCACCTGCAACGCCGCCCCCCTGTAGTCACCATCATGGGTCATGTGGATCATGGTAAAACCAGCCTTCTCGATGCCATTCGCAATGCCAAAGTTGCCCAAGGAGAAGCAGGTGGCATCACGCAGCATATTGGCGCCTACCACGTGGACGTGGAATACAATGGCGAAAAACATCAGGTGGTCTTTTTGGATACCCCCGGTCACGAGGCCTTTACAGCGATGCGGGCAAGGGGAGCGAAGGTTACTGATATTGCAATTTTAGTCGTTGCTGCCGACGATGGCGTGCAGCCGCAAACAATTGAAGCTATTAGCCACGCCAAAGCAGCCAAAGTTCCGATTATTGTCGCCATCAACAAAATTGACAAAGAGTCTGCCCAACCGGAGCGAGTCAAGCAGGAACTTACGGAATATGGTCTAGTACCCGAAGAGTGGGGCGGCGACACAATTATGGTGCCCGTCAGTGCCCTACAACGGCAAAATCTCGATACCCTCTTGGAAATGATCCTACTGGTGGCAGAAGTGGAGGATCTTTACGCCAATCCCGATCGCCCTGCTAAAGGCACCGTCATTGAAGCCCACCTAGACCGGGCACGGGGACCTGTGGCCACCTTGCTGGTACAAAATGGTACGCTGCGGGTCGGCGATATTCTGGTGGCGGGAGCTTGTTTTGGTAAAGTCCGCGCCATGATTGACGATCGCGGGCAGCGGGTCGAGGCAGCAACTCCCTCCTTTGCTGTGGAAGTCTTAGGCCTAGCGGATGTTCCTGCTGCCGGGGATGAATTTGAAGTCCTCAGCGATGAAAAAGCTGCCCGTGCCCTTGCGGAAGAGCGAGCCGCCGCCCAACGGCAATCCCGCCTTGCCCAAGCCGCAGCCGCCCGTCGAGTCTCCCTCACGTCGTTGTCTAGCCAAGCGCGCGAAGGGGAACTCAAGGAACTCAATCTCATTCTCAAAGCTGACGTTCAAGGTTCCGTCGAGGCCATTTTGGCAGCCCTCAACCAACTGCCCCAAGATCAAGTTCAGTTACGGGTTTTGCTGGCTGCCCCCGGCGAAATTACCGAAACCGATGTTGACCTTGCCGCCGCCAGTAGTGCCGTCATCATTGGCTTTAATACGACCCTTGCTTCAGGGGCACGCCAAGCGGCTGAGCAGCACAACGTTGATATCCGCGAATACAACATCATCTATAAGCTCCTCGATGATATTCAAGGAGCCATGGAGGGGATGCTGGAACCCGAACTGGTGGAGGAAGAGCTGGGTCAAGCAGAGGTACGGGCGATCTTCCCCCTGAGTAAGGGCATTGTAGCGGGTTGCTACGTGCTCAACGGCAAACTCGTGCGCAACTGCAAAGTCCGCGTTCTGCGGCAACAACAGGTCATCCACACGGGTATCCTCAGTTCCCTCAAACGGATGAAGGACGACGTTCGCGAAGTGGCAGCGGGCTACGAATGTGGGGTGCGCCTAGAGGACTTTGAACTTTGGCAGCAAGGGGATATTATTTCCGCTTTCCAAACGGTGACAAAACGCCGCACTCTAGGCGCAAGTGGTGACAAAGGTTAAAATGAAACTGACCTGTAGGTTACCTCTCTGTTGATGACCTATGAAACTTAACCGCCGCACTTTTGTGCGCTCCTTAGGGCAAGGGGGAGCGGCTTTTTTGTTGATGGCCGGCACTAAGGCGCTGCTCAGTGGCTGCGACCGGCGGCTCCCCGATTCCCGGCAGGTATCGCCTTCACCCCAAATTTCTGCTCGAGGACTACTCCAACCCGGCCAACTGGCTTGGGGGGCTTCTCCTGAGGACGGTGCACCCTACGTCTTTTACGATCCTACCAATCCTAGGCAGATCGTGGGGTTTGAAGTAGAAATCGCCACAGCTATTGCCCGCCTGTTGGGGGCTGAGCCGGTTCTAGTTAATAGTCTTTACGCTCAGCTGGCCGTCACTTTAGCGGCCAACCGGATTGATCTAATCCTCAACGGCTGGGAGATTACCCCAGAACGCCGGCGCCTTCAGCTCTTTTCCCAGCCCTACTATCGCTATGGTCAGCAAATTGTCGTGCGTGCAGACGATGCTCGTTTTCGCGAGTACGACCCCGTCAGTGAGATTGACCTAGGAATTTTAGCAGGAATGAAAGTAGGCACTGGCCTTGGCTACAAAGCCCAAGATATCCTTCAGCAAACGCCCCGTATTCAAACTGTGACGTATCCAGAATCTGACGACTACCTGGCTTACCTAGAAAACGGTGCTATTGATGCCATTCTTTTAGATACCCCTATTGTTGCCTATAACGTTTTGGGTAAAGGGATTGGTGGGCAAACTAGACCAAGGCTTCGTCCTATTGGCCAACCGTTGTTTCTAGATGATTATGTCATCGCTTTCAATGCCAAAAGTGCCAAGGGCAAAATACTGAGGGAGGAAGTGAACGAAGCCCTCAGCCTCCTCAAAAAAGACGGTACCCTGCGGCAAATTTACGAGCGTTGGGGGCTTTGGAATGACGATCAAGCGCAAATCGGCATTGTTTAGGGCAATCCTTTATTTGCCGATCTTGCCGATCGCCGGCTGGAGGCAGCGTTTGAAGCAGCGGCTAAAAGCTAAAATAGCTTAAGGAAATTCTGGAGTCGCTTTCCGCTCTGTAAGACTTATACAAATCTACCTGAAAAGTGCCGCAGTGCTGGTGAAGCGGCAGACGACCAGCGGGAGGAGGCTTAAGGATGATGACATTACAAGCGACTAAATGTTATCATATAACCATGATAACCAGTCCTGCGAAATAGATTTGAAAAGCGCTGTCGGGCGGCCAGTGCTGAAAACGCCCCTAGAGAGGTT
>NZ_JBKBHV010000022.1:0-44043 GCF_046299635.1 Thermosynechococcus sp. | reverse complement strand
GCAACAAGCTGAAATTGAGTAATTCCTCCCGCTGGTCGTCTGCCGCTTCACCAGCACTGCGGCACTTTTCAGGTAGAGTTAGTTTTCTCATTATCGCCCAAGGGGGAAGGGTCTTGGGTAGGCAATTTGCTCTTGGCTGCCAGTTCTTCTAGCCGACTTTTGAGGGCTTGATTTTCTTTGCGGAGTTCTTCAAGGGTACTTTCTATGGTTTTCAGGCGATCGCCTGCGCTTAAATTCTGCTTCACCTGGGCAAGGGCTTCATCTACTGCGCGTTTAATGCGGCCATCGGTGGTGCGATCGCCCACCTGTTGCAAAAGGGTGAGAACTTGGGGATGGTCTATTTGCCGCAATGCCTCAACAAGGGCCAGCTGGGTAAAGAAACAGGTCTCGTGAGCAAGTTGTGCCAGTCGCTCTAGGATTTGTTGTAGTTGGGGGTGGTGGCGATCGCCAATGGTGCCCAGCGTGCGAATGGCGGCCCAGCGCAGGGGTTTCGGCACAGTCGGAGCGGTGTAGTCAAGAACCAAATTCACCGCCTCCGGAAACTCCTTCAGTTGCCCTAGGCCGGCGATCGCCCCACAGCGCACGACTTCATTCCAACCTTGCCGAGTTTCCAAGGCCTTGCGCAGCCGCTTCAGAACTTTTTCGGGCTTGGGTTTCGGTTGCGGTTTGGCAGCGGCAATGACCCCAATTCCCTTTAGGGCGGCGGCTTCAACGCTATAACTGGAATCCCCATGCTTGGCAATGGGTTTAAGGAGTTCGTAGGCCTTGGCCGACTTAAAGGTGGCAATGGCTTCCACCGCTGCGGCGCGAACATGGGGGTGAGCATCGGCCAGAGCCAGCTTGAGCGCCTCTAAACTTTGATCTAGTTGAATGGTGCCTAAGACTTTGGCAATCTCACGCCGCACCCCCCAGAAGGGTTCCCGTGGCAATGCCGCCGCCAAGGCTTGCACAACCTCTAAGCCCCCTTTTTTGCCAAGGGCAATGGCCGCCTGAATGCGGCCGAGAACGTCCGGATCATACTGGAGCTGGGCTTTGAGTTCTGGCAGAGGATACTCCAGCGTTACCGTTTTCAGCGTGTGGTTGCCGGCATCAAAACTCACAAAGGTAGGTTGCTGCGTCAGCGGGAGATAAAACGTCTGCTCCGGTTCATAAATCCGCAGGGGAATTATTTTGACCGCAACTTGGCCTTGGTCATCCACCGTGCCGATGCCGACAGGAATCCGCAGATCAAAGAGATTGCGCTCTAGGGGAGTTACCCCTTCGGTGACCTGCTGCTGCTTGACGGTCAGCACGGCCAATTGATCCGCCGCCTCCCAGCGGTAGCTGACATGGAAGTCGGGATGCCCGCCGCGAAACACGTATTGGTCAAAGAGGGGCAGCAGGTTGCGCCCGGTGGCGGTTTCAATGGCCCGCAGCAGATCCACCGTTTCCACGGTTTGATGGGCATAGGTTTGGACAAAGGTTTGGATGGCTTTCCAAAAGAGGGCGTCGCCGAGTTCTTGGCGGATCATGTGATAGACACAGGCGCCTTTTTCGTAGAGGTGGCGATCGTAGAGTTCAATGGCTTCGCGATAGACATGGGTGACAATGGGGCGACGGTAGCGATCGCTATCCTCACTCAGGTAGTTGCGCAGCTCGCCAAGGCGATAGTAGGCCGCAAAATCGGCGCCGTATTCTTCTTCAAACCAGAGCACCTCGGCATAGGAGGCCATCCCCTCCTTGATCCACGCATGGGACCAATGCTTGATCACCACCAGATCCCCAAACCACTGGTGCGCCAACTCATGAGCCACAAGGCTTTCAGTGCGAAAATCTTCCGCTGCCGCCCGCTCATCCAAAAGACAGCGATCGGTCAGGAGGGTGGTCGAGGTATTTTCCATGCCCCCAAAGATAAAATCCGCCACACAAACCTGGGCATATTTTGGGTAAGGGTAGGGATAGCCATAGATACGGCTAAAAAAGTCTATCATCTTTGGCGTCTTGCCCAAGGTGCGGCGGGCATCGGCAGCGCGATCTTTAGGGACATAGTAGGTCACGGGTTTGTCCTGCCACCGATCGTCCACAACGGCAAAATCCCCCACCACCAAGGTCATTAAATAGGTGGGATGCACTTGGGGTTGGTACCAATGAAAGATTTGCCACTCTCCCTCGCTATCGCAGGCCCGCAATTCCCCATTGGAAATGGCCTGCAAGGGTTGCCGCACCCGTGCCCTGATCTCGGAGGTGGCCAGTTGACCGGGAGAGTCAAAACAGGGAAACCAATAGCGGGAGTCCTCATCTTCCCCTTGCGTCCAAGCTTGGGGCGGTTGGGTGGGGATAAAGTACAACCCTCGCTGAGGTTTTTCAAGGCCATAGTCAATGGTAATGAGCAGCACCTGCTCGGGGCTAATCCCTAGGTGCTCATCGAGAACAATATCAAGGAATTCGCCGTCGTAGTGGAAGGTTTGGGGTTGGCGCTGCACGGTCACCGCTTTGATCTGTTGCCCCACGGCATTGAGGCGCAGGTGGCGCAGTTGCGCGTGAAGGGGGCGCAGGTGAATATGGCACTGTCCCCAGCAGGTCTGCGCCTCTAGATCCAGCGTCAGGTCAAGAAAGAGATGTTCCACCTGTCCGGGGCGATCGGGACTGTAGTGGGGGCGGGCACCGCTGAGAACAAAGGATTTGGTAGAGGTGACATCGAGGGTCATAGGCTTGATCGCACAGCACTTCCTCTTAGTCTAGATCGCTCTTAATCTAGAAGTTCAATCACCTTATGGTGACTGGTGTGACCTTTGACTAACTGAATGCGGGACTTGGGCACCTGAAAATAGTCCGCTAAAACCGCAATGAGTTCTTGATTGGCCTTACCCTCCGTGGCCGGGGCACGCACCGCAACCACCAGTTGACCCTCAGGCCCCACCGAGACAGAAGAGCGGCGTGCGTTCGGCTTGACAAGAATCCGCTGTTTGGCCATTGTGCTCGGAGAACGATAACGCCTACGCAACCCTACTTTGACTCTACCGCTTCTGGAGCATTGACAGAGCAGTGGATTGTCCTCGATAGCCCTAGGAAGCTCTAAGAAAGTTAAGGAACCGATGCAGAAATTGCTCACTCAGGGGCTGAGCCGCCGGCGGAGAATCAGGATTCGGTTCGCCAATCGTGGGATCCTCTTGATCAATTTTCGGTACTTCCTCCACAAGACCCGCCACCATCAGACGAAAAGTGGCCTTTTGCACCTCTAACAATGCCATAGAAAGGTGCTCGGCAAGCTCTTGCAAGGTTAAGTTGCTGTTAACATACTCCCAAATTTGCCACTCTTGGGGATTGAGGTGATAGGGGGGACGACCCTCAATCACGCTCACTAGTGTGGAGGTTGCCAAGGGCAATTTATCCAAAAGCGGTGTCCAATCTTTAAGCAGTCGTAAGCCCGTCAAGGCTACGCTGGTGGGTGATGCCCTCAGGCCGGTCATCTCGATCAAGGGCAGGGACGAACTCGGAGAAAACTCAAACCATCCCTCTTTGAGAGCAAATAGACGGGGAATGGGAGTCAACACCTGCTGCTTAAAAAGCAGTTGCAAATCCTCTGAGGTGAGAATCCCCTGTTCTTTTAAGTAGATGCCCAGTGGACTGGTGAGGGGGCGAACCTGTAACAGTCGCTGCAAGCTAGTCTCGCGCAGCAAGCTGCGTTTCTCAATCAGATATTGTAGCCCCTTGTGATTGGAAGAATGAGTGGCCGCAACGATTTGGCCATCACTAAAGAAGAGACGACACAAGGGCGCCCCGCGTTCACGTTCAATGTACCGTAGGTGAAGAGTTTCTAGTTTTGCTGGCGTGACTGCCACTTGCTGTTTTTCTGTGGAGTCCAAGGAGAGACAGCCACTTTTTTTACCTTGTTCTAAAAAGCGCAGGAGTTCACCAAGGGAGAAATCTGATAGATGACCTCTAATTCCTATGTTCTCTTTCCCCATACCATATAAGTCTTTGTAACCCATGTACTTAACATAATTAAAATTAATATATATTAGCATAATTAACATATAGACACATGTTTCTTATCTGCCCATATACTATTCATAATCTATTTTTATGTATTGTTTATTTTTATGTGTTGTTTATTTATATGTTATGTATTGTGTAGGCCTATGTACGCTGTAGGATTGTAGAGAGTTCCCCTTAGCCTGTTTATTGGAGAATTTCAAGAACTAGCATGGCCCTAAAGACTAGGGCTGTTCACGGTTAGTGCACCGATCCATTGGACAGACCGCTAGGCAAGGCTAGCTCCACCCCTCAATGGTGACATCTACGCGATCGCCCTCGTGGGACAGGGGTGCAATGTTGAGGTAGTACAGCGGCTGATCGGCAGAGAGATTCCGCAGCCAGTGCAGACATTGGGCATCCACATGGACGTAAGAGCCAGTTTCCACGGGGGTACGCGTCAAAGCACTTGCAGCCACAGAATTGGCAGGCGGCGTCATCGGGCAGGTAATCAGTTCACCGACACCCGAGACAATTAGGAAAATATCATCACCGCGATGGTGGTAATGGGGATAGTTGGCTTGCCCTGGCTCAATGCGATAGAGACTAGAGGCTAGCTCGGGGTTGTGGTGATCCAAAGGGCAGACGGCATAGCCCGGCCGTTTTGGTGTCCATGTTTGACAGCGCTCAACCAACTCAGGAAAGGAAAAGACTAACATCATGCCTTTAGGACAAAATACTCAGTATTGGCTTATTGTATCGCCAAGCGATCGCGCTATCCTAGCCTGTGGTCTGTGTCGGAGTTTTGCATGAGTACACCCATCCCAGTGATTGTTGTTGGCGCGCTCGGTAAAATGGGGCGTGAAGTTGTGAAAACGGTGCAGCAGGCTCCCGATACGACTCTCTATGCCGCTGTCGATCGCAAGCAAGTGGGAGAAGATATTGGCACTGTTCTAGGTTTAGGTGCGTTAGAGATTCCCATTAGTGGTAGTTTGCAAGAGGTCTGTGTGGCGGCGGCTCAAGAAAAACAACCCGTGGTCATGGTGGATTTTACCCATCCCCAAGTGGTGTATGAGAATGTGCGCATGGCGATCGCCTACGGGGTGTATCCCGTGGTGGGGACAACAGGTTTGACTCCAGAGCAAATTGAAGATCTCGCCGAGTTTGCTGACAAGGCGGATATGGGCGCCGTGATTGCCCCCAACTTTTCCATTGGCATGGTGTTGCTTCAGGAGGCAGCCATTCGTGCCAGCCAATACTTTGACCATGTGGAGATTATTGAACTGCACCACAACCAAAAAGCCGATGCCCCCAGTGGGACGGCTCTGCAAACCGCGCAGCGCCTAGCCGAATTGGGGAAAACCTTTAACCTGCCTCAGGTACAGGAGTCCGAACATCTCACGGGGGCGCGCGGGGCGTGTGCTAACGCCGAAATTCGCATTCATAGTGTTCGCCTGCCGGGACTGATTGCGCATCAGGAGGTGATTTTTGGGGCACCGGGGCAAATTTACACGCTGCGCCATGACACCAGCGATCGCCAGTGCTATATGCCGGGGGTCTTGCTTGCCATTCGCAAAGTCACGCAACTGAAACGCTTGATCTATGGCCTAGAGAAGCTGCTCTAGTCAAACTTCAGGGGTGTGCTGCAACAACCAAAAGCCTTGCAGTGCTTCCTGTTCGGGTCTCTCCTTCACGGCAATAAAGTGCAGCCCTTGGCTTTGGGTGCAGGCCTCCCTAAAAGCAGCAAGTTCCTTTTGAATCTGGGGATTGCGACCACTAATGAGAACCCAGCGATCGCTTGCTCCCGTTTCTAACACCAATAGCGGCTGGGGTTCCTCCTCAAAACTCAAATAGGCGGGTTCTAATCCCGACAGCCAACCGGCCAAGGGCAGTGCCCGCTGTGAATAAATAATCAGGCCGGGCAGCATCACATTGTCGGCGAGGGTCAAAAAGGGCAGGGGCGGCACCTCTCCAAAGGGCAGTTCCCATTCGGCAGCGGTTTTAATTTCCCCCAGGGGAAGGCCGCTCAATTGCCAGCGATCGCCCTGAAGAGCCGACGGTAACGGCTGGGGGGCAGGGGAGATCAACGGCGGGGGCGCTGCTAGATCCGCTTGGTAGTTGGGCAAAGTTGGATAGTAGTTCAGGGCGCGATCGCGCAGCCAATCGTAGAGGGCGAATGTGCGCCGACTGGGCACCATGACTAAGCCTGCCGCTTCTCCCCCCCGCGTGATAATACTGGTCATGGCGCGGCGGAAAAAACGCACTCGATCCGGTTGAATACTGTCTGCCAGTCCCAGTTGCTGCCGCCATTGTGCCATTGCTTCCTTGAGGGCAGCCTCTAACCAGCGGGCATTGGCTTGTGCTCCTGCACAAGTTTTGCTGAACTGAAATTGTTGCTGGCGATCGCAAATCAGCAATTCCCAGATTTTTTTGTTGTTTTCGTCCACAAGGGGACGGGAATAAAAATCCAACTCCCAGATCGTATCCATTCACACCTATCAGGAACGTTACCTGCAAACTTGATGCGATTTGCCCTTCCTAGGATAGGCGGTTTTGGTCATCAAGGTAAATGTATAACGCGATACAGATTTTCCAATCTGAGAACTGGTGCAATCAAAGGTTAACTGCGGGTCAATGCTTCGCTTAGCTCAAACCAAACAACAGCCAGATTGCTTTCTGGTGGTATGGTACCGCAACTGCGATTTCTCCTCCGCTGAACTCATATGCAACTCTACTCTATAGCCGTTGAGAATGAAAGCGATGTCTAAGTTAAAACCGAAACGTGTTAGACGGCAAAAGCGACCGTTACTGAACCTTGACTGGAAGCCCAATTTCCGCTGGCGATCGCCAGCCCTTGTCGCCTGCATGCCGCTCGCCTTAATCATTGTGGCAGTTTGGGGAGTCGCTGCTCAAGCACAGGATAAGCCCCTCACCCCTGAAGACGTTCAAGGGGTTCTGAATACCATTTGGGTATTGGTGGCAGCCATTCTGGTGGTTTTCATGAATGCCGGTTTTGCGATGTTGGAAACCGGCCTCTGCCGCCAGAAAAATGCGGTCAACATTCTTTCTAAAAACTTAATCGTTTTTGCCTTGGCTACCTTGGCCTACTGGGCGATCGGATACTCCTTCATGTTTGGTGCTGAAGGCAATAGCTTCATTGGTTGGGGGGGCTTTTTCCTCAGCAGTGAAAATCCTGAAACCTACCGCCTTGAGCCTTTTCCGCAAGGCTTACCTATTGCTGTGGCGTTTCTGTTCCAAGCCGCTTTTGCAGGGACGGCAGCCACCATTGTTTCCGGGGCGGTCGCCGAGCGGATTAAGTTTATTGACTTTTTAATTTTCAGCCTCCTGCTGACCGGCATTTCCTACCCGATTACGGGGCACTGGGTTTGGGGGGATGGTCTCCTCAGCAATCTCAACTTTCTTGGGGAGGGCGTCGCCTTCAAGGACTTTGCCGGTTCGACGGTGGTGCATGCTGTAGGCGGCTGGGCAGCTCTCATGGGTACGGCTTTCCTCGGGCCACGGATTGGCAAATATGCGGCTAATGGTAGACCCCAAGCTCTACCGGGTCACAATATGGGTTTTGCCACGCTGGGGTGTTTAATTCTCTGGATCGGTTGGTTTGGGTTTAATGCCGGTTCTGAATTGGCCGCGAATGAAGCTGTGCCCTCCATTGCCCTGACAACCAACTTGGCGGCGGCAGCAGGCGGTGTTGCGGCAACAATGACGGCTTGGTGTGGCATTGGCAAACCCGACCTCTCCATGATAATCAACGGTATTCTGGCAGGTTTAGTGTCCATTACAGCAGGCTGTGCGGCTGTGTCTTACGGGAGTGCCGTGATCATCGGTGCCGTGGGCGGGGTGATGGTGGTCTATGCTATTCTCTTCTTTGACCGCATCGGAATTGACGACCCGGTGGGTGCCACCTCAGTCCACTTGGTGTGCGGCACTTGGGGCACCTTGGCCGTTGGCTTGTTTGACAAAGAGTTAGGCTTGCTAACCGGCCATGGGTTAACTCAGTTGATTGCCCAGATCATTGGCATCTTGAGTATTGGTGGCTTTACGGTGTTGATGTCTAGTATCTTTTGGCTGGCTCTGAAACAAACTCTTGGCATTCGTGTTTCCGAAGAAGAGGAACTCAAAGGCTTGGACATCGGCGAGCACGGCATCGAAGCCTACAGCGGTTTCTTGAAAGAGTAACTCGCCTGTCAACAAGTTTGGGGTCATACCACGCCGCTGGACGATCCCATTGCCCTAGGTGGTTTTTGCTGTCCTCAGCGATTGAGGGCAGTTTTTTCTGACTTTGCAATGAGATACGCTACGCTATAGCGGCAGTAGGTTAGGGAGTTTTGGATGAGCGATCGCGCCATGGCGGTACGGGTGCGACAACACGTTAACCCTCTGAGTCACAAATTCCAGCAAGATATTGCTGTTCCCGATTGGTCAACAATTTATGAGCAACCCTCACAGCCTCTACATTTGGATGTTGGCTGTGCAAAGGGAACCTTTTTGCTAGAAATGGCAGCGCTCTATCCAGAGCAAAATTTTCTGGGTCTGGAAATTCGCCATCCACTGGTGATATTGGCCAATGAGCGGCGCGATCGCCGGCAACTTCGCAACCTTCACTACCTCTGGGGCAATGCCAACGTACACTTGGGCAAACTTCTCGACGGACTTCCCCTGCACACCGTCACGATTCAGTTTCCAGATCCTTGGTTCAAGCGCCGCCACCATAAACGCCGGGTTGTGACCCCAGAACTGGTGACCCTCCTTGCCGAACTCCTCCCCATTGGGGGGCGGGTTGTCCTTCAGTCGGATGTGCTTGAGGTGGCTGAATCCATGGTGCAGCAGTTTCGTGCCCATCCGGCCTTTCGCTCAACCTGTACCGCTTGGTTACCTCAGAGTCCTTGGCCTGTCGCAACGGAACGGGAAAAATGTGTTCTTGCCAAAGGATTACCCGTTTACCGCTGGCAATTTGAGCGCTGTGCTGTCTAATCGGCCTGGAGATACTGCTGCCACATGGCCACAATTGCCGGCGAGCCATACCAAGGAGCATCGGGGCGATCGCGCAAGCGGCTGCGCGGCGCATGGAGCACATTCTCAAAGACTAGATTGTCTGCTCCCTCAAGGTGGGCTGCAACCACGGGGGTCACCCCATCCCCCCAACAGGCACCCTCGCCACAGGTGAGTTTATAGCTTTGATACGTAAACCAATTGGCCAATGACCCGCGCGGTGTGCCATAGATGGCCTTGCCCGCCAGACAGACATAGCGAACGTGCCCGTAGTAGGCACCGGGGTAGGTGGTGTTAACAAAGTCGAGGTTGCGGCGTGTCCAGCGCTCCTGACTTCGGTGGGGAGTCCCCAAGGTGATCAGCGTGTGCACTCGTTGGTGACCGGCCCAAACTCGCCCATCATAGGGCTGATCCCCAAGGTAGATGCGAGCAATCCAACCCCCTGCCGAGTGGCCGACAAGATGCACGCAGGAGGCACCTGTTTCATTCAGAATGTTTTGAATGGTGGTATCTAAAGCCTCTAAAATCGGCGCCACCGATCGCCCCCCCAACGTGGGAAACCACGAGCGCACCTTAAGGGGCACCACCTCCGCCACAAACCCCAACTGCCGCAGATAGTCCCGCAGGGGGTAGTAGTCAGGAGCCGCTGCTAAATATCCGGGCAAAACCACGACAGGCAACACAGGGCTAACTGGCTTGAGGCGTCGCCGGGAAGTCTATCACATTTGGATAGACGGAAATCATGAGTCCCTCGCGAGCCAGCAGCGTCTGCGGAAATCGTGCCCGTGCCAACTCACCGATGTGGTCGAGAAAGTCGTCGTCGTGGCTGGGGTCGTGGTGAAACAAAATCAGTTGCTTGACTTGGGCCGCCTGAGCCAGCTTGACCGCTTCCTGCCAAGTGGAATGCCCCCACCCCACCTTGCTCTGCTGTGGGTGATGGTACTCCTCATCGGTATAGGTGGCATCGTAGATCATCACATCGGCGCGATCGGCCAAGGCAAAGGCTCCCGGATGCAGTCGATCCGGCAAATGCTCTGTGTCTGTAATATAGGCCACGTGAATCCCCTGCCAACTGATGCGGTAGCCCACTCCACCGCCCGGATGATTGAGGGCTTCATTTCTCACCACCACACCCCCCTCTAGGTGCACCTGCTCACCCGCCTCTAAGTCATAAAAGCGCAAATCTCCCCCCATAATCTGCAACGGGACGGGAAAGTTAGGGTGCAGCATTTGATCGTTTAGTCGTCGTTCAATCCCCTGACCATTTTTTCCGGGCACGGCGTAGATATGGAACTGATTCCCCGGTACAAAGGCGGGCTGAAAGAAGGGAAAGCCTTGAATGTGATCCCAGTGGGTATGGCTAAAAAATAGATGGGCCACCAGCGGCTGTTGACTCATTAAGTGCTCCCCTAGGACTCGCAGACCCGTACCGCCGTCCAAAATAATCCGTTGACCATTGGCCTGAATTTCTACGCAGGATGTGTTACCGCCATAGCGAACCGTGTGGGAACCGGGACAGGGAATACTGCCGCGCACGCCCCAAAACCGAACGGTCAGTGGGTTAAACATGGGCATATCGCAAATCTTGCTTGTAATGTGCCACAGAAAACACGCTTGACTTGTGATATGGATCATCCCCTCCTTGTGATGTTAAGAGTTGATAGAGGCCAGACAAATCGCCCCAAGGTGCGCGAAAAATTTTTTCTAAAATCTGCAAGGCGAGTGCATATTTGCAAAAACGCCATTGGATAAATGAATGGAAAGCAGTCTCGGGAGGATGAATGAAAATGCCCAGTGAAGGAAGCAGGTGGTCACGTCACGTTTCCCTCTACGGTTGTCCTTGGATGTCTTGCTAGAGAAATTCATGAACCGCCAACTCTGCAATAAACTTTTTACTTTCCTGAAATTTGACGATTTGGGTCGCCCGCACTGGTTTTGCGATCGCCAACTACAGGCCTACTTTACAGAGGCGGGGTACAGTCTTACGGAGCCAGATGCGATGGCTGGCTTCCTCCTCCAAAAATTACAGTGTCAGCCGAACCATAGTGATGCCGACTATTGGCGGCGGGCAGTGTTTTGCTATCTCCAAGAAACCAGTTGGTCCGTCGCTAGGGCTTTGTGGGAAAAAGTTCCCGGCCTACATCACTTCACCGACTATTTTCAGCAGGCCTGTTGCCTTACAAATGACCCCCTGAAGCTATTGCATAGGTTTAATCCGCAGCGGGGTACTCGGCTATCCACTTACGCCTATCGCCGCATCTATGACGGGGTGTATGCTGAGCTGATGGGGGCACGCCAATCGGACTGGGGCTTACTCAAAAACAGCGGTCGTCGTTCTCTCTCTTCAGCCCTAGAAAATCAAGGATACAGAGAAGAGGAAACTCGTCAACTCTGTGCCGTTGTCCAATTGTGGCAGGAGCTGGTGGATCAACCTGCTGCCCCCGATCAGGCACTTTTAGATCAGGTGGCTAAAACCTATCGTCAATGTTGTCCTGATCTCCCCGCTGTGACACCCGGTGAAGTTGAAGCCCTGCTGCGCAAAGCGATCGCTGCCCTGCGAGCCGATCGCCAACCGGCGGTGGTGAATCCTACTGAGCCAAAGTTTTGGGACACCCTAGAAGGAGGAGGAAATAGCCCTTGGGAAGCAACCTTGAAGCAGGAAGAAGAGGAAATCCTCAAACAGGTATTTGAAGTGCTGAAAAATGCGATTGAAGCGCTGGATGACACCAGTCGTCAGGTATTTTGTCTGTATTATCACGAGCAAGTCAACCAGCAACAGATTGCCCAGCAGTTGGGGTTTAAAAAACAATATCAAGTCTCGCGTGTCCTAGAACGAATCCGCAGCCATTTGGCGAAAGCGGTACTCACTGCTTTTAACCAACCCCTGTATCCCGAACGCCTTGAGGCGGTCAATGGAGCTATCTCTCTCTGGTTGAAGGAGGGCGATCAAGTTTCCGTCCTGTGTTGTCAGCAGCATGCTCAGCTGCCGATGGCATAACCCAATTGCAATCAGGGTGCATCTTGACTGTTTTGGAAATGATATGACCTTTTGGAAGTTGTTGTACCTAGGTAAAGAACCATGACCCCACTATCCCTTGCGTTTCTCACGACTATAAATGCGCCAGCAATGGCGCAGGTAGAACATGTTCATATTGATTTGGCAGATTGTGGCGATCGCCCGTGGATTGAGCAGATCACAGCGGCTGCCCGCGCTTACCGTCGTGGCAGTGTTCGGCTGAATGCAATGGCCTACGTCGCCGTGCGCGACTGGCTCGCAGAAATGGGCATCAGTGCCGAACCCTTCCTCTCAACCGTCGAACTGCCCATCTTTTGGGAGTTTGTCAACGGCACCCTCCTGAAGACCCCCATCGGTAAAGTGTTGATTGTGCCCGATACCGCCATAGAGCTGGACAAGTGTCGCATTCCCCAAGAATGGTTCTACATTGCCCCTTGGCAACCCGATTACATCTTGGGCGTACAGGTCTTTACAGAAAAAGCCCAGATCAGGCTCTGGGGCTATGCCCCCAGCAGCAGTGTGAATCGCTCTGCGATTGATCCTCTAAGCCGTACCTACAGCCTTGATCGCGAGGACATGATCGAAGATGTCCCCCTACTTGCCGCCTTGCCAGAATGCCCTCATATCCCTGTTCCATCACCTGCGGCAACTGCCATTTCCACAGCGACACTTCAGCAAATCGCCAGTGGCGAGATCCTCTTGCCTCGCTTAGTGTTGCCCTTTGGGGAATGGCTGCAAATCATCGGTCAACCTCGCCATCGCCTTGATCTCTTTTTGGCCTGTCATCCACAGCGGCTGAGTCTATGGCTTTACGCCAAGACCAAGGGCATTGAGAGCCTCTTGGGTCAAGTGTGGCAAGACGTGCAGGAGCTGTTTGAGGAGGGCGCCCTGATCCATCCCTACCTCAGCTGGAAACTGGGCTGGACATCGTCAGCGTGGACATTGCGCTCCAATGACACGTTAACGGCCTTGCAAGCTCAGGCTCAATTACGTCAAGCCATGGAAACGGAGGATTGTCGCCAAGCGGTTGCTCTCCTCAAAGACCTGATTGCCACCACTGCCGATGAAGGATTGCGTTGGATGGCAGCAGAATACCTCCACGCTAAGGATGCCACTGCTCCAGAAGCAGGGGTATGGAAAACCCGCACTGTGGATTTGGGCATTGCCCTAGGGGGACAGTCCCTTGGCTTAGTCATGGCGGTACTGCCGCGAGATCAGGCCTCTGCCAATATTCTGGTGCGCGTCACGGCTCTCAAGGTGGGAGAAACGTTGCCCCCGGACTTGGTTTTGACAATTACCGAGGCCAATGGCCATACCTTTGTCCAAGTCACGAGTCGGCAGCAGGATCAAGCCGTGCAGTACCGCTTTTGGGGACAAATAGGCGAAACTTTTGCTATCACGCTGGCCTATCGGGATGCTAAAATCACGGAAACTTTTGTGGTCTAGCTGCACTGGCTTTGCTTGCCACTGCGATGAAACAGGTTTGCTTGGAAATCCATAGGGGTTGCCTTGAGCAGCATTCCCTGGGGGGGCGCCTCCTTCTCGGGATCGATACCCAAGTGGATGCCTATGGAGTGTATTCTGTGGCATTTCCAGCAATGCCGCATCTCCCTCACCAGTATGCGCAGTGGCGTAACGCCTATCGCAGCTATGCGCAGAAGATCCGTCTGGGGGCAAGCGATAGCCAAATTACCAACATTGGTATTCAGCAGACTCATCTCCTTCAAGAGGTACGGCAACACTACAAAACGCTCGTGGCCACCCTGAGCGCATGGTTGAACAGCACTCGCATCAGTTATCTGGGGAAAGAATATGGCGGAGAGGAGACTTCATTTTTTGGCCTAGGCAACTTTATCTTGCCACCGCCCATGAATGAGGTTCAGCGCATTTTTGTGCAGACAGACTTTGTGCAACTGTGGCACTATCCATGGCATGAGTGGGCACCGATTTGCCAACGCGGCAATGTAGATGTGGTCTTTTCACCGCTGGTGTATCAGTCCCTAAAGTCTCGGACTGTGCAGCATGAGAAGGTGCGAATTTTGGCAATTTTTGGGGCGGATGATGGCCTTGATCTCAAGGGTGATCTTGGAACCCTCAGCACCTTACCTGATGTGGAACTCCACTGCCTGCGATCGCCGCGCTTAAGTGAACTGGATCCCCTTTGGCGGCAGTCTTGGGACATTCTGTTTTATGCCGGCCACAGTCAAGGGAAGGGGATTCATATCAACGATGAACAACACCCCTTAGAGATCTGCAAGCTGCGCCAGACGCTGAGGCGGGCGGTAGAACAGGGGCTGCAACTGGTAATCTTTAATTCCTGCAACAGTATTCTGTTGGGACAGTTTTTAATTCAGTTGGGGTTGCCCCACGCGATCGTCATGCGCGAAGCGATCCCCAATATTGCTGCCGAGTGGTTTCTAAAGTACTTTTTGCAGAACTTTCAGGGGGGGGCAGATCTCTATGCAGCAGTGGCGCAGGCGCGATCGCAATTGCGGGAACTGAGTCGTTTGGATGATGATCTGCCGGGCACATCGGCCCTACCCTTAATTTGTCGCCATCCCCAAGCCCAGTGCCTATACTGGCACCACTTACGCCAATCCGAGACCAGTTCTGTGACGGTCTATGGGGGCGATCGCCCCTCGCCAAAGGTCTCTGAATTTCCCAACTTCCTCTATTGGTGTCGCTGGCAACTGGAACTGGCACAACTAAGGCCTCAAGGGCTACAAGATGATCCCAGTCGCTGGGTAACAGTCATACCTAGGGGTGGGAATCACCAAACACCGCAGCAAAACTACCAACACGCCCTTGCCAATATTAGCCACTGGGTCTGCGGTTTACCACAAACCATCGGCGGCTTTTCCCAGCAGCCGGAGCTGACCTTTTTCTTTCCTGCCCTCGAAGCAGAGGTGCGCCAATCTCTACCACGGGTTGCTAGTCGAGAGCTACTGCCCTACCTTGAATCCCTAGTTGTTGAACAGCGGGAACTCCCCCGCGTCCGTGCAGCTTTCTTGATTGCTCAGCTTGCTACCAATGTCAACCACCTTAGTCAAGCGTTGCAGGTTGTAGAGGAGACGTTACGACAGGCCACGAAGCCGCACGTGCGAGAAGCGGTGTTGACAGAGTGTCAACAATTTCTTCAGGAACTTGATCCTGCGCCAGTCAGGAGCATCTGGGACAGTACCACCGGCGAGCGCCTACAGCAGTTTTTACAGCGGTTGCTCCATCATCCCCAACAGTCAAACCGCCTGAAACTGGCGATCGCCTCCCTTCTGATTACTGTAAAAGGCCGCTGGGTCGCTGAAGCCACCAATGCTGCCTTGGAGATTTTTCGTAACTCCTCCTACCTTGAGGATGTAACTCTGGCCAGTCGGTGTTTACACCAAGCAGGGGTGTGTCAGTGGGAGGTTGTCGGACGGCTAGAGCGCTATTTGGGTTTGGCCACGGTGCAGTCCCACCAGATTGCCCTCTGCGGCGCCCTTGGCATGGTCAGTCCCAATCATCCCCAAGCCATTGACACCCTTGAGTTAATCATTGAGCAGCAGGCCTACGATCTAGAAACACTGATGGCGGCGGTGCGTGCTCTCCACCGTATTGCCCCTGAACATCCCCTTGTGGTGGCGACCCTGCGATCGCTAGTAGAGCAAGCCCAGAAAAAGGACGATATTCTTGGCTTCTACTATGGCTTGGCGACCCTTGATGAATTGTCCGAACCCCTGAATCCTTATCTGACAACTACGGTGATCCCATGGGTTTGCCGCACAATTGCCAGCTTTGAGACCCAAGAAAAGGTTGACTTGATGGCTCCCTATACCGTGCTGTGGTACTGTAGCCGCCATATTCCCTACCCAGAGTTTGCAAATCTTTGGCAATAGCGAACTATCCCTAAAGGACGTGAGGTCGAGCGCTTTCTGAGGATCAAGAGGAGCGCCTAAAGAAAAAATGGAGTCGTCGCAATGACTGACCCCGCCTGCCGATTCCTCAGAGAGGAGAACACTAAAACTTAGCCTAGAATAGATGAGAAAAAATGTCAACAAGTCCAAGGAAAAAAGTTTGCCCCAGATGCCGAGCGCCCTCTTACTCTGTCTTCCTTGGATTCCCCCTCCTGAACTGCTGATAAGATTGAGCGACTAATACCAGTTCTTTGTCAGTATTGGCTCTAATAAGCAGGTCTCAAGGGGGACGGCAATTGCAGTGCCTGATTCTTTGAGGAGCTGGTCATTGATTATTCAGCTTTTATTGTGTCATCTTCAAATTGAATTGGTATAACTCCCGTCTGGTCTATAGGACTTGAATCAAAGCTTAAATTCAGACTAGGAGAGCAATGTCAGTTGCTGAATCACAGGTTCGGGCGATCGCGGTCTCTCTGGAGGGTCTAGATTCTCTTGGTCAACTTGTTCAAGATTGCCATCAAGGGTTTGGAGTGCCGTTAGCAGGTCCTGCCGCAGGGGTTCAAGGCCGGGATGATGATCCAGATACAGTTGCAGGGCATGGCTGGGATCAAGGCACTGTTCGAGAGCCACTTCGGGCAGCCGGGCAATGGGCTGGTTATTCACCAGTTGCGGCAGGAGGCTAACGCTGTGGGCGCTTTCGAGAGCCTTTTGCAGTTCGTGGAGGTTAATCAAGGGAATTTGATCGGCACGCACTTGATACATGACCCGCACCACAGCTTCTCTAATATCCACGCGGGCGATCGCCCCCAAAAGCACCGCTTGGGGATCCTGTGCCACTTCGGTTAAGTCCACCCGAATGGTGCGAAAGGGGCGGGTGGGCAGGGGACAAAACTGAAATTCCGTTTTCCCCTTGGCGAGATTCACCAAGACATAGCCCTTTTCTTCCCCTTCTTCGCCAAAATCCACCCGCTCAATACTGCCGGAATAGACCACCGGCGGATCCTGACACAGCACTTGATGGCGATGCACATGGCCAAGGGCTACGTAGTCAAATTCCGGGCGAGCTAAAAAACTCAGGGGAATCGTAAAGCCCTTGCCGGCACTCAAGTAGCGTTCAGAGCCGTACTGAGCCGTATCCACCAAGGCATGGGCCAGCAAGACAGTCGGCAAGGTCGGATCGAGTTGGCGAATTTCCCCCTCAAGGGCAAGGCGCAGTCGCTCAAGGAGCAGTTGATGCACCTCCGCAAGGGAAAGACCGCCGGTTTCCGGTCGGGTGAGGAGTGTCGATCGCGTTAACCAGGGGAGGGTAATGACTTGCACACTGCCTCGGCGAGTCTCAATGGGATGGGTAGCCAAGCGATCGCCCACGAGAAAGCCGGGCACCCCCAGGGTGCGATAGAGACTGAGGCTGGCGCCCCCCTGTCCTTGGGCGTGCTGATCGTGATTACCCACCAACAGAACCGTGGGAATACCGGCATCTGCTAAGCGGCGAAATTGACGGGCAAAGGATTGGTGCACCAGAGGCGGCGGAGTGGCATCGGGAAAGGCATCACCACCAAAGAGCACCAAATCAACCGGTTCAGCGAGGGCGCGGTCAATACAGGCAGCCAGAGCAGCAATAAAATCCTCAAGGCGCGTATTCAGGCCGGTGGCGGGGTTAATGCGCCCATGACTGAGGCCACTGCCTAGGTGAATATCCGACAGATGGAGAATCTTCATGGCATCAGGTGATGACGCTGGGGCGATCGCGACCCGTCAGTTCTTGGATATTTGCCACTGTATTAGCCAGTTGAATTAACTCGGCAAGGGCCACTTGGGCATCGAGGTGTTGCTGCGCCCGATTGGGTTCAAAGCGCTCCAAATAGACCCGCAGGGTTGCCCCTTGGGTTCCCGTTCCCGATAGGCGATAGACAATGCGACTGCCATCCTCAAAAATAAGCCGAATGCCTTGGTGTTGGCTGACACTGTGATCCACGGGGTCGGTGTAGCTGAAGTTATCGGCAGTGGCGACCGTGTAGGCACCCAAGGTTTGACCCACCAAGCGGGGCAGTTTTTGCTCTAGTTGGCTCATGAGGGTGTGGGCGCGATCGCTCTCAATCCCTTCGTAGTCATGGCGTGAATAGTAGTTGCGGCCATAGGTGCGCCAGTGGTCTTTGACAATCTCAGCCACCGAGGTTTGGCGCACCGCCAAGATATTCAACCAAAAGAGCACGGCCCATAGACCGTCTTTTTCGCGCACATGGTTGGAGCCGGTGCCGAAACTTTCCTCGCCGCAGAGGGTGATTTTGCCCGCATCCAGCAGGTTGCCAAAGAACTTCCAGCCGGTGGGGGTTTCATAACAGTCAATCCCCAGCTGGGCGGCGACGCGATCCGCTGCTTGACTGGTGGGCATTGAACGGGCAATGCCGGCTAATCCGTCTTTGTAGCCGGGCACAAGTTGGGCATTGGCAGCCAGAATGGCCAAGCTGTCACTGGGGGTAACAAAACAGTTTGCCCCCAAAATCATGTTGCGATCGCCATCGCCATCGGAGGCAGCGCCAAAATCCGGCGCATCCTCACCAAAGAGTTGCTGCACCAAGTCATGGGCATAGACCAAATTGGGGTCGGGATGACCACCGCCAAAGTCCGGTAGGGGCACCCCGTGTTGCACTGTGCCTTGGGGGGCGCCGAGGCGTTTTTCAAGGATTTGGTGGGCATAGGGACCGGTAACCGCGTGCATGGCATCAAAAACTAGGCGCAGTTTGCCGCTCCGAATGACCTCGGCGATGCGGTCAAAGTCAAAGAGTGTTTCTAAAAGGGCTTGATAATCGGCCACCGGATCGATCACTTCAACAATCATCTCTCCCAAGGGAAACTCCCCTAGGTTGTGCAAATTGACATCCGGAGCCTTGTAAATCTTGTAGTGGGTGAGGGCAAGGCTGCGCTCATAGATAGCATTAGTGACCTTTTCAGGGGCAGGGCCGCCGTTTGCCATGTTGACCTTGACGCCAAAATCTCCCTGGGGCCCGGCGGGGTTGTGACTGGCGGAGAGAATAATGCCGGCGATCGCCCCATATTTGCGGATCACACAGGAGGCAGCCGGCGTGGAGAGGATGCCGTTTTGCCCCACCTTGACCCGGCCAAAGCCATGGGCAGCGGCCATCTTGAGGATGACCTGAATTGCCTCAGCATTAAAGTAGCGGCCATCTCCCCCTAACACCAAGGTTTGCCCTTGGGGAGCCGGGATGGTGTCAAAAATGGCCTGAATAAAATTTTCCAAATAGTGGGGTTGCCGAAAAAACGAGACGGGCTTGCGTAATCCAGAGGTGCCGGGCTTTTGATCCTTAAAGGGAGTGGTAGCAATAACTTGAATACCCATCATAAACCTCACAAGGGTACTGCCACTATAGCGTAGCTTAGTGACATGGGGAATTGCGGTCAAGTTGCGTTATCCCAAACAGATACAAAGATAAGCACAGTGGCAGTAATACGCAGTCGTTATCTCCTATGGGGCTGGACGTTATCTGTGTACCTATGAAGGCTTCGGAACTACCCCGGCTGTGCAGCAGAAAACTTCAATTCAGATGAGTGTTGGGAATTGACATACTTGCGTCAGCTAAAGGCAAGGGATTCTGGTTACGGTTGCGCAACATCACTTACGATTTCAGGTTTTCCCTCCACCGTAGAGGCGATTGTCTCTCCAGTCGTTCGGGATTTCTCCCCAGTGCGCCAATGCCCAGCATTTTAAACCTCACTTCAGGAGATAAGAGTCGCTTCCGCTCTTTTTTGTAGGCTCGAGCTAACCTAGCTCTAGCTTTCTTTCCGTTGTTGGAGTTGATTTGTTTCTTACTCAACCTCCTCTGTAGTCGGGAGAGTCTTTTCTTCGCTTTCCTATAGGGTTTAGGATTCGGAAAGACTGTACCGTCGGAGCAAGTTACTAAGGCGTTGATGCCTACGTCCACCCCAACCTTATCTACTTGTTTAGGGGTGGGCTTGTGTTCTATTTCGTACTTAAAGATGATGTATGCGCCGTCCGCAGGCGCACCATCTATTTGCTCTTTTATTGATGGTTACGTTCTTTGGCGAAACTGACGGCAAAACTTCATCACAAGTTAACCATCCAAATATCGGGACTCTGATTTTGTTTCCTGATATTCTAATAGCACCTTCCAAGTAAAAACTATCCCTCTTGCCTTTCTTTTTGTATGTTGGTTTTTTGCAGTGTTTATGTTTCCACCAATTCTTAAATGCGCGTTCTAAATTCCTTAGAGCTTCTTGAGGAGCGCATTTGCTAACCTCGTAGTACCACCTGTTGACAGGTTTAACCTCTGCGACCAGTTTCTTGTGCAACTCTATTGCACTCGGCACTTTCTGCTTATTTTCTAAAGCCTCTAAATAAGCATCCAAGCCTCAGTTATAAGCATGTCTCGCTACTCCAGCCTGCTTAGCCGCCAAAGTGGCTTGCTGATTGATTATTAAGCCTGAGACGGGTCTTAAAGCTGACGAGCGACATTTTTTAACTCCTGCAACAATTGCTTGTTTTTATGACTTCTTGAACCGTAAAGTCGAGCAGAAAATACGGTTATTATCTCTAATACATCCTCTGCTAAATCTTCCTCAAAAAAACTATCCTCAGTTCTATTTATAATGACAACTTCTGTTCCAAATATCTCACATAAGGAGAAAATTAACTCACTGCCAAAACGCAATAACCGGTCTTTATGGGTAAGTACTAATCTTTCAACTCTATGGTCAGTAATTAAATTGATCAGTCGTTTTAACCCCTTTTTAGAGTAGTTTAGACCACTGCCTATGTCTTGGATAATTTCTACTTGCCACCCATTGGAAGCACAAAATAACTCGATGACTTCAACTTGCCTAAGCAAGTCTTCTTTTTGGTCGTGGCTAGATACACGAGCATAACCTACGGTGAAGGATAGCTCCGATTTTGTGCCCATTAATTGTGCCAAATCATAACGGCGATGACCACCCGCTGTTCTTTCCGGGATAAGCTTCCCCTCTGCCTCCCACCGTCTCAGAGTTTGCGTGGAGACCCCCTTTAATTTTGCCGCTTGAGAGATGGATAGTTTACTCATAACAATTATTATACATGATAAAAGTATAAATATGTATAATCTTGAATAACTTATAGATTACTGCTGTAAACCCTTGCCGCGTCGCCTCTGGAACTACTGGACAACCACTGTGGGGATTCCCGCCGAGCAAACTTGGGCGCACCTGAGCAAAAAACAACTCCTAGCACTGGCAGAGGCCTCACACCGAGGCACATTCGCGATCGCCGGTAAGGGCGCCTTCAAGGAGAAGTTTGTCACCTGTGACGGTATGGATCTTCAGGAGGTGGATTTTAAGACCATGGCCAGCCGCCACTGCGAGGAGCTGTTCCTTGCAGGGGAAATTCTCGATATTGACGGGGTGACGAGGGGCTTTAACCTACAAAGTGCGTGGACAACGGGCTGGATTGCCGGTCAGGGATTGGCCGAAGGTTCAACGGGCACCGTTTCGGCAGGGGCTTCCACTGCCACACTGTTTTGAGCTGCGCTTCGGAGGGCAAGGGGTTCGCTCTCTTTGTGCTTGAGGCTGAGGGGGAGCCGCAGGGGTTGCAGTTCCCGTTGCAGGGCGGGTGCCAAGGGCAGGGATTGATCCAAATCCTCAAGGGGACGGGGAACCAACATCACGGCATGGAGTTCACCAATGCGATCTGCTTCTGCCATCCCCGCCTCAAGGGCGATCGCCGTATTGGAGGCCGTCCCGCGAATAATGGCCGTACATAGACCCGCTCCAATGGTTTCGTAGGCGGTCAGCATCACATCTGCGGCCTTGAGCATGGCATCTGCTGCCCCTACCATGGCGGGGAAGCCACGAGTTTCCAATAGACCGACCGCATGGCTACTGAGGCGATGGCCGCGATGCTTAGAGGCAATCTGGGCAAGAAGACTCCCAATGGGCAGAATTTTCTCTAGGTTGGGATCGGGTCGAGGAATCACCAATGTACTGAGTTCTTGACCAAATTGCTGTGCCCGTTCGGCGCCCTCTTCTACCGCCAGCCGCACATCGGCAATCCGACCCCGCACAATCGCGGTACAGTAGCCACTACCAATTTTTTCGTAGCCCACGAGGAGGACATCGGAGGATTTGAGCATGTGATCGGCAATGCCAACGATCGCCGGAAAGCTCTGGGCAGAAACCAATCCCAAGGCTAAATCCGTAAAGTCATCCCGTCGCTCCATTGCCGGAATTCGTCAATCCTAATTTATGAGTTCACTTCTATCTTAGCGGTTGGGCTGCGGAGGGCACGAATACCCCAAAAAGCCAGATGATCGTCCGCGCGCCAACGATCGGCGTCTAAAAATGTTTTGAATAGCTCACCGAGAAAGGGGCGATCGCCCCCGGTGACAATCACCCTGCCTTGGGGATAGGCCTCAAAGAAGGCGACCAGATAGGCCTGTAAAATAGCAGCGGTGCCGTAGTAGAGACCACTGGCAATGGCAGCGGGGGTGCTGGTACCCCACCGCGGCGGCGGTTCCGGCGAAAGCGTCACATGGGGCAGAGCCGCCGTATAGTCTGCCAGTGCCCGTGCCATTAAGCCAACACCGGGGAGAATCACCCCGCCGGCAAACGCGCCGCGATCGTCGGCCAGAGTCAACGTTAATGCAGTGCCCCCATCCACCACGCACACGGGTGCCCCATAGATCTGAAGCGCTCCCCAGAGGGCAAGGGCACGATCAATGCCCAAGGTGGAGTACATCTGCGGAATGGGAATATCGGCAAGGGTCAGTTCCACAGCATTGGGATGAACTTGCCGGATAGACTGCGCCCCCACGCTTGCCCCCCAGCAGGGCAGGTCGGAATAGGCCTTGCCAAGGCTGCCGGGAGAATCCTCAAGGGGCAGGTGCCAAGTGCGGCTGAGGTGTTCACCTGTAAAGAGTGCCCAGTGCTGCCGACTATTGCCAATCATTAGGGCGAACCATTGATTACTCTGTGGAGGCATCATCCACTTCTTCTGAATTCATGAGATAGAGATGAATATGTTTGTACCCCGGCTTAATTTTAAAGGTATCCCCCGGCTTTAGGTTCATGGCTTTTGTGTAGGCAGAACCAATGACAATCTGACCATTTTGGTGCACTTTCACCCGATAGGAGGGCGATCGCCCTCGTGCTGATTGACTATTGACTTCTTTTTCCGATGAGTGTACCTGTAGTCCCTCGGCGGCAAGTACTGCTTCGTAAAATTTCCCTAAGTTGACACGCACCTCACCGGATTTTGTGACGCGATAGTAGCCACAGAGCTTTGCGGCTTCCTTACGGGATGTAGAACCCAGTTCACCTAAGCGCTGCAAGAGTGCTCTACCAGTTAGGGGCTTTGTTTTTTTCATTCGCTCTATATTTCCTCTATCAGAACGCTATTCAAGTGAATAAAACAACTTAATTGTTCTTTAATCAACAGGTACTCACACTCTACGGCTCATGACTAAATTTGTTTCAATGAGTTAACAACAGCTCATTGGTTTTTACTAAGCTAACATTTTAGTTGAAACATAGAGTGTTATTTTTAACAATACGTTAGTGATGCACTCCTTTTGCCAAAGGCAGAACACGATCAAAATGATTGAAGCCACTATAGAAAAGGCTCACGTCTTGCTTATGGCTACCATATTTTAGAAAAGGGCTATAATCAATAATATAATCATATAACGATACCGAATCTAGACACTAACTCATTGATACAGGAGGTTTGATACATGTGAGTCTCTGCAATCTTCCTGAAAGGAATTGGAATTTGATTTATTAAGTTTTATTTATAAGTTGCTGATTTTTTGGCCAAACTTATCTAGAATTAAGTGCTTTTAATCAAAAGTCCGTAGCCTATAGGTCGTCAGGCATTCAGCCTGCTAGAGCAATCCTAGGGTATAAAAAGGCTGTATAGTGGCTATACGCTTGCGGATGAGTGACGAATGACCCCTTGGCAAACGTTGCGGCGCAACCCTTTAGTGATGTTTAGTTTGGGGGTGCTAATGACGTTGTACCTGCTGGCGATCGCCGCCGATTTTATTGCCCCCTATAGTCCCTATACGTTTCAAGTGGACGGTGCCCTACTGCCCCCCACCCGCATTTATTGGCGCACCCCCAAAGGTCAGTGGATAGGTCCCCACGTCTATCCCACCCGCTTAGGTCCTGTGAGCTTAGAAACCGGAGAACGGCCTCTGATCGTGGACTGGAACGAGCCGTCGCCGATTCGCCTCTTTGTCAAGGGCAGTCCCTATCGCTTCTTGGAAATTACCCTGCCTCTGCCGACGCGCTGGCGTCTGACCAATCTGCAAATTGAACCGCGTACCATCTTTCCGGGGTTCCCCAGCGATCGCCACCTCTTTGGCACAGTCGGCAAGGGCTACTTGAATCTGTTGGGAACGGATGATCAAGGACGCGATCAGTTGAGCCGGCTGCTCTTTGGTGCCCGCATTAGCCTCAGTATTGGCCTTGTGGGGGTGGCGATCACCTTCCCAATTGGCATTCTGGTGGGTGCGATTTCCGGCTACTTTGGCGGCTGGCTGGATGTAGTTTTGATGCGGGGTGTTGAGGTGCTGATGACGCTGCCGACGATCTATTTGCTGGTTGCCTTGGCGGCGGTACTTCCGGTGGGACTCAGTAGTGGCGAGCGATTTCTACTGATTACCGTCATCACATCGTTTGTGAGTTGGGCAGGGCTAGCACGGGTGATTCGCGGTCAGGTGCTCAGCATCAAGGAGATGGCCTTTGTGCAAGCGGCGCAGGTGATGGGGGGGCGATCGCTCTACATTATTGTGCGGCACATTATTCCCCAGACGGCGACCTACGTGATTATTGCCGCAACGCTCTCCATTCCGAGCTTCATCGTTGCGGAGTCAGTGTTGAGCCTCATTGGTCTAGGGATTCAGCAGCCCGATCCCTCTTGGGGCAATATGCTCTCCTTGGCAACCAATGCCTCCATCTTGGTTTTGCAGCCGTGGCTTGTTTGGGCACCGGCCACGCTGATTGTGCTCACGGTGCTCTGCTTCAACATTATTGGCGATGGTCTGCGGGATGCCCTTGATCCTAAGCGGGTAGAAAAATAGCCGAGACCCTTGGGATACACTAGGGGGAGATTTTCAGAAATAGGCTATGAGTGGCGATCGCCGGCTCTATCGAATTCTGGTGATTGATGATGATCCCACCACCCGCCTCTTGCTGCGGAAAAGGCTCAAGGAGCTAGGCTATCAGGTCTCCGTGGCGAGTCATGGCCGCGAGGGGATTGCGATCGCGACTGCTGAGAAACCTGCCCTGATCATCTGTGACTGGATGATGCCCGAACTGGACGGCCTAGAGGTGTGTCGTCAAATCAAGCAGGATCGGGAACTCTCCCGCAGTTTTTTTGTCCTGCTCACTGCTAGGGGAGAACTGGAGGATCGTATTCAGGGGTTGGATGCCGGTGCCGATGAGTTCTTGTCAAAACCCATTGACCCCAACGAATTGCGGGCGCGGATTCAAGCAGGCCTGCGCCTTTATCAACTCAACCAAGATCTGCTCAAGCAAAAACAACTCCTTGAGGCCGAACTCCACGAAGCTGCCGACTACGTGCGATCGCTCCTGCCGGCTCCCCAAGAAGCCCCCTGCAAAATCAACTACTATTTCTTGCCCTCCAGTCAGTTGGGCGGCGATTGTTTTGACTTTTTTTGGGTGGGCGATCGCTATCTCGTGCTCTACATTCTCGATATGTCAGGCCATGGCTTGGGGGCAGCACTGCCGTCGGTGTCTGTTTTGAACCTGCTTCGCAGTACAACGCGAGGAGAGCAAACCGCCGGCACGTTTGACTACCTGCACCCTGCCCAAGTCCTCGAAGCCCTTAACAATGGCTTCCAAATGGCCGATCAGCACGAAAAGTATTTCACAATTTGGTACGGCGTGTACGATTGCCAAACGCAGCAATTGACCTATGCCAGTGGTGGACACCCGCCGGCACTCCTATTGACCCTCGAGGCCGATCAATGGCAAGCCACCCTCCTGAAGACACCGGGAATCCCCATTGGCATGTTTGCTGACATGGCCTTTACGGAAGCAACGATTGAGGTGCCCAGTTCGGCAGTTCTCTACCTCTTTAGTGACGGCATCTATGAGTTTGAAACAACCGACAATAAAGTTTGGGGACTCGAATCTTTTACAAAGTTGCTCATTGCTGCCCATACCCAAAATCCTGTGCCCTCGTTGCCCCAATTGATCCGCCAAGTGCAGATTTATGCAGCGACCAACGCCTTCGGCAGTGACGATGTTTCATTGGTGCAAGTGGCATTCCCCTCAGCTTAAATCAGCATCCGAGATTGCATAATGTTGCCCTTTCTATGCAATATCGTAGGCAGTGGCAGAGTGAAAATGATCTATGGGCGGATGGGAGTTTTTATTACAAAAGGAGGGCGATCGCGCTTGGTTGCCCCTAGAGCCACCCTCAGCGGAAGTGTTGGAGGGCAGTTACCGCTTGATGGCGCGCTGTCCTGTGGCCGAAACCTCTGTGGAAGTCCAAATTACCCATCTTTACGATGACCAAGGCGTGCCGAAGCAGCGCTATCAACGCCGCACCCATCGCAGTAGTTCCACAGGACTCATGGGTATTTTGCCCTTTACATATTTGCAGCCGGGACGCTGGGAATTTCAATGCCGTGTGGCGCAAGAGGGAGTTCTCGACTCAGAAGTGTTTGCGATCGCCCTTGATGTCCTTGCCCAGAGTGAAGAGTGGGATTTGCCGGCACCAGAAACCTTGCCGGCCGTTCCAGAGCAGCCAGTTAAAGCTGCCGAACCCCCTAAACCTCAAGAACCCTCCCCTGCCGAGCGGCCCACAACGCTGATTGAGCTGCCCCAAAGTGCCTATACGATCTTTGCGGATGAAACGTTGGTTTTAGAAGGCACGGTTGCAGTTCCGGGTACGGTGGTGATTCGCTTGCGCAATCCCATTACCCGCGATGTGGTGCAGGAGCAATCGGTGGTGGCGATCGCCCGCGAGGGGACGTGGTCTTTTCACTGTACGCTTACTCCCTTAGCCAATTATCCAGTCATGGTTGGGGAAGCCCGCCTCCTACCCAATGATCCCTTAGAGCACAGTGATCTCCGCCAAGTCCAAGCCTTTATGGTCACGGTGTTACCAGCACCAGAGATTTCGGCTGTCTCCGCCCCACCTAAGAGCGAAACATCCCCTAGCCCGCAGTTGCCCATCTTAGGGGATACTACCCTCGAACCTGTGCCGGTGAGCGGCTTTGCCCTGCCGCCCCAACTAAAGCCCGTAAAAGCACCCGACGTCGTGGATTTGCCCAGTTTTTGCCAGCCTCTTTCTGCGGTCAGCGTACCACCGCCTCGGGATTTGCCCATGGATCGTCAAGAGCGATTTTGGTTGCGATTGCAACAGTTAGCCGAGTTAGCACCCCCAGCATCCACGAATTCTGAGAGTCCTTATCTATTGACCCCACCCCAGCTCATACTGTCACCGGAGCCACCGGTATCACCGCTGCACCTCAAGGTGAATTTGTCTAGTACCCAACGGGGTTGCTCCGTCAAAGTCTGGATCACCAATGGTGAAACCGGAGAGTTAATTGCTGGCCCCCGTTGGCTAGTGGAGTTTGACTTTTATCGCTATGGGGATTACTGGCAAACGATCCTTCACATTGACGTGCCCACCAGCGTGCGCTCCATTGCCCTGATGGCGATCGCCATTGACCCCAAAACAGGGGCTGAAAGTCCGACGGTGACCCTGCGGCGGCAGCTGCAAGTGACCTAGCTTTCGGGTTCCGGTTGCGTTTCTGCCCGCTCAAAGGCCGGACAGTAGCCCTCCGGTGCCACCTTGAAGTTGTAGAGTGCAGAGGCCTCGTTCCAGCAGCGTTGCCCTCGATAAAACTGGCAATGAAAACAGCTCTCCTGATCGGGGGCGATCGGAGCTGATGTGCCACCCAGCACTTCCTTGGGGGTCATACCGCGAATCAGCAATTGCTCCCCCTGCCATGAGGCAAGGACAAAGCCCGTATCTGCCAGCCGTCGCCAGCGCGGATCTGTGGTAATAGAAGCGGGGAGGCGAATCATAGCTTCATCGTTCCACTCACTCACCTCCCCCTCATAGGCCAGTTGCACAAGGGAACTCGGTGTTGAAAGCGTCAGTTGGCCAATGGGAAATTGAATGGTCGAACCACTGGTGGGGGTGTGCAGATGGTAGCGGTTACTCAATTCATTCAGACTGGCTAAATCGGCAAGGTAGTTAGGATCGCCGTGGATAAGTACTACGTGCTGCGGGCGAATATTGTGAATTAGTTGAGTTGTCGCAGGACCATCGGCATGGAGAGATAGTAAAAACGTATCCACCTCAACATTGGGTAATGCGGTTAAATCAGGAGCCACTCCCCGAAAGGGTTGGCCATAGCGCAGCCGCGGATAAAGTACCAGCCAAGGTCGTCTCCCCTGTGCCAAATAGGGACGAAGATTCTGATCTTCCTCCACAAGGACAATCGTGCGTGCCTCGTCACGAATTTGCGCCAAACTGCTCAAGGGCTGCACTTGGGGTTTGACCCGCTCATCCCAAAAGAGGGACTGGTGTTGGGCAAAATTTTGAATCGCGGTGGGTAAATGGGGCAAAATGGTGAGGTAGGCATCACAGCCGCGAGCGATCGCCGCACTCACCCAGATTTGAATCGGCTGTCCCGTAAACAGATGATGACTGCGCAGCAGGATGAGAATTTCTTGGGCAGTACCGAGGGGCGGCAGCGGAAGCAATACGTTGTAGCCTTGATCCACTGCGGTGCGAATGCGTTCTGCCAGTTGGTTTTCCTGTTGACGACGGTGGGGATGCCGCGCCGTGCCTAGGCTTGCCTCAATGATCAGCACATCCGGCTGCAATCCCCGCAGATCCACAAGGGGCAATCCTTCCGTAAAGCGAGTATGGGACAGGAAAAAATCCCCCGTATAGACTACGCTCAGGGGCGGTTGCTCTGAGTTGGGGTCTTGGTAGGTGAGGACAAAAACGGCGGCTCCCGGTAAATGCCCCGCCGGAAAGAGTTCCGCTGTCAGACCATCGCCAAACTCAACGGGCGATCGCCAAGGCAAGGCGCGGCAGAAGGGGGGAACGGTTTCATCCGGCCAGTTGAGGGGCAGTAGCTGTGTCGTTACTTCACTGGCATAGATGGGAATATGGGGAAAACGGCGATGAAGTGCCAAGAGACTCTGGGCATGATCCGCGTGGGCATGGCTACAGAGCACCAAGTCAAAGGGATGCTCTTCAATCTCATCGAGGGGCAAGACATCCAGCGAGGGCACACCACAGTCCAGCAAAATCCGATAGGTGCCAATTCCTAAGCCAATGCACACCCCCTCATCTGCGTGACCCACCCCATAGTTGAGGCACTCGAGCATGAATGGCGAGCAGTCCCCCTCCTTAGTCAGCTTTAGTGAGCCGAACCGTTGCCGTGGTAGTGATCGGTGTCGTAGAAACCATTGCGGGTGCCAAAGACCAAACACAGCAAAATAAACAGCGGTGTCATGGCTAGCAGAACGGGTTTCACATTAATGGCAACGTCCATGGCTACGCTCCTCGCTGTAGTGAACTGAATCAAGGGTGTCTTCTGCTATTCAGTGTATCGCGGATGATTCGCGGGGATTCGCTGATTTTCTCTCCTCAAAGTAACGCAATTGTCGCCAACCGACAAAATTGGCATAGGGCTGGCGATCGCCCATACATTCAGCCACATGCTCTAGGGGAGACAAATGCTTGGGTTCTGCCCCTGCCAAGCGTTGATAAAGCGCTAGATCAGAAGCAGGGTCACTGCGTTGGCCATCCCGCAAATAGTAGGACACCCGCGCACAACGTGCCACCGACATATACTTACACTCTTCAAGGCTGTACTGTTCGCGTTCATGGGCATCAATATACGGGAGGTGCCACTCCCCCACAGCCACAGGTGTCGGTTCATGGGTTTCCAGCAGATGCTGAATTAACTTGGCCAAGGCTTGCATTTCGGGCTGGGCATCGGGATGGTTGCGCAGGCGCAAAAAGTTTTCCCACTCGGTACTACTGACCACTGTTTGCATCCACATCCACGGCTCCAGCATGCGGTTGACTACCTGCTTGTGGATTCCTAGCTCATGGAGTTGGCGTGCCCCCTCAAGAACTGCAAGGCGAGTTTTTAACCAGATTTCCTTTGCTGCCTCCTTGTGTTCACTCTCTTGGCGTGCCTGCATGCCCCGCTGGTTTTGCCCCCAATGGTAGGGAATAACGGGATTCTCTTCCACCTGTGCCATCATCTTTGTGACTGGAACCGCCCGCGAACTGGCGGAGTTACGGGAAAACACGCGATGGGTGAGAAGTTCACTATGGATAAAACGCGGATATGTCAGTTGTAGCGTCACCAAGCGCACCCCTGCTGGCGAAATTGAATCGGCAATCACACGCCCGTCTTGCATCTTTGTCTCTTCTGAATCTCTGCCTTCTCTAGGCTAGTGCAAGGGGAACACCGTCTGCATGATCTTGCAGGCTGTAGTTCTGATGAAGACACGCTACGCCGCTACGACCTGCAACGACACAGTCATTTGTTATAGCTATGCTGATTGAACTAGGGGATCAGCAGTTTTTGGCTGCAACCATTAGCTTGGGTGGCACCCTTTTTCGACCAAGAGAGCAGGTGCTCAGTGACTCAATTCCTCGCGCGGATCAAGCCTTGTATAAAGCGAAACATGAGGGGCGCGATCCCTGGGTCTGGGCATGATACCCTGCTCCCAACCGTACTCACTAACTTTAGTGAGAGTTCCATCAGCACGTCGGCAGGCCTGAGGAATGTTTCAGGAAGAAAACTACGCTGATAAGCTTAGAAACGATTTGTTAGAGTAGCGGTGTCTAAGGGATGACGTTTGCACCAGTTGAACTGATATGACCTCCCCACCCTTTAGTTTTAGCGGCTTGGCGGTGACCCGCCACATCGGCACTCTCATGCTCACCCTCACGGTTATTGTGTTGGCGGTCTTTATCCTTTTGCGTCTGCAAGTGGATCTACTGCCGGGGATTACCTACCCGTGCATTGGTGTACGACTGGATATTCCGGGGGTGGTGCCTAGTGTGGCTGTTGAGGAGGTAACCAAGCCCCTTGAGGAAGCCCTCAGTCGCACGGAGGGAGTGGTGCAGGTTTATTCCCAAACCCGTGAAGGTCAAGTCAGTATTGATTTATTTTTTGAACCCGGCGGCGATGTCGATCAGGCCTTAAATGAAGCCACTGCTGCCTTTAACCGTGCCCGCAGCACCTTGCCCAATATTATTGGGTCGCCACGACTCTTTAAGTTTGATCCGTCCCAATTGCCCATCTATGAGTTTGCGCTGACCTCAGAAACCCTCAGTGGCCGCGAGTTACGGGTCTTTGCCGATGAGGATTTGGATCGCGAACTCAGTATTGTCCCTGGTGTGGCAGGGGTGGACGTCTCTGGGGGGACGACCGAAGAAGTACGAATTCTTGTGGATTTGAACCGATTGCAGGCCACAGGCGTAGGCTTAAACCAAATTTTAACGGCGCTCGGCGATCGCAACCAAGATGTCTCTGGGGGCCGCATTCGTGGCCAAACTGCAGAACCCTTAACCCGCACGGTGGGGCGGTTTCGTAATGCCAGTGAAATTGAGGATGTGGTGCTGACGGGCGTCAATGGTCAGCGGGTATATCTGCGGGATGTGGCGCAAGTGGTGGATGGCAGTGCCGAGCAGCGAGTCTTTGTGACGCTCAATGGCCAGCCTGCCGTCAAAGTCAGTATTCTCAAGCAGCCGGAAGCCAATACGGTGGAGGTGGCCGATGGTATCAAGCGGCGTTTAGCCGAGCTACAGGCAGCCAATCTCGTGCCCCGCGATGCGCAGATCATTCCTGTCCTTGATGAGTCGGTTTATATCCGCAACTCCCTGAACAATGTGATCACCGCCGGGCTGACGGGAACTTTGTTGGCAGCGATCGCTGTGCTGCTATTCCTTGGTTCTGTGCGCCAAACCCTGATTATTTTGCTAGCCATCCCCCTGTCAACGATGGCGGCGATGTTGCTGATGAGGCTATTTAACTTCTCCCTCAATGTCTTCAGTTTAGGGGGGCTAGCGCTCGGTGTCGGCATTGTTGTGGATAACGCCATTGTCATGTTGGAAACCTTGGCGGATATTGACCCCCACCACATGAGCCAAGAGCAGTACCTTGAGGAGGTGAAACGGCGTAGCCAAGGCATTGAATCGGCGCTTTTGGCCTCTACTCTCACTAACTTGGTCGCTATTTTGCCCTTTTTGTTGCTGGGGGGCTTAATTGCGCTGCTCTTTAATGAACTGATCCTAACGATTAGTTTTGCCGTTGCAGCGTCGCTCGTGGTGGCACTGACGGTGGTGCCAGCGTTGGCTTCACGCTTATTGGGAGTGCGGGTGCAAAATCGCCTACGGCAGGTGGCTTTTATTCGTGTCTTTAATGAGAGGTTTCTCTGGCTCACCGGACGCTATGAATGGATGCTGGGACAGGTGCTACGGGCACGCTGGCTGGTTGTGGGTCTGGCGATCGCCCTCCTTGGTGGGAGCAGTTGGTTTTTAGGCCAGCAAATTCCCCAAGAATTGCTACCGCGCATTAATACCGGTCAAGTCAACCTAACGGCCATTTTTCCACCGGGAACGCCCCTACCGACCAGTCGCCGAGTCATGGAGGCTGTAGATCAGGTGCTGATGGCACAACCGGGCACGGAAGCAGTCTTTACCACCACTGGGGGTGCCCTCTTTGGCACCAATACAATTGCTAACCCGCTGCGAGCCAATAGCAACATCATTCTGCGGCGGGGCGTTCATGTGGATCGCTATATTACAGAAGCAACAAAAGCCCTTGATCAACTCAACCTTGTGGGGGTGCGACTGCGCCTACGTCCTAGTCAAGTGCGGGGAATTATTCTCACCAACTCACCTGTACGCGGTGCCGATGTGGATGTGGTGCTTCGGGGCAACGATGAGCAAACCCTCAACCGCTTTGGTCGCCAAGTACTGCAAGTCCTTGATGAAAAAGCCACCTTGGTGCGCTTTCGTCCCGATGCAGATCCTCGCCAGCCCGAAATTCAAATTCTGCCGGATTGGGAGCGCGTGAGCGAACTGGGGCTAAATACCCTCAACCTTGGCCAGACGATTCAAACTGCCTTGGAGGGATTTGTGCCCAGCCGCCTGCAACGGGGCGATCGTCTAGTGGATATTCGTGTCCAACTGGACAGTGAAAGTATTCAAACGCCCGCTGACCTGACAACAATTCCCCTTTTTACCGCCAATAACCGTCCCCTCCGCCTTGGGGATGTTGCTCGCATTGAACCCAGTCAAGCCCCCGGTGAAATTCGCCGCATTAACCAGCAGCAGGTCTTTATACTCGCGGGCAATCTTGTCGAAGGTGCCAGTCTCAGTGCTGCCCTAGCCCAAGTGAATGACATTCTCAACGATCTGGAGTTTCCACCCGGAGTGTCCCTGATGCCGAGTACAGCGGCTCAAGCCAATCAGCAATTGCAGCAAGCTCTAGTGGTCTTGGGCAGTTTGGCAGCCTTTCTTGTGTTTGTGGTCATGGCGGTACAGTACAATTCGCTGCTTGACCCCCTCGTGATCATGTTTACCATTCCTTTGGCCTTGGCGGGCGGCATTTGGGGCTTGTACCTGACACAGACAGCGATTGGTGCCACGGTGATTGTCGGTGCCATTTTGCTCGTGGGGATTGTCGTCAACAATGCCATCATCATGGTGGAACTTGCCAACGAGATTTACCGACAGGAGGGCTGTAGTCGTAGCCAAGCCATTCGCAAAGCTGCCCCTGCCCGTCTGCGCCCGATCATGATGACCACGATTACAACGGTGGTGGGCATGTTTCCCTTGGCATTGGGGTTAGGGGAAGGCTCAGAATTTTTGCAGCCCCTTGGCATCGTTGTGTTTTCTGGTTTGGCAGTGGCAACACTGCTCACCCTCTTTCTCATTCCCTGTTTCTATGTGATTCTCCATGGCTTTGAGCGTGCTACCCCCCGCAGTGTTCCTGACCCATTGCCCGTGCCCACTCTACCCCCCACGAGTCCCTCCCCTGAGGAACTTCAGGAAGGCTAACGCCGTAGGCCAACATCACTGTCTTAGATTGGTAGTGACGCCTCTGCCAAGCCCAGCTTCTAGGCGAGTATCGGGGACTTTTGCCCGCATACGCCTCACTGTCCTTTCGGAAAGTGAGTTTAAGAATTCCCAGCAGATGCTTGCACAAACAACGACAAACCTTCACCGTTTTGGCAAACAGTTGACGCTGTTCAGCCATTGGGTTAAGTCACCATTTGTCAGTGCGGATGATGGGGGTTCGATTGACCCTAGAGCAATTTTACTAGCATGCTGTTGATGATGGCTAGGAAGTGAGTACATTGAGAATCAGGGCTACGATGATTCATTTATTGGCAACTCCGCTTCGCTTCATTGCCGCGCCTGTGCAGGCTAAATTTGTTCAAAGGCCAGCGCATTCCTTAACCCGCGATTATGTCAGTAGTCGTTTCTAATAATTCCCACTGAGCAGCAGTTTGGCAATGAACCCGTATAGAATTGGGAAGTAGAGATAAACCATGGGTGCCTTAATCTTAGGTTGGTTGGATCGGCAGTGGAATAGGGCATCATTGCTATGATGATCTGTTCCGAGTGTTTCCATCCCAATCCCGTTGGTGCTGTTCAATGTGAAGCGTGCTTTTTGCCCATGCCCAGTATGACTCCTTGTCCAAATTGTGGTGCCCCAGTTCAACCAGACGCTAGTTTTTGTGGCCAATGTGGTTTCAATCTGCGTCGCATTGCCGTCAGCCCACCTCCGATGCCAGAGGTGATGCAACACATGGCAAGTGCTGCACCAACAGTGGAAACCGTTGCTCATCAAGGACGGCTAACAACGCTACCGCCGCCGCCCCCACCACCAGCTCATGTCTTCTCAATTGAGATTCCCACCATTGAAGCTAAACTGATTCATGTGCAAACGCGCACAGAACTGCAAATTCCCACAGGGCGTCCTGTGATTCATATTGGCAAGCCCAATGATCGTATTCCACCGGACATTGATGTGGCTGGCTTTCCCAACTCAGAAATTGTCTCTCGTATCCACGCGGATCTGCGGATTGAGGGGGATGCCCACTATATTGAAGATGTGGGAAGTGCCAATGGCACTTACATTAACAATACTCCCCTTTATCCGGGCAATCGTCACCGCCTGCAATCAGGCGATCGCATTGCATTGGGCAAGGGGGATTTAGTCACTTTCATCTATGAACGCATCTCCTAGTTCTTTAGAGTGTATTCAGGTACGAAGAGGCGGTTAGACAACGTGATTACATTGACATTACTCCATCCCGTTCAAGCCACCCCAGTCCAAAGCTGGACTTTTGAGAATGAAAATGTCATTCGCATTGGCCGAGCAGTTGATAATCACGTCGTGCTCTATAGCGCGGTGGTGTCGCGTCACCATGTGGAACTCCGTCGTAATGGCTTGCAATGGGAAGTGGTCAATCTTGGTACCAACGGCACCTATTTGGATGGCAAACGCATTCAGCAGGCAACCTTGATGGATGGCGGCATCCTTCGCCTGGCTCGCTCTGGACCCAATATTCAAATTCGCCTCGGTTCTGATCAGCGTCCTGCCACTCCCACTGCCCGCATGGAAACAGTCCCAGAAGCACAATTGAAGGAAATGGAGAAAGGGACTTATTCAGGGGGTGAAGAAGTTCTTGGAACAGAGGCTGAGCCTATTGCCGCTCCTGAACAAAGTGCGCCTACATCAAGTGCGACGGGTGCTACCACAGAACAAGAAGAGGAAGAAGAGTTTGCAGTTCAAGGTCAACTGCCGGTGCATTTATTGAGTGAGTGGCGTGCTCCCCCCGATTGCCCGCACAGCCATGCCCAAGAGAATGATATTTTTTGCATTGACTGTGGTGTGCCGCTGCGCGTCTGGAAAACTCTGGGTAACTACCAGATTATTCGCGCCCTTGGTCAAAGCAACATTTATTTGGGCTGGCGCAGTGGGTTAACGGCAGTGATTAAGGGACATAGTCTTGCTGCCTCACGCAAGGAAATCCGTGCCTTTCAACGCCAAGCACGCCAATTGTGTCAGCTTCAGCATCCTGCCCTGCCCCAGTTTTGGGAAGCATTTCAGTGCGGCAGCGATTCCTACTTGGTCTCAGAAATGGTCTATGGCCAATCCCTGAAACAGCGGATTCAGGAACAAGGGCCAATGAACGTAATTGAGGTCAGTCGTTGGCTGATTCCTGTCTGTGAGTTGCTCGAACTGCTGCACCAGCAAGATCCCCCTGTTTTGCATTTGCACATTCGTCCTTCCAATCTCATTTATCCCTACGTTAAACGGGAAACAACAGAACTCGTGCTTGTGGGCTGGGGCAAAGCATCCGTTTTAACTTCTGAATCTGGAACATTTATTGGTACCGTGGGCTATTCGGCGCCAGAGCAGCAGGAGGGAAAACCCGAACCCGCTTCAGATCTCTTTGCTTTGGGGGCAACGATGGTGTATTTGCTGACGGGTTATGAGCCGGAGACCTATTTCCGCTGGGGCACCCGTGAGTATCGTCTCTATGCGGAGGATATTCCCCATTTAGATCCGCTGATGGTGGATTTGATTAATTGCTTGACCCACCCCGATCCTCGGGAACGCTACCCCAATGCTGCCGAAGTTAAGAAACGCTTGCAGGAAATGGCGACTATTACCCCTGCCGTCTCTTCAAGTGCCTTATAGAACATCAATTTTCCCCAAATACTTGCACGCTTCCCGAGGGCATTAAGACCAAGCGCAGTAAGATTGGCCGATCGCCCCCAAAGGGACTCACTAGAGGACTTTCCCGCAGCGGAATGGGCGTGCGATCAATAAAACGAACCGCCGCACCATTGAGGGGCAGTGCTTGGGCAAGGGTACCGTCGGGATTCAGGACGATGCGGTATTCCAGAGCGGTGTCTAGGCTGGCCGGTGGGCGCCAGCGATCTTGAAAATAGGCTTTCACCTCCTGTAGGGTGGTTGCAGAAACAGGGGGTGTTTCAATGGGTGGCACAATCATCGGCGTAGGTTCAATAGCCGCAGGGGCACGGTCAGGGGGAGCTTGTACCACGATGTTATTTTGATCAGGGGTTTGAGGGGATGGCGGCTGTTGAGCAATGGGGGGAGGTGGTGGAGCAACGGCGGGCGGAGGGGGCGCAGGCAAGCTAGCCGAGGGAGGCATTTCTGGGGGTGAGGGTAGCGGCACAAGGGTAGAAGTTGCAGGAGGAGTCGCAGGTGGACTGGGTAGAGGAGCCAGTTGTGGGGTTTCTGGAGATTCTGGCAAAGGGGAAGGCAGGTTGGGTTCCTCACGGGCAGCCTCAGGGGAGGTAACAACCATCGAAGCTGGGGGTATTAGCCAGCGTTGGGTAACAAGGGTAAAGGCAGCAACCACACCCACAGCCACCGCTGCACTTTTGACCCAGATTGGGATTTGAGCAATGATTGATTGAGCGCGCTCCACGAGTTCTGGCAACGGTTCCATAACGGCAGACCACTCGTCAAGAACGGTTACCAAATCGTATAGCTCGGTTAGTTGTAGCAGAATCACCCGCCCATCGGGGAGATGCAGTTCATGTTCGAGGGGCGATCGCGATCGCAAGACAAAGCCCGCTGCGGTTACTTCTGTCGGTGCTGGGTGGTGACTAAGGAAAGCCTCAACATACTCGTTGACGAGCGTTTTTAGTTGATAGAGCTGGCGATCATTGCCCTCAAAGCTTAGTTTTTCCCCGAGAGCCAGCGTAAAGTGGAGCGATCGCACCGGCACACGGCGCAACTTCTGACTGAAGGGCAAAAATTCAGCCGCAACATCCAGTTGGCAGGTGGGCTGAGAATAGCTAAGGGTCGTACTCATCAGACATCGGAATGGGGAAACAGAGTGGGTAATTCAGGTGCCGGTGCAGGTACAGGGTCGGGTTCCACCAACGATAGGGAAGGAGTCGCGGGAGTCGTGCGCTCTAGCAGGGTGATCCAAAGCCGACGCGCCCCTTGGGGCGTACTGTAAAAGAGCAAATCCACGAGTAAATCTAAGGCCAGTTGTGCCAATGCAGTACCATCGCTACTGTCGTCGGCCATTCGCTCTTGATACAAACTGGTAAAGCGGTCAATATAATCCCCAAGAACAGGATCTAAATGAGGGGGGCAACCTTGGCTTGTCTGCTGTTGCCAGCGTTCAATAGCGGTGCGGATGGCTTGCCGGTGTTGCTGGGCTAAGCGGGTGCAGATCAAGGCCAAGGCACGGGCTTCATCCACATCTAATTTGCGTCGCCCATTGCGACCCCGCCGCAGGGGACTCGATTGCCGCAATCGCCATAACCCCACGCGATCCGGCAAATAGGCCTCAAACCCCATGGCTTCTGCCAATGCAAGTACCTCTGCCGAACCCACCTGCGCCAAGGCTTCCAGACTCAGCAAAATCAGGTCAATTTGTGCCTTGATGGGCAAGGAAGAGGCCATCGTGCCACCCTATGCAGTGGTCAAGCCCAACATTGCGCGTAACGTCAGAGCCACAAATGTAAGGAGTCCTACCATGAGGCTAATAAGGGCGATCGCGCTCAGCGGACGCTTAAAAAGAGGCACCAATGGCTCGACCAAATTCCACACCACCCCCAGTAAGACGGTGACAAAATAGCGTTGGTAGCGCAGAACATTTTCCCAAAAGCCATCCATTGATTGCTGCTCCTAATTTGGTGACGCCAACGGGCTTGAAGTTGCTTTCATGATACTACTCCAGTAGAGACTCCAGGGAAGCAACACCCTTGGCCTATGCCACAGGTACATAACCAGACGGCAATACAAAGCCCTCCCGACTTGCAACTGCACGGGTCAGTTCTTGGTAGGTGTCTTGCAACTGCGCTAACAGTTCCGGAGGAATCAGATGCGCACGCTCAAAGGCGGCAATTAACTCGCGGTAGTACCAAAGAACACCCTCCCGACCTGCCTGAAAACGTGGCCAAAGCTCACTGCCAATGTTGCAATAGTCTCTAAGAATACACAGTAGGTTGTGGAACTTATCACTGGCGGAAACCAGTTGAGCATCGCGATCAGTGGTGGTTCCCTGTTGGATGTGTTGGATATAGGCTAGCTTGCGAGTTGCCCAAGGGAGTTTGGTTTCACCGTCTTGGGTATTGACCACTGAATCAGAACAAGCCCGGACAATTGCAGCCACGCGATCGCCATAACGCTCACGAATCGCCTCTAGGGTCGGCAATCCCCCTTGATCTTCGACTGCATCATGCAGGAGGCTGGCGATCGCTACATCCTCATCGGCACCATACTCAAGGGCAATCATGGACACAGCAACTAAGTGGGAAATATAGGGCACATCTGACCCCTTACGAGTTTGTTCACGATGCAGAAGAGCCGCATATTCCAACGCATCGAGATAACGGAGAGAGGGCATCAGTTTTACCTCAAGCATCTATTGCTATTGTGGAGCGGTTCTTCACGCAGGGAAAATAACTTTCTGCTCATCTTGTCTTAAAGATTTGTTAACATATTGAATTGCTCATTGTTATCAAGGATAATTTTGCTGGATGTGTTTCTAAGCGGGCTCCCTGCCTAGCGGCTTCCCATGAGCAATGAAGCAAACATTGAACAGAAGATTATCCTGCCGTTGCTCAAGCAGTGGGGCTACAGTGACGCTGAGTACCAAGCCAAGCCACGGATTGGCAATGGGTATCCCGACTTCGTTGTCAGGTTGCCCAGAACTGATGTTTCCCCCTTTAACTATCTCATCATTGAAGTCAAAAGTCCGCAACAAAAAAAACTCAGCGGCAGTCAACAACTCAAGCAATACATGGAAATTGGCCGCACTGTCTTTGGTCTCTTGACCAATGGTCGAGAATACCAACTGTTTTACCAGAACCCGCTGAAGGAGCCACGGCGGCAAATCAACTGTTGTTCAGGAGAACTTGACAAAAAAGCGTTGCAAAAATTGGGTAAACTTCTCCAGCGCTCCACTGCTACAGCATTGATGAATGCCCTTACTCACCAGCAATTGAAAGTTTACCATCATTTTGAAAAAGAGTTGACTAAGAAATTTTCATTCTTTATCTCATCAATCCCAGCTAAGGAGGCATCCATGATCATTACGGTTTTTAACCACAAGGGAGGGGTTGGTAAAACCACGCTGACCCTTAACCTTGGTGCTGCTTTTGCTGAAATGGGTAAGCGAGTTCTTCTGATTGATATCGACCCACAAGCAAATTTAACCATCGGTGTAGGGATTGACCCCCTCAGGGATGTCGAAGAACAAGGGAGGAAAGACATTAGCGATCTGTTGCTAGAGCCACGGGTCAGCCTAGAGGAAGTGATCTATAGAAAATCTTGGGATGATTTACAGCTAGATGTGGTTCCCTCTCATATTCGCCTTGCTGACAAAGAACCTGCTCTGATTAATACTATTGATATTGATCGGGTGTTGCAACGAAAGCTCTCTAATCACAGTTATGATGTCATTCTCATTGATCCACCACCAGCCTTCGGCAAAGTAAATACAATTGCACTCATGGCTTCTCACGGTGTGCTTATCCCCACTCAACTTGCCCCTTACCCCATTCGAGCAATAGAGTACGTGCTTGCTCGACTAGAAGCCATGAGAAATGCCATGGAAAATCCACCTCGCCCACTGGGTATTGCTGTTAGTATGTACAACCGTTCCAAATCCGCAGCAAACCAGCAGATGAGAAGCAAACTAGAGAGCATCCTTTCAAAGTACAACCATGCCATAGAGATTTTACCTGAGAGTACATGGATTCCGGAGAAAGTTACCATGCTGCACAGTATAAACTTCGGTCAACCCATCTTCAGCGAAAAACTTTACCACGAACTTAGACGAGACAGAAACTCGATTGATGATTTAACTCAATCCTTTCAAAACTTAGCTCGTTACCTCTCTAGTAAAGCTCTCGCAAAATGATGAGTGATCTAGAAAAAATCTCAAAACATCTGACTCCCCGCCCAGCATTTCAGGGTCAAATTCATGTTGACTCTTTGAGAGTGCCAAGCAGTTACCCTCCGGACTTACTGTCCTCCTCACCGCAGCTTATTCGTGAGGACTTGCAACGGCATCGAACAAACCTTATACCGCTAATTATTCGGCCAGTAGAGGAGGGAGAATATGAAGTTATTTTTGGCAAAGAGATAGTTGAATTTGCCCGCGAGCTTGGTATTAATCACTTATTCGCATCGAGAATCGAGCTGCAAGATGAAGATGTTTTACCCTTTCAAAAAAGACTCAAGTCTATTTTCGGAATGAATCAAAAAGCTAGCAGTTCTTATTCACAAATGTTGCTGCAAAGTACCTTTATGGATCAGATTGCTCAATTAGTGAGGATTCTTATAGAAGAGAATAAGATGACATTTAAGAATCAGTTTGACAAGCTCGAAAACAAATTGGATGAACAAAATAACTCTCTGCAAAAAATCAGTCAGGAATTGGATGAACTCAAAAAACGCTTAAGTCTTCGTGAATTACAGCAGCCTATCTCTAGGCAAACAATGACTGAGGAGCGTGTGTTAATCAACCGCTATAGAAACCCTCAGAATCTTACTAAACGTGTTCCCAACTTAAAAAATAAAGAAGCTGAAATAATCATCCAGCAAATTCAGGAAGGTAGAAGATTTAAATCTGTGGATGAACTGAAAGCAATTGCTCCCTCAAGCCGCTGGGATGAATTAAATATTCAATTTTAGAGATGGTGGATATACTAGAATGCTTGGAGAAGGAACTATTAAACTAGTTATGATACTGGTAACTAGAACTTAGTCGGCGGTGTTCTATCGTCCATTGGAGCTTTGATCGGCGGCTAGAGCTTTTTTTAACTTAGAATATTAAGTTTCGTTGCAGGATTCAACACTTCTGGTGACGGATAATTATGATAACATAGCTAAAGCCTCTGTGTAGAAGCTAATCTAGAACAGCATTTCATCTCCTTTATGTACTGCATATTTTTAGAAAAGCGTTGTACACTAGCTTGCTAGTGTTTGTCAGGTAAAAAGATTTTGCTTCTGTTTGTCTTTTAAAGTATTTTGATACTTCAAGGATTTGCATTATGTCTTCATCTCGAATGTCTTTATCTAGAGTAGAGCCGCAGTTAGTCTTCAGTAATTCTTTAGGCAGTATTGTTGATATTGAGGAAGTACCACCATATAAATTCAATTTTTTTACTTCACTCGTTGTAGCCACGATTTTTGGATTATCAGCAGCAGCATTCATAGGTTTCCCTTTATTTGCAATTATAGAGGTAATCCTGCTATTTCAAGGCGAATATGAGGCTATCACTGCTTTCATAAAGTCAGTGTCGCTTGAAAATTTCATGGCTTTTATCGGAGCCTTAGGCTTTCTTGGAACTTACGGTTGGCTCTACTGGTACTCGATACAACCTTATGAATCTCGGACTATTATCCTAACTCATGGCTTTATTTATGATGATATCAAACTCCCTAAAAAACACAGACACAAAGCTGGTAGATATCATGATATCAGTGCAATACGATTATTTTTTCCTTCTTCGGCTAAAATTATCTATAAGTATTATTTGGAAAATCAAGAAGAATGCTTTTTGTCTTCTGAATCTCTAGTCTTAATGCGTTATGTGGGCAGGTAATATAGTTGCTACGCAGTGGTCAGAAGTTAAAAATTTAATAGAACAAGGTAATGATGCTTGTTTTGGAGATATTTATCTTAGTAAGAGCCATTTAAAAATTAAAGTCTATTCTGATCAACTTGAAGTTTCTGAAGTTTCATCAATTAAAGAAATTAAATTATTTTTGAGTGCTGACGAAGATGAGTTTCAATTGATACCTTACCCAAGCTTCAGATCAAGATGGCTCAGTATAGCTTTTGTCCTCTGTAGCAAATTAGATAACCCCCACTTATTTTATAAAGCCCTAAAATTGATAGGGATTCCTCTAAATCTTGAGCAATGTCCTAAGCTAGAGGATCACTTCAAGCTATTTGAAGATGTTATCTAATCACTAGTAACCCAGCAGAAGTGTTGAATCGTGCAACAAAACTCAAAATTTCAAGCGGTAAGTAGCTCTGGCTGCTGGTCAAAGATCAAATGAAACACTGCCGATTGAGTTTTAGTTGCAAATATCGCAAATCATAGCTATGTTTTGAGCATATTCCATACTCTCAATTCGATGCGGGTTTAGGAAGCTGACCCTTAGCAACCAATAGCTCCCATGAGCGCAAAACAGCGACCAAGTCAGAAGCAAGGCGGTATTCATTGGCTTCAGCAAAGCGCACCGTTGCGGTGGGGGTAGAGACGAGATTAACAGGCACCGATCGCTCTAGGGGGGTGGGCACAAAATCAAAGCCATTGAACCGATCAAATCGGCGATCGCTCAACAGTTGATTAAACTGACTCACTTGAGCAGGTGTCACTGTACGCAGCGTGCGGCTGAGAGTTTCCCCGCGAGCATTCGTGGTTTGCTGCACAATCCGACCATCGTTATAGAGCAGTGTTGTTGTCGTTGAGGGTGGGCGGTTCCCAGAGGCATCGCTTTGCCGAATCACGCGAAAACTCACCCCTTCAGGCAGGGAGGGTGGCAACTCTTCTGGACTCAGGCGTTGGGGTCGCTGAATCAGGGTGCCAATCATCTGACTGCCTGCAGCATCCCACAGAATTAGCGAACCACTTTGATTGGTGCGATAGACCCACTGTTGGGGGTAGGGGGCGCTAGGATTCGTCAGCGTAATTTCCCAACCAGGGGTCAAGCGCTCGCTGCAATCAACCCGCAATCCCCCCAAACCTAAACAGCCATCAGACCAAACCTTGGGCTGAACTTGAACCACGGTAATTTGTTCTGGCTCTTCACCAAACTGCTCGGCAGCGATCGCGATCGCCCGCGCAATGATCTCTGGCGCCGGGGTTACCGCTTGAACCACAAGGGGTGCTGCTACTATCAAGAGACTCGTCCAGCCATTCATTAATATAGGCTCTACCCTTTGACCATCATAAAAGAAAGACCGCCCCCGATGAAGGAGCGGTTCCTTTAACTAAAACGCTAGTTAGAGTTGCTCTGAGAGTTAGCCGTTGATGCTAGGAGCAATCATGGCCACAGGTGCAGACTCGGCGCTGGCCAAGTCGAGGGGGAAGTTGTGAGCATTGCGCTCGTGCAT